>NZ_JBEXTS010000024.1:0-102867 GCF_040628815.1 Streptomyces sp. NPDC006140 | reverse complement strand
TATTTGCTCTTTTAATTTTTTTTTTTTTGTTTTTGTGTTGTTTTTTTTTTTTTTTTGGGGGGGGGGGGGGGCCCCGGGGGGGCCCCCCCCCGCTCCGCCGTTCCCGGACCCGCCCGCCCGGATCACCCAGCGCCACCCCGCGTTTGCGGTCGGCAACGCCCCGGCCAAGTCCGGGTGATGGCTTGGCCACGGGCGCATAACAAGGTGGACAGAAGGGGTTTTCAGGCAGGTCTACGCGCGTTAATCTGCGGCGGAACCCAGCGCCGTAGCTGTGAGGCAGTCCCGAGCTGTACCGTCCGGCGCTTGTACGACAGGAGCACCCACACATGCGCCGGATTTCCCGGATCACGGTCGCAGGCGCAGCGACCGCCTCCCTGGCCCTCGCGCTCTCCGCCTGCGGCGGCACCTCGACCTCCGCCGGGTCGTCGGACTCGAAGGGCGACAAGGGTCTCGCCATCGCGTACGACGTCGGCGGCAAGGGCGACCAGTCCTTCAACGACGCGGCCTACGCGGGCCTGGAGCAGGCGAAGAAGGAGTTCGGGTACCAGACGGCCGACCTGGAGCCCACCGAGGGCGAGACGGACGCCGACAAGGAGCAGCGCCTGGTCTCGCTCGCGAAGCAGGGCTACAACCCGGTCATCGGCGTCGGCTACGCGTACGCCGCGGCCATCAAGGGTGCCTCCGAGAAGTTCCCGGACACCACCTTCGGCATCGTCGACGACGCCACCATCAACGCCAAGAACGTCGCCGACCTGGTCTTCAGCGAGGAGCAGGCCTCCTACCTGGCCGGTGTCGCCGCCGCCAAGAGCACCAAGTCGAACGTCGTCGGCTTCGTCGGCGGCGTGGACATCCCGCTCATCCACAAGTTCCAGGCGGGCTTCGAACAGGGCGTCAAGGACACCAACCCGAAGGTCAAGGTCCTCTCCCAGTACCTCACCCAGACGGCCGAGGAGGGCGGCTTCTCCAGCCCCGACAAGGGCAAGACGGCCGCCGAGGGCCAGATCGAGAAGAAGGCCGACGTGGTCTACGCGGCCGCCGGCCTGTCCGGCCAGGGCGTGATCGAGGCCGCCGCCGCCAACAAGGTGTGGGCCATCGGTGTCGACTCCGACCAGTACCGGCAGGAAGCCCTCGCCAAGTACAAGGACTCCATCCTGACCTCGGCGATGAAGGACGTCGCCAAGGCGGTGTACAACCTGGCGAAGTCGGTCGAGGACGGCAAGCCCGAGACCGGTATCGTTCGTGGCGATCTGAAGACCGGCGAGGTGAGCCTGTCGAACTCCAACCCGAAGTTCGCGGACGACGCCAAGCTCCAGGAAGCCATCAAGACGGCCAAGGAGAAGATCATCAGCGGCGAGATCAAGGTCAAGAGCAGCTGACGAGTCGTAAGTCGAGCAGGCAGTAACCCCGGGGTTACGTCCGCTCAACGGGGTACGGGGAGGCTGCTCCTCGTACCCCGTTGTCGCGGTGCGTCGGCCCCTTTGTATGCCGTAGGGGCGCTACGCGCGTAGACGACCCCCGTCCCCAGGAGAGTGCGCCATCAACGCGTCCAGCAGCCCTCCGGCCGGAGCGGCGGTCAACGAATCGGTGACCGCTGTCGAACTCGCCGGGATCACCAAGCGTTTCCCGGGCGTCGTGGCCAACCACGACATCCACCTCAGCGTCCGCAAGGGCACCGTCCACGCCCTCGTCGGTGAGAACGGCGCCGGCAAGTCCACGCTGATGAAGATCCTCTACGGCATGCAGAAGCCGGACGAGGGCACCATCGCCGTCGACGGCGAACAGGTCAGCTTCTCGTCGCCGGCCGACGCCATCGTCCGCGGCATCGGCATGGTCCACCAGCACTTCATGCTCGCCGACAACCTCACGGTCCTCGAGAACGTCGTCCTCGGCAGCGAGAAGCTCCACGGCATCGGCGCCAAGGCCCGCCGCAAGATCAAGGAACTCTCCGAGCGCTACGGCCTCGGCGTCAAGCCGGACCTCCTCGTCGAGGAACTCGGCGTCGCCGCCCGCCAGCGCGTGGAGATCCTCAAGGTCCTCTACCGCGGCGCCCGCATCCTCATCCTGGACGAGCCGACCGCCGTGCTCGTGCCGCAGGAGGTCGACGCCCTCTTCGCCAACCTGCGCGAACTGCGCTCCGAGGGCCTGTCGGTCATCTTCATCTCGCACAAGCTCGGCGAAGTGCTCTCCGTCGCCGACGAGATCACCGTGATCCGCCGCGGCACCACCGTCGGCACCGCCGTCCCCGCCGAGACCACCCCGCGCCAGCTCGCCGAGATGATGGTCGGCAGCGAACTGCCCACGCCCGAGACGGCCGAGTCCACGGTCACCGACCGCCCGGTCATCAGCGTCGACAAGCTGCGCCTGACCGCCCCCGGCGGCAAGGCCCTCCTGGACGACATCAGCTTCACCATCCACGCGGGCGAGGTCCTCGGCATCGCCGGCGTCGAGGGCAACGGCCAGACCGAACTCGTCGACGCGCTCATCGGCCTCAAGGCCGCCGACTCCGGCACCATCCGGCTCGGCGACGAGGAGATCACCGGCTGGGCCACCCGCAAGCGCCGCGAACAGGGCATCGGCTACATCCCCGAGGACCGGCACCGCCACGGCCTGCTCCTGGAGGCCCCCCTCTGGGAGAACCGTATCCTCGGCCACGTCACCGAGAAGCCCCTGGCCAAGGGCGTCTGGCTGGACCCGAAGGCGGCCCAGGAGGACACCCGCCGCATCGTCGAGGCCTACGACGTGCGCACCCCCGGCATCGACGTCACCGCCGCCTCCCTGTCCGGCGGCAACCAGCAGAAGCTGATCGTCGGCCGCGAGATGAGCCACAAGCCGCGGTTCCTCATCGCCGCCCACCCCACCCGGGGCGTGGACGTCGGCGCCCAGGCCGCCATCTGGGACCACATCCGCGAGGCCCGCCGCGAGGGCCTGGCCGTGCTGCTGATCTCCGCCGACCTGGACGAGCTGATCGGCCTGTCCGACACGCTCCGCGTGATCTACAACGGCAAGCTGGTCGCGGACGCCGACCCGGCCACCATCACCCCCGAGGAACTCGGCTCGGCCATGACCGGTGCCGTGACCGGGCACCTCGAGCACGAAGAGACCGCCGCAGAGACCCCCGAGACCCCGGCAAAGGCCCCCGAGGCGCCCGAGTCCCCCGAGTCTCCGGAAGACGAGGCCCGCTGATGAAGAAGTTCGACAAGGAGCGCGTGCTCCTCGCGGTGGCCGGACCGGTCATCGCGCTCGCCGTGGCCTTCGTGCTGAGCGCGATCGTGCTGGTCGCCTCCGGCAAGAACCCGGTCGAGCCGTTCGCCCTCATGTTCGAGCAGGCGTCGTTCTCCGACATCCAGGTCCTGATCATCAACCAGGCCTCGATGTACTACATCGCGGCGCTCGCGGTGGCCATCGGCTTCCGGATGAACCTGTTCAACATCGGCGTCGACGGCCAGTACCAGCTCGCCGCCATGATGGCCGCCATCGTCGGCGCCCACATGAACCTGCCGGCCGTGATCCAGGTCCCGCTGCTGCTCCTGACCGCCGTCCTCACCGGCGCCTTCTGGTCCGGCATCGCCGGTGTCCTCAAGGTCACCCGCGGCGTCAGCGAGGTCGTCGCGACGATCATGCTCAACGCGATCGCCACCTCCGTGATCGCCTACCTGTGGCTGCCGAACGTCTTCGGCGTCAAGGTCGGCAACAACAACACCACCGGCGAGATGCACGAGTCCGGCTGGATCCCCGGCATCGACATGGGCGCGGCCGGCGAGATCTACGGCCTGGTGCTGCTCGCCGTCCTGCTCGGCATCGGCTACTGGGTCGTCCTCAACCGCACCCGCTTCGGCTTCGACCTGCGCGCCTCCGGCGCCTCCGAGACCGCCGCCGCGGCCAGCGGCGTCGACCCGAGGCGCATGGTGCTCACCGCCATGCTGCTCTCCGGCGGCATCGCGGGCCTCGCCGGTCTGCCGATCCTGCTCGGCGACACCCACACCTACAGCCTGAACTTCCCCACCGGCATCGGCTTCCTCGGCATCGGCATCGCCCTGCTCGGCCGCAACAGCCCCGTCGGCATCGCCTTCGCCGCCCTGCTGTGGGCCTGGCTCGACAAGGCCTCGCCCGAGTTGGACTTCCACGGCTACGACAAGGAGATCGCCGTCATCATGCAGGGCCTGATCGTGCTCTCGGTCGTCGTCTCCTACGAGGCCGTCCGCGAGTGGGGCCTGCGCCGCCAGCAGCGCCGGGTCGGCGCCGAACTGGCCGCCGGTCACGTCCTCGGCACCAACAACACCACGAAGGAGGTGGCTGGCCGATGACCACCGCGACCGACCTCAACCAGCCCACGCTGCAGCCCGCGGCGCCGACCGGCCGCCGCCTGACGCTGCCCGTCCTGCTGCTGATCATCGCCGGCGGACTGGCGCTCACCTCGATCGTCCGCATCATCACCGGCGCCGACGGCATCACCAACGTCAGCCAGATGTCCACCGCGCTCCAGCTCGCCGTGCCGATCGGCCTCGCCGGCCTCGGCGGCCTGTGGGCCGAGCGCGCGGGCGTGGTCAACATCGGCCTCGAGGGCATGATGATCCTCGGCACCTGGTTCGGCGCCTGGGCCGGCTTCC
Source organism: Streptomyces sp. NPDC006140 (assembly GCF_040628815.1). Classification (NCBI taxonomy): domain Bacteria; kingdom Bacillati; phylum Actinomycetota; class Actinomycetes; order Kitasatosporales; family Streptomycetaceae; genus Streptomyces; species Streptomyces sp. NPDC006140. The sequence continues at coordinate 98,260 of NZ_JBEXTS010000024.1, read as the reverse complement.
AGTGGGGCCCGTGGACCGGTGTCCTGGTGGGCATCATCGGCGGCTGCCTCGGCGGCCTGCTGCATGCCTTGGTCACCGTCACCTTCAACGTCAACCACATCGTCTCCGGTGTGGCGATCAACATCCTCGCCCTCGGTGCCACCCGCTACCTCGCGCCGCTGGCCTTCGAGGGCCACGCGGGCGGCTCCGCCAAGCAGTCCCCGGCGGTCGAGTCCCTCGGCAACTTCACCGTGCCGGGACTCTCCGACGCGCTCCGGGACCTCAACGACAAGGGCTGGTTCCTGATCTCCGACATCGCGGGCCTGCTCGGCGGCCTGGTCACCAACGTCTCCTGGCTGACCCTGGTCGCCGTCGCGCTGATCCCCGCCACCTGGTGGATCCTGTGGCGCACGGCGTTCGGCCTGCGGCTGCGCTCCTGCGGAGAGAACCCGGTGGCCGCCGAGTCCCTCGGCGTCAACGTCTACAAGTACAAGTACATCGCCGTCGTCATCTCCGGCGGTCTGGCCGGTCTCGGCGGTGTCTTCCTGTCCATCGTGGCCAACCCCTTCTACCTGGAGGGCCAGGTCAGCGGCCGCGGCTTCATCGGCCTCGCGGCCATGATCTTCGGCAACTGGATGCCGGGCGGCCTCGCCCTCGGCGCGGGCCTGTTCGGCTACACCGACAGCCTCAACCTGCGCGGCGGCTCCGCCAACGTCCACGCCCTGCTGCTGCTCGGCGCGCTGCTGCTGGTCATCGGCGCGATCTGGCTGGTGGTCCGCAAGAAGTACGTCCCGGCCGTGATCACCCTGGTCTGTGGTGCCCTGGTGTTCGCCTGGTACGCGACCACCGACGAGGTCCCGAACCAGGTCGTCTCCGCCACGCCGTACGTCATCACCCTGGTGGTCCTCGCGCTGTCCGCCCAGCGGCTGCGGATGCCGAAGGCGGACGGGCTGCCGTACCGGAAGGGACAGGGCAAGTGACCGACGCCGGCGGGGCCGCCGACCGGGCTGCCGACCGGTCCGTCGACTGGGAGAAGCTGCGTGCGGTGGCCCGGGACGCCATGTCCCGGGCGTACGCCCCCTACTCCCGGTACCCGGTCGGCGTGGCGGCCCAGGTGGACGACGGCCGGATCATCTCCGGCTGCAACGTCGAGAACGCCTCGTACGGGCTCGGCCTGTGCGCCGAGTGCGGCCTGGTGTCGGAGCTGCACAACACCGGCGGTGGCCGCCTGACGCACTTCACCTGCGTCGACCGCAACGGCGACACGCTCGTGCCGTGCGGCCGCTGCCGCCAGCTGCTGTACGAGTTCGGCGGCCCGGACCTCCTGCTGGAGACCCCGGCGGGCATCCTGCCGCTGTCGGAGATGCTGCCCCAGGCCTTCGGGCCGGGCCACCTCAGCACGTAACCCCCGTACGGCCCCTCCGAGTCGCTCAGCGACCGGATCGGAGGGGCCGTACGGCTTCTGGATCCTTCGGAAGGAAGCCCAAGCAATGGCCATGGACGCCATCTCCGTCATCCGCACCAAGCGGGACCGCGGCGAACTCGGCGACGAGCAGATCGACTGGGTCATCGACGCGTACACCCGCGGGGAGGTGGCCGACGAGCAGATGTCGGCCCTCGCGATGGCCATCCTCCTCAACGGCATGAACCGCCGTGAGATCGCCCGCTGGACCGCCGCGATGATCGCCTCCGGCGAGCGCATGGACTTCTCGTCCCTGTCCCGCCCGACGGCGGACAAGCACTCCACGGGCGGCGTCGGCGACAAGATCACCCTGCCGCTGGCGCCCCTGGTGGCCGCCTGCGGCGCGGCCGTCCCGCAGCTCTCGGGCCGCGGCCTCGGCCACACCGGCGGCACGCTGGACAAGCTGGAGTCGATCCCCGGCTGGCGGGCCCTGCTCTCCAACGAGGAGATGCTGCACGTCCTGGACACCACCGGCGCGGTGATCTGCGCGGCGGGCGACGGCCTGGCCCCCGCCGACAAGAAGCTCTACGCGCTCCGCGACGTCACGGGCACGGTCGAGGCGATCCCGCTGATCGCCTCCTCGATCATGTCGAAGAAGATCGCCGAGGGCACGGGCTCGCTGGTCCTGGACGTGAAGGTGGGCACGGGCGCCTTCATGAAGACGATCGAGGACGCCCGGGAACTGGCCTCCACGATGGTCGGCCTGGGCACGGACCACGGCGTGAAGACGGTCGCGCTCCTGACGGACATGTCCACCCCGCTCGGCCTGACGGCGGGCAACGCCCTGGAGGTCCGCGAGTCGGTGGAGGTCCTGGCGGGCGGCGGCCCGGCCGACGTGGTCGAGCTGACGATCGCGCTGGCCCGCGAGATGCTCGAGGCGGCGGGCATCAAGGACGCCGACCCGGCGAAGGCCCTGGCCGACGGCTCGGCGATGGACGTCTGGCGCCGCATGATCGCGGCCCAGGGCGGCGCCCCGGACGCGGAGCTGCCGGTGGCCCGCGAACAGCACGTGATCAAGGCCCCGGCCTCCGGCGTCCTGACCCGCCTCGACGCCTACGACATCGGCGTCGCGGCCTGGCGCCTGGGCGCGGGCCGGGCCCGCAAGGAGGACCCGGTCCAGGCGGGCGCGGGCGTCGAACTGCACGCCAAGCCCGGCGACCGGATCACCGAGGGCCAGCCCCTGCTGACCCTGCACACGGACACGCCGGAACGCTTCGACTACGCACTCCAGGCGCTGGACGGCTCCTACGACGTCTCAGCCCCGGGCACGGCCTTCACGGCGACGCCGGTGGTGCTGGAACGTATCGCCTGAGCTGCGCTTTCCCCTTCCGGGTGAACGGGACCGGTGGACCCCCGCCGGTCCCGTTCGGCATGCTGGGATCGGTGACGCACCGATAGGAGACCGCCATGAGCGCACTCACCGTGAGCCAGGACCCCGACCAGAACTGGGACGACCTCGTCCGGTTCTGGGAGGACATGGAATGGCCTGAGGGCAGCAAGGTGGAGATCATCGAGGGGATCATCACCGTGTCACCTGCTCCCGCGTCCCGCCACAACGTGATCGCGGAACGCATTCAGCGCCGCCTCTACTCCGTGATCCCCGAGGACTTGGGGATCTTCCAGACTCAGGCCATCGCCGTACCGTCGCGTCTGGGCATGCTCATCCCGGACCTGCTCGTGGCGCCCGTGCAGGAATGTGCAGAGGCGGACTCCCACATTCCGGCGGCTCTCGCCGAACTGGTCGTCGAGGTGACCTCCAAGTCCAACGCCCGCCACGACCGCGTCAGCAAGCCCGCTGCCTACGCCACCGCCGGTATCCCGCTCTACCTGCTCGTCGACCGCTGGGCCCCCGGAGGCCCCACCGCGACGCTCTACGGGGAGCCGAAGGGCGATGTCTACCGTGTCCTGAGTGCGGTGAAGTTCGGTGACCCCATCAAGCTGCCGGACCCGTTCGACGTGACGATCGACACCGGTGAGTTCCCGGTCGACTGACCGACCGTCACCCCAGCACCGCCGCCACCACCACCAACACCGGCACCGCCACCACCGTCGACAACAAGATCGCCTCCCTCGCCAGGACCTCGCCCACCCGGTAGCTGCTCGCGTACGTGAACAGGTTCTGCGCGGCCGGCAGGGCGGACGTCACCACCACGTCGAGCAGGGGCGCTCCGTGGAGGCCGAAGGCGCCCGCGGCCAGGGCCCAGGCGGCCAGGGGCTGGAGGAAGGACTTGAGGGCGACGGCGAGCAGGACGGGAGCCCGTTCCGCCCCGCGCAGCGGCAGCGTGCTGCCCCGCAGCGAGATGCCGAAGGCGAGGAGCACGGCCGGGACCGACATGTTGCCGATGAGGGTCAGGGGGTCCATCAGCGGGCCGGGCAGCTCGACGCCCGACGCGGAGGCCGCCACACCGGCCAGGGAGCCCAGGGCTATCGGGTTGCGCAGCGGGGTGAGCAGGCGTTGCCAAACGGGCCGCTTCTCACCGCCCCGCGCCAGGTCCAGGATCGTGAGCGCCACCGGCGTGACACCGACCAGCTGGAACAGCAGCACCGGCGCCACCAGCGACGCGTCACCGAGCACGTACACGGCGATCGGGATGCCGAGGTTCCCGGAGTTGACGTAGCTGGAGCACAGCGCGCCGATCGTAGTCCGGCCCACGCCCCACCCGCGTACGGCACCGACCGCCACGAAGACCCCCGCCGCCACCGCCGTGCTCATCGCCGTCACCAGCAGCCGGTCGGAGAAGATCACCGACAGGTCGGCCCGCGCCAGCGTCGTGAAGAGCAGGGCCGGGGACGCCACGTGGAACGCCAGCTTCGTCAGGACCTCGCGCCCGCCGTCCCCCAGATACCCCCGGCGGCCGATCAGATAGCCGACCCCGATGACGACGGCGATGACCGCGAACCCGCTCAGCACCCCCTGCACACCGGCTCCTCCCCGGCGAAGAGGGCAGCGGACAGCGGGGGAGGAGCGGATGCGTGGGGCATACAGCCAACCCTCCGGGGAAGGCCGTACCCGGGTCAATGTGATCCTCGGCGCCGAGAGGACGGACAGCCGCGATGAGTTACCACCGCCCGCCCGGTCTACCGATCGTGGACGCCATGACACCGCCCGTGCTCGTACTGCCCGGCTCCGTCACCCGGGACGAGGTGAGAGGGCTGAGCGACGACGTGCGGGCCCTGCTGCACGGCAGTGGCGCCCGGGTCGTGGTGTGCGATGTCGGAGGCGTGGGGCCGCCGGGCCTCGCCACCGTGGACCTGCTGGCGCGACTGCAGCTGGCCGCCCGCAGGGCCGGCGGCCGGATCAGGCTGCGCGACCCCGACCCGGCCCTACGCGCGCTCCTCGACCTGGTCGGCCTCCGCTTCGAGGTGGAGGGGCAGATCGAAGAGCGGGAACCAGCGCTGGGTGTCGAGGAAGCAGTGGAACCCGGTGATCCGGCCGTCTGAGATCTCCAGCACCTGGACCGCCCACGGCGTGAAGCCGCCCTTCTCCGGGTCCGGCTTGTACTGCGCGAACCCGGGCAGGCCGTTGACCTGCACCGGCACCAGCCGGGAGCCCGCGCAGGGCGCGCCGAGGGTGGTCATGAAGCCGGTGATGTCCCGCACGCCGGTCAGCCACAGGTCGAACGGCGGCATCGTCATGACCGCGTCCTCGTGCAGCAGGGCCGTCAGCGCCGTCATGTCGTAGCCCTCGAAGGCCGCGACATAGCGGTCCAGCAGCTTCTGCTGGTCCTCGTCCAGCGGGTCGGAGACGGCCGCGTCGGCGCCCGGCTCCTGCCGCTCGGCGAGGGTGGCCCGGGCCCGCTGGAGGGCGCTGTTGACCGACGCCACGGACGTGTCCAGCAGCTCGGCGACCTCGCTCGCCTTCCAGGCCAGGACCTCGCGCAGGATCAGCACGGCCCGCTGCTTGGCCGGCAGCTGCTGGAGCGCGGCCATGAAGGCGAGCCGGACGGACTCCTTGGCGACCGCCGCCTCCGCCGGGTCCTCGGTCGTGGGCAGCACACGGGCGTCCGGCATGGGCTCCAGCCAGGTGTTGTCCGGTCGGGGGGAGAGGGCCGCCTGGGCGAGCGGGGTGGAATCGGTGAGGTCCATGGGCCGGGCGCGCTTGTTGCCCGCGGTCAGCATGTCCAGGCACACGTTGGTCGCGATGCGGTAGAGCCAGGAGCGCAGGCTGGAGCGGCCCTCGAACTTGTCGTAGCTGCGCCAGGCGCGGACCATCGTGTCCTGCACCGCGTCCTCGGCCTCGAAGGAGGAGCCGAGCATCCGGTAGCAGTACCCCGTCAGCTCGGTCCGGTGTGCCTCCAGCCTGGTGTCCAGATCCGTCGGTGTCGCCGTGCCGTTCGCCATCCCACCCACCCCTGTGGAAGTTCTGTTCACGCGCCTTCGCGCCCCAGCACTTCGGAAGCTACCGCAGCCCACTGACAACGGCCCCCCGAGCGCACGAAAGCGCAGGCAGGAGCGGCTCTTCACACCAGCTGCTTCACCGACATCAGCAGATGCCGGTGCGCCCCGGCGGCCGCCCCCTGCTCGTCGACGGCGTGCAGCAGCGCCCGCTGCCCCGCCCCCAGCAGCTCCAGCCGGACCCGCGGGCTCTCGAAGGACGTCAGCGCGTCCAGCAGGTAGGCCGGGTTGAAGGCCACGGGCATCTCGTCGGCGCCGGTCAGCGTGGCCGGCAGGCGCTGGGCCGCCACGTCGTCGCCGTAGCCGGCGCGCAGCATGACGCCGTCGGCCGAGAAGTCCAGCCGTACCGGACTGTTCGCCTCCGCCACCACCGCGACCCGCCGCACGGCCTCCGCGAGCCCCTCGCGCGCCACCTCGGCGACCGCGGCCCCCGCCATGTCGAACAGCGACCGGTACGCCGGCAGCCGCCCGTCCAGGAGCCGCAGCGCCGTCCGCGTCCGCCCGCCCTCGAAGCCGATCAGCCCGCCCCCGCCGGCCGGGTCCCATCCGATCAGCAGGTCCCCGCCGCGGCCGAGCGACCGTGCGACGTCCAGCAGCCGCCGCGCGGGCAGCAGCGCGTCCACCACCCCGTCGGCCGCCGCCCCCGGCCGCCACTCCAGCCGCCGCACGGCGTACCGGTAGCGGTCCGAGGCCGCCAGTGTCATCTCCCCGCCATCCAGGCGCAGTTGGACGCCCGTCAGCAGCGGCAGCGTCTCGTCGCGCCCGGCCGCGACCGCGACCTGCGCGACGGCGGTCGCGAACGCGCCGGCGTCCACCGTGCCGCACGGCGCGGGCGCCGCGGGCAGGGCCGGGTACTCGGCGAGCGGCAGCGTCGACAGCCCGAAGCGCGTTCCGTCCGCCTCCACCGTGAACCGCGACACCTCCCGCGCACAGCTCACCGGCCCCTCGGGCAGCACCCGGCAGACCTCCAGCAGCCGCCGTCCCGGCACGAGCACCCGCCCGGGCGCGGCGACCTCCGCGTCGGCCTCCACCCGTACCGCCGCCTCGAAGTCGAACCCCGTCACGGCCAGCCGCCCCGCGTCCGCCTCCAGCAGCAGCCCGCCCAGCACCGGAACCGGCGTCCGGGCGGGCAGCGCCCGTACCGCCCGGCCCACGGCCTCGGCGAACGCCGCACGGTCGATGCGGAACTCCATGAAAAATCCCCCTGGTCGGATCCGGTGGTCAGCGGAGGCGGACGTTATCCGCACCCACTGACAACCGGCCCCGACCAGGGGGAACAGTCCGGCGTCGAGGCTCAGGCGGCCGTGGCGAGCCTGCGCTGCAGCCGCGCCGCCCGCGTCCCGAACACGGTGATCGTCACGACGCCGAGCACGGCGAGCAGCCCGACCCCGACGGTCCCCGGCCAGCCGCCCGCGTGGAAGGCGAGGGCGCCGACCGTGCTGCCGGCGCTGGAGCCGACGTAGTACGCGGACTGGTACAGCGCCGAGGCCTGGGCGCGGCCGTGGGAGGCCGTCTTGCTGACCGCCGAGGACGCCACCGCGTGGCCCGCGAAGAAGCCGCCGGTGATGAGGACCAGCCCCAGCAGGACCAGCGGGAGGGAGCCCGCGAGGGACAGCAGCAGGCCCGCGGCGGTCGTACCGCCGGCCGCGTACAGCGCGCCCCGGCGGCCCAGCCGGCCCACCAGGCGGCCGGCCGTCGACGCCGACACCGTACCGACGAGGTACACGAGGAAGATCGAGCCGATGATGCCCTGCGGCAGCGAGAACGGGGCCTCGGTCAACCGGTAGCCGATGACCGTGTACACGCCGCCGAACACCGTCATGAACAGCGCGCCGATCGCGTACAGCCGGCACAGCAGCGGGTTGGACAGGTGGGCGCGGACCGTCCGGGCCAGCACACGCGGCCGCAGGGAGCCCGCCCTGAAGTTCCGCGGCGCCGGAAGCAGCACCCGGAAGGCCACCGCGCAGGCGACGGCGATCGCGCCGATCACTCCGACGGCGACCCGCCAGCCCCACTCCTGCGCGACCCAGCCGGTGATGACCCGGCCGCTCATCCCGCCGACGCTGTTGCCCGCGACGAACAGCCCGATCGCGGTGACCAGCGCCTTGGGGCTGACCTCCTCGGCGAGATACGCGGTCGCCGACGCCGGCAGTCCGGCCAGGGCCGCGCCCTGGAGCGCCCGCAGCACGACCAGGACACCCAGCGAGGGGGCGAAGGGCACCAGCAGTCCGACGGTCACCGCCACCGCCAGCGAGGCCGTCATGACCGTCCGCCGGCCGAAGCGCTCCGACAGGGCGCTCATCGGCAGGACGAACAGCGCAAGCCCGCCCGTCGCGGCGGCCACCGTCCAGCTCGCGTCGCTCGCCGCCACCCCGAACTCGCCGGAGATCAGCGGGAGCAGCGCCTGCGTGGAGTACAGCAGCGCGAAGGTCGCGACACCCGCGAGGAACAGGGCGAGGCTCATCCGGCGGTAGCCGGGCCCGCCCGGGGACATACGTGAGTCGACGGCAGGGACAGAGGCATCGGCGCCCACGGTGGTGGACGCCCCGGTACTGGCGGGAGACATGTCTCGAAAGTACGTACGCCGCCACTGATCCGTCCAATGCATGGAACGGTCATAATCGTTCCCATGCAGCATCAGCAGAGTTCACGGCGTCGCCTGTCACCAAGCAGTGACACAGAAGACATGACGATGTTGCTTGCGCCCCGCCTCGCGTACTTCGCCGGCGTCGCCCGCACCGAGCACGTCACCCGCGCCGCGCAGGAGATGAACGTCCCCCAGTCGACCCTCTCCCGGTCCATGGCCCGCCTGGAGCAGGACCTGGGGGTCGACCTCTTCGCCCGCCACGGCCGCACGGTCTCCCTCACCCCGGCCGGCCGCACCTTCCTCACCTCCGTCGAACGCGCCCTGGCCGAGATCGAGCGCGCCGCCGAGGAGGTGCGCGCCGACGCCGACCCCACCACCGGCAAGGTGGCCTTCGGCTTCCTGCACACCATGGGCGCCGAGACGGTCCCCGGCCTCCTCCAGGCCTTCCGCGCCGACCACCCGCGCGTGCGCTTCAGCCTCGTCCAGAACTACGGCGAGGCCATGCTCGAACGCCTCCGCGCGGGCGAACTCGACCTCTGCCTGACCTCCCCGGTCCCGGACGCCCCCGACCTGGTCGCCCGCCGCCTGGACGAGCAGAAACTCCGCCTGGTCGTGCCCGCCGACCACTCCCTCGCCGGCCGCCGCCGCATCCGCCTCGCCGAGGCGGCCGACGAAACCTTCGTCACCCTGGAACCCGGCTACGGCCTCCGCCGCATCACCGACGACCTCTGCAAGGAGGCCGGCTTCAAGCCCCGCATCGCCTTCGAGGGCGAGGAGGCGGAGACCCTGCGCGGCCTGGTGGCGGCGGGCCTCGGAGTAGCCCTCCTGCCCCCACCGGCAGTCCCGCGCCCCGGGGTGGTGGAACTGACGGTCACGTCCCCCCGAGCGGCCCGCGAAATCGGCGTGGCCTGGCTGGAAGGCAGACCGGACACACCCCCGGTGGCGGCGTTCAAAAGGTTCCTGCTCTCAAGAAGAGGCAGTTTGCTGCCAGCCTGAAGGGGCGCGGGGAACTGCGCGACAAGCCACAACGAACCCGCACAGGCCGGCGAACAGGCCCCCCATGGCGCTACCGCCTCGAAGGACAGAACCCCGCAGCCAACGGCATCCGCAACCCCAACGGCGGCGGCGCGGCCAGCGCGTCCCGCACCGGCCGCGACACGGCCCGCCCGAACACCGCCCCCATCACGAAGTCCTCGGCCAGCGCCAGCACTTCGTCCCGGTACTGACTCAACCCGTGCCCGTCGGCGTGCACTTCGAACCGGCACACATCCCGGTTCGCCTTCTTCGCCCGCGCCGCCAGCCGGAACGACAACTCGGGATCCGTCCGTTCGTCGTTCGTGCCGTGCACGATCAGCACCTGCCGCCCGGCCAGCTGCTTCACCGGCTCGGGCGGCGCCGCCACGTCCTCCTCCGGCAGCCAAGGGGCGAGCGCCAGCACGGAGTTGACCGCCTCGTGCCCGGCCGCGCGCAGCGCCGCGCGACCGCCCATGCCGAGCCCGGAGAGGCAGACGGGGACGTCTCCGTAACGCCGTACGACCTCGTCGGCCGCCCATGCCGCGTCCCGCGCGAGATTCGCCTCGCTGCCGTTCCAGCCGCGGCAGCGGTAGTGCACCACGTGCACGGCGAGTCCCTCGTCCCGGCCGGCCCGGGCCAGGCGGCGTCCCAGGGCCCGTACGGAGGCGGTCGCGAGCATGGGCGACGGTCTGCGGCCGGAGACCTCGACGCCGCCGGGCAGCAGCAGCACCACGCCGCTCACCGCCGTCGGCTCCGGACCGAGTGACCTGCCCAGCCGGGCCCTGCGAACCGGCGTCGCTTGGTGTGCCATGACAGAACAGTGTCAGAAGCGTGGGTGTACTCCACCCGTCCTCGGGGTCACCGTTACGTATCGACGGAAACGTCAACCTTCCGAGCACGCGCGATCTACGCGCGTAGGAGTTAGAGTGCGGAAATGACGAGCCAGACCATCGCGAACACCCCGACACCGGACCAGATCCACCGGGCGCCCAAGGTCCTGCTGCACGATCATCTCGACGGCGGACTGCGCCCCGCCACCATCGTCGAACTCGCCCGCGACAGCGGCTACTCCCAGCTCCCCGACACCGACCCGGAGAAGCTCGGCGTCTGGTTCCGCGAGGCCGCCGACTCCGGTTCCCTGGAGCGGTACCTGGAGACGTTCTCGCACACCGTCGGCGTCATGCAGACCCGTGACGCCCTGGTCCGGGTCGCCGCCGAGTGCGCCGAGGACCTCGCCGCGGACGGTGTCGTCTACGCCGAGGTGCGCTACGCCCCCGAGCAGCACCTGGAGGGCGGCCTGAGCCTCGAAGAGGTCGTCGAGGCCGTCAACGAGGGCTTCCGGGAAGGGGAGCGGCGCGCCCGGGAGAGCGGCCGGCGCATCCGCGTGGGCGCCCTGCTCACCGCCATGCGGCACGCCGCCCGGGCCCTGGAGATCGCCGAACTCGCCAACCGCCACCGGGACCTGGGCGTCGTCGGCTTCGACATCGCGGGTGCCGAGGCCGGCTACCCGCCCACCCGGCACCTGGACGCCTTCGAGTACCTCAAGCGCGAGAACAACCACTTCACCATCCACGCCGGCGAGGCGTTCGGGCTGCCGTCCATCTGGCAGGCCCTCCAGTGGTGCGGCGCCGACCGGCTCGGACACGGCGTGCGGATCATCGACGACATCCAGGTCCACGAGGACGGCCGGGTCGAACTCGGACGGCTCGCCTCCTACGTCCGGGACAAGCGCATCCCGCTGGAGCTGTGCCCGAGCTCCAACCTCCAGACCGGCGCCGCCTCCTCCTACGCCGAGCACCCCATCGGGCTGCTGCGCCGGCTGCATTTTCGCGCCACGGTCAACACGGACAACCGCCTGATGTCCCACACCAGTATGAGCCGGGAATTCGAGCACCTTGTCGAGGCGTTCGGTTACACGCTCGACGACATGCAGTGGTTCTCCGTCAATGCGATGAAATCAGCGTTCATTCCTTTCGATGAACGACTCGCCATGATCAATGACGTGATCAAGCCCGGTTATGCCGAGCTGAAATCCGAATGGCTGTTCCGGCAGACGGCCTCTACCAGCGGTTCTGCGAATTCGGAGGGCTGATCCGAGGGGTATCTGAGCACAGGGAATGCGGGCGGCGTTCACAATCCGTCCGCATTTCGATGTTTGCGGCGGACGGCGCCGCGTGACTACGGTCGCTGGACCGCTCACACACCCCGTCATCCCATTACGAGGACGCATTTCATGAAGCAGTCTGCTGCCAAGTCCCTCGGTGTCGCCGCTCTCGGTGCCGCCTTCGCCGCCGCCGGTGCGGGCGCCGCCAACGCCGCCGCCCCGGCCCTGCCGGACACCGCCCGGACGCTGGAGACCGTCACCGCGGCGCTCCCGGCGGAGCAGCTCTCCCAGACGCTGCCGGGCTCGGGCGAGGCGCTGGGCCAGGGGCAGACGGCGACCAGCGCCGGTCTCGCCGCCGCCCAGCCGGTCGCCGAGCAGCTGCTCGCCGAGGGCCCGACCGGCCCGGCCGCCAAGCTGCTCGGCGGGCTGCCGGTGCAGGGCCTGCCCACGCACGGCCTGCCGGTGAACGGCGTTCCGGTCGGCTGACCCTCCCGCCGAGGCGGACACACACGCCGATGGGGCGCATCCCTGGGCACAGGGTGCGCCCCATCGGCGTGCTCGCGTACGGGCGTTACCAGGCCGTCTGCGCCTTGTTGCGCACCTTGTCCTCGGAGGGGAACAGGATCCACAGCGCGATGTACAGCAGGAACTGCGGTCCGGGCAGCAGGCAGGAGACCAGGAAGATCACCCGCATCGTCGTCGCGGAGGTGCCGAAGCGCTGGGCCAGCGCGGCGCACACTCCGCCGATCATGCGGCCGTGAGTGGGGCGGGCGAGGCGGGACATGTGCGACTCCTTCAACGTCGGTGCGTGAGGCCTCTCGTCCGAGTACCCCATCTGCACTCCACGCTACGGAGACGAAGGGGGCAAAGCGTCGCTCCACGGGGCGATCCCGACCCTGGGAATCGTCGGGGTCCGACCCTGAGCCGGCTCCTCCGGGACCAGGGGTGTGCGGGGCGGGCGCGCGGTGGTGCGGCGGCGCAGCCAGGAGCGGCCGGCGGGAACCAGCGCGAGGTGTGCGAGGGCCACGCCCGCGGTGTTCAGGAACAGCGAGTCGACGTCGACGACCTGGCCGGGGACACCGGTCTGCAGCAGTTCGATGCCCAGCGACAGCAGGGCGCCGGCCGCGACGGTGCGCAGCAGGGACGCCAGCGGTGAGACGAACAGCCTGCCGCTGGCCATCGGCAGCAGCACGCCCAGCGGGGCGAGCAGGGCCAGCTTCTCGCCGATGTGGCGGGCCGCCTCCGGCCAGCCCAGGGCGAGATCGGCTCTGACCCCGGCGAACGGCCGCAGGTTGGGGGGCATCACCCAGGGAACGTCCAGCGGCCGCAGCGTGAACCAGGCGACGAACGCGAGGTGTGCGACGAGGAGGACACCTCCTGTCACACGGATGCGGAACGCGGCGCTGCCGCCGATGGAGCCTTGACGCTGCACGCCCCCCTAGACGCGGCCTCCGGCAGGATCGGTTCCGGGATGCCCCCCGATCCGGCGGTGAGGCATGCGCCACAGCCCGCCCGGCTCACTCCCCGGCCACGTCCTTCGACGGCGGTTCCGTGCCGCCCGGGCGGGCCCGCACCTCGTCGGTGCACTGGTAGCGGCGCGGGGACTCGGCCCCGGGGCCGCCCAGGACCACGGAGCCGTCGCCCTGGGCGGCGGCCGAGTCGGAGAAGGTGCAGACGATCTGGGCGAGCGCGTACGACGTGAGGGCGTCCGGCGCCATGCTCAGCCGCAGCGTGTCCTCCGGGTCGCCGGGCCGGGGCCGGCCCACGGTGATGCCGCCGCGTACGTCCGTGCTGTAGCCGGCCTCCTTCTCGGCGGGCGACGGCGACTGCGCGAGCTGGTCCAGCAGGCCCTGCGCCACCAGCATGCGCCGCTCGGAGTCGGCCGCGCCGTCCGGGACCCGCACGGTCCGGTCGACGGTCACCAGCGACGACCCGCACAGCAGGAACACCTGCACCGGCAGCCCCCGCGCGGCCTGCGTCGACACGTCCGGCTCGGCCAGCGAGCACCGCACCCGCGAGGGCGCGGGCCCGAAGTTCGTCGGCACCTCAGTGGCCCGGATCCCGCAGCCGGCGAGCAGCACGGCGAGCACGGGAAGGGCGACCAGACGGGACACGGCCCGCGCGCGGGGTGCCCGGCCGTCCCGGCCGACGGGTGAGCCGGCCGCGACCGCTGTGCCCGCCGCGACGGGTGTGTCCGGCGTGACTCGCGTGTCTGGCGCGACAGGCGTGTCTGTCGCGACAGGCGTGTCCGGCGCGAAGGGTGTGTCGGCCGCGGCCCGCGGACGTCGTCGTACGGGCATCAGGCGTCCCCCTTCGAGTCCTCGCCCTGGGGCCGGCCGGCGTCCTGGTCCGGCTCCTGCCCGTCCTCGGCGGGCGGGTCCGCCGTCGCCGACGCGTCCCTCGGGAGCCGCAGCGTGAACACCGCGCCGGAGTCGGGCGAGTTGGCCGCGGTGATCTCGCCGCCGTGGATGTGGGCGTTCTCCAGGGCGATGGACAGGCCCAGGCCGCTGCCCTCGGAGCGCGGCCGGGAGGCGCTGGCCTTGTAGAAGCGGTCGAAGACGTGCGGCAGGACGTCCTCGGGGATGCCGGGCCCGTGGTCCTGCACCTCGATGACGATCGAGTCGTCCGCCTCCCGTACGGACACCCGCACCGGGGAGCCTCCGTGCTTGAGCGCGTTGCCGATGAGGTTGGCCAGGATGACGTCCAGGCGGCGCGGATCGATGCGGGCGTGGATGCCGCGCTCGGCGTCCAGCTCGACCGCGTCCAGCCAGGCGCGGGCGTCGATGCAGGCGGTGATCTGGTCGGCGATGTCGACGTCGTCCAGGACGAGCCGGGCGGTGCCCGCGTCGAAGCGGGTGACCTCCATCAGGTTCTCGACCAGGTCGTTCAGCCGCCGCGTCTCGCTGACCACCAGCCGGACGGCCGGCTCGATCATCGGGTCCATGCTGCCGGTCTCCGCCTCCAGCTCCTCCTCCAGCACCTCCGTGACGGCGGTGATGGCGGTCAGCGGCGTGCGCAGCTCATGGCTCATGTCCGCCACGAACCGCCGGGACGCCTCGTCCCGCGCGGCCATGTCGGCGACCCGTTTCTCCAGCGCCTCGGCCGCGTTGTTGAACGTCCGCGACAGATCGGCCAGTTCGTCCGTCCCGGACACCCTGAGCCGGGTGTCCAGCTTGCCCTCGCCGAGCCGCCGCGCGGCCGCGCCGAGGCGCTGCACCGGCTTCAGCACGGTCGTCGCGGCGGCCTGCGCGAGCAGCGCCGAGCCGATCAGCGCGAGACCTGTGGCGATCCCCAGCGACCAGGCCAGCGAGTTGAGGTCCTTCGCCTCCGGCTCCAGCGACTTGAGCATGTACCCGGTCGGGCCGCCGCCGATCACGCGCGTGCCGGCCACCAGGTACGGGGTGTCGTCGTCGACGACCCGCTGCCAGTACAGGTGGTACGGGTGCTTGTTGGCCCCGTCGATCTTCTGCTTCTTGTTCACCGCCGTGCGCAGCGAGACCGGCACGTCCCGCAGCGAGAAGCCGCTCAGCCCGCCGGAGCTGCCGTAGACGGTCCTGCCGTCGGCGTTGGTGGCGACCAGCAGCACGCTGAAGCGCTGGTCGCTGCCCGCCATCTGGCCCGCGGTGTGCTGCAGCTCGTCCTGCGTCGGATGCTCGGGCAGCGCGCTCGCCCGGTTCTGCATCTCCTGCTCGAAGTCGCGCAGCACGGCGTCCTGGGTGCGGGTGAGCACGGCCTCCCGGTTGAGCCAGTACGCGATGCCGGACGCGGACACGGCCGCCGTCAGGGCCACCAGGCCGAAGACGAGGACCAACCTCAGCCGCAGGCTCGTGAAGCGCAGCCGCGACGAAACTCCCTTGCGCGCCGCGGTCCAGCCGCGGTCCCCCCCTTGGTGCCGCTGTGTCACTGAGGCGGATCCAGCCGGTAGCCGACACCCCGCACGGTACGGATCAGCGTCGGGGACGACGGCACGTCCTCGACCTTGGCGCGCAGCCGCTGGACACAGGCGTCCACCAGCCGCGAGTCGCCCAGGTAGTCGTGCTCCCACACCAGCCGCAGCAGCTGCTGCCGGGACAGCGCCTGCCCCGGCCGGCGGCTCAGCTCCAGCAGCAGCCGCAGCTCGGTCGGCGTGAGCTGGAGGTCCTCGCCGTTCTTCGTCACGGTCATCGCCGAGCGGTCGATGACGAGGCTGCCGAACGTCGCCGCGTCGTTGGACTCCCGCTCGCCGCGCCGCAGCACGGCCCGGATCCGGGCGTCCAGCACCCGCCCCTGCACCGGTTTGACGACGTAGTCGTCGGCGCCGGACTCCAGTCCGACGACGACGTCGATGTCGTCGCTGCGCGCGGTCAGCAGGATGATCGGCAACTGGTCGGTGCGCCGGATGCGCCGGCACACCTCGAACCCGTCGATGCCGGGCAGCATCACGTCCAGCACGATCAGATCCGGCCGCTGCTCGCGCAGCAGCTTCAGACCGTCCTCACCACTGGCAGCGGTCGCCACGCGGTGACCCTGGCGCGTCAGAGAGAGCTCCAGGGCCGTCCGGATGGCGTCGTCGTCCTCGATCAGCAACAGGGAAGGCACGGGCTCATTCTGGCCCATGGAGGGCGCGGGGTTCGACCTGTGGGCCGAGATGGGGCCCGCGCCTACCGCCGACGCCTGTGCGCGACGTGTGGCAGGCCTGTGGCCGACCCCTGTGACAGGTCTGTGACAGTCGGCGGACACGGCGATGAAAGTGCCGCGGCAAGCTTTTCGGCACAGGCAAGGAAGCCCGCCCGACCGGCGGGCCGCACACCGGTAAGTCCACGACGGGGGGCGCGAGATGAACACGCTGCACGGCACCACCACCAGCGCAGTGATCACGCGTCTGCACGACGTGCACCGGGGTTCCGAGAAGTCCGGTGCCGTGAGCGGGCGGGGGTGCGCTCGCGGCACCGGGCGTCAGCACACCGCGTTCATGACGGTGGTTGACGCGCACACGGGGGAGAGCAAGGGGACGGGGGCGGTTCACGGGGGAACCGCGTACAGGGAGGACTCGGGGGAGCGTCGTTCGCTGACGGAGGCGGAGTTCACCGCCTACGTCCAGGAGCGCCGCGCCTCCCTGTACGCCACCGCCTACCACCTCACCGGCGACCGCTTCGAGGCCGAGGACCTGCTGCAGAGCGCGCTGTTCTCGACCTACCGGGCGTGGGACCGGATCAGTGACAAGGCCGCGGTCGGCGGATACCTCCGCCGCACCATGACCAACCTGCACATCAGCGCCTGGCGGCGCCGCAAGCTCAACGAGTACCCGACCGAGGAACTGCCGGAGACGCCCGGCGACACGGACGCGATGCGCGGCACCGAACTGCGCGCGGTCCTGTGGCAGGCGCTGGCCCGGCTGCCCGAGCTCCAGCGCACCATGCTGGTCCTGCGCTACTACGAGGGCCGCACGGACCCGGAGATCGCGGAGATCCTCGACATCAGTGTCGGCACGGTGAAGTCCAGCATCTGGCGGTCGCTCCGCCGGCTGCGCGAGGACGAGGTCCTCAGCTTCGGCCGTGACGAGGAGGACGCCTTCGGCGAGCTCGTCGCCTGAAGGTACGGGGGGGGAAGCACCACACGGGGGCCCACGGGGGACCTGCGGGGACGCTGGGGGGCGTCGCCGCGGGAAGTGGGGGACACGGGGGAGCACCAGAGCGGGACTGGAGGGCCGGGGGGTCCGTCCAGTCCCGCTTTCGTGTGCGTACCGTCCGCTCAGGCCGCCGTGCGCAGGCTCGCGCAGCGGCCCGCGGCGGCCGCCGCCAGCCGGCCCATCGCCTCGTCGCGGTCGCAGGCGTGCGCGCCCAGCGCGGTCTGGCGGGCGACGATCGAGCGTTCCTGCCGCATCAGGCGCCAGCCGCGGCGCAGCAGGAACGGCACCGACTTGCGGCCCTCCCGCAGATCCCGCAGGAAACGGCGGCGGAAGGTCTTCACCGGGCCACGGCTCAGGCACAGCGCGTCGGCGAGCACACCCAGTTCCTGGCAGCGCCGGACGATGTCGGCGGCGAAGACGCCCTCCGCGACGAACAGCGGGGTCCGCCCGATCTCGATCGTCTCCTCGCCGGTACGGGCGCTGAGGGCGATGTCGTAGAGGGGGACGCGCGCCCGGCCCGTGCGGCACAGGTCGGTGATCGCGGCGACGGCCGCCTCCGCGTCCCACGAGTCCGGATGGTCCCAGTCGATGTCGGCACTCCCCGCCACCAGGGGCAGCGTCGGGTCGTCGCCCTCCTTGTAGAAGTCGTCGAGCCGGAGCACCGGGAGGCCGGAGCGGGCCGCGAGGAGGGACTTGCCGGAGCCTGAAGGGCCGCAGAGCAGCACGACTCGCGTCGGTATGGGCAGAGGGGAACTCACGGGACACCAGTGTGAGGCATCCATCGGGGGCCGTACGACCCCGCGGGTCGCCTTTGATGCGCGCGTCACACCTCAACTACCCTTTGTGTCGTTACGGTTACCGAGTGCATCAGAAGGTGGCAGCGATGGCCCGACACGACTCACCCAAGAAGCCGGCCGCCCGGCGCGCCCTGGCCGTCCTCGCGACCGCGGGAGCGGCGCTGGGGTCGGGTACGGCGACGGCCGCGGCGGACGCCGAGTCGGTCCTGGGCGTGGTCAACACCCGGCCCACCTCCCTCGGCAGGATCGACCCCCAGTCCGGCCTCCAGGCCACCACCGGCACCCTCGGCTACGTCACCGGCCCCGTGGCCGGCCTCAAGCCCAACCCCCTCGCCGGCACGGGAGTCGACCCGCTCGACAACGGCGTCGGCACCAAGCTCGCCGACTTCAAGCCGATGACGTCCCAGGCACTGACGGGGCCGGTGGCGCAGGCCCAGTCGATCGCGAGCATCCCGGTGGTGGGGCAGGCGGCCGGGCTGCTGTCGCAGCAGTAGGCACGCACGCGAAAGAAGCCCCGGCCCTCCCGGACGGAGGAGAGCCGGGGCTTCGGCTGTGGGGCGCCTAGTACGACGAACCCGACGCGCCCAGCGAACCCGTGGGGTGCCAGACCGTCTTGGTCTCCAGGAACGCCGTCATGCGGTCGATGCCCGGGGTCTCCGCGTAATCCACAGGCTGTGGACGGAGCACGCGCTTGAGGTTGTCGGCCGCGGCGATCTCCAGCTCCTTCGCCAGCGCCTCGTCGGCGCCCGCGAGGTCGATCGCGTTGACGTCCTGGTGCGCGGCGAGCGGAGCGGCGATCTCCGCCGTGCGGCCCGACAGGACGTTGACCACGCCGCCGGGGACGTCCGAGGTGGCCAGCACCTCGGCCAGGGACAGCGCGGGCAGCGGGGCCTTCTCGCTGGCCACCACGACCGCCGTGTTGCCCGTGGCGATCACCGGGGCGAGCACCGACACCAGGCCCAGGAAGGACGACTCCTGGGGCGCCAGGACGGCGACCACGCCCGTCGGCTCGGGGGAGGACAGGTTGAAGAACGGGCCCGCGACCGGGTTGCCGCCGCCGACCACCTGGGCGATCTTGTCGGTCCAGCCCGCGTACCAGACCCAGCGGTCGATCGTCGCGTCCACGACCGCCGCCGCCTTGGACTTCGACAGGCTCTCCGCGTCGGCCACCTCGCGCACGAACTGGTCCCGGCGGCCCTCCAGCATCTCGGCCACGCGGTAGAGCACCTGGCCCCGGTTGTACGCCGTCGCCCCGGACCAGCCGCCGAACGCCTTGCGGGCCGCGACGACCGCGTCCCGGGCGTCCTTGCGGGAGGAGAGGGGCGCGTTGGCCAGCCAGTTGCCCTTTGCGTCGGTCACCTCGTACACCCGGCCGCTCTCGGAACGCGGGAACTTGCCGCCCACGTACAGCTTGTAGGTCTTGAGGACACTGAGTCGCGTGTCAGACATCGAGGTACGCCTCCAGGCCGTGGCGACCGCCCTCGCGGCCGAAGCCCGACTCCTTGTAGCCGCCGAACGGCGAGGTCGGGTCGAACTTGTTGAACGTGTTGGACCAGACGACGCCCGCGCGGAGCTTGTTCGCGACCGCCAGGATGCGCGAGCCCTTCTCCGTCCAGATGCCGGCGGACAGGCCGTACGGCGTGTTGTTGGCCTTGGCGACCGCCTCGTCCGGCGTGCGGAACGTCAGCACCGACAGCACCGGGCCGAAGATCTCGTCCCGGGCGATCCGGTGCGCCTGGGTGACGTTCGTGAACAGCGTCGGCGCGAACCAGTAGCCGCTCTCCGGCAGATCGCAGGCCGGGGACCAGCGCTCGGCGCCCTCCGCCTCGCCCTGCTCGACGAGCGAGGTGATGCGCGTGAGCTGCTCCTCGGAGTTGATCGCGCCGATGTCCGTGTTCTTGTCCAGCGGGTCGCCGAGGCGGAGCGTGGAGAGCCTGCGCTTCAGGGAGTCCAGCAGCTCGTCCTGGATCGACTCCTGGACCAGCAGACGGCTGCCCGCGCAGCAGACCTGGCCCTGGTTGAAGAAGATGCCGTTGACGATGCCCTCGACGGCCTGGTCGATCGGGGCGTCGTCGAAGACGATGTTGGCGCCCTTGCCGCCCAGTTCGAGGGTGAGCTTCTTGCGGGTGCCGGCGACCGTGCGGGCGATCTCCTTGCCGACGGCCGTGGAGCCGGTGAAGGCCACCTTGTTCACGTCCGGGTGGGCCACCAGCGCCGCGCCCGTGTCGCCGTAGCCCGGGAGGATGTTGACGACGCCCTTGGGCAGGCCCGCCTGGCGGCAGATGTCCGCGAAGAACAGGGCGGAGAGGGGAGTCGTCTCGGCGGGCTTCAGGACGACCGTGTTGCCCGTCGCCAGGGCCGGGGCGATCTTCCACGCCAGCATCAGCAGGGGGAAGTTCCAGGGGATGACCTGGCCGGCGACACCGAGGGGCCGGGGGTTCGCGCCGAAACCGGCGTGGTCGAGCTTGTCGGCCCAGCCCGCGTAGTAGAAGAAGTGCGCGGCGACCAGGGGGAGGTCCGCGTCGCGCGTCTCCTTGATCGGCTTGCCGTTGTCGAGGGTTTCGAGGACGGCCAGCTCGCGGGAGCGCTCCTGGATGATCCGCGCGATGCGGAACAGGTACTTGGCGCGCTCCGGGCCCGGCAGCGCCGACCACTTCTCGAACGCCCTGCGCGCGGCCTTCACCGCGCGGTCGACGTCCTCGGAACCGGCCTGCGCGATCTCCGACAGGACCTCCTCGGTGGACGGGGAGACGGTCTTGAAGACCTTGCCGTCCGCCGCCTCGACGAACTCGCCGTCGATGAACAGGCCGTACGAGGGCGCGATGTCGACGATCGCGCGGGACTCGGGGGCCGGGGCGTATGCGAATACGGGTGCCATGGTGATCAGTCCACCGTCACGTAGTCGGGACCGGAGTAGCGGCCGGTGGCCAGCCTCTGGCGCTGCATCAGCAGGTCGTTCAGCAGCGAGGAGGCGCCGAAGCGGAACCAGTGGTTGTCCAGCCAGTCCTCGCCCGCCGTCTCGTTGACCAGCACGAGGAACTTGACGGCGTCCTTGGAGGTGCGGATGCCGCCGGCCGGCTTCACGCCCACCTGGATGCCGGTCTGCGCCTTGAAGTCACGCACCGCCTCCAGCATCAGCAGCGTGTTCGCCGGGGTCGCGTTGACCGCGACCTTTCCGGTGGACGTCTTGATGAAGTCCGCCCCCGCCAGCATGCCGAGCCAGCTCGCGCGGCGGATGTTGTCGTACGTCGAGAGCTCGCCCGTCTCGAAGATGACCTTCAGGCGCGCGGACGTGCCGCAGGCCTCCTTCACGGCGGTGATCTCGTCGTACACCTTCAAGTATCGGCCCGCGAGGAACGCCCCGCGGTCGATGACCATGTCGATCTCGTCGGCGCCCGCGGCGACGGCCTCGCGCACGTCGGTCAGCTTGACGTTGAGCGAGGCACGGCCGGCCGGGAACGCCGTGGCCACCGAGGCGACCTTCACGCCGGAGCCGGCGACGGCCTCCTTGGCCACGGCCACCATGTCGGGGTAGACGCAGACCGCGGCCGTGCTGGGCGTCGTACGGTCGGTCGGGTCGGGCTTGACCGCCTTCGCGCCGAGCGCCCGGACCTTGCCCGGGGTGTCCGCGCCTTCCAGCGTCGTCAGGTCGACCATCGAGATGGCGAGGTCGATGGCGTACGCCTTCGCGGTCGTCTTGATCGAACGGGTGCCGAGGGAGGCCGCACGCCCCTCGAGCCCGACCGCGTCGACGCCCGGAAGCCCGTGGAGGAAGCGGCGCAGCGCGCTGTCGGACGCGGTGACGTCCTTGAGGGGGTGAGCTGCGGTGAGTGCAGAACTGGGCATGGTCACCAGACGAGCATATCTACGCGCGTAGCGGCTGTACAGCCCTCCGACTGTCCTCGGGCTGATGGCAGGGCGCGGATGGCACGGTGCGGATGACAGGACGCGGATGACAGGGCGCGGAACCGGTCCGGCAGAATCGAGACATGACGAGCCCCGAACCCCAGTCGCCAGCGCCGCAGCCTTCGGAGCCCGAGTCCAAGGACCGGGTGTACCGGTCGGCTCCGGCCATCGCCGGTGGCGCGATGCTGCTCGGCATCGCCGGGTGGATCGGCGTCGACGCGGTGGTCGCCGGGGAGGGCCGCACGCCGTGGCTGGCGCTCGCCGTGCTGCTGCTCGTCGTACCGCTGGTGGTCGCCTTCACGCTGCGGCCCGCCGTGTACGCCGGGGATGACCGGCTGCGGATCCGCAACCCGTTCCGGGTGATCGTGGTGCCGTGGGGACAGGTCGCGTCCCTGCGGTCCGCCTACTCGAACGAGGTCCTCACCGAGTCCGGCACGAAGTACCAGCTGTGGGCCGTGCCGGTTTCGCTGCGGGCCCGGAAGAAGGCGGCGCGGCGTGAGATGCGGGCGTCCGCGCAGGCGCGGCGGGCGATGGGGCGGGGCGAGGAGCGCGGCAGCGCGCTCGGCATGCGTGCGGGGCTCGGAGGTGGCTCGGGCGCGAGCCCCGTGTCCGACGGGCCCGTGCGGGCCGAGACCGACCGGATCATGGACGATCTGCGCGCCCTGCACGAGGACCGGCGCCAGGCGGAGTCCGCGCAGGGTGAGGTGACCGTGCGGTGGGCCTACGAGATCATGGGCCCGGCTCTCGCCGGGGCGGTGCTGGTACTGATCCTGGTGGCGGTGGGCTGACGGTCCTGACGGGCCGGGGACCGGGCGGTCCGGGGGACCGGGCGGCCGTAAAGGCCGTGGAGCGGGCGGGGCGACAGGACCTAGTTGTGCTGTCCGGGGACGTTGGTGACGCGGCTGGGTGGGGTTCGTGCCGGTGGGCGGTCGGGCGTTCAGGGGCGTCTGGTGGTGGGGCGCTCGGTGGTTGGCCGGGCGCCCCTTGGGTCAGATTCCCGCTGCCGTCGACAGGTCGCGCTTGATCGACTCCAGGAGGGCCGTCGCCTGCGCGCGGGCCTCGGGGAGGTCGGTGTGTGACGCGACCGGGATCACCACTTCCAGGTAGCACTTCAGCTTCGGCTCCGTGCCGCTCGGGCGGACGATGACCCGGGCGCCGTCGAGCGTGTAGCGCAGGCCGTCCGTGGGCGGGAGGTCGGCCGTGCCCTGGGTGAGGTCGTCGGTGCGGGTGATGGGCAGTCCGGCCAGTTCGGTCGGGGGCTGCTCGCGCAGGCGGGTCATCGCCGCCGCGATGAGGGAGAGGTCCTGCACGCGGACCGACAGCTGGTCCGTCGCGTGCAGGCCGTGCTCCACCGCCAGGTCGTCGAGGAGGTCGAGGAGGGTGCGGCCCTCCTCCTTCAGCTGCGACGCCAGTTCCGTGACCAGGAGCGCCGCCGTGATGCCGTCCTTGTCGCGGACGCCGTCGGGGTCCACGCAGTAGCCGAGGGCCTCCTCGTAGCCGTAGCGCAGGCCCTCCGCGCGGGCGATCCACTTGAAGCCGGTGAGCGTCTCGACGTGGCGCAGGCCCGCCTTCTCGGCGATGCGCCCGAGGAGGGAGGAGGAGACGATCGACTCGGCGAACGTGCCCGTCGCGCCGCGGCGGACCAGGTGGGCGGCGAGGAGCGCGCCGACCTCGTCGCCGCGGAGCATGCGCCAGTCCGCGCCGTCCTGTACGGCGACGGCGCAGCGGTCCGCGTCCGGGTCGTTGGCGATGATCAGGTCCGGGGCGGTCTCGCGGGCCTTGGCGAACGCCAGGTCCATCGCGCCGGGTTCCTCCGGGTTGGGGAACGCGACGGTCGGGAACTCCGGGTCGGGGTCGGCCTGCTCCGTGACGAGGGCCGGTTCCGGGAAGCCGGCGCGGGCGAAGGCGGCGAGGAGGACGTCCTTGCCGACGCCGTGCATCGCCGTGTACACCGTGCGGGCCGTGCGCGGGGTGTCCTTGGCCAGGACGGCGTCGGTGCGGGCGAGGTACGCGTCGAGGACGCTGTCGTCGAGGGTGTCCCAGCCTTCGGTGGGGCGGCGGACGGTGGTGAGGGACGGGACGGCGGCGATCTCCGCGGCGATGTCGGCGTCCGCCGGGGGGACGATCTGGGAGCCGTCGCCGAGGTACACCTTGTAGCCGTTGTCACGGGGCGGGTTGTGGCTGGCGGTGACCTCCACGCCGGCGACCGCGCCGAGGTGCCTTATCGCGAAGGCGAGGACGGGGGTGGGGAGGGGGCGGGGGAGGACCGCCGCGCGCAGGCCGGCGCCGGTCATGACGGCGGCCGTGTCGAGGGCGAAGTCGCGTGACTTGTGGCGGGCGTCGTAGCCGATGACGACGAGGCCGTTGTCGTGGCCCTGCTTCCTGAGGTACGCGGCGAGGCCCGCGGCGGCGCGGATGACGACCGAGCGGTTCATGCGCATGGGGCCGGCGCCGAGTTCGCCGCGGAGGCCGGCGGTGCCGAACTGGAGGGTGCCGGAGAAGCGGGCGGCGAGTTCGGCGTGGTCCTCGGCGTCGATGAGGCGGGCGAGCTCGGTGCGGGTGTCCGGGTCGGGGTCCTCGGTGAGCCAGGCCTGGGCCTGTGCGATGAGTTCGTCGTGCACGGTGTGGTGTCAGCCTCTCCGTTTGTCGTGGTGCAGGTGGAGGTGCATGCGGCGCCTGTGGCTGCTTCGGTGGGGGTGCGCGTCTTCGCCTTCTCGCCGGGGGGTGGGTCGGGGACGTGTCGGGGGGTGTCCGTCCTCGGAACGGCGCGATGGGGTTGCGTACCGGCTAACCGTTCGTTGACGCGCCAACCGCTGCGGGCGGACACCCCCCGACACGTCCCCTCGCCGCCGTGCGCGGGTGCGGGTGCGTCGTGGCTCCCGCCCAGCTGCCCTGGCTGCGGGCAGGCGTGCCGCTAGGGGAGGCACCCCGCTCCGCCGGGTTGCGGACCCACCCGGCCCCGGCACCGGCGCGGGGGTGCTTACAGGCGTCCCAGGACCTGGGCCAGCAGCGAACCCATCCGTGTGGCGGAGTCACGCCCGGCCTGGAGAACCTCTTCGTGGTTCAGGGGTTCGCCCGTCATGCCCGCGGCGAGGTTCGTGACGAGGGAGATGCCCAGAACCTCGGCGCCCGCCTCCCGCGCGGCGATCGCCTCCAGGACCGTCGACATGCCCACCAGGTCCGCGCCGATGACCCGGGCCATGCGGATCTCGGCCGGAGTCTCGTAGTGCGGGCCGGGGAACTGGGCGTAGACGCCCTCCTCCAGCGTGGGGTCGACCTCCTTGCACAGGGCCCGCAGGCGCGGGGAGTAGAGGTCGGTGAGGTCGACGAAGTTGGCGCCGATGATGGGGGAGGTGGCGGTGAGGTTGATGTGGTCGCTGATCAGGACCGGCTGGCCGGGGCGCATGCCCTCGCGCAGGCCGCCGCAGCCGTTGGTGAGGACGACCGTCTTGCAGCCGGCCGAGACGGCCGTGCGGACGCCGTGGGCGACGGCGGCCACGCCGCGGCCCTCGTAGTAGTGCGTCCGGCCCAGGAAGACCAGGGCGCGCTTGTTGCCGATCCGGTACGAGCGGATCTTGCCTCCGTGGCCCTCCACCGCCGGCGGCGGGAAACCGGGCAGCTCGGTGACCTGGAGCTCGGCCTCGGGGGCACCCAGGGCGTCGACGGCCGGGGCCCAGCCGGAGCCCATCACGAGGGCGACGTCGTGGGTCTCGGCGCCCGTGAGTTCGCGCAGGCGGGCCGCGGCGGCGTCGGCGGCGGCGTGGGGGTCGCCCTGGATGTCGTCCGGAAGAAGAGATGCGTTCACGCCGATGAGGGTAGCCGGTGAATGCCTACGCGCGTAGATGGCAGAGCTCACGGGGCGGCGATCGTTGTCTTGTCGTTTCCGACGAAGGAGTGCCCGAGCGGCGGTGCCGAGGCGGTGCCCCGGGCGGTCGTCAGCAGGGGCGCTTGCGGAGTTCCATGACGTAGTCGTGGGGGGCGCCGGCCGACTCGGCCGCGTCGGCGATCTCGCCCAGGTGGCGGGCGGAGGGCAGGCCGCCCTCGTAGGCGTTGAGGGTGAAGGCCCACGCCTGCTCGTCACCCTCCAGGGTGTGGACCCGTACCCGCGTGCGGCGGTAGATGTCGAGGCTCACGCCCTCCCAGCGGTCGAGCGACTCCTCGTCCATGGGGGCGATGTCGTACAGCGCGACGAAGACCTGGGAGAGGGGGTCCTCGACGATCGTCGGCAGGGCGCCCTCCCAGCCCATGTGCTCGCCGCCGAAGGTCAGTCGCCACCCGTTCAGCCAGCCGGTGGCGCGCAGCGGCGAGTGCGGGGCGCGGCGGGACATCAGCCGCGCGTCGAGGTTGCCGGCGTACGCGGCGTAGAGCGACATGGGGAGAGGGTACGGCAGGCCGAACGGCGTCACTCCCGCAACAGAGCCGCCCCGGGGCGGTGCCGCCCCGAGGGGTGCGGGACAATGGAGGACGTGACTCGGATCGTGATCATCGGTGGCGGACCCGGCGGATACGAAGCGGCGCTGGTCGCCGCGCAACTCGGTGCGGAGGTGACCGTCGTCGACTGCGACGGTCTGGGCGGGGCGTCGGTGCTCACCGACTGCGTGCCGTCGAAGACCCTGATCGCCACGGCCGAGGTGATGACCACCTTCGACTCCTCGTACGAGGAACTGGGCATCATCGTCGCCGACGACACCCCGCCCATGGAGCAGAGCGCCCGGGTGGTGGGCGTCGACCTGGGCAAGGTCAACCGGCGTGTCAAGCGGCTCGCGCTGGCCCAGTCGCATGACATCACCGCCTCCGTGACCCGTGCCGGGGCGCGTGTCCTGCGCGGGCGCGGGCGGCTGGAGGGCATGCAGGCGCTCGACGGGTCGCGCAAGGTCGTGGTGCGCGCCGCCGACGGGAGCGAGGAGACCCTCACGGCGGACGCGGTGCTGATCGCCACCGGCGGGCACCCCCGTGAGCTGCCGGACGCCAAGCCGGACGGCGAGCGGATCCTGAACTGGACGCAGGTCTACGACCTCGACGAGCTGCCGGAAGAGCTGATCGTGGTGGGGTCCGGTGTGACCGGTGCCGAGTTCGCCGGTGCCTACCAGGCACTCGGCTCGAAGGTGACGCTGGTGTCCTCGCGCGACCGCGTGCTGCCCGGTGAGGACCCGGATGCGGCGGCCGTACTGGAGGACGTCTTCCGGCGGCGCGGCATGAACGTCATGGGGCGTTCCCGGGCCCAGTCCGCCAAGCGGGCCGGCGACCGGGTCGAGGTCACGCTGGCCGACGGGCGGGTCATCACCGGCTCGCACTGCCTCATGGCCGTCGGCGCCGTGCCCAACAGCGCGGGCATGGGGCTGGAGGAGGCCGGTGTCCGGCTGCGCGAGTCCGGTCACATCTGGACCGACAAGGTCTCGCGCACGACCGCTCCGGGCGTGTACGCGGCCGGTGACGTGACCGGGGTGTTCGCCCTCGCGTCCGTGGCCGCCATGCAGGGACGTATCGCCATGTACCACTTCCTGGGCGACGCCGTGGCCCCGCTGAACCTGAAGACCGTCTCGTCGAACGTCTTCACCGACCCGGAGATCGCCACCGTCGGCTACACACAGGCCGACGTCGACGCCGGGAAGATCGACGCCCGGGTGGTGAAGCTGCCGCTGCTGCGCAACCCGCGCGCCAAGATGCAGGGCATCCGCGACGGCTTCGTCAAGATCTTCTGCCGTCCGGGCACGGGCATCGTGGTCGGTGGTGTCGTCGTGGCGCCGCGCGCCTCGGAACTGATCCACCCCATCTCGATCGCGGTCGACAACAATCTGACAGTCGAACAGATCGCGAACGCCTTCACCGTCTACCCCTCCCTGTCGGGCTCGATCGCGGAGGTGGCACGGCAGTTGCACACGCGGAAGATGAACGGCGAGGGCTGAGGCCGAAACCGTCTCCTCGCTGGTCACGGGGAGTGTTCGACCATTCGTACGGCATAGGCGGCGGGACTAGGCCCTATACCACTTCCCGCTGCTCGGTGCGAACATCTTCTGCTATTCAGCGCAAACTGCTGAAAGCAGACGGTCGCTGGCGTTACTGTCAGTTTCGTGTTCGCTGCAGAACGTCGCCAATTGATCCTCGAAATGGTGCGAGCGAACGGGGCCGTGTCGCTCCGTGAGCTCGCCCGCGTCGTCCAGACCTCCGAAGTGACCGTACGGCGGGACGTGCGCGCACTGGAGGCAGAAGGACTCCTCGACCGCCGGCACGGCGGTGCGGTACTGCCGGGCGGTTTCACGCGGGAGTCCGGCTTTCCGCAGAAGTCTCATCTCGCGACCGCCGAGAAGACCGCCATCGCCGACCTCGCCGCGAATCTCGTGGAAGAGGGAGAGGCGATCGTGGTCGGGGCGGGTACGACGACCCAGGAGCTGGCCCGCCGGCTCGCCCGGGTGCCCGGCCTGACCGTCGTCACCAACTCGCTGCTGGTGGCGCAGGCGCTGGCCCACGCCAACCGGGTCGAGGTCGTGATGACCGGCGGTACGCTCCGCGGTTCGAACTACGCCCTCGTCGGCAGCGGTGCCGAGCAGTCCCTGCACGGGCTGCGGGTGTCGCGGGCGTTCCTGTCCGGGAGCGGGCTGACCGCCGAGCGGGGGCTGTCCACGTCCAACATGCTGTCGGCGTCCGTCGACCGGGCGTTGGTGCAGGCCGCCGCGGAGGTGGTGGTCCTCGCGGACCACACCAAGCTCGGGACGGACACGATGTTCCAGACCGTGCCGACGGACCTCATCACGCGCCTCGTGACGGACGAGCCGCCCGCGCACGACGACCGTGCGGCCACGGAGCTCCAGGCACTCGCCGACCAGGGCGTGCAGATCGCCGTGGCCGGGGGGCAGGGGGGTTCCGCGGGGTCTTCGGGCCCCGGGGGTGATGCCGTCCCGGCGCGCCAGCAGCGTCGGGATGTGCCGTTGCCCGGGCCTCGGCGGCAGGTGCCGGGGGGTGGGGGCGGCGGGTTGCGGTCCACCTCGATGCTCGGGGAGCAGGGGCCGGGGGCGGAGCGGGCTCGGGTGGCGGATCTGCGGCGGCGTTGACGGCGGGGGGTGTTGAGCCGCTGCGGGTCGCCAGATGCTCGGCGTTGTCGCCCGGCCGGGGCGTTGCGCAACCCGGCGCCGCGGGGTGCCGCTGCGCCCACCCGTGCCGCCCTTAGCGGCACGATTGCCCGCAGCTAAGCGGACCGGCAGCCGCCGTACGACGCGAGGGGACGTGTCGGGGGGTGTCCGCCCGCAGCGGTTGGCGCGTCAACGGACAGTCAGTCGGTGCGCAAGTCGACCGCGCCGTTCCGAGGACGGACACCCCCCGGCGCGGCCCCGACCCGGGGCCGCGCCGTAGGCGTTGCGGGCCGCTGGCCTCAGTCCTTGATCTCGCAGATCACCGCGCCCGACGTCACCGACGCGCCGATCTCCGCCGACAGGGCCTTGATCGTGCCGGACTTGTGGGCGTTGAGGGGCTGTTCCATCTTCATGGCCTCCAGGACGACGACCAGGTCGCCCTCCTTGACCTCCTGGCCCTCCTCGACCGCGACCTTGACGATCGTGCCCTGCATCGGCGAGGCGAGGGTGTCGCCGGAGGCGACGGGGCCCGACTTCTTCGCCGCGCGGCGCTTCGGCTTGGCGCCCGCCGCGAGGCCCGTACGGGCCAGGGACATGCCCAGCGAGGACGGCAGGGAGACCTCCAGCCGCTTGCCGCCGACCTCGACGACGACCGTCTCGCGGCCCGGCTCCTCGTCCGCCTCGGCGTCGGCCGGCGCGGCGAACGGCTTGATCTCGTTGACGAACTCCGTCTCGATCCACCGGGTGTGGACCGTGAACGGGTCGGACGAACCGGTGAGTTCCGGCGCGAAGGCGGGGTCCTTCACCACCGCGCGGTGGAACGGGATCGCCGTCGCCATGCCCTCGACCTGGAACTCCTCCAGCGCACGCGCGGCCCGCTCCAGGGCCTCCTTGCGCGTGCGGCCGGTGACGATCAGCTTGGCCAGCAGCGAGTCCCACGCCGGGCCGATGACCGAGCCGGACTCCACGCCCGCGTCCAGGCGGACGCCCGGGCCCGAGGGCGGGTCGAAGGTCGTGACCGTGCCGGGCGCCGGGAGGAAGTTGCGGCCCGGGTCCTCGCCGTTGATGCGGAACTCGAAGGAGTGGCCGCGCAGCACCGGGTCGTCGTAGCCCAGCTCCTCGCCGTCGGCGATGCGGAACATCTCGCGCACCAGGTCGATGCCGGCGACTTCCTCGGTGACCGGGTGCTCCACCTGCAGACGGGTGTTGACCTCCAGGAAGGAGATCGTGCCGTCGAGGCCGACGAGGAACTCGACCGTGCCGGCGCCGACGTAGCCGGCCTCCTTCAGGATGGCCTTCGACGCGCGGTACAGCTCGGCGACCTGCTGCTCGGACAGGAACGGCGCGGGCGCCTCCTCGACCAGCTTCTGGTGGCGGCGCTGCAGCGAGCAGTCACGGGTGGAGACGACGACCACGTTGCCGTGGGTGTCGGCCAGGCACTGCGTCTCCACGTGGCGCGGCTTGTCCAGGTAGCGCTCGACGAAGCACTCGCCCCGGCCGAACGCGGCGACGGCCTCACGGACCGCCGAGTCGTACAGCTCCGGCACCTCTTCCAGCGTGCGCGCGACCTTCAGACCCCGGCCGCCGCCGCCGAAGGCGGCCTTGATGGCGATCGGCAGCCCGTGCTCCTCGGCGAAGGCGACGACCTCCTCCGCACCCGAGACCGGGTCGGGCGTGCCCGCCACCAGCGGGGCGCCCGCGCGCTGCGCGATGTGCCGGGCGGCGACCTTGTCACCGAGGTCGCGGATCGCCTGCGGGGGCGGGCCGATCCAGATCAGGCCCGCGTCCAGGACCGCCTGGGCGAAGTCGGCGTTCTCGGAGAGGAAGCCGTAGCCGGGGTGGATCGCGTCCGCGCCCGACTCCCGCGCGGCCTTCAGCACCTTCTCGATGTCGAGGTAGCTGGTGCCCGGGGTGTCACCGCCCAGGGCGAACGCCTCATCCGCGGCGCGGACATGCAGAGCGTCCCGGTCCGGGTCGGCGTAGACGGCCACGCTCGCGATCCCGGCGTCCCGGCAGGCCCGGGCCACGCGGACAGCGATTTCGCCACGGTTGGCGATGAGCACCTTGCGCACGATTGAGGCTCCCTCCTTGAAACAAGCCGAGTTTAGGGACTGCCGACACGGCACTTCGACCCGTCCCCAGTGGTGAGCTTGCCCACACGGAGCGTGATGCGAGGCTCGCTCGACCCGCAAAATCCCTTGTCGCACCGCGATACGCAGTGCTCCTCCGGGAAACCCTAGCCCTCCCCTGTGGGGAAGGTCTCTGTCATCACGTGCTGCGGGCCACTCTGTTTCTTTGTGGAGTCCCTACGAATGGCCCAATGATTCTTTGCCCGCCACCGGACCCTTGTCCCCGGGTTTACCGGTTAGTAGCGTTCGCGATGTCTTCGGAGGGAAGAGGGTGGGCGCGGTGATGCGCAGGCCGGTGGCGTGGGTCGTGGCGGTGGTGCTGTTCGCCGAGGCGTTCGGCATCGCGGGGCTCAACTGGTTCCTGGGGGTCGTCGTCGACCGGCAGGACATGTCCCTGGCCGGGCTCGACCCGCACATGATGGCGGTGTCGTCGAAGATCGGCGGGATCGCCTTCGGCCTCTACTTCGCGCTGTGCGGCCTGGTCGCCCTGCTCGTGGCGCTGCGGGACCGGCCCCCGGCCGGCTTCGGGCGCGTGCTGCTGATCAGCGCGGCGGTCGTGCACGGCATCCTGGGCGCCTTCACCTGGGGGCTCGTCGGCTGGCCCGCGTTCCTGTTCATGGTGCTGGTGCTCGCCCTGATCGTGCTGCTGCTGATGACGTACGACCGTCCGGCCGAGCCCGCCGACGCCGCGCCCGAGGGCGGGCGGGGCGGCGACGGGCCCCCGGTCACTTCTCCGCCGGCGCCCACAACTCCGTGATGCCGATGCCCAGTTGGCCGAGGAGCCGGCGGACGAGGGGCAGGCTGATGCCGATGACGTTGCCGTGGTCGCCGTCGATGCCGTCGATGAACGGGGCCGAGCGGCCGTCCAGGGTGAACGCACCGGCGACGTAGAGGGGTTCGCCGGAGGCGACGTAGGCGGCGATCTCCTCGTCGGTGGGTTCACCGAAGTGGACGATCGTGGACGCGGTGGCGGAGACGTAGCGGCCCCGCAGCGTGTCGTAGACGCAGTGGCCCGTCTGGAGGGTGCCGGCCCGGCCGCGCATCGCCTTCCAGCGGGCGGTGGCCTCCTCGGCGTCCGCGGGCTTGCCGAGGGCCTGGCCGTCCAGGTCGAGCACCGAGTCGCAGCCGATCACGATCGCGCCCTTGACCTCCGGCCGGGCCGCCACGACGGAGGCCTTCGCCTCGGCGAGGGCGAGCGCCAGCTCGGCGGGGGTGGGGGCGGTGACGGCGTCCTCGTCGACGCCGCTCACGATCACCTCGGGGTCGAGACCGGCCTGGCGGAGCAGGCCGAGCCGGGCGGGGGACTGGGAGGCGAGGACGAGTCGGCGGCGCGGCTGATCTGTCATGCGTTCAGCGTATCGGCGGAGCCGCCGCGGGCTCACCTCACGCCGATCACGAGCATCGCCAGCACCATGGCCAGGGCCAGGAGAACGCTCAGCCGCCGCAGCATGTCCTGCATGTCACGCAGTTCTTCGGGCGGTTCGTTCTCGGGGTCGGACCACAGCATGCCACCAGCGTGCGGCCTGGCAGGGCGGGGCGCCTGAGTAGAGGTACTCAAATCGGCGCCCCGCGTTGTTCCGCAGTGCGCGGTTCCCCGCGCCCCCGGGACGAGAACTCTAGGCCGGCCAGTAGGTGCGGCCCCAGGCCGTCGGGCCCGGCTGGGGCAGGCGGTGGGTTGCGATGCGGGACGGGTCGGACCAGGAGTCGCGAGGGGTCGGCGCGCCGGGCGGCGTCGCCGCTGCCGCCGCGGCGCGCGCCCTGACCACCGCCAGGGCGGCGGCCAGCTCCTCCGGGGTCGGGTTGCCCCGTACGACCTTGATCGTCATGTGGGCTCCTGGTGGCTAGAGGGGGATGTTGCCGTGCTTCTTCGGAGGCAGGGATTCCCGCTTCGTGCGCAGTTGACGCAGGCCCCGTACGACGTGCCGGCGGGTGTCGGACGGCAGGATCACCGCGTCGACGTAGCCGCGCTCGGCCGCGACGTAGGGGTTGAGCAGGGTGTCCTCGTACTCCTGGATCAGCCGGGCCCGGACCGCCTCCAGGTCCTCCCCGGCGGCCTCCGCCTCGGCCAGGGTGCGGCGGTGCAGGATGTTGACCGCGCCCTGGGCGCCCATGACGGCGATCTGGGCGGTGGGCCAGGCGAGGTTGAGATCGGCACCCAGGTGCTTGGAGCCCATGACGTCGTAGGCGCCGCCGAAGGCCTTGCGGGTGATGATCGTGATGAGCGGGACGGTCGCCTCGGCGTAGGCGTAGATCAG
Organism: Streptomyces sp. NPDC006140; assembly: GCF_040628815.1. Classification (NCBI taxonomy): domain Bacteria; kingdom Bacillati; phylum Actinomycetota; class Actinomycetes; order Kitasatosporales; family Streptomycetaceae; genus Streptomyces; species Streptomyces sp. NPDC006140. The sequence continues at coordinate 64,957 of NZ_JBEXTS010000024.1, read as the reverse complement.
CTTGGCGCCGCGGCGGATGATGCCGTCGTGCTCCTGGCCGACGCCGGGCAGGAAGCCGGGGACGTCGACGAAGGTGAGGACCGGGACGTTGAAGGCGTCGCAGGTCCGTACGAAGCGGGCCGCCTTCTCGCTGGCCTTGATGTCCAGGCAGCCGGCGAGCTGCGTCGGCTGGTTGGCGACGATGCCGACGGGGCGGCCCTCGACCCGGCCGAAGCCGGTGACGATGTTCGGCGCGTACAGCGGCTGCGTCTCGAAGAACTCGGCGTCGTCCAGGACGTGCTCGATCACCGCGTGCATGTCGTACGGCTGGTTCGCGCTGTCCGGGACGATCGTGTCCAGCTCGCGGTCCTCGTCCGTGATCTCCAGGTCGGCCTCCTCGGGGAAGGCGGGCGGCTCGGAGAGGTTGTTGGACGGCAGGTACGACAGCAGCTGCTTGATGTACTCGATCGCGTCCTTCTCGTCACCCGCCATGTGGTGGGCGACGCCGGAGGTCGCGTTGTGGGTCCGGGCGCCGCCCAGCTCCTCGAAGCCGACGTCCTCGCCGGTGACGGTCTTGATGACGTCCGGGCCGGTGATGAACATGTGCGAGGTCTGGTCGACCATGACCGTGAAGTCGGTGATGGCCGGGGAGTAGACGGCCCCGCCCGCGCACGGGCCGACGACCAGGCTGATCTGCGGGATGACGCCGGAGGCGTGGGTGTTGCGGCGGAAGATCTCGCCGTAGGCGCCGAGGGAGGCCACGCCCTCCTGGATGCGGGCGCCGCCGGAGTCGTTGATGCCGATGACCGGGCAGCCGGTCTTCAGGGCGAAGTCCATGACCTTGACGATCTTCTGCCCGTAGACCTCGCCGAGGGCGCCGCCGAAGACGGTGAAGTCCTGCGAGAACACGGCGACCGGGCGGCCGTCGACGGTGCCGTACCCGGTGACGACACCGTCGCCGTAGGGCCGGTTCTTGTCGAGGCCGAAGTTGGTGGAGCGGTGCCGGGCGAACTCGTCGAGCTCGACGAACGAGCCCTCGTCGAGCAGGAGCTCGATCCGCTCACGGGCCGTCAGCTTGCCCTTGGCGTGCTGCTTCTCGACGGCGCGTGCGGAGCCGGCGTGCGTCGCCTCATCGATGCGGCGCTTGAGATCCGCGAGTTTGCCCGCGGTCGTGTGAATGTCAGGCTGCTGCTGCTCTTCCGGCTCGGACATCGGGATGCGGCTCCCTGCCTGCTCAAAAGGGGGGACGGTTACTCATCCGTAGAGTAGTGGGGGCCCTCCACATCGGCAGTGCGGCGTTTACCACACCTAGGGTGTCTTGCATGACGCCGCGAGATGCATCAGAGCCGAACGGAAGCCGCTGGTCCGACCTGGACCGGCCGCCCCTCAACGTCACCGCCCTGCGCCGGGGACTGGTGCGGGAGGGAGGGCTGTGGTCGGAGGTGGAGGTGGTCCAGCGCACCGGCTCCACCAACTCCGATCTGGTGGCCCGGGCGGCCGGGGGCAAGGCCGTCGAGGGAGCGGTGCTCGTCGCCGAGGAGCAGACGGCCGGGCGCGGACGCCTCGACCGGCAGTGGACCGCGCCGCCGCGCTCCGGCCTCTTCTTCTCCGTACTGCTCACGCCGGGCGAGGTGCCGGTGGCGCGATGGGGGTGGCTGCCGCTGCTCACGGGCGTCGCGGTGGCGACGGGGCTGGCGCGTGCGGCGGGTGTCGACACGGCGCTGAAGTGGCCGAACGACCTGCTGGTCACCGTGGGGGGAGAGGAACGCAAGGCCGGGGGGATCCTCGCCGAGCGGGCCGGTGACGACGGGGTCGTGATCGGGGTCGGCATCAACGTCTCGCTCAAGGCGGACGAGCTGCCCGTGCCGACGGCCGGGTCGCTGGGGCTGGCCGGGGCCGTGAGCACGGACCGGGATCCGTTGCTGCGGGGTGTGCTGCGTTCTCTGGAGGAGTGGTACGGGAAGTGGCGTGCGGCGGGGGGTGACCCGGGGGTGAGCGGGTTGCAGGAGGCGTATGCGGCGGGGTGCGCGACGCTCGGGAGGGTGGTGCGGGCGGAGCTGCCGGGGGATCGGGCGGTCGTGGGGGAGGCCGTCGCGGTGGACGGGGACGGGCGGTTGGTGCTGGCCACGGGGGAGGGCGTGCAGGAGCCGGTCGGGGCGGGGGACATTGTTCACTTGCGGCCTGCGTGAGCCCGGGCCGGGTGTCTCACCCGTCGGCAGAACCAACGGAGTGAGCTGGCGCACACCTGCCGTAGAGTTGAGGCCGGTCGATACATGACCGTGACAGATCGGAAGGGCAGCACGCGTGACCGTCGACGACTCGGGCTCCGGCACGGACGCGCAGGGCGCCGACCCCGGCGAGGATCCGCTCGCCCTGCGGCTGGAACAGCTCATCCTGGGCGCCGAGCGCCGCTACACCCCGTTCCAGGCGGCCCGCAGCGCCGGCGTCTCCATGGAACTCGCCTCCCGCTTCTGGCGGGCGATGGGCTTCGCCGACATCGGGCAGGCCAAGGCCCTCACGGAGGCGGACGTCCTCGCCCTGCGGCGCCTGGCCGGTCTCGTCGAGGCCGGGCTGCTGAGCGAGGCGATGGCCGTGCAGGTGGCCCGGTCCACCGGGCAGACCACCGCGCGGCTCGCCGAGTGGCAGATCGACTCCTTCCTGGAGGGGCTGACCGAGCCGCCCGAGCCGGGCATGACACGCACCGAGGTGACGTACCCGATCGTCGAGCTGCTCCTGCCCGAGCTGGAGGAGTTCCTGGTCTACGTCTGGCGCCGCCAGCTCGCCGCCTCGGCCGGACGGGTCGTGCAGGCCGCCGACGACGAGGAGATGGTCGACCGGCGGCTGGCCGTCGGCTTCGCCGACCTGGTCGGGTTCACGCGGCTGACCCGGCGGATGGAGGAGGAGGAGCTCGGCGAGCTGGTCGAGGCCTTCGAGACCACGGCCGCCGACCTGGTGGCCGCGAACGGCGGACGGCTGATCAAGACCCTCGGCGACGAGGTGCTGTACGCGGCCGACGACGCCGGCACGGCCGCCGAGATCGCCCTGCGGCTGATCGAGACCATGGCGCACGACGAGACGATGCCGGAGCTGCGCGTCGGCATGGCGTTCGGCACGGTGACCACCCGTATGGGTGATGTCTTCGGTACGACCGTGAACCTGGCCTCCCGGCTCACCTCGATAGCTCCGAAGGACGCCGTCCTCGTCGACACCGCCTTCGCCGAGGAGCTGATCCGCACGCAGGACGCTCCGGCCTCGGAGGCGGAGGCGGCCGAGGAGGCCGCGGCGGCGGAGAAGGAGGGCGAGGAGCCGCCGGTGTACCGGTTCGCGCTGCAGCCGATGTGGCAGCGGCCCGTGCGTGGGCTCGGCGTCGTGGAGCCGTGGCTGCTCACGCGGCGGGACGTGCGGTCGTAGGGCCCCGCTCAGTCGCGGTCGCCCGGTGTGTCCACGCACAGGCCGATGACCGGTACGCACAGGCCCGGGTCCTGCGGCTGCTTCGGGCCGTCGGGCTCGGGGGCCGGGGCGGGTGCGGTCCGGCTGGGCGCCGGGGTCGGGGTCGGGCGCGGGGTGTCCGCCGTGGGGGCCGGCGCCGGGGCGTTCGGGGTGTCGGGGAGGGGCGTGGCGCTGGGCGCGGCGGCCCTGGGTGTCCCGTCCGTCCGGCGGGCGTCGGTCGTGGTGGCCGGGGTGCGGGAGGCGGCCGGTCCGCGGGTGGCCGGTGACGGGGTCAGGCCGCCCAGGGCGGCGGGTGACGACGGGCCGGCCTCGGGGGCGGCGGGGAAGCTCGCCGCGGTGTCGGCGGTCTCGTCCGTGCCGGTGGGGACCGGGTCCGGGCGCGGCTCGGCCTCGACGGTGCCGACGCTGTCGGTGCCCGGCCCGGAGACCAGGCGTACGAGGCTCAGGGCGCCCGCGGCCAGGGCGAGGCCGCCGGCGGCGAGCAGGACCTTGCGGGGACGGGGCTTGCGGTGGCGGCCGCGGACGCGGGGGGCGAAGGAATCGGGTTCCGCCGGGGCCGGTTCGCCGGGCCTGGCCGGCTCCGGTCGGCGGGGTGCCGTGGCGGCCCCGGTGTTCCGTCGCGGCGTCGCCGGCGTGTTCGTCGTCATCACGGTCCCTCCCGATGCGCACGCGCCCCCAGTGCGCCGTGGCTGACGCACGGTATGCGCTCCGATGGGCGGTCGGGCCCGAGTTGGGGGGATGTCACTCGAACGGGTGGGCGGGCGGTGGGTGCGGGAACCGGACGCGTCCGCTCTTTCGCGGGTGGGGCGCGGCTGCGATGATCGGAACGGCGATGTTGTTAACCCGCGTTAACCGGAGGGTGTCATGAGTGAGGAACGGTTCGGGGAGTTCGTGCTGGTGCGGCGGCATGAGCAGGGGCATGTCGCGGAGCTCGTCCTCGACCGGCCCAAGGCCATGAACGCCGTGTCGACGGAGATGGCGCGGTGTGTGGCCGGGGCGTGCGCGGCGCTGGGGGAGGACCGGGACGTACGGGTGGTGGTGCTGACCTCGACGCATGAGCGGGCGTTCTGCGTCGGGGCCGATCTGAAGGAGCGCAACTCGTTCAGCGACGCGGAGCTGCTGAGGCAGCGGCCGGTGACGCGGGGGGCGTACACCGGGGTGCTGGAGCTGCCGGTGCCGACGGTGGCGGCGGTGCACGGGTTCGCGCTGGGCGGCGGGTTCGAGCTGGCGCTGGCCTGTGACGTGATCGTGGCGGACCGTACGGCGGTGGTGGGCCTGCCGGAGGTGTCGGTGGGGGTGATTCCCGGGGGTGGCGGTACGCAGTTGCTGCCGCGGCGCGTCGGGGCGGCCCGGGCGGCTGAGCTGATCTTCTCGGCGCGGCGGGTGGAGGCCGTGGAGGCGGGCGAGTTGGGGCTGGTCGACCAGGTGGTGGAGGCCGGGCGGGACCGGGAGGAGGCGTTGGCGCTGGCGGCGCGGATCGCCGGGAACTCGCCGGTGGGGTTGCGGGCGGCGAAGCGGGCGTTGCGGCTCGGGCAGGGGTTGGATCTGCGGGCCGGGCTGGAGGTGGAGGACGCGGCGTGGCGGGCGGTGGCGTTCTCGGGGGACCGGGCGGAGGGGGTTGCGGCGTTCAACGAGAAGCGGAGGCCGGAGTGGCCGGGGGAGTGAGCTGAGGGCTCGTTGTCAGGTGCTCGGCGTCGGTGCTGGGGCCGGGTGGGGCCGCAGCCCGGCGGAGCGGGGTGCAGCTGCGCCCACCCGTGCCGCCTGGGGGTCCCCCCTGCTCGAAGAGCTTGGGGGAGGCACGATTGCCCGCAGCGGGGTGGGATCTGGTCGTCCTCGTTCGCGTCGTAAACAGGTCAGTCTGGCTGGAAACTCCCTAGCCTGGAGTGATGGGTGAGGACAGACGGCTCGCGGCCGTCGTCGCGTTGGCTCAGGGGATGGCGGCGGCGCACGGGTCGCGTGAGGCGTGGCGGGCCGCGGCTGCCGGGGCGTGCCGGGCGCTGGGCGGGAGTTTCGCCGCGCTGTCGGTGTGGGAGCGGGAGCTCGGGCGGCTGAAGGTCCTCGTGAACGTCGGCGAGCTGGCCGAGGGGGAGGAGGAGTTCCCCGAGGACGAGGCCTATCCGGTGCACCAGTTCGCGGAGATCACCGAGTTCCTGCACGAGCAGTGGGCCGGTGGCGGGGAGCCGGACGCGTGGGTGGAGACCGCCGAGGGGCCCGCCGCCGGGCAGCCCGGCTACTGCCACCAGCGCGTCGCCGCCCTGCGCCGCCGGGGCCGGGGCTGCTGCGTGGTCGCGCCGATCGTGCTGCACGGCAGGGCCTGGGGCGAGCTGTACGTGGCGAGGCCGGCCGGTGAGCCCGTCTTCGAGCGGGCCGACGCCGACTTCGCCACCGTCCTCGCCTCCGTCGTGGCCGCCGGCATCGCCCAGACCGAGCGGCTGGAGGAGGCCCGCCGCCTCGCGTACACCGACGCGCTCACCGGGCTCGCCAACCGCCGTGCTGTGGACGTACGCCTGGAGCAGGCGATCGAGCGGCACCGCCGGGACGGAGCCGTCGTCAGCCTGGTCGTCTGCGATCTCAACGGGCTCAAGCGGGTCAACGACACCCACGGGCACGCCGTCGGCGACCGGCTCCTGGAGCGTTTCGGCTCGGTGCTGTCGCTGTGCGGGGCCATGCTGCCGGGGGCCCTGGCCGCCCGGCTCGGCGGGGACGAGTTCTGTCTGCTCGCCGTCGGGCCGCCCGCCGACCAGGTCGTGAAGGCGGCAGGCGAACTGTGCCGCCGGGCCGCCGAGTTGGAGCTCGGGGACGGCGTGGCCTGCGGTGTCGCGTCCACCGAGGATCCGATCGGGCCCGTGCGCTCCGCCCGCCGGCTGTTCCGGCTCGCCGATGCCGCCCAGTACCGGGCCAAGGCCGAGCGGGCGGACCGGCCGGTGGTCGCCGGCCGGGCCGGGCCCGACGATCCCGTGGTGCGGCTCGCGGACGAGCCGTCCCAGGAGGCCAACGGCGAGCGGCGGCGGTTCCGCGGCCGGCACGCGCCCTGAGGCCGCCCGGGCGGTGTGACGTATCAGTAAGGGGTGAACCCCGCCCCCAGTGGTGACATCATCGAATTCACTGCGTACGCTCCTGAATATGGATATGCACACTGTGGTGGTGGGGACGTCCGGGGTGACCGCGTCCGACGTGCTCGCCGTGGCGCGCGGCGGCGCCCGCGTCCAGCTCTCCGAGGAGGCGCTGGCCGCCCTCGCCGCGGCCCGCGAGATCGTGGACGCGCTGGCGGCCAAGCCGGACCCCGTGTACGGAGTGAGCACCGGCTTCGGCGCCCTGGCGACCCGGCACATCAGCCCGGAGCTGCGCGCGCAACTGCAGCGCAACATCGTCCGCTCGCACGCCGCCGGGATGGGCCCGCGGGTCGAGCGGGAGGTCGTCCGCGCCCTGATGTTCCTGCGGCTGAAGACCGTCTGCTCCGGGCACACCGGCGTACGGCCCGAGGTCGCGCAGACCATGGCGGACCTCCTCAACGCCGGCATCACCCCGGTCGTGCACGAGTACGGCAGCCTCGGCTGCTCCGGCGACCTCGCGCCGCTGTCCCACTGCGCGCTCACGCTCATGGGCGAGGGGGACGCCGAGGGCCCCGACGGCACCGTACGCCCGGCCGCCGAACTGCTCGCCGCGCACGGCATCCAGCCGGTCGAACTGCGCGAGAAGGAGGGCCTCGCCCTCCTCAACGGCACCGACGGCATGCTCGGCATGCTGGTCATGGCCCTGGCCGACCTGGAGACGCTCTACCGCTCCGCCGACGTCACGGCCGCCCTGTCCCTGGAGGCCCTGCTCGGCACCGACAAGGTCCTCGCCCCCGAGCTGCACGCCATCCGGCCGCACCCGGGGCAGGCCGCCAGCGCCGCCAACATGCTGGCCGTGCTGAAGGGCTCGGGCCTGACCGGGCATCACCAGGACGACGCGCCGCGCGTCCAGGACGCCTACTCGGTGCGCTGCGCGCCGCAGGTCGCCGGGGCCGGCCGCGACACCATGGCGCACGCCCGGCTGGTCGCCGAGCGCGAGCTGGCCTCCGCCGTGGACAACCCGGTCGTGCTGCCCGACGGGCGCGTGGAGTCCAACGGCAACTTCCACGGGGCGCCCGTCGCCTACGTCCTGGACTTCCTCGCCATCGCCGCCGCCGACCTCGGCTCCATCGCCGAGCGGCGCACCGACCGGCTGCTCGACAAGAACCGCAGCCACGGCCTGCCGCCGTTCCTCGCCGACGACGCCGGTGTGGACTCGGGCCTGATGATCGCTCAGTACACGCAGGCCGCGCTGGTGAGCGAGCTGAAGCGGCTCGCCGTACCGGCGTCCGCCGACTCGATCCCGTCCTCCGCCATGCAGGAGGACCACGTCTCGATGGGCTGGTCGGCGGCGCGCAAGCTGCGCACGGCCGTCGACAACCTCGCCCGGGTCCTGGCCGTCGAGCTGTACGCCGCCACGCGCGCCATCGAACTGCGCGACGGGCTGACCCCGGCGCCCGCGTCGCGGGCGGTCATCGACGCCCTGCGCGCCGCGGGGGTCCAGGGTCCCGGGCCCGACCGGTTCCTGGCGCCCGACCTGGCCGCGGCGGACGCGTTCGTGCGCGAGGGACGGCTGCTGGCCGCGGTGGAGAGCGTCACCGGGCCGCTCCACTAGGGCTCAGCGCGCAGGACAGGAGGGGCCTCACCGACCGGCGGGGCCCCTCGTCAACTGCGGTCAGAAACCGAGCCGTTCCCGGCGGACGGAATACACCACGAACCCGGCGCCCAGCGTGAGGCAGACCGTCCCGCCGATCACGTACGGCGTGCTGTCGAAGCTGCCGGTGTCGGCCAGCCGGGTGCCGGTGACGGAGCTGTCGGCGGTCGTGGCGGCGATCCGCGCCTGCTCCGTGACCAGCGGCGACGGGCTCGTCGCGACCGCGTCTCTCACCGGGGTGTCCGACGTCGCGTTGGCGGACGGGACGAACCACAGGGCACCCAGCAGGGTCGCCGCGGCGGTGGCGGTCAGCAACGGACGGCGAGCGGATGACACGGAATATCGATCCCCTTGTGGCGTCGGCGAATTGGCCGTGTGGGGCGATGTTAGTGAAAGGCGCGGGTCACGGGAAAGTCACAGGAGCTCTTGGCCGTACGCTCCCGCCATGAGCACTCCAGAGACATCACGGTTTGTCCGGGTTCGCGTGGAGGTCGTTCTCGAAGTCGAGGACGCCGACGCCGTCATCAAGTCCGCCCTGCGCCGTCTCGCCGACGACGCCGGGATGCCCGCGGCGGAACGGACCCATGCCGAGAGCGCTGTGACGGAAGACACCGCGGAGGCCCTCGCGTACCTCGTCGACCCGTTCGACCTGGTCAGCCAGGTGCCGGGGGTGGAGCTCCAGCAGGCCTCCTGGAGCAGCGAACGGATCGACTACGACCCCGATTCGCCGGACTGGGACCTCGACGAGGATGATGTGGTGGACGACGAGGACGGCGACCGCTGAGGCTGTTGGGGAAACTGGTGACCCCGGGCGGCAACCGCCGTCCGGGGTCTTCGCGTCTCACGGGGCGCATCGACCGCAGCCGCATCGTCCGGCACCGTCCGCCGCGGACGTGGTGATCCCCACACCTGGGTCACCTGCGGAACCGGACGAACCGGTCGTAGCGTTGAAGGTTCTCGACGAGGACTCGTGAGTCCTGACGGGGGCACTTGGATTCTTGACGGGGACACTCGGGGTTTTGGGGAAATCGGCAACGATGGAGAAGCGTGTGATGACGGTCAGTAAGCGGCGCAAGGGCCTGACGGTCGCGTCCGCACTGCTCGGCGGAGTGCTGGTGCTCTCGGCGTGTTCCGGCGGCGACGACAACGCCTCGGGTGGCGACGGCGGCGACAGCTCCCAGTCGAAGGTCGACGAGGCCGCGGCCAAGAAGACCTCCGAGGCCCAGATCAAGATCACGCCCAAGGATGGATCGGACAACGCCTCGATCAACAACTCCGCGGCCGTCACGGTGAGCAAGGGCACGCTCACGAACGTGAAGATGACCACCTCCGACGGCACGGAGGTGAGCGGCCAGATATCCGCCGACAAGACCAGCTGGAAGCCCAGTACGCAGCTGGAGCGCTCCACCACCTACAAGCTGTCGGCGGAGGCGAAGGACTCCGACGGTCGCGTCGCCCACGAGAACGCCTCGTTCACCACGGTCTCCCCGGCCAACAGCTTCATCGGCAACTTCACCCCGGACGACGGCACCACCGTCGGCGTCGGCATGCCGGTCTCGATCAACTTCGACAAGGCGATCACCAACAAGGCGGCCGTCCAGAAGGGCATCAAGGTCAGCACGACCAGCGGCCAGGAGGTCGCCTGCCACTGGTTCAACGCCAACCGCATGGACTGCCGGCCCCAGGACTACTGGAAGGAAGGCTCCACCGTCACGCTGAAGCTCGCGCTCGACGGTGTCGAGGGCGCCGAGGGCGTCTACGGCGTCCAGCAGAAGACGGTCACCTTCAAGATCGGCCGCAACCAGATCTCCTACGTCGACGCGAAGACCAAGCAGATGAAGGTCACGCAGGACGGCAAGGTCGTGCGGACCATCCCGATCTCCGCCGGCTCGCCGGAGAACAAGACCTACCAGGGCATCATGGTGATGTCCGAGAAGTTCAAGGAGACGCGCATGAACGGCGCGACCGTGGGCTTCACGGACGACGACGGCAAGGGCGAGTACGACATCAAGGACGTGCCGCACGCCATCCGCCTCTCCAGCTCCGGCACGTTCATCCACGGCAACTACTGGGGCGCGAAGTCCATCTTCGGCAGCGTGAACACCAGCCACGGCTGTGTGGGACTCCAGGACGCCAAGGGCGCGAACGACCCGAACACCCCGGGTGCCTGGTTCTACAACAACTCGATCATCGGTGACGTGGTCGTCGTCGAGAACACCGGCGACAAGACCATCGCCCCGGACAACGGCCTCAACGGCTGGAACATGAACTGGACGCAGTGGAAGGCGGGTTCGGCCGTCTGACGGCTTCCCCGATCCACGACCCGATGCCGCCGTTCGCCCTTCACCGGGCGGGCGGCGGCATCGTCGTTCGTCGGGCGTGTGCCGGGCATCCGCCCTGTCAAGGAGAACGCGCGTGCGTAATTGCCCAACCCTGTAACGGCGTTCCGGCAGCCGTGTAACAGTCGGCCGACGAAATTCTCAGCTTCTTCTCATCTATTGAGCACCTGATCACCCCTCGGCATACTGCCTATTCCGGGGGGTGTACGCGTATGCGTGCGAGACCACCCCCGGCCGGGTGAACGGGGAATTCGCCCGGTACTTCTGCAAGGGGGAAACTTGCGCAGACAAGTGAAAAGGGCGTACGCGGCCTCGGTCGCCACAGCGGCAGCCGTGGCCCTGGCGGCGGGTATGACCAGCCCGGCGTCGGCCGACGGCGAGCGGACGGCCGCGGCGTCCAAGCCGGCCTCGCTCACCGCCAAGCACCACATCACGCTGATCACCGGCGACCGGGTCGCCCTCGACGCCAAGGGCCGCGTCGTCGGCCTGGAGCGGGCCAAGGGCCGTGAGGGCATTCCCGTCCAGGTCCGCAAGCTCGACGGCCACACCCTCGTGATCCCGGCCGACGCGGCCCGCCTGGTCGCCACCGGCAAGCTCGACCAGCGGCTCTTCGACGTCACCGAGCTGAACAAGTCCGCGACCCGCAAGGCCCAGAAGAAGGGCCTGAAGGTCATCGTCGGCTACCAGGGCAGCGCCGCCGCCACCAAGGCCGACGTCCGCGACGCGGGCACGCTGAGCCACTCGCTGAAGTCCCTGAACGCGGACGCCGTGCAGACGCCGCAGCAGGACGCGCCCGAGCTGTGGGACGCCGTCACCAACGGCGACAAGACCGCCTCCGGCATCGCGCACGTCTGGCTCGACGGCGTCCGCAAGGCCAGCCTCGACAAGTCCGTCCCGCAGATCGGCGCCCCCAAGGCGTGGTCGGCCGGCTACGACGGCAAGGGCGTCAAGATCGCCGTCCTGGACACCGGTGTCGACGCCACCCACGACGACCTCAAGGGCCAGGTCGTCGGCGCCAAGAACTTCACCACCTCGCCCGACGCCACCGACAAGGTCGGCCACGGCACGCACGTCGCCTCCATCGCGGCCGGCACCGGCAAGAAGTCCGGCGGCAAGTACAAGGGCGTCGCGCCCGGCGCGAAGATCCTCAACGGCAAGGTCCTCGACGACGGCGGATTCGGCAGCGACTCCGAGATCCTCGCCGGCATGGAGTGGGCCGCGGCCGAGGGCGCCGACGTCATCAACATGAGCCTCGGCGGCATGGACTCCCCCGCGATCGACGCGCTGGAAGCGGGGGTGAACAAGCTCTCCGCGGAGAAGGGCGTCCTGTTCGCCATCGCCGCCGGCAACGAGGGCGACTTCGGCGAGCAGACCATCGGCTCCCCGGGCAGCGCCGCCGCGGCCCTCACCGTCGGCGCGGTCGACGACAAGGACAAGCTCGCCGACTTCTCCAGCCGCGGCCCCGGCATGGACGGCGCCCTCAAGCCCGACGTGACCGCGCCCGGCGTGGACATCACCGCGGCCTCCGCCCCGGGCAACCAGATAGCCCAGGAGGTCGGCGAGAAGCCGGCCGGCTACATGACCATCTCCGGTACGTCGATGGCGACGCCGCACGTCGCGGGCGCGGCGGCGATCCTGAAGCAGCAGCACCCCGAGTGGAAGTACACCGAGCTGAAGGGCGCCCTCACGGGCTCCACCAAGGGCGGCAAGTACACGCCGTTCCAGCAGGGTTCGGGCCGCATCCAGGTCGACCAGGCCATCAAGCAGTCCGTGATCGCCGACCCGTCGTCCGTGAGCTTCGGCGTCCAGCAGTGGCCGCACACCGACGACAAGCCGGTCACCAAGGAGCTGACGTACCGCAACCTCGGTACGAAGGACGTCACGCTGAAGCTGGCGTCGACCGCCACCAACCCGAAGGGCCAGGCCGCCCCGGCCGGCTTCTTCAAGCTCGGCGCCACCACGGTGACCGTCCCGGCGGGCGGCAAGGCCTCTGTCCCGTTCACCGTCAACACCAAGCTGGGCGGCACGCTCGACGGCGCGTACTCGGCGTACGTGACGGCGACGGGCGGCGGCCAGACGGTGCGCACGGCGGCGGCGGTGCAGCGCGAGATGGAGTCGTACGACGTCACCGTCAAGCACATCGGCAGGGACGGGCAGCCGACGGACGGCTACGACACCCAGCTCATGGGCTACGAGGGCCTGGCCAAGGACCGCTTCTACCAGACGCCGGTCGCCCCTTCCGGCACGGCGACCCTGCGCCTGCCCAAGGGCACCTATCTGCTGAACAGCTTGGTCTTCCAGGACACGGATACCGCCGAGGGCGGCATCGACTGGTCGGTCCAGCCGAAGCTGGCGCTCACCAAGAACACCACCTTGACGATCGACGCCCGTAAGACGAAGGCGGCCGACATCAGGGTGCCGGACGCACAGGCCAAGCCGCTGTCCGCGATGATCGAGTACGGCTACGCCCCGGCGGCCGGCTTCGGTATCGGCCTCGACTCGTTCGCGGATCTGCGCATGGCCCACCTGGGTCCGGAGGTCTCCGGGCTGAGCCAGACCTGGAGCGGGCAGTGGACCAAGGGCGACACCGCCGAGTACAACGTGGTCACCAGCGCCAAGGTCAAGAAGATCCAGGGTGACAAGGTCCGGCACTTCAAGGCCGGCGAACTCGCCACCGTGAAGCACGAGATGGGTGCGGCCGCGGCCGGTAAGACCGGCGACATGTTCACCGCCGGCATGCTCCCCGAGACCGTGACGTTCGGCGTCCCCGTGCAGCAGAAGCTGCCGAGCACCCGCACGATGTACCTCTCGACGTCGGACAAGGTCCAGTGGGCGTTCGACTTCACGCAGTACAAGGGCAAGGACGCGGACGGCAACTGGGTCCCCGAGGCCGGCTACACGCTCGGTGACCCGCAGACGTTCAAGGCCGGCCAGAAGTACACGAAGACCTTCAACACGGCGGTCTTCGGCCCGCGTCTGAACGCCGAGTTCGGTGTCTTCCGCAAGGGCAACGCCCTCTACGGCTCGCTGCCGCTGTTCGCCGACGGCTCCGGGCACGCGGGCTCGTCCGAGTTCACATCGGTCGCCACGAACCTCTACCGCAACGGCACCAAGGTCGGCTCCAACACCGACCCGCTGTTCGGCGAGGAGTTCAAGGTCCCGTCCGGTGACGCCGAGTACAAGCTGACGACGTCGGTCAAGCGCAGCGTCAAGGTCGCGGCGGCCTCCACCCGGATCGACGCCGCCTTCACCTTCCGCTCCAAGAAGCCGTCCGGTGACGCGCGCGTGAAGCTGCCCGTCTCCACGGTCCGCTTCCAGGCCAAGACCGGCCTGGACAGCAAGGTCCCGGCCGGCAAGACGGCCAGCGTCCCGGTCACCGTCGAGGGCGCGGCCAAGGGCAGCAACCTGAAGTCGCTGTCGGTGTACGTGTCGTACGACTACGGCAAGACCTGGAAGAAGCTCGACGTCAAGAACGGCAAGATCACCGTCAAGAACCCCGAGAAGGGGAAGGCCATCTCCTTCCACGCCAAGATCGCCGACAAGAAGGGCAACAAGTCGACGATCTCGATCTACAACGCGTACTACGGCAAGTGATCCGTAGCGCCTGTTAGCGAACCGCCCGCCGGAAGAGAAGCGTCCGGCGGGCGGTTCGTGTTTCCGTGGCGCCATGACGGCCCACACCGTCGAGTACGTCCGGTACCGCGTCCCCGAGCAGCGTTCGGCGAGTTCCTGGCCGCCTACGGCCGCGCCGCGGCCCACCTCGAAGGCTTCCGCAGGGCCGAACAGTTCCCCGGCTTCTTCGCCGAGATCCGCCCGTACGTCGAGAACATCGAGGAGATGCGCCACTACGAGCCGACCGCCGTGCGCGGCACCGGCTCCGCCGTCCCCACGCTGTACGACTGGGCGGGCGGCGCCGAGGCCCTCTCGCGCCTCACCGAGGTCTTCTACGGCAAGGTGCTGAAGGACGACCTCTTGGCCCCGGTGTTCGCGGGGCTGGCCCCCGAAAACGCCCAGCACGTCGCCCTTTCATCCAGGACGCCGCCGACAAGGCGGGCCTGCCGGCCGACGCGGAGTTCCGCTCGGCGTTCGTGGCCTACGTGGAGTGGGGGACCCGGCTCGCCGTCCACTTCTCGAGCCCGGGCGCGAAGCCCCCGGAGGAGCAGCCGGTGCCCTCCTGGACGTGGGGAGCGGCTCCGCCGTACCAGGGGTGAGGGGCGGGCGGACGTGCTGCGTCAGGCCGGCGGGGCGGACGACGCCCCGGTGCCCGAGCGCACCGCGTCCGCCCCCCAGCTCGCCAGCAGCCGCAGGGCCTGAGCCGAGGCGGAGTCCGGCTCCGCGTGGTACGTGATCAGGGACTGCTCGGCGTCGTCGACCAGGCGGAACGTCTCGAAGGACAGGGTCAGGTCGCCGACCAGGGGGTGGCGCATGCGCTTGACGCCGTAGCTCTTCTCCTTGACGTCGTGGGCGGCCCAGAGGCGGCGGAACTCCTCGCTCTTCACCGACAGCTCGCCCACCAGGGCGGACAGCTGCGGGTCGTCCGGGTGGCAGCCCGCGTCCATGCGCAGATAGCCGACGATGTCGGCCGCCTTCCGGTCCCACTCGACGAACAGCTCGCGGTAGTCGGGCCTGAGGAACACCAGCCGCGCCCAGTTCCGCTCCGGCGCCGGCAGCTCCGCCCAGTCGCCGAAGAGGGCCGCGGCCATCCGGTTCCAGGCCAGGATCTCCGAGCGGCGCCCGACGATGTAGGCCGGGACGCTGTCGATCGAGTCCAGCAGGTGCCGCAGCGCCGGCCGCACCTGCCGGCTGCGCGCCGCCGGCTTCTTCTTGTGCTGCTTCGGCTTCGCCAGGTGCGTCAGGTGTGAGTGCTCGGCGTCGCTCAGCCGCAGGGCGCGCGCGATCGCGTCCAGCACCTCCGCCGAGACGTTGCGCCCGTTGCCCTGCTCCAGCCGCGTGTAGTACGCCACGGACACCCCGGCCAGCTGCGCCAGCTCCTCGCGGCGCAGCCCCGGCACCCGCCGCCGCCCGAAGTCGGGCAGCCCCACGTCCTCCGGCTTCAGCCGGGCACGCCGGGTGCGCAGGAACTCGCTGAGCTCGGCACGCCGGTCCAGGCCGCCACCGGCCGTCTGCGCGGGTTCGGGCTGTTCGTCCATGCGTCCCAGTATTCATGGTCGTACGCACGGCAGCCTGACCCCGCCAGTGGTACGCACGCTGTGCGTACGCAAAACCGTGGTCTGGGTGAAGGCGCGCGGCTCGGGCACGCTGGTGATCGTGCCCGGAAGAAGATTCAGAAGGCAGCCGGGCACAGACACTTTGCTAGGAGAAACCCCGGCATGACCACTGTTGCTGCGTACGCCGCCCCCGCTCCCAAGGCTCCGCTGGAGCGCACCACCATCGAACGCCGCCAGGTCGGCGAGTTCGACGTCCTGATCGACATCAAGTTCGCCGGCATCTGCCACTCGGACATCCACCAGGCCCGCGAGGGCTGGGGCGAGGCGATCTTCCCGATGGTCCCCGGCCACGAGATCGCCGGTGTCGTCGCCGAGGTCGGCCCCGGTGTGACGAAGTTCGCCGTCGGCGACCGCGTGGGCGTCGGCTGCATGGTCGACTCCTGCCGCGAGTGCGAGAACTGCGAGGCCGGCCGTGAGCAGTACTGCGTCCAGGGCAACGTCCCGACGTACAACGGCATAGGCAAGGACGGCGAGCCCACCTACGGCGGCTACTCGCAGAAGGTCGTCGTCGACGAGAACTTCGTCGTCCGCATCCCCGACGGCCTGTCCCTGGACGTCGCCGCGCCGCTGCTGTGCGCCGGCATCACCCTCTACTCGCCGCTGAAGCGGTTCGGCGCCGGCCCCGGCAAGAAGGTCGCGATCGTCGGCCTCGGCGGCCTTGGCCACATGGGCGTGAAGATCGCGCACGCGCTCGGCGCCGAGGTGACCGTGCTGTCGCAGTCCCTGCGCAAGCGGGAGGACGGCCTGAAGCTGGGCGCGGACCACTACTACGCCACCAGCGACCCGAAGACCTTCGAGGAACTGGCCGGCACCTTCGACCTGATCGTCTCCACGGTGTCGGCCCCGCTGGACTTCGGCGCCTACCTGTCGCTGCTGAAGACCGAGGGCACGCTGGCCAACGTCGGCGCTCCCGAGGAGCCCATCTCCCTGAACCTCTTCTCGGTGATCGGCGGAGGCAAGTCCCTCGCCGGTTCCATGATCGGCGGTATCGCCGAGACGCAGGAGATGCTGGACTTCTGCGCCGAGCACGGTCTGGGCGCCGAGATCGAGCTGATCCGCGGCGACCAGATCAACGAGGCGTACGAGCGCGTGCTGGACAGCGATGTGCGCTACCGGTTCGTGATCGACACGGCCACCATCTGACCGGCCGAGAACCATGCGTCGAGGGCCCCGGCAGCGCGCCGGGGCCCTCGCGCGCGCCCGGGATTTTCCGGTGCACGAGGGCGGTGGAGCTTCCGGTGCACGAGGGCGGTGGAGCTTCCGGTGCACGAGGGCGGTGGAGCGGGGTACACGACGAGAGTGCCCCAGGGGGGTCCGCCAGGGGAGGCCCACCATGACCGTGCAGCTCAACCACACCATCGTCGTCTCCCACGACAAGCGCGCCTCGGCCCGGTTCCTCGCCGACATCCTCGGGCTCGACGTGAGCCCGCCCTACGGACCGTTCCTCCCGGTCGAGATCCCCAACGGCGTGACGCTCGACTTCATGGACAGCCCCGGCGCCATCACGCCGCAGCACTACGCCTTCCTCGTCTCGGAGGAGGAGTTCGACGAGATCTTCGCCCGCATCCAGCAGGCCGGTCTGACGTACTGGGCGGACCCCTTCCACAGCCGCCCCGGCGAGATCAACCACAACGACGGCGGCCGCGGAGCGTACTTCGACGACCCCGACGGCCACCGCCTGGAGATCATCACGAGGCCCTACGGCAGCGCCGGCTGACCCGGGCACATCGTGCCGCCGCCGAGAAGCGGACCTGGGAGAGGCTGGGCGCTACCCGGTAGCGCTCGGCCGGTCCTGTTCCTCGAACGTCCACACGGCGCGGGCGCCCGGGCCGACGACGAGGGCCGAGTGGCCGATCCGCTCCTCGTGCCGGTACGGCACCGGCCGGTTCAGCGACATCTCGACCTGCCGCAGGCCCGCCTGGTCGAGGGGCACGACGTCGAAGCGGATGGTGGTGCCGCCGCCCTTCGCGACGGCGCCCCCGCCCGGCAGCGACCGGACGGCGAACCCGCCGGCCTCCAGCAGCGGCACCGTGGCGGCGAGGTCCCGCGCGGTCACCGCGAGCCGGATGCCGGTCACGTCCCGCATCAGACGGTCGCGGTAGGTGTCGGGCAGGTAGCGCTCCCGGCCCACGTCACCGGGGTGTGCGGCGGGCTCGGTGTTGCCGCGCGGGTCGGCGAAGTACTCCGGCCGGTACTCCATGCCCCAGGCGCCGAACAGGTCGTACTGGTCGGTGGTGAACACGGCGTCGAACCACGGCACGGGCACGCCGTCCCCGAAGTCGCGTGTCTGCCGGAACTCGATCGGGTCGGTGACGCCCTGCTTCCGCAGCCGCTCGATCACCGTGGGCAGGTCCCCGGCCCGCTCGGTCGACACGGCCAGGCCGGCGGCGCCGAGGGTGCCGTCCTTGCCGGGCAGATCGCCCACGCCGAACAGCTCCAGGTAGGTCTCGCGGCCCATCAGATAGCGGCCGGTCCAGGTCTGCCCGCCGGATCCGGTCGTCGTGCGGACCTGGAAGTGGGCGAACTCCCGCAGGTAGGAGGAGTGCTCGATGGCGTCGGCGGTCGCACGGTCGAGCACGCCGTAGGCGTGGTTGTAGAACAGCGACTGCTGTCCGGCCGCCGGCGTGCCCTCCTCGGCGTGCGCCGTGCCCTGGACCGCCCCCGCGAGGGCCAGGGCCACGACCATGATCACCTGTAACGCTCGTCTGAGAACCATGCGAAGGAGCGTAAGGCGGGAGGAGAGGATTCCGCCGCCGAAGCGGACATTCCGGGAGCTCAGGTCTTCGTCAGCGGGGGTCCCGGCGCGGGCGCGGGCGGGGGCTCCTGCCCGCCCAGGTCCAGCCGGAACGGCGGGTACTGGTCGGTCAGCAGCGCGGCGTAGGCCGTCACGCGGGCCGTCCAGCGGGCGAGGCCGATCAGGAAGTCGAAGAGGTGCCGCGGGTAGCGGGCGGTGAACAGCAGGACGACCACCGCGACGAGGGAGAGGAAGGGCACCACCCCGCCGCCGCGCCAGCCGTCCCTCCCGTCCCAGCCCCAGCCGCCCCCGACGAACAACCCGACGACGATGTACTGCGGGATCGCCAGCAGCCACCACTTCACCAGCACCAGCCCGCGGGACAGCCGCTCCGGGTAGGCGACGTCGAAGCGCGCCGGGTAGTCGGGCACGTCGGCGAGGGTGAACGGCGGGTACCGGTCGGTGCCGAGCGCGGTGTGCGCGTAGTAGCCGACCCGCCAGTTCCAGCGCAGCACGCCGACGCTGAAGTCGAAGAGGGACCGCGGGTACCGGCCGGTGAACAGGATGGCGAAGAAGGCGATCACGGTCACGACGGCGAACGCGATCCACAGGAACAGCAGCACGACGTAGTGCGGAACGGCGAGCAGCCACTTCACCAGCCACATCCACCGGGACAGCCGGGAATCGACGGACGCCTCCAGACGCACGGGCGAAGCGACGGCAGAATTCATGCGGCGGCACTCCTTTCGCCTGCAGAATCGCAGGCGGGGAGAGGCCCCGCGATCCGGGCGGGGCCGTTCGCGCGCCCCGGCCGCCTACGACGGAGCAGCGGCGGCGGTGTCCGGTTCGTCCGGGCCGGGATCGCCGGGGTCCGGTGCCTCCGCCGTCTCGACGAGCTGCTCGCGCACGTAGTTCCAGACCACGGCGATCAGCGCGGCGACGGGTACGGCGAGCAGACTGCCGACGATGCCGGCCAGGCTGCCGCCCAGCGTCACCGCCAGCAGCACGACGGCCGCGTGGAGACCGAGCCCCCGGCTCTGGATCATGGGCTGGAAGACGTTCCCCTCGAGCTGCTGCACCACGACGATGATCGCCAGCACGATCAGCGCGTCCGTGAGGCCGTTGGAGACCAGCGCGATGAGAACCGCGACGAAGCCGGCGAACAGCGCGCCGATGATCGGCACGAACGCGGAGACGAAGGTCAGCACCGCCAGGGGGAGCACCAGCGGGATGCCCAGGATCCACAGGCCCAGCCCGATCAGGACGGCGTCCAGCAGGCCGACGGCCGCCTGGGAACGCACGAAGGACCCCAGCGTGGCCCAGCCGCGCGCGAACACTGCCGGGACGTCCGTGGCGAGCCGGCCGGGCAGCTGACGGGCGAGCCAGGGCAGGAACCGCGGACCGTCCTTGAGGAAGAAGAACATCAGGAACAGGGCCAGGACGGCGGTGACGACGCCGTTCACCACCGTGCTCACGCCCGTGACGACAGCGCCCACCATGCTGCCCAGACCCTCCTGGGCCCGGGCGACCGCGCTGTCGAAGGCCTGGTTGATCTGCGCGTCCCCGATGTTCAGCGGCGGCCCGGCGGCCCACTCGCGCAGCCGCTGGATGCCCTCCACCACACCGTCGGTCAGCTCACCCGACTGGGACGCCACCGGTACCGCGATCAGCGCCACGACGCCCGTGGCGACCAGCAGGAACAGCACGGTCACGGCCGACGCGGCGAGCGCGGGCGGCCACCCGCGCCGCCGCAGGAACCGGGCCACGGGCCAGGTCAGCGTGGTCAGCAGCAGCCCGACGACGAGCGGCCACACCACTGACCACATCCGGCCCAACAGCCACAGCGCCAAGGCCAGTCCGGCGAACACCAGCAGCAACTCGGCGGAGACCCGCGCGGATATCCGCAACGCGGCACGGGATCGGGAGGTACTCAGGGGCGCAGTCACGGGGGCACCCTAGTGGGTCCCCGCGGGCACGGGGCCTACCGGATCCCCGGGCACGCCGACGGTCGTCAGCCCTCGGCCCGGGCCACACCGACCGGGCAGGACACGCCCGTGCCGCCGATGCCGCAGTAGCCCGCCGGGTTCTTGTCCAGGTACTGCTGGTGGTAGCCCTCCGCCGGGTAGAAGGGGCGGCCCTCCGCCGGGACGATCTCCGTGGTGATGGTGCCGTAGCCGGACGACGTGAGGACCTTCTGGTACGACGCGCGGGAGGCCCGGGCGGCGGCTTCCTGCTCGGGGGAGTGGGTGTAGACCGCCGAGCGGTACTGCGTGCCCACGTCGTTGCCCTGGCGGAAGCCCTGGGTGGGATCGTGCGACTCCCAGAACGTCTTCAGAAGGCGGTCGTACGAGATCCGCCGCGGGTCGTGGACGACGCGCACGACCTCGGTGTGGCCGGTCAGGCCCGAGCAGACCTCCTCGTACGTCGGGTGCTCCGTGTGACCGCCCTGGTAGCCGACGAGGGTCGTCCACACACCGGCCGGGAGCTGCCAGAACCGGCGCTCGGCGCCCCAGAAGCAGCCCAGGCCGAAGTCGGCGATCTCCAGGCCCTCGGGGTAGGGGCCGAGCAGCGGGTTGCCGAGGACGGTGTGGCGGCCGGGGACCGTGAACGCCGGCTCCGGGCGGCCGGGCAGCGCCTGCTCGGGGGTCGGCAGCTGGGGCGTACGGCTGTGCAGGAACATGCGTCTCCAA
Organism: Streptomyces sp. NPDC006140; assembly: GCF_040628815.1. Classification (NCBI taxonomy): domain Bacteria; kingdom Bacillati; phylum Actinomycetota; class Actinomycetes; order Kitasatosporales; family Streptomycetaceae; genus Streptomyces; species Streptomyces sp. NPDC006140. The sequence goes on along the minus strand of NZ_JBEXTS010000024.1, from coordinate 43,830 downwards.
TCGGCGTGACACCCGCACCGGGGCGACGCCCCTGCAACATGCGGCGGCCGGGGGGAATTCCGGCCGGGCCGGCACGGCGGGGCGGGAGCCCTTGCGGCGGGGCGGGAGTCCTTGCGGCCGGGGGGGGGGAGCCCTTGAGGATCGCCCGTGCTCAGTGGGGCAGGCTCGCCGGGTTGCCGCCGTTCGCCTCGTAGCCCGCCACCGCCAGCGCCCGGTACACCGCGAACTCCGCCGCCGGGTCGGCCGACAGGGTCCACGGCAGGGCGCCCACGTGGCCGTCGATGCGCACCAGTTGGTTCATGGCCTCCGCCCAGCGCTCGCCGCGGACCAGGAAGAAGACCAGCATGTGCCGCACATGCGCCAGCATCGGGTCGTCGGGACGGGCCGAGTGCACCGCGTGCAGCGCGCCGTGGACCGCCTTGGTGACGACCTCCGACTGCCAGAAGCTGCTGACCAGGGTCACCTCGGGGAGGTGCTCGAACACCGCGAAGAGGGGCATCGCCGCCAGCAGGGAACCCTGCGGTGCCCGGGCCGCCGCGGCCTCCGCGAACGAGTACGCCTGCTCACGCGAGCCGTGCCACTTCTCGCACCAGTAGTGCAGCGCGGCCAGGTGTGCCCCCATGTGGTTCGGGGCGCGGTCCAGGATCTTCAGCCAGAGCTGCTCGAATTCCTTCTGGGAGTAGCCGAGCCCGCGGGCCACCGACAGCTCCACGATGTACGGGATCGGATCGCCGGGGGCCAGCAGCGCCGCGTCGCCGCACGCCGCCTTCGCCTCCTCCATGATGATCCGGAACTCGTCCGTGCCGGGCGTCGCCGTCCGCCACGCCTGCTGCACCAGGAACTCGGCGTGCACCGCCGCGCCGCCCGCGTCCTTGGGCGCCTCGGCCCGCCACACCCGCAGCCACTGCCCGCCCGGCGCCTCGCTCACCCCGCCGGGCCGCCGCGCGAGCTCCAGCGAGGCCGCGCCCGCGAAGGCCTGCACGCGCTGCCAGCGCCGCTCGCCCTCCGACTCCGTACCCGCGAGGAGCTGCTGCGCCGCGCGGTAGTCCTGCGTGCGCTGCACCACGTCCAGGACGTCCAGCAGGTCCTGGTCCGGGCCGGGCATGCGGATGTCGAGCTCCTCCTCGCGGACGAAGCCGTAGTTCGCCGGGTCCGCGGCGTCCGGGTGGTCGGGCGAGACCAGCCCGATCGCACCGCGCCTGCGCCGCAGGAAGGGGAGCAGCACGAAGCCCAGCATGACCAGTGCGATCAGGACCCAGAGAATCTCCATGCATCAAGCGAACCAGACCGCGCCGACAATTGGCCAACCTGATCCGCGAACCTGTGGAAAACCCGGCCGCAGGGCTCCGGCCCGGCTGTGGAAAACCCGTCTCGGAGCCCCGCTCACCTCGTACTCCGGCACTCTTCGCGTCGGCGCACTACCCTCGGTGCCCATGAGCGACAGGCACATCAGTCAGCACTTCGAGACGCTCGCGATCCACGCGGGCAACACCGCCGACCCCCTGACGGGCGCGGTCGTCCCGCCCATCTACCAGGTCTCGACCTACAAGCAGGACGGCGTCGGCGGCCTGCGCGGCGGCTACGAGTACAGCCGCAGCGCCAATCCGACCAGGACCGCGCTGGAGGAGAACCTCGCCGCCCTGGAGGGCGGCCGCCGCGGCCTCGCGTTCGCGTCCGGGCTGGCGGCCGAGGACTGCCTGCTGCGCACGCTGCTCACCCCCGGCGACCACGTGGTCATCCCCAACGACGCCTACGGCGGGACGTTCCGGCTGTTCGCCAAGGTCGTCGCCCGCTGGGGCGTGGAGTGGTCGGTCGCCGACACCAGCGACCCCGCCGCCGTACGGGCCGCCCTCACCCCGAAGACCAAGGTCGTGTGGGTGGAGACCCCGTCCAACCCGCTGCTCGGCATCACCGACATCGCCGCCGTCGCCCAGGTCGCCCGGGACGCGGGCGCCCGCCTCGTCGTCGACAACACCTTCGCCACGCCCTACCTCCAGCAGCCGCTCTCGCTCGGCGCGGACGTCGTCGTGCACTCGCTGACGAAGTACATGGGCGGCCACTCGGACGTCGTCGGCGGCGCCCTGATCACCGACGACGCCGACCTGGGCGAGGAACTGGCCTTCCACCAGAACGCGATGGGCGCGGTCGCCGGGCCCTTCGACTCCTGGCTGGTGCTGCGCGGCACCAAGACCCTCTCCGTGCGCATGGACCGGCACAGCGAGAACGCCACCAAGGTGGCCGACATGCTCACCCGGCACGCGCGCGTGACGAGCGTGCTGTACCCGGGCCTGCCGGAGCACCCCGGCCACGAGGTCGCCGCCAAGCAGATGAGGGCGTTCGGCGGCATGGTCTCGTTCCGTGTGCAGGGCGGCGAGGCGGCGGCCGTCGAGGTCTGCAACCGGGCCAAGGTGTTCACGCTCGGCGAGTCCCTCGGCGGTGTCGAGTCGCTGATCGAGCACCCGGGCCGCATGACCCACGCCTCCGTGGCCGGCTCGGCCCTGGAGGTCCCCGCCGACCTGGTGCGCCTGTCCGTCGGCATCGAGAATGCCGACGACCTGCTGGAGGACCTGCTGCAGGCCCTCGGCTAGCCGGGCCCCGGCCGGGTCACCAGCCGGTGAGGGGTGGGGTCGTGTGGGACGGCGGCTCCACCCAGGGGCGGGCGGTCAGCGCCCACACGGCGAACGCCACGGCCGCCGCGAACAGCAGCAGCCACAGGGCGCGGCGGGCGAGCGTCCGGCGGCGCAGCATGCGGCCGCCGACGCGCACCGCCTCCGCGTGGATCTCGGGCGGCACGGACCGCGGCACCTGCTCCAGCAGTCGCCGCACGGCCGCCTCACGGTCGTTGCCGCTCATGCCCGTCTCCCCTTGTCAGCGGGGGCTTTGGTGGTCCGTCCCCGGCCCGTCAGCGGGGCGTTCGCCGGGTGGCTCATGAGGGCACCGCCTTCGCGGCCGTCACCGCCGGGGCCGGGCCCCGGCGCCGGTGCAGCAGGGTCGTCGTCGCCCGGTGGCAGATCGCCCGTACGCGCTCCGGGGACAGGCCGAGCAGGGCCGCCGTCTGCTCCTCGGCGACGCCCTCGTACAGCCTGAGCACCAGGATCAGCCGCTCCTGCGGGGTGAGCGGGGCCAGCGGAGCGGCGGGGTGGGGGCGCGAGCGGCCGGGACCGCCGTAGTGGTGCCACGCGCCGCGCGCGAAGCGGGTGGCCAGGTACTGCCGGGCGCGGTCGTAGGGATCCTCGCCGCGCAGCCGGTCCCAGTACGCGTACGTGTGAGCCAGCGACAGTGTCAGCAGCCGCCGCGCGCGGGGGTTGTCGCCCGGGGCCTCCGCGGTGAGCAGGGTCGCGGCGTGCAGCAGCCGCCCGGCCGCGCCCGCGACGAACGCCTCGAACTCCCGGGCCCGACGGCTTGCCCGGGACGCCTGCCGTTCTCGCACCGCGCCTCCCGCGTGAGGGCGACCCTGAGGATGCGGGCCCGGCCGTGTACGACGGGACCCGGTCTCATATCAGGCCAGGGGCGGCCCCGGGGTCAAGAGCCGCGCACGGCCGGACCGCCTCGCCACGATCACCCCGTCGCTCGTGAGGCGGTCAGGACGGCGACTGGGCCTCCGGTCCCGGTACTCCCTGCGCCGCCATCCGGGAGGACAGCGCGGTGTTGAAGCGGGTGAGGAGCGAGCAGAACGCCTCGCGCTCCTCCGGCTCCCAGTCGTGGGTCAGCTCGGCCATCAACTGGCGGCGGGACGAGCGCACTTCCTCCAGCCGCGACTGCCCGCGCGGGGACAGCTGGAGCACCACGGCACGCCCGTCCTCGGGGTGCGAGGTCCGCTTGACCAGGCCGGTGTCGACGAGCGGAGCCACCTGCCGGGTGACCGTCGACGAGTCGATGCCCATGCTCGCGGCGAGCGCCTTGACGCCCATCGGACCTTCTTTGTCGAGCCGGTTGAGCAGCAGGTACGCGGCGCGGTCCATGGAGTTGCGCACCTGCCCGACCCCGCCGAGCCGGGTCTGTTCGGCACGGCGGGCGAACAGCGCCACCTCGTGCTGCAGCGTGTCGAGAAGACCGGTGTCACCGACGGTCGTCATGTCCATCGACATTTCAGGTGTTGTGGGCATGGCCGGGGGCTCACTTCGTGGAGGGCTGGCTGATTGGGGGACAGGGTACGCGGCCGGACGGCAGGTCGTACCGGCGCTGCGCAAAGCGGGTCTCGGAGGTTGGTCACAACGGCCGTTCCCACCCGTGAACTGCGATGCTTGAGTCATGAGCTACAGCACGGCTGACTCCTTGCGCCCTGTCACCCTGGACGACGTGCGCGGCGCCCAGAAGATGCTCTCGGGCGTGGCGCGGGTGACCGCGATGGAGAGCAGCAGGCACCTGTCCCAGCTGGTCGGGGCGCCGGTGCACCTCAAGTGCGAGAACCTCCAGCGGACGGGCTCGTTCAAGCTGCGCGGCGCCTATGTCCGCATCGCGGGTCTGCTGCCCGAGGAGCGGGCCGCCGGTGTCGTCGCCGCCAGCGCCGGCAACCACGCGCAGGGTGTCGCCCTGGCGTCGTCGCTGCTCGGCGTGCGTTCCACGGTGTTCATGCCGAAGGGGGCCCCGCTGCCCAAGGTCAGTGCCACCCGTGACTACGGGGCCGAGGTGCGGCTGCACGGCCAGGTCGTCGACGAGACTCTGGCCGCCGCCCAGGAGTACGCGGCCGAGACGGGCGCGGTGTTCATCCACCCCTTCGACCACCCCGACATCATCGCCGGGCAGGGCACGGTGGGTCTGGAGATCCTGGAGCAGTGCCCCGAGGTGCGCACGATCGTGGTCGGCATCGGCGGCGGCGGGCTGGCCGCCGGGATCGCGGTGGCGGTGAAGGCCCTGCGGCCCGACCTCAGGATCGTCGGCGTCCAGGCGACCGGGGCGGCGGCCTACCCGCCCTCGCTGGCGGCGGGGCGGCCGGTGACGGTGGAGAACCCGGCGACGATGGCCGACGGCATCAAGGTGGGCCGGCCCGGCGACGTGCCCTTCGGGATCATCGGCGACCTGGTCGACGAGGTGCGCACGGTCAGCGAGGACGAGCTGTCCGCGGCGCTGCTGCTCTGCCTGGAGCGGGCCAAGCTGGTCGTCGAACCGGCCGGGGCGAGCCCGGTCGCGGCGCTGCTGAGCGCGCCCGGCGCCTTCGAGGGCCCGGTCGTCGCGGTGCTGTCCGGCGGCAACGTCGACCCGGTGCTGATGCAGCGGGTCCTGCGGCACGGCATGGCCGCGCAGGGCCGCTACCTGGCCGTTCGCCTCCGGCTCACCGACCGGCCCGGTGCTCTCGCCACACTTCTGGGTGTGTTGTCAGTGGTCGACGCTAACGTCCTGGATGTGAGCCACGTGCGGACCGACCCACGGCTCGGACTCACGGAGGCGGAGGTCGAGCTGCACCTGGAGACGAAGGGCCCGGCGCACTGCGCCGAGGTGGGCCAGGCGCTGCGCGAGGCGGGTTACACGGTCATGGGCTGACCCGGCTCCCGCGCAGTCCGGCAGCCCGTCAAGATCGCCTTCGTCCCTCGTACCGCACCCGGAGAAACTCGTTGAGAGACGCGATACATCGCGTTATGGTGTGTCTGTGAGAAGGCTCACCGGGCACCTGTCCGGCCATCCCCGAAGACGTGGAGACTTTTATGCCAGGCGCCATTTATGCCGAAGGTCTGGTCAAGACCTTCGGTGACGTAAGGGCCTTGGACGGCGTCGACCTCGACGTGCCCGAGGGCACGGTCCTCGGCCTGCTCGGGCCGAACGGCGCGGGCAAGACGACGACCGTCCGCTGCCTGACCACCCTGCTGCGGCCCGACAGCGGCCGGGCGGTCGTCGCGGGCATCGACGTGCTCAAGCAGCCCGACGCGGTCCGCCGCTCCATCGGCCTGTCCGGCCAGTTCGCAGCGGTCGACGAGTACCTGACCGGCCGCGAGAACCTGCAGATGGTCGGCCAGCTCTACCAGATGAAGGCCAAGGCGGCGAAGGAGCGCGCGGCCGAGCTGCTGGAGCAGTTCCACCTCACGGACGCCGCCGACCGCCCCACCAAGACCTACTCGGGCGGCATGCGCCGCCGCCTCGACCTCGCGGCGGCCCTCGTCGTCTCGCCGCCCGTGATGTTCATGGACGAGCCGACGACCGGCCTCGATCCGCGCAACCGCCAGCAGCTGTGGGAGGTCATCAAGCAACTGGTCTCCGGCGGCACGACACTGCTGCTGACCACCCAGTACCTGGAGGAGGCCGACCACCTGGCGCACGACATCGCGGTGGTCGACCACGGCAAGGTCATCGCCCAGGGCACCTCCGACCAGCTCAAGGCCCGCACCGGCGGCGAGCGCGTCGAGGTCGTGGTGCACGAGCGCGAGCACATCCGGGCCGCCGTCGAGGTGCTCGCCGGCTTCGGCAAGGGCGAGACCACGGTCGAGGAGCACATGCGCAAGCTCACCACACCCGTCGCCGGCGGCGCCAAGCTCCTCGCCGAGGTCATCCGCGAGCTGGACGCCCGGGGCATCGAGATCGACGACATCGGCCTGCGCCGGCCGACCCTCGACGACGTCTTCCTGTCCCTGACGGGACACGTGGCCGAGGTCAAGGACGAGGAGAACGGCAAGGGGGCCGTCCAGTGAGCGCCATCAGCGATTCCGCGGTCATCGCGCGCAGAAACCTGATCCGTATGGGCCGGATCCCCGAGATGATCATCTTCGGGCTGTTCCAGCCGATCATGTTCGTGGTGCTGTTCACCTACGTGTTCGGCGGCTCGATCCAGGTCGGCTCGTCCAACTCGACCCAGGCCTACCGCGAGTTCCTGATGGCCGGCATCTTCGCCCAGACCGTCACGTTCGCCACCGCGGGCGCGGGTGCGGGCATCGCCGACGACATGCACAAGGGCCTCATCGACCGGTTCCGCTCGCTGCCGATGGCGCGTGGCGCGGTGCTGACCGGCCGGACCATCGCCGACCTGGTGCAGACGGCGCTCACCCTCGTCGTCCTGGCGGTCGTCGCGGTGATCGTCGGCTGGCGCACGCACGAGAACCTCGGCAAGGTCCTCGCCGGCTTCGCCCTGCTCCTGCTCTTCGGGTACGCGTTCTCCTGGATCGGCGCGCTCATCGGCCTGTCCGTGCGCACCCCGGAAGCGGCGACCTCGGGCGGCCTGATCTGGCTCTTTCCGCTGACCTTCATCTCGAACGCGTTCGTGGACGCGAACCTGATGCCGTCGTTCCTGCGGCACATCGCGGAGTGGAACCCGTTCAGCGCGGTCGTGCAGGCGTGCCGTGAGCTGTTCGGCAACCTTCCGCCGGGCTTCAAGACACCTGACGCCTGGCCCATGCAGCACCCCGTGTGGGCTTCGCTGATCTGGTCGGTCGTGATCATCGCGGTCTTCCGGACGCTGGCGGTCCGCAAGTACCGCCGGGCGACCGGCTGACGGCACCGGGAGCCGGGACGGTCCGCGACGGCATGACGATGCCCCCGGCGCCGCAGCGGTGCCGGGGGCACGTCGAGGTCCGGATGGGAGGGGCTCAGCCCTCGTACGGCTCGGCCTTCAGGATCTTCACCGTGGCCTTCTTGCCGTTGGGCAGCTCGTACTCCGCGTCCTCGCCGACCTTGTGGCCGATCACGCCGGTGCCCAGCGGGGACTGCGGCGAGTAGGTCTCGATGTCGGCGCTCGCGTACTCGCGCGAGGCGAGCAGGAACGTCAGCGTGTCGTCCTCGTCACCGTCGAACGCGATCGTGACGACCATGCCCGGCGCGACGGCACCGTCCGCCGCGGGCGCCTCGCCGACCTTGGCGTTCTCGAGGAGCTGGGTGAGCTGGCGCACACGGAGCTCCTGCTTGCCCTGCTCCTCCTTGGCCGCGTGGTACCCGCCGTTCTCACGCAGGTCGCCCTCCTCGCGCGCCGCGGCGATCTTCGCGGAGATCTCCGCCCGCGCGGGACCAGTAAGGTACTCAAGCTCAGCCTTGAGCTTGTTGTACGCCTCCTGGGTCAGCCAGGTGACGTTCTCGCTGGTCTGGGTCACAGGTGCTCCTCGTAGGTACTGGGAATACAAAGCATCGCCCTACCCAGAAGAATGTTCCTTCACGGATGGGCGAAACCACGAGCCTAACAATTCAGGGGCCCAAGGGGGAGGACATAAGCCACCAGATTCACGTCAACGCAGGTCAGGCGCTACGTATTCCAGGTGACGTCCGGTTGTCGTCAGTCGGCGTGGCAGCCCAGCAGCTCGGCCGTGGTGCCCTCGGAGGTGGTGCGGAGCGTGACGACCTTGTCGATGCGGGTGGCGTCCCCGGTGAAGCGGAAGTCGGCCCGGCCCACCTCGGCGCCGTCCTCGGCCTGGGAGCGCACGGTGCAGTAGCCGTCGGTGCCGGAGTCCTTGCGGACCTCCAGGTGCACCCGCACTGAGTCCTTGCCGGGCTCGAAGCTGATCACCTCGGCGCTGATCTTGCTCTGGGCGACGTAGTGGTAGCCGAACCAGCCGAGGAGCCCCAGCAGGGCCACCGCGAGGACGGCGCCGACGGCCTTGAGCTTGCGGTCGGCGCGCTCGTCCGAGGAACGGCCGTAGCGGCCCTCGGGCAGTCGCGTGCTCGCCGTACTCATGATCGTCCTCCAGACAGGGCCGGGACGGACGTCCCGGCAGGGGCCCCGGGACGTGGTCCCGGAATTATTCGCCCCCCGATTCGGTCACTATAGAAGCCGCTGATTGCGCCGAGGCACACAGGGCGCCGACTTACTGAGGATTGAGTCTTGACTGACCAGTTGCGACTGATGGCCGTGCACGCCCACCCCGACGACGAGTCGAGCAAGGGCGCGGCGACCATGGCGAAGTACGTGTCCGAGGGGGTGGACGTGCTGGTCGTGACCTGCACGGGCGGGGAGCGCGGCTCCATCCTCAACCCGAAGCTGCAGGGCGACAAGTACATCGAGGAGCACATCCACGAGGTACGCAAGAAGGAGATGGACGAGGCCCGCGAGATCCTCGGGGTCAAGCAGGAGTGGCTCGGCTTCGTCGACTCGGGCCTGCCCGAGGGCGACCCGCTGCCGCCGCTGCCGGAGGGCTGCTTCGCCCTGGAGGACGTCGACCACGCCGCCGGTGAGCTGGTGCGGAAGATCCGCTCCTTCCGTCCCCAGGTGATCACCACCTACGACGAGAACGGCGGCTACCCGCACCCCGACCACATCATGACCCACAAGATCTCGATGGTGGCGTTCGAGGGGGCGGCGGACACCGAGAAGTACCCCGAGGCCGAGTACGGCCCCGCCTACCAGCCGCAGAAGCTCTACTACAACCAGGGCTTCAACCGCCCGCGCACCGAGGCCCTGCACCAGGCGATGCTCGACCGCGGCCTGGAGTCCCCCTACGGGGAGTGGCTCAAGCGCTGGGACGAGTTCGGGATGAAGGAGCGCACGCTCACCACGCACGTCCCCTGCGGCGACTTCTACGAGATCCGCGACAAGGCGCTGATCGCGCACGCCACGCAGATCGACCCCGACGGCGGCTGGTTCAAGGTCCCGATGGACATCCAGAAGGAGGTCTGGCCGACGGAGGAGTACGAGCTGGCGAAGTCCCTCGTCGATACCTCCCTCCCCGAGGACGACCTCTTCGCGGGCGTCCGCGACAATGCCTGACATGAGCGCAAGCGCAAGCCTGGCAATGACGCACCTCGTCTCCTTCGCCAAGGAGGTCGACGAGGACAAGGTCACCCCCGGCGTCCTCGGCTTCATCGTCTTCGCGGCGATGGCCCTGGCGGTGTGGGCCCTGATGAAGTCCATGAGCCGGCACATGAGCAGGGTCGACTTCACCCAGGCCCCGGACCCGGAGGCCGAGCGGGCGGAGGCGGAACCCGCGGACGCCAAGGCTTCCGGCCAGGGCGAGAAGCAGGACGCGGGGGCGTCCTCCGGCCAAGGCGAGAAGCAGGGCTGACCGCCCCTGCCCCGGGTGTGACACCCGTCGGTGGCCCGTCCGCCGCCGACGGGGTGCCCCCTGTGCCTCAGGGCTGCCTCAGACCTGCTCCTTCGGCTCCACCGCCACCCCCATCACCTCCCGTGCGTGCCGGCTCGGCGTCATGCCCAGTCGCCAGGCCTGCCAGCCCGCCTCCAGGCTCACGCCGCGTTCCAGCAGCAGGGCCCAGGCGTCGGCGTACTCGTCGAGTTTGTCGTCGCGCAGGGGGTGGCCGGCGCGGGACAGCTGGGCCAGTTCCTCCTGGGCCACGGCCGTGCCGACCTCCACGCCGCCCGGGGCCGCGTAGGGCAGGAGGGTGCAGCGCAGGAAGCGGGCCCAGTCCTCGCCCCGGCGGTCGCCGTAGGACGTGAAGAGGGCGGCGGCCTCGTCGCACAGGGCCAGGGCCTGCTGGGCGCGCGCGTTGCCCGCGTCCACGACCGCCAGTTCCAGGCAGGTCCAGGCCTCGCCGTGGGCGACGCCGATGCGCTGGAAGTCGGCGCGGGCGTCGACCAGGAGCTGGCGAGCGAAGCCGGAGTTGCGCAGCGAGCCCGTCTGGGCCGCCCGCTGGTCGCGGGTCACGCGGGCCGAGTGGTGGCGGGCGCAGGCCAGGCCGTAGACGTCCCGCATGCGCGAGAACATCGTGCGCGAGCGTTCCAGTTCGCGGACCGCCTGGTCCAGGGTGCCCGTCTCCTCCAGGGCCTGACCGAGGTAGTAGAGGGTCCACGCCTCGCCGCGCGCGTCCTCGTTGTCGCGGTGCCGGGCCGCCGCGCCGCGCAGCTCCTCCACGGCCGGGGACGCGTCGCCGGCGACCAGCCGGGCCCGGGCCAGCTGGGTCAGGGCCCAGGCCTCGCCGCGGGCGTCGCGGGTGCGGCCGTACAGGTCGAGGGCCGCGCGCAGCTCGGACTCGGCACGCGGGACGTCGCCCATGCGCAGACCGAGCTGGCCGAGCTGGAAGTGCGCCCAGGCCTGGCCGTGCACGGACTCGCCCGCGCGGTGCAGGACCAGCGACTCGGTCAGCAGGTCCAGCGCCTCCGCCAGCCGGGCCCGGTCGCGTTCCACCGCCGCGAGGGCGTGCATCGTCCACGCCCGGTCCGTGGTCAGCGCGGGCGAGGACTGCAAGGCCAGGGCCTCGCGGAGCTTCGCCGACGCCTCCGTCAGGTTGCCCTGGTGGTGCAGGGTGATGCCGAGGGAGCACAGGGCGCGGGCGGCACCCGCGTCGTGATGGGCCTCCCGGTAGAGGTCGACGACCGAGGCGAGGGTCGTCCGGGCCTTGTCGAGTTCGCCGAGCTGCCGGGCCGCGATGCCGGTGCGCCACTGCACCGACCGGACCAGCAGCCCCTCGTCCACCGCCTGGGCGAGTTCGCTGATCTCGCCCAGGCGGTAGAGGTCGCCGCGCAGCAGGCAGTAGTCGCACAGGGCGCCCAGCAGGTTCAGCACCGCCGCCTGGTTCACGCCCTCGGCGTGCCGCAGCGCCGCCGTGATGAAGCTCGACTCGTCGTCCAGCCAGCGCAGCGCCTCGTCCAGGGAGGTGAAGCCGTACGGGCTGAAGCGGTTGGTGCGGGTCGACATGTTGCCGTCGACCATGCGCAGCACGGAGTCGGCCAGCTCGGCGTAGTTCACGATCAGCCGCTCCTGTGCCGCCGTGCGCTCGGCCGGTTCCTCCTCGTCGAGGAGGCGGGCCTGGGCGAAGGCACGGACCAGGTCGTGCAGCCGGTAGCGGTTGCCCCGGACGTGGTCGATCAGCCCGGCGCGGGTCAGCGCCTCCAGGTGGCGGGTCGCCTCCGCCTCGTCGGTGGCCAGCAGCGCGGCGGCCGCGGCGACGCCCAGCGAGGCCCGGCCGGCCAGGGCCAGCCGGCGCAGCAGCCGCCGTACGGTCTCCGACTGGTCGGTGTAGCGCAGCCACAGGGCGCGCTCGACCGGCTCGACCGGGCCGTACGCGCCGAGGTCCGTGGCCAGGGCGCGCGGGGAGCGCGGCCCGAGACAGGAGCCGGCGATGCGCAGCGCCAGCGGCAGCCCGCCGCACAGCTCCCGCACCTGGTCGGCGGACTCGGCGTCGTACGGCCCGGAACGGTCCTGCGCCGCCGCGCCCAGCAGCTCCTCCGCACCGGCCGCGTCCAGCGGCTCCACCGCCAGCTGGTGCACCCGCGCGGGCAGGCCGCCCAGGTCCAGCGGCCCCCGCGCGGTCACCAGCACCAGGCTGTCGGAGCGCTCCGGGACCAGGGCGCGGATCTGGCCGGCGTCCGAGGCGTCGTCGAGGACGACCGTGACCGGCAGGCCGGTCAGATGCTGGTGGTACAGCTCGCTGAGCCGTTTGACCTGCTGGTCGGGGGAGGAGCGCTCGCGGAACAGCAGTTGCTCGCGGGGCGCGCCGAGCCGGTTGAGCAGGTGCAGCAGGGCGTCGCGGGTGGACAGCGGGTTCCCGGCCGGGCCCTCGGCGCGCAGGTCGACGACGCAGGCGCCGCGGAAGTAGTCCTTCAGATCGTGCGTGGCGTGCACCGCGAGGGTGGTGCGGCCGCTGCCGGGCGTGCCGTGCAGCACGACCACGGTCGGCTGGGTCTCCGTGCTCGCCCGGGCCGCCTGCACCCACTGCCGGATCTGCGCCAGCTCCTGCCGCCGCCCGGCGAACGGCCGCGCCGGTTCCGGCAGTTGCGCGAAGGACTGCTCCAGCACGTTGCGTCCGCGCGCCGCCGCGCTCTTGTCGGCGCCCCGCAGCCGCGGCCCGGTCTTCTTCGGAGCGGTGGACGCGGCGAGCAGCCGCTGCTGGTCCAGGAACGGACGGATGCCCCGCACCTCCAGTGCCGTCAGCCACTGCAGCCGCAGCTGCTCCGGTCCGCCCGGCTGGCTCACGGCCCCGGCGCGGTGGTGCGCGGCCGGCAGATGGGAGCCGACCACCTTCACGACCGTCGCGGCGGCGCCCACGACACCGACGGCCACGCCCGCGCCGAGCGCCGTGCCGGTGTCCGTGCCGAGGGCCATGTCGGCGACGACGGCAGCGACGGCCGCGACCCCCGCCACCAGCAGCGGTGTCCCGGCGCCCTCCCGGGCGTAGCGCTGCCCGAAGGTGAGCTGCCCGGCCGCCGCCTCGTCCAGGGCGCGCGTGTAGGCCTCGTACTCCTCGGCCGCGCTCTGCGCCATCGAGTCGAGCGCCCCGCGCGCCCGCGCGAGAAGCACCTTCCCGTCGCTGCGCCCGCCCGAGCGGCGCACCTCCTCCTCCACGGCCCGTACCAACAGCCGCTCGGCCTCCGCCCGATGACTGTCCCGCATGTCACGTCCCCCTCCGGCGGCAACGGCGATCCTCGGTGGTCCCTCGGTCGTCCCTCGCTCGTTGTCTCGGTCGTGTTCTGGTCAAGTGTGCTGCGGACGGCGCATCGGGGCGAGGGGGCGTGCCCGGACCGATTGTGTGAAGAGGAGGGCGGGTCGGTCTGCGGCGCGCGCGGCGGACGTGCGTCCCGCGAGGGGTCCTCGCACCGCGTCTCACCGTGCTGCCGGGCCCGCGCCCTTCGGGTGGCGAGGGGGAGCACGGTAGATTGGGGCCGGCCGGCTCTGGCTCAACGGTGTGTCGTGTGCGGTCCGTGAGTAGATGTCATGACACACAGGGGTACAGGTGTTCAGCACATTATTCCGGCGCGGTGGGGGAAGGTTCCCGGGCCTGGGCGACGATCGGCGACGGGACGCGGAGCTGAGATCGCACAGCCGCCGGCTGATACGGGAACTCGCGCCTCCGCTGCCGCTGGGCGTCACCAAGCTGTGCGAGTTGCTGGCCGAGCAGCGCGGTACGCCGATCAGACTGCTGGAGTGGGACCTGCCGGCCGACGGCCCCTTCGGCGTCCTGCTCTCCCGCCAGGACGAGGACGTCATCGTCTACCAGGCGAAGACCACCAAGGCGCATCAGGAGCACATCATCCTGCACGAGGTCGGGCACATCGTCGCCTACGACCTGGCGGGGGAGCGGCCGGAGCAGCCGCAGTTGCGCAACTGCTACTCCGACCGGGACGAGAGGGACGCGGAGATCGTCGCGTCCACGCTCATGCACCAGGCGATGGCGGCGCAGCGGCAGGCGCGGCGCCACGGGCTCGACGAGCCGTGGCGGCCCTCCGTCTACGGCAGCCTCGTCTTCGAGAACGGGCTCACGTGAACTCCGGGCCGCCGCCCGGTGCTTCGCGGCCGGGCGGCCGGCCGAAGGACAAGGCGGCGGCCCCCTGGGGGACCAGAAGGCCCAGGGAGCCGGAGGCCCAGGGAGCCGGAGGCCTGAGGAGCCGGAGGTCTAGGGGACCAACACCAGCTTGCCGCGGAAACCGCCGCGCTCCAGGCGCCGGTGGGCCTCGGCCGCCTCCTCGAAGGGGAGCACGGTGGTCTCCTGGCGCGGGCCGTCCCCCCGGGCCGCGGTCTCGGCCACGTCGGCCAGGTCGTCCCCGTCCAGTTCCACGCCGATGAGGGTGTACGCCACGTCGGGCCGCACGGCCGGGTCCGGGGCGCTGAACGGGGTGATGGTGAGGAAGGCGCCCCGCGGGCGCACGGCCTCGAACAGGCCGGGCGCGCCGCCGGCGTCGATGACGATGTCGTAGGCCCCGGCCTCCACCTGCGCGGGGTCGGTGAGCACCGCGCCGTCGGCCGGGCACCCGGCCCGCCGCTCCTGCCATGCGGAGCGGTCGGCGGGTCGGACGAGCAGGTCGGTGCGGGCCGACGCCTCGTCGAGCAGGCGGGCCGCGAGGTGCGCGCCGACGCCCCCTGGGCGCCGATCAGCAGGATCCGCTTGCCTCGGCGGTCCGGGGTCCGGCGCAGCAACTGCACCGCGGTCACACCCGCGAGCGGCAGGGCGGCGGCGTCCGTGAGGGCCATGCCCTGCGGCACCCGCGCCACGTACTTCGGGTCGAAGGACACGTACTCGGCCATGCTGCCCACGCCGGTGCCCAGTTGCGCGGTCATCGCCAGGACGCGGTCACCGGCGCGGAAGCCGGAGCCCGCCGGGGCGTGCGCGACGGTGCCCGCCAGGTCCCAGCCGAGCACGGCGGGCAGTGAGGTGGGGATCAGGCCCGAACGGGTCGCCAGGTCCACCGGGTTGACGGCCGCGGCGGCTGTCCTGATCACCAGGTTTTCCGCGGGCTCCGGGTCGGGCACCTCCTGGACTTCCAGGACCTCGGGTCCGCCGGTCCGGGTGAGGCGGACGGCCTTCACGCGTCTCCCTCCTCAGGGGACTTCGCCTCGGGGGAGGACTTCGCGGACTTCTTCGGGTCGTCCAGCACGTCCATGATCGACAGCAGTTGCTCGCGCATGGCCGGGGTGAGCTGGCCGGCGCGCATGGCGATGGAGCGCACCTGCCGGTCGGAGAGCGCTTCGGCCCACTCGTCCTTCTCCTCCTGGACGGGGGCGGGCGGGTCCTCCGAGATGAGCGCGCTCACCGACACCGGCAGCGTCATCTCCCGGGACTGGAAATACCGCACGATCGCCGAGAGCACGCTGACCGTCGGGTTGGTCTGCGAGCCGTTGCGCAACGCCGTCAGATAGCTCCGGGAGATCGTGACGTCGTGGCTCGGGTCCTGCGAGATCGCCTGGGCGACTTCGGAGGTTGTCGGTTCACGCAGCCGGCCCACGGCATCAGCCGTGGCGGCATCCGCGAACCAGGCATTCAGGCGTTCTGCCAGCGTGGCCATGCGGTCGACCTTCCAGGGGGGTTCCGGCGACTCAGGGTGGCGGCGGTGAGGCGCGGTGCGGCTCAGCCCGGCGGATGCGCGCTGCGTTTGTCCCCCGTGCGTCGACAGCGTCGTCTCCGTGCCCATCAGCTTAGCACGAATGTTACATGTGGCGGTTCTGCTGCTACTATATTCGACACAACGCTGCTCAAGAGGTCACCCGTGCAGTGATGTGGCATCGATTTTGGAGGGGACATGCATAGCGGTACTCAGTTCACCCAGGGGCTCCGCCTGGCCATGGACAACGGCCCGGCCTGGACGGTCGAGGCCGTGCGCCAGGTGCGGTACCACGTCGTCAGCTCCGACCACCTCTTCTCGCCGGACAACACCACGCTGCTGACGGGCTGCCCGGACGCCCCGCTGCGGGCCGGAGAGCGGCGGCTCGTCGTCATCGACGAGAACGTGGACGCGCTCTACGGCGCGCGGATCCGCGCGTTCTTCGACCACCACGACATCGCGGTCACGGTGCTCGCCCTGCGCGCCGACGAGACCGTGAAGCAGTTCGACGCCGTCTCCCGGGTCGTCGACGCCATGAACGACTTCGGCATCGACCGCCGCCGCGAGCCGGTCATCGCCATCGGCGGCGGGGTGCTCACCGACATCGTCGGATTCGCGGCGAGCCTCTACCGGCGCGGAACCCCGTACATCCGCATCCCCACGACGCTGATCGGCCTCGTCGACGCGGGAGTCGGCGTCAAGACCGGCGTCAACTACGACACCGGGAAGAACCGGCTGGGGACCTACGCGGCCGCCACGGCCACCTTCCTCGACCGCTCGTTCCTGCGCAGCCTGGACCTGCGGCACATCAGCAACGGCCTGGCCGAGATCCTGAAGATGGCGCTGATCCGCTCCGAGGAACTGTTCGAACTGCTGGAGAGGTCCGGCCCCGAGGTGCGCGCGGACCGCTTCCAGGGCTCCACCGGCGAACTCGCCCGGGCCGCCGACGCGATCGTCGCCGAGTCCATCCACCTCATGCTCGAAGAGCTGCAGCCCAACCTGTGGGAGTCCGCGCTGGAGCGCTGCGTGGACTACGGGCACACCTTCAGCCCCACCATCGAGATGCACGCCCTCCCGGAGCTGCTGCACGGCGAGGCCGTCGTGATCGACATGGCGCTCACCACGGCGCTGGGTCTCCTGCGCGGCGACGTCGGCCAGGAGCAGGCCGACCGGATCTTCTCCGTCATCCGCGCGCTCGGACTGCCGCTGTGGAACGACGTGCTGGACGACCCGAGCCTGCTGGAGGCGGCGCTGCGCGACACCGTGCGCCACCGCGACGGCCGGCAGCGGCTGCCGTTGCCGGTCGGCATCGGGCGCCACCGCTTCGTCAACGACGTCGAACCCGCCGAACTGCGCGCGGCGGCACAGCTGCTGCGCCGCCGCGCCGAGGACATGACGCAGGACGCCCCGGCCCAGGCCCTGGTGAGCGCATGAGTGCCGCCCCGGAGCGCATGCCCGAGCGTGCGGTGGTCATCGGCGGCTCGACCGGGATCGGGCGGGGCGTCGCCGACGCCTGGGCCGCCGCCGGCATCGAGACCCACGTCTTCAGCCGCAGCCGGCCCGCCGGCCAGGGCAGTGACCGGCTGCTCTGGCACCGGCTCGACTTCCGCGACCCGGAGCAGGCCGAGGAGGCGCTGCGGGCCGGCATCCCGGAGCGGACGGACCTGGCCTGCTACTCCGCCGTCTACTTCACCTCCCGGCGTGAGCCGTTCACGCAGGTGAGCGAGGCCGACTGGCTGGACCAGTTCGCGGTCAACGTGCACGGTCTGGCGTGGACGCTGCGTGCGGCGCTGCCCAAGCTGCGCGCGGCCGCCCCCGGGATGTTCCTGCACATCTCGTCCGAGGTCGTCTACAACGCCGGGCCGAACCGCTCGGGCTAC
Organism: Streptomyces sp. NPDC006140; assembly: GCF_040628815.1. Classification (NCBI taxonomy): domain Bacteria; kingdom Bacillati; phylum Actinomycetota; class Actinomycetes; order Kitasatosporales; family Streptomycetaceae; genus Streptomyces; species Streptomyces sp. NPDC006140. Next base: position 26,334 of record NZ_JBEXTS010000024.1, on the reverse strand, counting down.
GCCGCCACCAAGGCCGCCGCCGACTCCCTGATCCGCTCGGTGTCGCAGGAGATCGACCCGGCCGAGACGACGTTCGTGCAGGCCCTGCCCGCCGGCATGGTCGACAGCCCCGGCATCCGGGCCCGCCGGTCCGCGGACTTCGACTACAGCGGCTACATGTCCCCGGCCGCCTTCGCACCGCTGGCCGTCGAACTCGCCCGCACCCGCGGGGTGCCGCACGCCGGGGAAGCGCTCGTCGTGCACGAGGACACCAGCTGGACGTCCGTCGCGGACGACCTCCCCGTGTCCCAGTCGCGCCCGCTCGCCGGCGCCCGGCCGTAGCCGGCCACCCGGCCGTGGCCGGTCATCCGTACGTCACCGGTCCGTCCGCGGACCCTTTCCCAGGAGCATCCCTTGCCTCAACTGCACGCGGCTGCACTGCTGTTCGACATGGACGGCACCCTCGTGGACTCCACCGCGCTGGTCGAGTCCACCTGGGCCGGCTTCTGCGAGCGGCACCAGCTCGACCTCGCGGAGGTGCTGGCCTTCGCCCACGGGCGCCCCACCCGGGAGACCGTGTGCCGCTTCCTCCCCGACCCCGAGCAGGCGGCGGCGGAGACCCGGCGCCTCGTCGCGCACGAGGAGTCGGAGACCACCGGCATCACGGAGGTCCCCGGCGCCCGGGCGCTGCTGGCCGAACTGCCGCCGGACGCCTGGGCCGTGGTCACCTCCGCGAGCCGCCGGCTGGCGGAGGTGCGGATGGCGGCGGCGGGGCTCCCGCTGCCCGCGATCCTGGTGAGCGCGGACGACGTGACGCGCGGCAAGCCGGAACCCGAGGGCTATCTGCGGGCCGCCGCCGCGCTCGGCTGCCCGCCGGAGGACGCCGTCGTCGTCGAGGACTCCAGCGCCGGAGTGCAGGCCGGACTCGCCGGCTGCGGACGCACCGTGGTCATCGGCAGCCTCGACGCCTACGACGACGTGGCCCCGCGCTGGGCCGACTTCCGCGGGTTCCGGGTCACCGACCGGCAGCCGGGCCGGGCCGGGGTGACCCTCGACGTGCCCGAGCCGGTCGCCGCGGGACCGGTGGTCCGGCGATGAGCACCGTCGCCGCCTCCCAGGACCCGATCGAGGACCGTCGGACCGCGCCGGCGGCGACCTTCGCGGCGGACATCGGCGGCACCTGGGTGCGGATGAGCACCGGCGGACCGGGCGCGCCGGTGGAACGGGTGCCCTCGCCCAGCCACCTGCGCCACCCGGACCGCTCCACCGCCCGGCTGCGGGCCGACATGGTCGAGCTGCTCAGCGACCGGGTCCCCACGGGCGCCCGCGCCGCCCTCTCCTTCGGCGCGGCGATCGACCATCTCACCGGCACCGTCTACGGATCGGCTCCGCTGTGGGGGGCCGCGGACACCCCGTACGACCTCGCCGCCGACCTGCGGCGGAGCCGGCCCGACGTCACCTGGCACCTCGTCAACGACGTCACCGCGGCACTGCTGGACTTCGCCGCCGTGCACGCCCGGCCCGGCACCCGCCGGGTCGCCTATCTGACCGTCAGCAGCGGCATCGCCCTGCGGATCGCGGATCTGGAGCGGACCAGGATCCCGGTCGACACCTGGGGGCTGCAGGGCGAGGTCGGCCACCTGCCGGTCCCGCTCACCGACCCCGGCGCGGACGTGCTGGCGGGACTGCCCTGTGAGTGCGGCGCGACGGACCACCTGGCCTCGCTCGCCTCCGGGCCGGGCCTCGTCCGCGCGGCCCGGCGGCTCGGGATACCCCGGGCCCCGCAGGTCGCCGACTGGCTCCCGGGCGCTCTCGACGCGAACGACCCCGGCGCGAGGCGGCTGCTGGAGCTGTGCGTCGCCCCGGTCGCCCACCTGCTGCGCACCCTGTGGTGCCTCGACCCGCACCTCGACCTGATCGGGATCGGCGGGGGCGTGACCGAAGGGCTGGCCGGCCACTACGCGGCCGAGATCCGCCGCCGCCTCGCCACCGCCACCTCCTACGCCGACCGGGGGCGCGACGACGCCTGGCTCGGCGACCGGCTCGTGTTCTGCGGCCCGGGACAGGTGGACCCGCTGCGCGGGGTCCTGCGCATCGGCGACTGGCTCCCGGGGGTCACCCCGTGAGCGCCGCGACCCACCGGGCCCTGGTCCGCCGGCCCGCCGACAGCTCCGGCCGCACTCTGGTCGAGGTGGCCGAGGTGCGCACCCCCCGGCTCGACCCCGGCGACGTCCTGCTCGCGCCGGCGGTCGTGGGCATCTGCGGCACCGACTGGCAGATCCTGCGCGGCCTGCGCGACGACCCCAGCCCCGTCCTCGGCCACGAGGGCGTCGCCCACGTGGTCGAACCCGGGGACTCCGGGCTGGCGGCGGGCACGCCGGTCACCGTGAACCCCACGCATCCCGAGGACCCGTCCTTCCTGCTCGGCCACAACCTTCCCGGGCTGTGGGCGGAGCGCACCCGCATCCCCGCCGCGGCCGTACGCGCCGGACTGGTCGTCCCGGTGCCCGCCGACGCCGCACGGCCACGGGTGGCCGCGCTCGCGGAACCGCTCGCCGCCGCCCGGTACGGCGCGCGGATCGTGCGCCACACGCTGCGCCCGGCGGCGCTGGTCGTGTGGGGCGACGGCATCGTGGGGCGCCTCGCGCGCGAGTTGTGGCGCACGGAGGAGCCCGGGCCGCGCACCCTTCTCGTGGGGCACGGCGACGACGCCGTCGACCCGCACGACGCCGACCTCCCCCGGCTGCTGGCCGGTCTGCCCTCACCGGTCGCCGCCGTCATCTGCACGCCCCGCACCGGGACGCGCGAGGCGCTGACCACCCTGGACCGGTACGTGCCGGGCACGCTCCTGGTCGACGTGCACGCCGGGCTGCCCTCGGGGCCGGTCCCGCTGACCGCGGGCGACATCGACGTCGCCGCGCTCCGTACGGCGAACTGCGGTGGAGCCCCCTGGCCCCCGCGGGGCGAGGAGTTCGCCCGTCCGCACGGCAGGCTCCTGCTCTGCGGCCACCGCGGCGTCTCCGGCGACCAGCTGCGGGACGCCGTCGAGCTGCTGCGGACCACCCCGCGGCTCGGGGAGCAGGTGCTCACCCACGAGGTCGGACTGGAGGAGGCCGCCGACCTCGTCAACACCGTGCTGACCACGTCCAGGCGCCGCGCCGACGACCGCCGCGTACTCAAGACCGCGATCCGTGTCGGGAGCCGGCCATGACCGCACCGGCCGCCACGGCCCTGCCCCCGGCCGGCCCGGCTCCGACCGCGCTCGCCGTCGCCGCGCCGCAGTGGCGGATCGACACCGACCGCCGGGCGGCCGCCCGCGCCGCCCTCGCGGCGGGGGCCGATCAGCTGCACCTCGACTACGGCGGTGCCCACCGCGGCCCGCCGCTGAGCGACCGCGCCGCCCTGCGAGCGGCCGAGGCGGTCACCGGGGAGCTCCCGGTACCCGTGCTCGCCGTCAACCACCTCAACGACATCGGCCTGGCACACGAGCAGGGCACCGCGAACCCGGCGGCCGTCGAGCTCCTGCTGCGGGCCCTGGACTGCGCCCTGCACCTGGGTGCCGCCGTGCTCCACGTGCCCGGCTTCCGGCGAAGCCTGCCGAACACCGACGGACTGCGCGTCGGAACGGCCGAGGCGCTGCGCGGCCTGTGCGCGCGGCTCGCCGGGACGGACCTGCTGGTCGCCTACGAGTCGCCGCTCGGCCCGCACGACTCCCTCGCACTGGCCCGGGCGGTGGACCACCCGGCCCTGCGGCTGGTCCTGGACACCGGCAACCTGGCCGACGCGGGCCTGCGGCCGCTCGCCTTCGCCGAACAGGTCGGGGCCGCCGGGCTCCTGCTGCCGGACCTGCACGTCAAGGACGGCTCCCGTACGACGGCCCCCTCCGCCGACGACCTCCCGGCCCTGCTGCGGTGCTCCCGCGCCCGCTCGGTGCTCGTGGAGAACGACTACCGGAAGACCCCGGGCCGCCTGCGCGAGGACATCGCGCTCTGCCGCCGCGCGGCCGAAGACCCCCGCCACCCCGAGGACGCACCATGAGAACCATCCAGCTCACCGCCCCCCGCACGCTGACCGTCACCGAGACCGCACCGCCCGAACCCGGCCCCGGCGAGGTCCTCGTCCGGGTGAGCCTGCTCGGCCTGTGCGGCACCGACCTCGGCTTCTTCGACGGCAGCAGCAACTACCTGCGCGACGGCCTGAAGAGCTACCCCTTCGTCCCGGGCCACGAGTGGATCGGCACCGTCGTCGGGACCGGCCCCGGCACCGACCCGGACCTGCTCGGCCGGCGGGTGTCGGGCCACAACTTCCGCGTCTGCGGCCGGTGCGCGCACTGCCACGCCGGGCGCATCCGCTCCTGCCCGGACCGCAGCGAGATCGGCGTGCTCGGTCCCCGCCCGGGCGCCGGCGCGCAGCTGATCACCGCGCCGCAGGACACCCTCACCCGGATCCCCGACGCCCTGTCCGACGCGGCCGGCGCCCTGCTGGAGCCGACCGCCGCCGCGGTGCACGCCGTGGACCGGCTCGGCGTGACGGCGTCGGACCGCGTCGCGGTGCTCGGCGCGGGCACGCTCGGGGTCGCGGCGGCCCAGACGGCCCGGGCGATCGGCGCGGACACCGTCGTCCTCGATCCGAACCCGGCCGCCCGCGCGCTGGCCGCCGAGCTGGGCCTGCGCGCCCAGGCCGGCCCGGCCGCGGCGGACGAGGAGGCCTACGACGCCGTGATCGAGGCGTCGGGCAGCGAGGCGGCGGTCCGCTCCGCCGTCCGCCTGGTCGCCGCGGGCGGGCGCATCGCCCAACTGGGCACCCCCCACCACGCCGTGGACGGCTTCGACGCGGCCGGTCTGGTGATCCGGGACGTGACGCTGCACGGCGTGCTGTCCGGGATCGGCTACTGGGACCGGCTCGTCGGGCTCGTCGAGTCGGGCGCGGTGAACCTGGACGCCCTCGTCGACCGGGTCTTCCCGCTGGACGAACTGGACGCCGCCTTCGCCCGGCTCGCCGACGGGAGCCGGAACCGTCCCAAGGTCCTCGTCCGGATCGACCCGGCGCTCGCGGAACCCGGCGCGGCATGAGCGGCACCGCAGTGGCCCGGGAACGGATCGACGCGCCGACCGCCGCGCGGCTGGCCGTCCTGGCGAGCGCCACCTTCGTCTACGTCACCTTCGAGGTCTTCCCGGTCGGGCTCATCCAGGACATCGCCCGCGACCTCGATGTCTCGGCCGGCCGGGTGGGCCTGCTGATCAGCGGCTACGCCGTGGTCGCCGCCGTCGTCACGGTGCCGACGGTCGCGCTGGCCTCCCGCGTCTCCCGGGGCACCGCCCTGGTGGTCTCCCTCCTCGTCCTCGTCGTCGCCGAGCTGCTCGCGGCGGCCGCGACCAGCTTCTCGATGATGGTGGTCAGCCGGGTCGCCGCGGCCCTGACGCACGGGGTGCTGTGGTCGCTGATCGCCCCGGCCGCGGCCACGCTGGTGCCGCGCGAGCGCGTGGGCACCGCCACCGCGGCGGTGTTCGGCGGCTCCACGCTGGCCGCGATCCTCGGCAGCCCGGGGACCACGTTCATCGGCGAGCTGATCGGCTGGCGCGCCACGGCACTGGTCCTCGCGGCGGCCACCGTCGCCGTGACGCTCGGGCTGGTCTGGGCTCTCGGGCTGCGACGCGACCCCCGGCCGCCCGTGGCCGGGGAACCGCGGGGGCCGGCCGTCCCGGAGCCCGGCCGGCCGGCGGTGCCCTGGCCGCGTGTGCTGACCCTGTGCGCCGTCGCGGTCGTGCTCATCACCGCGCACTTCCTGAGCTACACCTACTTCGCCGTGCTCGTCGCCGACCTCACCGGCACCTCCGCCGCGGTGGTCGTGCTGCTCGCGGTCTTCGGGGCCGCGGGGGCGGTGGGCACCTTCCTGGTGGGCCGGCACAACGACACGGCCCCGCAGCGGACGGCGGCCGTGACCATCGCGGTCTTCGCGGTGGGCATCGGGCTGCTGGCGCTCGCCTCGGCCCTGGACGGCACCACCACGCGTGGCGCGGCGGCCGCGGTCGCCGTCGCCCTGTGGGGCGGCGCGTTCGCCGCGGCCGGGCCCGTCTTCCAGACGGGTGTGATGCGCCTGGCCGGCGAGGACGCCGACCGGGCCTCCTCGGTCTACGTCACCGGCTTCCAGATCGGGATCGCCGGTGGTTCGGCCCTGGGCGCCGCCTTGCTGGCCCACTCGTCGCTGTGGCTGCCGGTCACCTCCACCGCGCTCGTGGCGCTGGTGCTGGCGGTGGTCCTGGTGCGGCGGCCCGTGCCGGCGGCGCAGGAACCCGGGGACCGGCACCCGGAACTGTGCTCACAGGAGCACTGAAGCGTCTCAAGAAGGCGCGTTGCTAATATAGTGGCAGCCATGCTTTTATAGAGCGCATGCTTGGCGCGAGGGAGGCGGCCCGACGGCGCCCCTGGCCCCGCCACTCCACCCGAGAAAGGCAATGAGATGCCCCGCACCACCGTCGACGGCACGACCGTCCACTACCGCACCGAGGGGCAGGGCCCCGGTCTGCTCCTGGTGCACGGCACCGGCGCCACCGGCGAGACCAACTACGGTCACCTGGTCAAGGAGTTCGCTGACCGGCACACCGTGATCCTTCCCGACTACGCGGGCAGCGGGGACACCGTCGACGACGGCAGCCCGCTGACGCTGGAGCAGCTCGCGGACCAGGTCCTCGGGGCCGCCGACGAGGCGACCGACGAGCCCGTCGACGTCGTGGGCTTCTCGCTCGGCGCGCTCGTCGCCGTCATGGCCGCGGCCCGGCGCCCCGAGCGGGTCCGCCGGCTCGTGCTGGTGGCCGGCTGGGCCCGCAACGACGACCTGCGCAAGCGTCTCGGGTTCACCCTCTGGCGCCGGCTGGCCGACCTCGACCCGGAGCTGTACTCGCACTACATCAGCCTGCTGCTCTTCACCCCGGGCTTCCTGGCGGACCTCGACGCGGAGACGTTCGACGCGGCCGTGGGCGGTGCCGAGGTCAACGAGGGGACGCTACGGCAGATCGAGCTCGGCCTGGACGCCGACATCCGGGAGCTGCTGCCCGCGATCGGCGTCCCCACCCTGGTCGTCGGCTGCCGCCACGACCAGCTCGTCCCCGTCGACCATTCCCGGGAACTGCACGAGGCGATCCCCCGCAGCACCTACCTGGAGATCGAGAGCGGCCACCTGGTGCCGGCCGAGGCACCGGACGAACTCGTCGACGCCATCCGGAACTTCCTCGCCTGACACCGGCGGCGCGGGCCCCGGGGCGGGCGGCCCGGCAGCGTCACCCACCGCCCGCCACCCCGTCCGCGTCCCGCTGCGGCGGACCCACTCGGGCTGCGACCGCCCCGTCCCGTCCGCGTCCCGCTGCAGCGGACTTGCTTAGGCCGCGGCCACCCCGGCCCGTCCGCGTCGCGCTGCGGCGGACCCACTCGGGCCGCTACCACGCCGGCCCGCCCGCGTCCCGCCGCGGCGGCCCCACCCGGGCCGCGACAACCCCGGCGCCCGCCCGCACCCCACCGCGGCGAACCCACCCGGGCCGCCACCGCCCCGGTACGGCCCGGGCCGCGCCACCGCGCTCCGCCCGCCGCGTCCATCCGAGCTGAAGGAACAACGCCCGCCCATGGCCACGCCCCAGATCACCCCGCCCGAACTCATACCGCCGGCGGACACGGCCCCCGGCCCCGCAACACCCGCCGACACGCTCCCGACCGGCGCCGACGCGCCGAGCACCGGTGTCCCGGCCGGCGCCGACGCACCGAGCACCGGTGTCCCCACCGGCGCCGACGCACCGAGCACCGACGCACCGAGGATCGGCGGTCCGGCCGTCCGGCTGCCCTCTCTGACGGGTATGCGGTTCCCGGCGGCGCTGCTCGTCTTCCTGTTCCACGTCTCCCTGCCGGCCCACTGGCTCATGGCCGGCGACGCCAACACCACCCTCTTCGCCCGCCTCACCGAGCAGGCCGGTGGCGTCGGCGTCACCTTCTTCTTCGTCCTCAGCGGCTTCGTCCTCGCCTGGTCCGCCCGCGAGGGCGACCCGCGGACGTCGTTCTGGCGCCGCCGGTACGTCAAGATCGTGCCCAACTACGTCGTCGCCTGGGCGCTCGCGATGCTGCTGATCGCGTCCGGCACCGCCTGGTGGCGGTCGGCGGCCACCTTCTTCATGCTCCAGTCCTGGGTCCCGGACTACACCACCAACTTCGCCGTGAACTCCCCGGGCTGGTCGCTGTCCACGGAGGTCTTCTTCTACCTGTGCTTCCCGCTGCTGCACGCCGGGGTCCGGCGGATCACCCCGCAGCGGCTGAAGTTCTGGATCGGGGGCGTCATCGCCGGGGTGTTCGCCACCCCCTGGCTGGCCACCACCTTCATTCCGGCGGGCGACGTCTACATGTCGAACGAGCCCGGCGTCTCCGGACTGCACCTCTGGTTCGCCTACGTCTTCCCGCCGTCCCGGCTGCTCGACTTCCTGCTCGGCATCCTGGTCGCCCGGGCTGTCATGCTGGGCCGCTGGCGCAACATCGGCCTCGTCTGGTCCGGCCTGCTGATGGTGGCCGGCTACGTGGTCGCCGAACTCCCCGGCGTGCCCTACCTCCTCGCCCAGCGCGCGGTCTGTCTCGTGCCGTGCGTGCTGCTGATCGCGGCCGGAGCGCTGGCCGACGCCTCGGGCCGGCCGACCCCGTTCGCGAACCGCGCGATGACCTGGCCCGGCGAAGTCTCCTTCGCCTTCTACCTGCTGCATTTCATCGTGCTCTCCGAGGCGCGGGAACTGCTCGGCGCCGGACTGGAGTCCGGCTGGGCCGTGGCCGCGTTCGTCGTCGCCGAATGCGCCGTCTCGGTCCTGCTGTCCTGGGCGATGTACGCCTGGGTGGAAAAGCCGCTGGTCCGCCGCTGGTCCCGCTCGCGGGCCAAGGCCCCCGCCGCCGTGGCCGCCTGATCCGGCGACCACCCGATGCCGTGACCCCGCCCCCCGCGCCCGCCGCCCGGGCGTGGTGACCGACACCCCGCACGATTCGAAGGTGCCCCCATGCCGTTCCGACTCGCCGCGCTGATCCTCGCGATCTTCTGCGTCGGCACCGCGGAGCTCTCGCCCAGCGGGATGCTGGACGACCTCTCCACCGACCTCAGCGTGAGCCTGGCCTCGGCCGGCCTGCTGGTGACCGCGTACGCGTTGACGATGGTGGTCGGTGGCCCGCTGGTCACCGCGCTCACCACCCGCGTCCCCCGCAAGCTGTTGCTGGTGGGCTTGCTGACCGCCTTCGTCCTGGGCAACGTCGTCTGCGCCCTGGCGTCGGGTTTCGGCATGCTGATGGCGGGCCGGGTGCTGACCGCGGTCGTGCACGGCACCTTCATGGCGGTGTGTGTCGTGACCGCCGGTGACATGGCCGGCGAGGGCAAGGGGGGCGCCGCCGTCGCGGCCACTCAGCTCGGGATCAACCTCGCCACCGTGCTCGGTGTCCCCATGGGCTCCTTCCTCGCCCAGCACTACGACTGGCGGGCCCCGTTCGCCCTCGTCGCGGCGCTGGCCGCGGTGGCCATCGTCCTGATCCTCGCCTGGGTCCCCGGCACTCCCGCCCCGACGGTCACGGCGGCCCATGAGGCGCGGGTGTTCCGCCGCCCGGCCGTCTGGGGCACCGTCGGAGCCACGGTCCTGTGCTCCGGCGGCATGTTCACCCTGATCACCTACATGGTGCCGCTGCTGACCGGCGTCGGCCACCTGCCGCGGCACTGGGTCCCGGCCGTGCTCCTCGCCTACGGGGCGGGCTCCATCGTGGGCAATCTGCTCGGCGGGCGGTACGCGGACCGCGGAGTCGACCGGGCGGTGGGGCGGATCTCGTGGATCCTGGTGGCCGCCTGCCTGCTCTGCTGGCTCCTCGCGCCCCACGCGGCGGGCGGTGCCCTCGCCCTCGTGCTGTTCTCGCTCGCCACCTTCGCCCTGATCCCCGGCCTCCAGACCAAGGTGCTCGCCGAGGCGGCCGACGCGCCGACGCTGTCGCTCACCGCCAACATGTCCGCCTTCGGGCTGGGTGCCGCACTCGGGTCGTGGATCGGTGGTCTCCTCACCGACTCCGGCCTCGGCACCCGTGCCGTGCCCCTCGGGGCCGCCGCGCTCACCGCCTCGGGCGCCCTGCTCGTGCTCGCCCTGCGCCGCGCGGCCCGCCGCGCCCCGGCCGTCCTTCCCGCGAACGACCGCCCGCTCGCCGTCCGCACCGCCGAGAAATGAGTTGCCGTGACCGCACCACTCCACGCCCCGCCCGGCCCCCGTCCCGGCCGTGCCCCCCTTGAGGACCCGGTCAGACGCCCGGCACCCCTGCCGTCGCTGACGGGCCTGCGCTTCATCGCGGCCGTCCTGGTCTTCTTCTTCCACTCCTCCTTCTTCGAGCCGCTGACGAACCCCTTCGCGGACCGCGGCCTGGCCGAGGGATTCCAGTGGCTGTTCAGCAAGGCGGGCTGGATGGGGGTCTCCTTCTTCTTCGTGCTGAGCGGCTTCGTCCTGACCTGGTCGAGCCGACGGGACGACACGGTCACCGGGTTCTGGCGCCGCCGGCTCCTCAAGATCTTCCCCAACCACATCGCCATGTGGGCCCTGGCGATGCTGCTCTTCGCCGGGGCGGCGACCCCGCTCACCGCGTGGCTGCCGAACCTGTTCCTGGTCCACTCCTGGTTCCCGCAGCACGACATCTACATCAGCGTCAACGCACCGAGCTGGTCGCTCTGCAGCGAGCTGCTGTTCTACCTGCTCTTCCCGTTCCTCATCGGGCCGGTGCGGCGCATCCGGACGGAGCGGCTGTGGGTGTGGGCCGCTGCCATGGTGGCCGGCATGGTCGCCCTGGAGATCGCCGTCGACCTGCTGGTGCCGGCCCAGCCGCGCACCCCCGAGGGATTCCCCATCTCCTCGCTCCAGTTCTGGCTCGGCTACAACTTCCCCCCGGGCCGCCTCTTCGAGTTCGTCCTCGGCATGCTGCTGGCCCGGCTGGTCCTGGCGGGCCGGTTCCCGCGCGTTCCCCTCGCCGGCGCGCTCGCGCTGGCCGTGGGCGGCTACGCGCTGGCGCTGAACGTGCCGTTCCTGTACGGGTTCACCGTGGCCACCATCGTCCCGGTCGGTGTGCTGGTGTGCGCGGTGGCCACGGCCGACATCCGCGGCGAGCGCACCCTGCTGAGCGGCCGCGTGATGCGGTGGCTGGGGGAGGTGTCCTTCGGCTTCTACCTCGCCCAGTACGTCGTCCTCTACTACGGCCGCACCTACGTGCTGCACGACCGGACCTACGGGCTGGTCGGCGGCGTGCTCGAACTGCTCGTCCTGCTGCTCGTCACGCTGGCGCTGGGCTGGCTGCTGATGGTGTGCGTCGAACGTCCCGTCATGCGCCGCTGGGCCCGGCCCCGCGAGCGCACGCCCCGGGGGCCGGCCGAAGCGGTGGTCGTCGCACCAGCGCAGGTACGCCCCGGAGCCGCTCGTACGCCGGCCGAGGACGGCGGGACGGAGCCGGTGCCCACGGCCTGACGGGGCGGGCGGTGCTCAGGAGGGGACGCCGTGGGAGGCGTCCGCCCCTGAAGCGGAACGCAGTTCCCGCAGCCCGCGGGAGAGCGCCATGAGGCCGGCCAGATCGCTCTCGTAGTCGGTGTCGTGGCCCGCTCCCGGGGCGAGGAACGCCGGGGTCGCCGGCGCCGCGGTACCGGCACGGTCCGCCTCACCGCGCAGTCGCAGGGCCCGGTCCACCAGCCGCACGAGGTCCGGCCCGGTCGCCGCCCCGGCGTTCTCCCCGGCCGCCCCGCGCGACGCCGCCTCCTCGGAGGCGAGGTGCAGATAGGGGCTGAGCCGGGTGAGGCCGTCCCGGCACTCCACGTATCTGCGGTACACGGCCGAGGTGTAGTCCAGCGGCGGCAGCCACCGGCGGCCCCGGGGCTGGTCCAGGACCAGCTCGGGGTAGAAGGCGACGAGCCGCTGCCACAGCTCGGCCAGCTCGCGGAACCGGCTCCGGTGGACGGCGCGCTCCCGCAGGAACTGGGCGGCGCTCGCGAAGCACGGGATGCTCAGCCCGGCGCACACCGCGATGGTGGCCACCTGGCCGAGGAGGAAGATGTTGGCATAGGTGAAGTGGTGCCCGTACCCGCGGCAGGCACGGCAGTTGACCCACAGGATCCGCAGGACGCAGCTGAGGGAGAGCGCGAGCAGGCCGACGGAGACGATGCTCAGGGACACCTGCCGCATCAGCCGGCCGCGCCGGGCGTGCCACGCGGCGAGCACCCCGCACGCGGCGTACCCGAAGACCAGATAGACACCGCCGATGTCGTAGAAGGCGCGCACCCGCCAGTCGTCCAGGTAGGGCAGCGTGAAGGTGTGGTCGCGCAGGCGCGGCGGCATCAGCGCGGTCACGAGGACCATCGCCGTGAAGCAGGACAGGCACATCACCACCTCCGGCCTCGTCCACAGCGTCCGGCGCTGCAGCGGACGCTCGCGCAGGAAGCCGACCATGAGGCAGAGCCCGGTGAAGAACGCCAGGTTGTACGCGAGCTTCGTGGCCCCGGTGAAGAGCAGGCCGTCCAGCAGTGCCGTGTCCCACAGCTGGCTCAGCACGTTCCCGGTGCCCAGCAGGAGGAGCGACAGGCACAGGTGCAGCCGCAGGGGCGCCCGGAAGCGCTGCCGGATCAGCGGTGGAAGCGTCCACGCCGTGCCCCCGAGCAGCGTGACGACCGCCAGCACGTTCACGAACTTCACATCAGCCAGCCACCAACGCACGGTCACGGTACGGCGACCGGAACATCACGGTGGGTGACGAAGTCGAAGCGCCTCACTGATCCGAACACGCGTCCCCCTGTTTGCAGAACCCATTACGAGGCCACATCACGACGCGTCTTCGAGCCCATGCCGACCACCGAGCAACCTACGGCGGCCCCGCGGCGGACGGCAAACCAGCCCGTGGGCCGTCCCGTGGCGCGTGGGCGGGGCGCGGGCGGGTGCGTAAGGATGGAGGCATGCCCAATCGACTCGCCCGAGCCACGTCCCCGTACCTCCTCCAGCACGCGGACAACCCCGTCGACTGGTGGCCGTGGGAGGCGGACGCGTTCGAAGAAGCCCGCCGACGCGATGTCCCCGTCTTCCTGAGCGTGGGCTACAGCGCCTGCCACTGGTGTCACGTCATGGCCCACGAGTCCTTCGAGGACCAGGAGACCGCCGACTACCTCAACGCGCACTACGTGAGCGTGAAGGTCGACCGCGAGGAGCGGCCCGACGTCGACGCCGTCTACATGGAGGCCGTGCAGGCGGCGACCGGGCAGGGCGGCTGGCCCATGACCGTCTTCCTCACCCCCGACGGCGAACCCTTCTACTTCGGCACGTACTTCCCGCCCGCCCCCCGCCAGGGCATGCCGTCCTTCCGCCAGGTGCTCCAGGGCGTGCACCAGGCCTGGGCGGAGCGGCGGGAGGAGGTCACCGAGGTCGCCGGGAAGATCGTCCGCGACCTGGCGGGCCGCGAGATCTCCTACGGCGACGCGCAGACCCCCGGCGAGCAGGAACTCGCGCAGGCGCTGCTCGGGCTGACCCGGGAGTACGACCCGCAGCGCGGCGGGTTCGGCGGGGCGCCGAAGTTCCCGCCGTCCATGGTGCTGGAGTTCCTGCTGCGCCACCACGCCCGCACCGGCGCCGAGGGCGCCCTGCAGATGGCGGGCGACACCTGCGAGCGCATGGCCCGCGGCGGCATCTACGACCAGCTCGGCGGCGGCTTCGCCCGCTACTCCGTCGACCGCGACTGGATCGTGCCGCACTTCGAGAAGATGCTGTACGACAACGCCCTGCTGTGCCGGGTCTACGCCCACCTCTGGCGCGCCACCGGCTCGGAACTGGCCCGCCGGGTGGCGCTGGAGACGGCCGACTTCATGGTGCGCGAACTGCGCACGAACGAGGGCGGGTTCGCCTCCGCGCTCGACGCCGACAGCGACGACGGCACCGGCAAGCACGTCGAGGGCGCCTACTACGTGTGGACGCCGGAGCAACTGCGCGAGGCGCTCGGCGAGCAGGACGGCGAATTCGCCGCCCGGTACTTCGGCGTGACCGAGGAGGGCACCTTCGAGCACGGGCAGTCCGTCCTCCAACTGCCGCAGCAGGAGGAGCTGTTCGATGCCGAGAAGGTCGCCTCGATCCGGGAGCGCCTGCTCGCGCAGCGGGCCGAGCGGCCCGCGCCCGGCCGGGACGACAAGGTCGTCGCCGCCTGGAACGGCCTGGCGATCGCCGCGCTCGCCGAGACCGGCGCCTACTTCGACCGGCCCGACCTCGTCGAGGCCGCCGTGGCCGCCGCCGACCTCCTGGTCCGGCTGCACCTGGACGAGCAGGCCCGCCTCACCCGCACCAGCAAGGACGGGCACGCGGGCGCCAACGCGGGTGTCCTGGAGGACTACGCCGACGTGGCGGAGGGCTTCCTCGCGCTCGCCTCGGTCACCGGCGAGGGTGTCTGGCTGGAGTTCGCCGGGTTCCTGCTCGACCACGTCCTGGCCCGCTTCACCGACCCGGAGTCGGGCGTGATGTTCGACACTGCGGCGGATGCCGAGCGGCTGATCCGCCGCCCGCAGGACCCGACCGACAACGCCGCCCCCTCGGGCTGGACCGCGGCGGCCGGCGCCCTGCTGAGCTACGCCGCGCACACCGGCTCCGTGCCCCACCGCACGGCCGCCGAGAAGGCCCTCGGCGTCGTCAAGGCGCTCGGGCCGCGCGTGCCCCGCTTCATCGGCTGGGGGCTCGCCGTCGCCGAGGCCGTGCTGGACGGGCCGCGCGAGGTCGCGATCGTCGGGCCGTCCCTCGGTCACGAGGGCACGAGGGTCCTGCACCGCACGGCGCTCCTGGGCACGGCGCCGGGCGCGGTCGTCGCCGTCGGCGCCCCGGAGAGCGACGAGTTCCCGCTGCTCGCGGACCGTCCGCTGGTCGGCGGTGAACCGGCCGCGTACGTCTGCCGTAACTTCACATGCGACGCCCCGACGACCGAAGCTGACCGGTTGCGTGCGGTCTTGAGCGACTGAAGTCGCGAATCAACGGAAACACGCTCTTTATCGGAACAGCCCCCAGACTTCACAGTTCCCCCTTAATCTCTGCACAGTGCCGCGACGGATGGGACGGTCGCGACAGGGGGTTCTTGGATCTGGGGGGATCTGTTTGCTGACGTCTGTCTTCATCGCTGCCGTTTCACTGGCCCTGTTCTGGATGGCGGCGTTCACCCTGTGGTGGCAGATGCACGCCTGGCGCACGCCGGAAGTGCTCGCCTCCACCCGGTTCAGCAGTCCGGACGGGGACGAGCACGTCTCCTTCTCGCTGCTGCTGCCCGCCCGGCACGAACAGGCGGTGCTGGACCACACGATCCAGCGCCTGCTGGAGTCGAGCCACACCGACTTCGAGATCATCGTGATCGTCGGGCACGACGACCCGGAGACCACCGCCGTGGCCGAGGTGGCCGCCGCGCGTGACCGGCGGGTCCGCGTCGTCGTCGACACGCACGAGAAGAAGAACAAGCCGAAGGCCATGAACACGGCCCTGCCGCACTGCCGCGGTGACGTCGTCGGCGTGTTCGACGCGGAGGACCAGGTCCACCCCGAGCTGCTCGCGCACGTCGACCACGCCTTCCGCACCACCGGCGCCGACGTCGTCCAGGGCGGGGTGCAGCTGATCAATTTCCACTCCAGCTGGTACAGCCTGCGCAACTGCCTGGAGTACTTCTTCTGGTTCCGCTCGCGGCTCCACCTGCACGCGCAGAAAGGTTTCATTCCGCTGGGCGGCAACACCGTCTTCGTCCGCACCGGCGTCCTGCGGGAAGCCGGCGGCTGGGACCCGAACTGCCTCGCCGAGGACTGCGACCTGGGCGTCCGCCTGTCCAGCGTCGGCAAGAAGGTCGTCGTCGCCTACGACTCCGACATGGTGACCCGGGAAGAGACCCCGGGCTCGCTGATGTCCCTGCTGAAGCAGCGCACCCGCTGGAACCAGGGGTTCCTCCAGGTGTACCGGAAGAAGGACTGGAAGCAACTGCCCACCCTCGGGCAGCGCCTCCTCGCCCGCTACACCCTGATGACGCCGTTCATGCAGGCCTTCACCGGCCTGATCATCCCGCTCAACGTGGCGATCGCGCTCTTCCTGGACGTGCCCGTCGGCATCGCCTTCATCACCTTCCTGCCGGCCGTCACCGCCCTGGTCACCTTCGTCTTCGAGATCGTGGGACTGCACGACTTCGGCAAGCAGTACGGCCTGCGCGTCCGCTTCGCGCACTACCTGAAGCTGATCCTGGGCGGCCCCTTCTACCAGGTCCTGCTCGCCGGGGCGGCCGTCCGTGCCGTCTGGCGCGAGCAGCGCGGCCGCAACGACTGGGAGCTGACCACGCACGTCGGCGCGCACCTCACCCGGGCCGAAGCCAGCCGTGAGACCCGAGAGGACGTTCCCGCGTGACCTCCACCCTTCCCGCGGCGACCACCCCGAAGATCCCCGCGCAGCGCGGGCCCGCGCCCCGCACCGGTGCGCACCGACGCGTCGAGCCGCCCAGCCGGCTGCGCTCCTCCCGCTCCGACCTGCTCCTGTGCGGTGTCCTCCTCGTGGCGATCCTCGTCGTGCAGGGCTGGAACATCGCCGACTACCCGGCCCTCAGCGACGACGAGGGCACCTACCTCGCCCAGGCCTGGTCGGTCCAGCAGGGCAACGGCCTGGCCCACTACACCTACTGGTACGACCACCCGCCGCTCGGCTGGATCCAGATCGCCGTACTGACCTGGATCCCCGCGCTGATCAGCCCCGAGTCGATGACCGTGGGCACCATGCGCGCCGCGATGCTGGTGATCAGCGGCATCAGCGCGGTCCTCGTCTACGTGCTGGGCCGGCGTCTCGCCCTGCCCCGCTGGGCCGCCGCGCTCGGCATGGTCTTCTTCGGCCTCTCGCCGCTCGCGGTCGTCCTCCAGCGGGAGATCTTCCTCGACAACCTCGCGGTGATGTGGACGCTGCTGGCCTTCACGCTGGCCGCCTCCCCGAGCCGCCACCTCTGGCACCACTTCGGCGCGGGCATCGCGGCCGCGACGGCCGTCCTCACCAAGGAGACGATGCTCGTCGTCCTGCCCGCCCTGTTCCTCACCATGTGGCGGCACAGCCACAAGGACACCCGCAAGTTCGCCCTCACCGGCGCCGTCACGGCCTGCGCCCTGATCGGCTTCTCCTACCCCCTGTTCGCCCTGCTCAAGGGCGAGCTGCTGCCGGGCAGCGGGCACGTCTCCCTCTGGGACGGCGTCAAGTACCAGATGACCCGGCCCGGTTCGGGCTTCATCCTGGACCAGGGCTCCGGCTCCTGGGGCGTGCTCCAGTCGTGGCTGTACTACGACAAGATCCTGCCCCTCGGCGGCCTCGCGGGCGCCCTGCTGCTGCTCGCCACCTGGCGCTGGTCGGTCACCGCCCGCGCCCTGGCCGGACCCGCCCTGGCCGTCGCGATCCTCGCCGCGCTGGCGCTGCGCCCGAACGGCTACCTGCCCGCGATGTACGTCATCCAGGCCCTGCCGTTCCTCGCCCTCGTCCTCGCCGGAGGCACCGCCTCCGTCGCCCACGCGGTGCTGAGCCGCTGGCGCTCCGAGGCGGAGAAACGGTACGTCAGCGTGGGCCGGTACGCGCTCGCCACGGTCCTCGCCCTGGCCGCCGGCGCCTACGTCGTCCCGCACTGGTACGACGGCGCCCGCACGGCCGTCACCACCGACGCCAACGCCCCCTACAAGGCCGCCTCGAAGTGGCTCGCCACGGAGGTGGAGAACCCGGAGCGCACCCGCGTGCTGGTCGACGACGCCCTCTGGCTGGACCTCGTGCACCAGGGCTACGAGCCCGGACTCGGCGTCATCTGGTTCTACAAAGCCGACCTGGACCCGGCGGTGACGAAGACGATGCCGCGCGGCTGGAAGGACCTGGACTACGTCGTCGCCTCCCCGACCGTGCGGCGGGACGCGGCCGACCTGCCCAACGTCAAGGCCGCCATGGAGCACTCGGAACCGGTCGCCACCTTCGGCACCGGCCCGGACCGCATCGAGATCCGCCAGATACAGACGTCCGCCGGAGGCGCGCGATGAGCCAGGAGTCCACCGTCCCCGGCGAGGTCGTCGAGACCGCCGAGATTCCCGAACCGGGCGCCGTCACCATCGTCGTACCGACGTTCAACGAGTCGGCGAACGTACGGCAGTTGCTGCGCCAGATCACCGAGGCCGTCCCGGCCCGGCTGCCCTGCGAGGTCCTGTTCGTCGACGACTCCACCGACGACACGCCCGAGGTCATCGAGAAGGCGGCGCAGGACTGCCCGTTCCCTGTGACCGTGCTGCACCGCGAGGAGCCGGTGGGCGGGCTCGGCGGCGCGGTCGTCGAGGGCCTGAAGGCGGCCACCTCCGACTGGATCGTCGTCATGGACGGCGACTGCCAGCACCCGCCGTCCCTCGTGCCCGACCTGGTCGCCACCGGCGAGCGGGCCAACGCCGGGCTGGTCGTCGCCTCCCGGTACATCAAGGGCGGCAGCCGGGCCGGACTCGCGGGCAGCTACCGCGTGGCCGTCTCACGCGGGGCGACCTGGCTGACCAAGGCGCTCTTCCCACGCCGGCTGCACGGCATCAGCGACCCGATGAGCGGCTTCTTCGCGATCCGCCGCAGCGCGGTCACCGCCGAGGTGCTCCAGCCGCTCGGCTACAAGATCCTCCTGGAACTGGCCGTGCGCAGCCGCCCGCGCACGGTCACCGAGGTGCCGTTCGTCTTCCAGGACCGTTTCGCGGGGGAGTCCAAGTCGACCGCGCAGGAGGGCCTGCGCTTCCTGCGGCACCTGGCCGGGCTGCGCGCCGCCTCGCCGGTCGCGCGGATGATCGGCTTCGGCCTGATCGGGCTGACCGGCTTCGTCCCGAACCTGCTCGGTCTGTGGGCGCTGACCGCCGCCGGCATGCACTACGTACCGGCGGAGATCCTCGCCAACCAGCTCGGCGTCGCCTGGAACTTCGTGCTCATCGAGCACCTGCTGTTCCGCGAGCGGCGCCGGCACCGGCGCTGGTGGGACCGGGCCGGGCGGTTCGCGCTGCTCGCCAACGCCGATCTGGTGCTGCGCATCCCGCTGATCGCCGTGTTCGTGCACCAGCTGCACCTGGGCGTGCTGTCCGCCACCGCGCTCGCGCTGGTGACGACGTTCGTCCTGCGCTTCGTGGCGACCGAAGCGCTGGTCTACCTGCCGCGCCGGGCCGGTGAGAAGCCCGTGCGCGACGGCCGCACCGCGAGGAGAGCCGTGTGAACAAGTACCGGAGAAGAACCGCACTCGCCGGCGTGGGCGCGCTCACGGCCGGCCTCCTGCTGACCGCACCCCAGTCCGCCTCCGCCGCCAACCTCATCAAGAACCCCGGCTTCGAGACCGCGGGCACCGGCGACATGCCGTACTGCTGGGAGAAGTCCGGCTGGGGCGACAACGACTTCACCTTCACCACCACGGCCGACGCGCACACCGGCTCCAACGCCATGAAGGTCGAGCTGACCCGCCGCGTCGAGGGCGACCGCAAGGCGCTGATCACCGAGTCCGCCGACTGCGCCCCGGTGGTGGCGCCGGGCAAGCAGTACGACCTGGGCCTCTGGTACAAGACGACGACCCCCGACGCGGCGATCACGCTGTTCCGGCACGACACCACGGCCGGCTGGCAGTACTGGACCGACCTCAAGACACTGGACCTGGCGGGTAGTTGGACCGAGGCGACGGTCCGCACCCCCGAGGTCCCGGCCGGCACCGACCGCATCTCCTGGGGCGTCTCGGTCTACGGCACCGGCTCCGCCACCACCGACGACTACACGATGGACCAGGTCCCCGACCCGGTCCTGCCGCCGCAGTGCACGGGCACCGCCGAGCAGTGCGCCAACGGCAAGTGGGACGTCCTCCCCACGCAGAACCCGGTCCGCTCCATGCACTCGGTCGTCCTGCACAACGGCAAGGTGCTGCTGATCGCGGGCTCCGGCAACGACGAGTCGATGTTCGAGGCGGGCACCTTCACCTCGGCCGTCTACGACCCGGCGAACGGCTCCTACAAGGTCATCCCCACGCCGAAGGACATGTTCTGCGCCGGGCACGTCCAGCTCCAGGACGGCCGGGTGCTGGTGATGAGCGGCAACAAGGGCTACCCCTCCGCCGACGGCCGGATCGGCTACCAGGGCTACAAGGACTCGTACATCTTCGACCCGGAGACCGAGACCTACACCAGGACCAACGACATGAACGACGGCCACTGGTACCCGTCGGCCACGATCCTCGGCAACGGCGACGTCATCTCCTTCGGCGGCCTGCGCGAGGACTCCACCGGCTCGGTCGCCGCCGAGCTGTTCTCCGAGGCCGAGCAGCAGTGGCAGCCGCTGTGGAAGGTCAACCAGACCTGGTCGTACTGGGGCCTGTACCCGTCGATGATCCTCATGCAGGACGGCCGCCTCTTCTACTCGGGCAGCCACGTCTTCGGCAACAACATCCCCGGCACGGGTTCGGCGATCTACGACTACGACGCCAACACCACCACCCAGGTGCCCGGCCTGCGGAACAAGGACGAGCGCGACCAGTCGGCCAGCGTGCTGCTGCCCCCGGCGCAGGACCAGAAGGTCCTCACCCTCGGCGGCGGCAACATCGACTCCAACCCGGAGGCGAACCGCCTGACCGACATCATCGACCTCAAGCAGCCCAACCCCTCCTACGTGGCCGGACCGCCGATCCCGCAGGGCACGGTCGACCTCGGCAACGGCCCGGTCCCGCAGACCGGGAACCAGGGCAAGATGTACGTCTCCGCCGTGCTCCTGCCCGACGGCAAGGTGCTGGAGACGGGCGGCGCCCTGCACAACCGCGCCAACCCGGTCTACGAGACGTCGATCTTCGACCCCGAGTCGGAGACGTTCGACCCGGTGGCCGTCGACCCCGAGGCCCGCGGCTACCACTCCTCGGCGTTCCTGCTGCCCGACGGCCGTGTGATGACGACCGGCGACAACCCGGGCAACGGCTCCTGGAACCACGACGTGTCGGTCTACAGCCCGCCCTACCTGTTCAAGGGCCCCCGCCCGACGATCACCTCGCTGATCGACACCGAGTGGACCTACGGCGACACCCAGCGGATCACCGTCGACCGGCCCATCGCCAAGGCCGAGCTGATCCGCCCGGCCGCCGTCACCCACTCCTCCGACCCGAACCAGCGGTTCGTGGACCTGCCGCTGTCGGTCGACGGCAACAACGTCGACCTGAACGTCACGAGCAACCCCAACCTGGCGCCGCCCGGCTGGTACATGCTCTTCGCGGTCGACGCCAACGGGGTCCCGTCGGTGGCCAAGTGGGTGCACCTCCAGGGCCCGCAGGCCCTCAAGGCGACGGACGCCTCGGCCCACGTCCACGACTTCGCGGACGAGCCCACGGGCAAGGTGGCCAAGCCCGGCAAGAAGCGGGTGTCGCAGAAGGTCAGCCCGACCATCTCCGGCTGCGACCGCCACTACGGCTCGATCAACGTCTGCGTGCCGACGGACTTCCCCGCGGAGGTGAAGAAGACGACGGCGGCCCGCTGCGAGTGGCTCAAGGCGAACGACTACGGCCGCCTGAAGGTCAACGGCAGGGACGACCCACTGCGCCTGGACCGGAACGGGGACGGGATCGCCTGCGGCCGGAAGGACTTGACGAAGCGCTAGGTACGTCCGACAGCTGGTCGGCCCGTGCCGTACACGGGCCGACCACGGCACCGGCGGTGTCGACCCCGGCTTCCTACGCGATGGAGCTGAGGTAGTCCTGCGGGGGCAGCGATTCGACCTGCCCTGCCTCGTTGTAGAACCAGGCGTGCAGGCGTAATGCGTGGGTGGCCCGTCGTTCCGCCATGGTCGGGTACTCCAGCAGGTTGGCCATTTGCACCGCGAGGTGGGCGCGTGCTGCGGTGTCGATCTGCATTCGGCTCGGGGCGCCTCGGGAACCCGTCCCTGCCGCATCTTCACACGCCGTCCGTGAATTCGCGGTCGTCAGCCAGCGTTTGACCGCTGAGGGGAGAGAGGTATTGCGGCGGTCGATGAGAAAGGACACGGCCGTGCACCCGGAATGGCCACAGATGATGACGTCCCTCAGGCCGGGGTCCCGGAGTGCGTACTGGATGGCGGCCACGTCGCTGGAGATGATGTTGGCTCCGCTCTTGGGGACGATGTTTCCAAGGTTGCGGAGTTCGAAGAGCCTGTCCGGGCCGATGCGGGTCAGTGTCACCGGTGAGAAAGCGGCTTCGGTGCACGTGATGAACAGTGCCTTTCTCGAGTTCCTGCCGCGGACGTGCTGCTGCCTCGTGTTGGTGCGCCTTGCCTCTGGATGCCCCGTGGTGTTCCTCATACTGCACTGCCCCCTCGGTCGTTGTGTTCGACGATTGGCAGGCCTCGGATCGGCTGATCCCCGGTCTGCGCGAGCGCGAGACACGAGGCAGCTAAATACGCCAGCTTTGAAGGCGGGCACGGAGCAGAGCAGACAGGATCAAGGGCGGCGGCCCGGTCGCCGGCGGTCCGGCGGAGAACGGCTCGTGCGGATCGAAGTTCAGCGCTGTCGCAGTGAAGGCGGCGCACTTGTCGGATGCGCCCGTATCGGGTAGGCCGTTGAATCGGCCGGAAGGGTGAGCATTCTTGCGAAGGACCCGCAGGTCTTCCAAGTGGTGGGGAATGGAAAGCGTGGGGGTGGGCTGATCGCCACCCACGTGAGCCCTCTCGTCATCCCCCACCGCGGTCACTGCCGGTTCTGCCGAGTGAACCGCCGTTTTCGCAGACACCGTGACGCCGACCGGATGAGGGATCGCCGAGTGTGTGATCAGTGTCTTCCACGCCGTCATGAAGGCGAGGACCACGATGCTCAGCCGCATGCAGAGCCTACGTGTGGACCACATTCAGCACACCCGGCCGAGCGGGACGGGGTGTGTATGTCCGCAGGGCCCGCCCGGATTGTCCGGGGCCATCGGTGCCAGACGTCTTCGCTGTTCCGGATGTGTCCGTGGAGCGCAGCCTTGGGCGTACTGACTGGTAACCGATAGCCGGCTGTATAAGATCCGCCGGTAGACAACGCGATGGCACACACCGTCCCCCGATACCCCGTTATGGCGTTGCCGCCGAAGGCATCCTAAGCTCGACCGACCAGTCGGTCAAAGGTGAGTTTCGGGGCTGGACTCAGCGCTCGCGCCGCAGGCCGTTCACGAGGACGGCGACCGCCTCGCCCAAGCCCTCACGGTGGGCGGGGGGTGAGGTGATGAGGGCCTCGTGCAGCGCCCAGCCGTCGACCATCGCCGCCAGGGCGAGCGCGCCGGCCGTGATCTCGCGCTCCGGGGCGTTGCCTCCGGACGCGGCGCGCAACAGGTCGCTCAGTACGCCGACATAGGTCGCGTGATAGTCGGTGAAGTGCTGCTTGATCGCGGGGATGCGCTGGCCCAGCGAGAGGAGTTCGAGGGCCAGCGGAGCCCGGGCCGGGTTTTCGCGCAGGCTCCGGGCGAAGTCGTCCGCCATGGCGCTGAGCCGTGCGCCGGGATCCCGTTCCGCAGGCTCTGCGCTCGTCAGGGCTTCTTCTTCCCCGTGGAGGAGTTGTCGGACGAGTTCGACGGCGATCTCCTCCTTGCTCTTGAAGTACCAGTAGATGGCGCCTTTGCTCAGGCCGGAGGCCCGGACGATGTCGTCCATACGGGAGCCGTGATAGCCGAGGCCGGCGAAGACGGACGTCGCGGCGTCCAGGATCTGCGTGCGCCTGGCGCTGAGGCGCGCGGCGTTGCGCTCTTCGCTCCCGGTGGGGGTCTCCCGCCCCTGTGCCGTGCCCATGGTGATCTCCTCGGCTCGTCCCGTGGTGCCTGCGTGCTCGCGGTCAACTCTAGACCGGTTGGTCGGTCGATGGTTATGCTGACTCGACCGACCAGTCAGTCTAGGGAGTTCTCATGGCATCGGAAGGAGCCCCGGGCGTCGACCGGCCAGTGCTTTACCGCTGGGGCGCGTGGTGTGCGCGCCACGCGTGGAAAGTCGTCGTGGCCTGGGTGATCGTCCTCGTGGGAGCCGGGTTGTTGCTGCCGCGGTTCACCGACAGCCTCACCGGTTCGTCTCTCAAGGTGGAAGGGTCGGACTCTGCCAGGGTCGAGGCTCTCCTGACCGAACAGTTCGACACACCCGTCACCGAGGACGCCCTCGTCGTCTTCGACTCGTCGACGCTGCGAGCGGACTCCGGGGCGTACCGGCAGGCGGTCACCGAGACCCTCGGCGCGTTACAGAGGCAGGACGGCGTCGTGGAGGTGGAAAACCCCTACACGGCCGAGAACCCCGCCCTGTACTCGTCCGACCGCCGGACGGTGGCGGCCCCCATCGGACTCGGCGGCGACGAGCGGGACCGGCAGGACACGGTCCCCGTGCTGCAGGACACGCTCGACGACCTGACCGCCGACGCCCCGGTACGCGCCTACCTCACCGGACCCAGCGCGCTCAACGCGGCGGTGGTCGAGCAACAGGACAAGGACATCGCGCAGGCGGAGTCCATCGGCCTGCCCATCGCCCTGGTGGTGCTGCTCCTCGCCTTCGGCACCGTGCTGGCGGCCGGCCTGCCCCTCGTGCTGGGCGTGGTCGCGCTGCTCACCACGTTCGGTGTGCTGGGTGCCCTCAGCGGTCTGGTCGGCTTCGACGTGTTCGTCCAGGCGGTCGTGACCATGCTGGGTCTGGCGCTCGGCATCGACTACTGCCTGTTCGCCGTGACCCGGCAACGTGAGGAACTGGCGGCCCGGAACGGCGATGTCCCGGCATCGGTGGGCGCGACCATGGCCACCGCGGGCAAGGCGGTGCTCTTCTCCGGGTGCACGGTCGTCATCTCGGTGGCGGGCCTCATGGTCGTGCGCGCACCGGTGTTCCGGACCATGGCCCTCGGCGTGATGATCGCTGTGGCGGTGATGCTCGTCGTCGCCGTCACCCTGCTGCCCGCCGTGCTCGGCCTGCTGGGCACACGCATCAACCGGTTCGCGGTCCCGGGCCTGAAGCGGGCGCTGGAGCGGACGGACACCAGCCGCTCGATGTGGGCGCGCTGGACGGGCGTGGTCATGCGGCGTCCCGTCCTCATCGGTGGCCTGACCAGTGTGGTGCTGGTACTCGCGATCGTCCCGGTCTCCCAGCTGAAGCTCGGGTTCGACGTGGGGGCGTCAGCCGTCTCCGACGCTCCGGCCGGCAAGGGCTATGAACTCGTCGACGACAAGTTCGTCCCCGGTGCCGCCACTCCGCTGCAGATCGTCGTCCATACGCCGGAAGGCCGGCTGGGCGACCGTGAACTCGACGCCCTGGAGCGGTTCTCCGAACGGCTCCGGAACCATCCTGAGGTCTCCGACGTCGTCTCGCTGAGCGATGTGCTTCGCGACCAGGGCGGCACCGCGGACGCCGCCACGCTGCGAGCGGCCGTGGCAGCCGACTCCGACGGCGCGCTGGAACGGCTGGTGAGTCCCGACACGCGGACGACAGCCATGCTGGTGATGTCCCGCTCCGCTGCCGACAGCGAGGAGTCCGTCTCGCTCGTGCACTGGATCAGGCAGACTGCCGTGCCGGAGACGATCGGTGCAGCGCCGGGCCTCTCCGCCTACGTGGGCGGGCTGAGCGGGCAGACGGTGGACATCTCCGAGGAGGTGGAACGCTCGACGCCGCTCGTCCTGCTCGTCGTTCTCGGTCTGTCCTTCGTCCTGCTGCTGCTGGCCTTCCGCAGCGTCCTGCTTCCGCTCAGCGCCATCGTGATGAACCTCTTGTCGGTGGGTGCCGCGTTCGGGCTGCTGACCCTGGTGTTCCAGGAGGGAATCGGAGGCTCACTGTTCGACGTGAGCAGCACCGGCTTCATCCAGGCGTACCTGCCCCTGCTCACCTTCGTCATCCTCTTCGGCCTGTCCATGGACTACGAGGTGTTCCTCATCTCACGGATGAAGGAGGAGTGGGGCCGCACCCAGGACAACAGCAGAGCCGTCATCGAAGGGGTGGCGCACACCGCCAAGGTGATCACCGCTGCCGCGGCCATCATGGTCGTGATCTTCGCCGCGTTCATGCTGACGAAGGTCTCCGAAGTGAAGCAGATGGGCTTCGCTCTCGCCGTCGCGGTGCTCCTCGACGCCACCCTCGTCCGCGTCGTCCTGGTGCCGGCGCTGATGCGCCTGCTGGGGCACTACAACTGGTGGATGCCCGCCTGGCTCGACCGTTCTCTTCCCAGGCTCGAGCTGACGGAAGGGACCCCGGGTGACTCGCCCGCAGCCGCGTCCGACGGGGCTGCGGACGGAAGCGAGCCCCCCGTCTCGCGCAGCGAGGCGCCCGTGGTCCGCCGTTAGCGCGGTCGCCCGGCCGGATCCGCGGCCGGGCGACCGGCCCCGGCGTGGGGGCCGCCCCCCCGGGG
>NZ_JBEXTS010000023.1:0-122368 GCF_040628815.1 Streptomyces sp. NPDC006140 | reverse complement strand
GCCACCCGCTACGACAAGACCGCCGAGTCCTACCAAGCCGCCGTCACCCTCGCATCGCTGCTGATGTGGGCGTGACATTTGACGACAACTCCTAGGCGCGCAGCATGCGTTGCTTATCCGGCCGTATCTGTGTCGTCCCGGCCCTGACTTCCAGGCCGCCACCCAAGCTCTGGGGTGAAAAACCCTGTCTTCCCGCTACTTTCGCCACTATTCCACCTAGTACGGGGCAAATCGCCTGTGCGCATATCACCGAACGGTAAGATCCGATGACCGTGAAATGTGACGCGCGCTACGTCGGGGCTTGGCCCCTAGACACCTTTATCGACCTTGAAGCGGAACAGCGTCCGGTAGTTCAGGCTGGTCCATCGCAGTGCCGACCGGACTCCTCGACGGGTTGAACTTTGGGAATCCGGGAGACTCGGAGACCTCATGGAGCGCCGGTGGCCGTGGCCGGGTTGTTATTCAGTCGGCGCCGGCGCACGACATCTTGGATCCGGACAGCGCTTGCACGAGGCCGTAGTCGTCGGACGTGGAGTTGTCCACCCGGTGGTTCCAGCTGACCTCGCGCTCCACGATGTTGCTGAAGCACTGGAACTGGTCGACGGGCGCGATCTGGTAACTCTCGAGATCAGCAAGAGTCAGCCGGAGCGGACTCGCCCTCGTCGCGGCCGCGCGCTGCCTGACCATGTCCGGCTGTCGGTCGGACGGCGCAGACGCCACGACCCGCACGTGGTGGGCCGGCCAGCGGCGGGGACAGACCTTTTCCGTCAAGACTCGCCTGTCGAGGGCGCATAGATCGAATTTAACTCAGGTTCGCGGAGATGATGATCGAGCACCACAACGATGGGACCGAAGGCCGAGCGAAGAATGGCCGTAGTCTTGTTTCCAAGAAGCTCGCCGACGGTGTGGTGAAGGACCGGTCCGCCGAGGCCAGCTGACCGTGTCGAGGCTCGGAACGGTCGGCCGCCTCCATCACCACATGCCGCGCGCCCCGCACCGGACAAGGAAGCTGAAGAAGATGCCGAAGCTGCAGCCGCGAGCCCGACTCGCGCTGCTCGTCGTGCTGCTCGTGGCTGCTGCCTGTTCCCTGCTGGTGTGGAGCCCGGACCGGCTGCTCTCCCAGGGCTTCACCGCCGTGGTGCCCGGTATCTGGGCAGGACCGGCCTTCGCCGTGGTTTTCGCGTTGAGCACGCTCGCCTTCTTCCCGAAGCCGATGCTCAATGTCGCTGCCGGGGTCATTTTCGGTGTATCCGAAGGACTGGCGCTGGCTGTGATTGGAACCACCCTCGGCGCGGTGCTTGCCTTCGGGCTCGGCCGCAGCCTTGGTCGGGAGGCGCTCCAGCCATTCCTGAAGAGAAAGATCCTGGCCGCCATCGACCGCCGCCTCACCGATCAGGGCTTCGTCAGTGTGCTGCTGCTCCGCATCGTGCCCGGCGTCCCCTTCCAGGGGGTCAACTTCGCCGCTGCCTTCTCCGGAGTGCGCCCATGGTCCTTTACGGTTGCGACTGCGCTCGGCGTGCTGCCCGGCACCGCCGCGTATGTGATCGCCGGAGCCACGGCCTCATCCCCCGCCTCGCCGGCCTTTCTTCTTTCGGTAGCTGTCATCGTCACCATGATGGTGCTTACCCTCGCAATCGTGCGGCGGGCGCGGCAAAAGGCCGCTCGGCCGAACGCCGTCGAGCCGGTTTGACCAAGGGTGGGACAGGCCGTAGTCCCGTTTTCCCGAGACAGAGCTCGGTATGACGGTGACAGTGCCCGGTGCTCCGTGAGCGCCTGCGACCTGATCGTGGACGGCCTCCGGGCCAGTCGCCAGGGGGCGAGCCCGTCGCCATGCCGCCTGTTTTCCGTACGTAGGTCGAGCCTCCATGACCGGGACAGCCAGCTCCTGCCAGCAGCGCGACGAACTGCCGTTGCGCACGGCGCCGCGTAGCCCAAGGGTGGAGATACCTCGAACCGAGGTAGGAAGCCTTTCCGGCTTCGCAGCGTTGTGAGGTCATTGGGTCGCGTTGGTTCGCCCCAGGCCCGATGCAACCTCTCACTCCATCTTCACTCGCGCGAAGGCCCTCGCGGAGCATATCTCGCCTCGCCTTGACGTTCTCGATCTCCGAGCAAAGGAGAGGGAAGGAGTCGGGGCTGAAGCTGTTCCATACGACGACAAGCGGCGTGACCGAGGTCACTTCGCGTCTTGCTGAAGCCGAGGCGGATATGCAGGACCTCGTCGAGGCGCACATGGAGACGATGCTAGGGGCGCGGTTCCTGGCGAGCGAGTACGTCCTCGACTGCGCCGACGGCGGACGGATCGACTCACTGGGGCTCGACGAGAACGGAGCACCGGTGATCGTTGAGTGCAAGCGCGGAACCGACGCCGGCCGTCCTTGGCCAGGTGTGGGGGCGGCTCGGGAGATGTGAGCCGCCCCCAGCAATTAGGCGTTCGGCCAGAAGTGTGCGATGTAGCGCTCGACTCCGTGCACCACACCGTGCTGGGTCTGTGCAGGTGCCGCCTCACCGCCGTTGCACACCACTCGCACCGTCCAGGCGCCCGGCCCGTCCGACAACTCGATCGCCTCGGGCATCGGTCCTGCCGCCATCCCCCTGGCGCGCAACTTGCCCGAAGAACAAAAGACGCTGGCCAGGGCTGTCTCGTCCCACTCTCCGGTCGGCACTGCAGGCTCCCTGTCCCAGATCTCCACCGTCAGGGACGCAGTGTGGGTGTGCCCGGCACTGTAGAAATCAAGGCGCCCAGGGCGAGCAGTGAGGAACGTGCCGCTCTAGAAACCCTCAGGGAACAGCACAGGAACCTGCGTATCGTCGAAGTCCTGCAAGGCCCACCCGCCGTAGTCCACCTTCACCGGATACTCCTGGCGCCTGATCAGGCGGGCCATGTCACCCACCCCTTGTCGTCTTCTGGTGCGAGGGGCTCCATCATCGTCGATCTTCGGCGGCGAAATCACCGCGGATCCAGCCTTTGCAGGTGAGGCGGCGGTAGCTGCACAGGCAAGACATGGGCCTCGGCGCTCTTCGATAGACCATGCAGGTGGCTTGACTCAGTCATTGAGTAACCCGATCTCCTGGCGGCGACTCCCCAAAGGGGAGAAAATCGGGCTACGGCCGTCCGGCTGACGTCGCGGAGTCTTGGTGCCACCGGAACCCGACATTGAGGTAGGACGCGGGGGACCCGGCGTCAGGCACCCGGAAGTGTTGCTTCGAGCATGTGAATCAGTACTGGAAGCCGGTGTTCTACCTGCTGGAGAACGACATCGAGACCTGGCTGCTGAACGCCCGGCACATGAAGAATGTCCCCGGCCGCAAGACCGACGTCGCCGATTCCGAGTGGATCTGCAAGATGGCCGAACACGGCCTGGTCCGGCCCTCGTTCGTGCCCCGCCGGAAATCCGGCAGCTGCGGGACCTGACCCGCTAACGCACCGAGGTCATCCGCGAACGCACCCGCGAGGCACAGCGGCTGGAGAAGCTCCTCGAAGACGCCGGGATCAAACTGTCCGCGGTCGTCTCCGACCTGCTGGGCAAGTCCGCCCGCACCATGCTGGAGGCACTGATCGCCGGGGAGCGCGATCCGCTGGTGCTGGCGGAGATGGCCAAGGCCGGCATGCGTGCCAAACGCGAGATCCTGGCCCAGGCGCTGACCGGCCGGTTCACCGACCACCACACGTTCCTCGCCCGCACGATGCTCGACCGCATCGACGCGGTCACCGCGACCGAGCGCCGGCTGAGCCAGGAGATCACGCGGCAGCTCGAACCCTTTCGCCGCCAGGTCGAGCTGCTGACCACGATCCCGGGCGTCAAGGCCAAGTCCGCCGAGGTGATCCTCGCCGAGATCGGCATGGATACGAGCCGTTTCCCCAGCGCGGCGCAGGCGGTGAGCAGGGCGCGTTCGTCGGTGCCGAAGTCGTGCGGGGTGTCCCAGCCGATCAGGCAGGCTCCGGCCATGCGGTTCCCGGCGGGCAGCGGCAGGACGGCGAGGCCGCCGGGGCCGACCTCGGCCATGGCGCGTTCCAGGGGGCTGCCGGCGGGCCAGATGCGGGCCCGGCCCTCGCGCAGCGCGGCGGCGAGGGTGGGCATGGCGCGCACGGGGGCGTCGGGCCACTCGGTGCGCCACTCCGTGCGCCACAGCTCGGGCCAGGCCTCGGGTTCGGGCGGGTCGAGGACGGTGACGACGAGCCGGTCGCTCTCCAGCTCGGCGAGGGCGATCCGGTCGGCCCGCAGCGGCCGGCGCAGGGCGGCGACCACGGCGTTGCCGACGTCGCGGACGGTGACGGCGGTGGCGAGCGCGGTGGCCAGGCGCTGGACGCGGGCCACGTCGGTGACGTCGGAGCGCAGCGTGGAGACGTCGACGACCGTGCCCACAAGCCGCGCGGGGCGGCCCTCGCCGCCGGGCAGATGGCGCCCGCGCAGCCGGAGCCACTTCGGCGGCCCGCTGGGCTGGAGCACCCGGAACTCCAGCTCGCGGTCGCCGATGGACATGTGGTCCGCCTCCACGACGGACATCAGGGACGGCAGGTCCTCGGGTACGACGTCATCCCGCTGCCCGACAACCACGTCGCCCTCGTCATTGGCGACGTCCAGGGCCACAGCGCCGGCGTCGCCACCCTCATGGGCCAGTGCGCACCGCCCTGCGCGCCTACGCCGTCGAGGGGCACCCGCCGGACGTGGTGGTCGCGCACTCCAAACCGGCTTTTGGTGGACATGGAGAGCGACCTGTTCGCGACCTGCTGCTATGTCGACGTCGACCTGGAGGATGTGCCCGGGCAACCACGAGTCCGCCGGCAAGCACACCTCCGGCAAGTCCCGCCCCGGTGACCCCGTGGCTGAAGGGGGCGCTCGGGCTCGCCGCCACCGCGGCCGCCCACAGCCAGAACACCTACCTGGCCGCCCGCTACAGACGCATCGCCGTCCGCCGGGGAAAGAAACGGGCCCTGGTGGCCGTCGGGCACACCATCCTGACCTCGGTCTGGCACATGCTCACCCACGACGCCGAGTACCACGACCTCGGAGGCGACTACTTCGTCCAACGAACCGGCCGCGCCCGGCAGACGCGGCGCCTGGTCAGCCAGCTCAACATGCTTGGCTATCAAGTGTCCCTCCAATCAGGCGGAAGTGGTCTGACCTGCGCGGGTGGTTGATTTTCGAATCAGACTCCTCGTGGTCGATGCGGGCCAGGACCAGGACGTTGGTGGCGGCGACGCTCCAGTCGGCAGCCTCCAGAGCCATGAGAGCGACGCGGGCCTGGCTGCCGGTGAGGACGGCCTGTACGGCGCTCGGGTGAGTGTGGGTGTCGAGGCGGACGTGGGCGTCGATGGCGGGAGTCACGTGGGGGTGTCGTCTCTTCTGCCGGTGGCCGGGCCTTCGGATCCGGCCACCGGCGTAAGCGGGGCTATCGGGTTGCTCGTGTGGCGCGGGCGGTGTGCGCTGGTGTGGTGGTTGGCGGGCCGGCGCGGGTGGTGGGCGCTGTTCGCCGCTGCTGCGTCGGGGTGGCTCCGGTGGCGTGCTGCCAGCGGGTGCGGGCGGCGCTGATGTCGGCGAGGGCGCGGCGGGCGCCGACAACGAGCTGGAACGGGGTGTTCGCCGGCAATCCGCTCCTCCGGCTGGCCCGGACCCAATTCGCCCCGCGCCTGGCGCCGCTGGCGCTGCACGCGACCGGGCTGCGTGGGCGCGTCTTCGTACGGTCTCCGAGCTGGGCGTCCACTACGGGCGGAGCCCCGCCTCCACGGCGGGTTCGCGCCCGCCGCGGCGCGGTCCGCGTGCGGGGGACCGGCTGCCCGATCTGCCGCGCGGCCTCCAGCCGCGGACTTCCGCGCCCGGCTGGCACCTGCTGCTCGCCGGTCCGTCGCACCACTGGTCCGAGGAGGAGCTTGCCGCGGCCCTGCGCGGTCGGGACGGTCTCGTCAGTGTCCATCGCATGGGTACTGCGAGTCCCTGGCCAGGGCTCGCGCACGGCCTCGTACGCCCCGATGGCTATATCGGCTATGTGGACCGGGGTACCCAGCTGGCCGGGCTGAATGCCTACCTCGACCGCTGGCTTCCGCGCTAATTCGACATGCTTCTATGTTGACGAGTGTCGATCCGAGGCGCAGAGTTGTATCCATGGATGTCGAATCAGGAAGGGTGGGTGTCATGGCCGGACAGACGCCCGACGAAGTACGCGAAGCCGTCCGTGCGGGCTATGCGGCTGCTGCGGTGAAGGTGGCGCAGGGCGGTGGGGCCTGCTGCGGGATCGATGGCGGTGCCGGGTGCTGCGGCTCGCAGACCGCCGTCGAGGTCGACGAGAGCTTCGGTGCAGGGCTTTACGAGGCGGGTGAGCGTGCGTCGCTGCCTGCCGAGGCCGTCGCCGCCTCCCTCGGCTGCGGCAATCCGCTCGCCGTCGCCGAGCTGCGCGAAGGCGAACGTGTAATGGACCTCGGGTCCGGTGGCGGCATCGACGTACTGCTGTCGGCCCGACGCGTCGGCCCGCGCGGCAAGGCGTACGGGCTGGACATGACCGAGGAGATGCTCGCCCTCGCCCTGGCCAACGCGAAGAAAGCGGGTGCGAGCAACGTCGAGTTCCTCAAGGGCACCATCGAGGCCATCCCCCTGCCCGCGAACACCATCGACGTCGTGATCTCCAACTGCGTGATCAACCTGTCCGTCGACAAATCCGCAGTCTTCGCGGAGATGTTCCGGGTTCTGGCGCCGAGTGGTCGTATCGGCGTCTCCGATGTCGTGGCCGAGGACCACCTCACCTCGGCGCAGCGGGCCGAGCGCGGGGACTACGTGGGCTGCATCGCCGGGGCGTTGTCGTTCGCCGAGTACCGGCAGGGGCTGGAGGCGGCCGGGTTCACCAACGTCGAGGTGACCGCGACGCATCAGGTGGCCGACGGTATGCACTCGGCCATCGTCCGTGCCACGAAGCCGGAAGCGGCCGGAGCGCCGTCCGAGGCCGGGCTACCCCGGCTGGCCGCCGAGGTGGTCTCGGACGGCGGTTCGTCCTGCTGCGGCTGAGCCGACCGGTTACTCAGTCGGCCCAGACCGCTCAATACCGGACCCCGAACAGCCGGTGGACCGGTCCCCAGCCCGGCCGCACGGTGATGAACGGCAAGACCACGGCAGCGCGGTCGCGGACTGGCGGGCGAGTTCGGGGCAGAGTTGGTGCGGGCGATCCGCACAGGTCTGGCCCAGGGTGCCAGCCCGATGTACGGTCCCCGAGGCCCGTCGAAGCTGACCTGGTACGCCTTCGCGACCGAGTACGCGCGGGCACACTGGCCGGGAAGGGGGGCGAGGACCAGGGACGAGGTCAGCGACGCGCTGACGGCCATCACTCTGGCGATGCTCTTCGACCTTCCTGGCCGGCCGAAGGAGCTGCTGCGCCGTGCCCTGCGGCACTGGGTCTTTCTCGTACCTGGGCCGGAGCAGCGGGAGCTGCCGGCGGAGGACCGGCTGGTGCTGCTGGGGGTACCCCCTCTGGGGGAGGGTGGCGAAGGCGTCCCGGCCACTGGTCGACCCGCACGATCCGGTCTTGGCGCGTGATGTGCTGGGGTCGCTGCGCCGCAAGCTGGACCGCGGTGAGGCGGCGGTGGAGACGATGCTCCGTAAGCGCAAGGTGCTGGTGCGCGTGCTCCACTTCGCCGTGGAGAGAGGCGAGTTGGGCAGTCATCCGTTGGAGGAGATCCGATGGCGGTGCCCAAGCCCAGTATGGCAGTGGATCCGCGGGCGGTGGTCACCCTTACCAGGCGCGCGATCTGCTCAGCGTCGTCTCCTACGTGGGGTCTATCGGAGGGCTCGCGGCCGTCGGCTGGTCGGGTTCTTCGCCGGCATGTACTACGCGGGCCTGCGCCCGGAGGATGGGGTCGCGGTGGCGCTGCCAGACTGCCGTCTACCCGGGACCGGTCGGGGGCGGTTAATCCTGCACCGCACTCTGCCGCAGGCGGGCAAGAGATGGACCGACACCGGCCGGTACCACGACGAGCGCGGGCTGAAGAACCGCCCACCGGGAGAAACACGGGTGATGCCCTTGCCGCCACATCTGGTGGCCCTGTGGCGCGAGAGCGTCGCCACGTTCGGCACTGCCGACGACGGACGGCTGTTCCTCACGGAACAGGGCCGCATCATCAGTTACAACACCTATCACCGGGTGTGGCACGGACTTTGCCCTGCCTCCCGCGCTCGTCGGCACCCCGCTCGCGAAGCGTCCGTACGACTTGCGGCACTCGGCGCTGTCTACCTGACTGTGTGCGGGCATGGACCCGGCCGAGGTCGCCCAGCGGGCCGGCAACAGCGTCGAGGTCTCCTGTCCCGGTACGCGAAGTGTCTCTATGACCGGCAGTCCATCAAAAACCAGCGCATCGAAGAGCTCCTGAGCGCCTACGACCAGCCGCCCGAGCCCGATGAGCAGGACGAAGAGTTCTCTCGCGCAGGACTCTCGCTCTGCGCTCGCCATGTCCTCCAGTATGCCCAGGGCGTCGGACATGGTGGCAGTGAGCAGCAGGTCGACGTGTGTCCACTACCGGAAGCTTGTTTGCCCCTGGCGGTTTAGCCAGGACTCGTGGGCCATGTGCGTCTTGACTCTGCGGCCCCGCGAACGCCAGGCGAACATCTGTCCACCAGTCGCCGACGGTACGGCGAAAGCGCCCGGCGCACGCGCCCCCGCTCCATACCGTGTGCGGACACGTATACATGGCGCGAGGTGCGGGGGCGAACTCGTGGAGTGGTTGAACGCTGAGAACCTGGTGGCGGTGGGCACAGCGGTACTCGGCCTCGTGGCCTCCGTCGCCGTCGTCTGGTACGAGCGCCGGGTTCCGCGCCGTAAACGCATCGGTTTCCGCGTCCAGATGGACACTCCGGTCGGCAGCCACGCCCGTAACGGCAGACGGGCCAACGTACGGCTTGGTCTGTTCAACGATTTCTCCGACCTGTCCGACGCCACCCTCGTCCTGCTGCGTATCGAGAACGACGGCGTCCAGGGCATCGCCAGCGAGGACTACACCAGCCGTGAACGCCATGGCCTCACCGCGTGTTTCACCGGCCGTACGATCCGCGGTATCGCGATCACCCAGCCCTCTGCCACCGCCCATCTGATGGAGCACTTCACCCCGGCTGCGGGCCTGCGCCACGACGAGGACACCCTGTACCTGCCGAAGGTTCCGCTCAACAAGGGCCAGCATTTCAAAGTGCTGGCCCTGCTGACCGGTGGAGCGGTCGGTGACGAGGTCGAGGTGACCGGCGGTATCCGGGAGGGCGAGGTGAAGCGCAACCAGAGCACGACCGTCGACGACAAGCCACCCCTCTTCAGCAGGCCGGCCCGCCTGATCACGGTTCTGTTCACCGTATGCATCATCACGCTCGCCTCCATGATCGTGATACGGGGCGACGTACCGACGCCCATCGGTTGCGCCACGGGCAGCCTGACCGTGACGGGATCCACCGCCTTCGCGCCGGCGGCGGAGAAACTGGCGGAGAGCTACGAAGCGGCCTGCCCTGACTCGGACATCACCGTGGATACGCGCGGCAGCACCGCCGGGATCCGGGCGTTGGACGCGGCGGGCGCCGAGGCGTCATCATCCGGAGGCTCCGCGTCCGTGATCGCCTTCTCCGACGGCCCCAAGCCGAACGACTACCCGGAACTGCTCGAGAATCCCGTCGCGGTCTCGGTCTTCACCCTGGTGGTGAACGATCGGGTCACGGTGACGGATCTGAGCCTGACCGAGGTGCGGAAGATCTACCAGGGCGAGATCCGCAACTGGCGAGACGTCGGTGGCCCGGACCTGCCCATCCTCCTGGTCAGCCGCGACGCCAATTCCGGCACCCGCGAGGTCTTCCAGCGGCAGGTTCTGAAGCGTAACGAGCCCGCCAATTCCTCCCGGGACTGCCGCACCAAGGACGACCCCGACGCCACGGTTACCCGCTGCGAACTCGACAGCACAGCACAGGTGCTGAGCACGGTGGCCCGCCTGCCCGGCGCGATCGGTTACAGCGAACCGCGTTCCGCCTCCGCCACGAAGGGCCTGCACTCGCTGCGCATCGACGGGCAGACGGCATCCATCGAAACCATCGGCACCAGCGGCTACCCATACAGGGAAATCGAATACGCCTACACCTACGGCCGCCCGCGCGCCGACTCGCTCGCCGCCAGCTTCATCAACTACGCGACCCGCGGCGCCGGTCAGGACGTCGTACGCGACCAGGGGCACTTCCCGTGTCTCAGCCCGGAGGGGCTGCGGCTCTGCGGCGGGCAGTGACCCGCAGTCGCGACCACGCCCCGGGGAGCCGTTTCTCGACGCCCGCCGCCGGCAGGAGGCCGACCAGTCAGCAGCACTGCCGACGCTCGACCAGGCAGCTGTCCCCCCTGCTGGCGCTCGTGGGTGCGGCCGTCTCCGCGGTCGAGCAGCCGGCCCGCGTCTTCTGCGCACGTCGCTGTTGACATCCCCATAGATAGATGACCGTTTCAATAGATCGCCATCAACATAAGCGGGTCCCTTGTTCGCCGTGCGTCCATAGATTGTCGTCTTTAAAGACATGCGCCGTTCTTAGTTTCCCGGCTGGAGCGACGCGCTGGGCGTCGCGGTGTCAAGAGGGGCAAAGTGCCCATGGCTCGCAAGATGCTCGCCACGCTCGGCTCGACTGTGGTGGTGGCTCTCGTGGCCACCGGCTGCGGCAGCACCAGTGACGTCGGTTCGGACGGCGGCAGCAGTACCCAGGGCAGCAGTGGGGCCAAGCAGGTGGCCTTCGCCGGCCAGATCTGCGGCAAGGGCAGTGGTGCCAAGCCCGGCTACAAGAACACGATCGCGGCCCTTTCGGGCGGTGCGTCGAAGTTGTCGGGTGCGGGCTCCACGTTCGTGGCGCCGATGATGTCGGTGTGGACGAAGGAC
Source organism: Streptomyces sp. NPDC006140 (assembly GCF_040628815.1). Taxonomy (NCBI): domain Bacteria; kingdom Bacillati; phylum Actinomycetota; class Actinomycetes; order Kitasatosporales; family Streptomycetaceae; genus Streptomyces; species Streptomyces sp. NPDC006140. The sequence goes on along the minus strand of NZ_JBEXTS010000023.1, from coordinate 111,510 downwards.
TACAGCGAGCAGGCCAAGGTCGAGGTCGCCTACCAGTCCATCGGATCCGGCGGCGGTGTGCAGCAGATCAGCGCCAAGACCGTCGACTTCGGCGCGTCGGACACCCCGATGAAGGACGACGAACTCAAGGCCGCCAAGGGCGGAGCGATCCTGCACATCCCGCTCACGCTGGGCGCGGTGGTTCCCGCATACAACGTCAAGGGCATCAAGGCGGGCCTGAAGTTCGACGGACCCACCCTCGGCAAGATCTTCACCGGTGAGATCAAGACGTGGAACGACCCGGCACTGAAGAAGCTCAACCCGGGCGTCGACCTGCCGAACGAGCCGATCGCCGTGGTCCACCGCTCGGACGGCTCGGGCACCACCGCGGTCTGGACGGACTACCTGACCAAGGAGTCCCCGCAGTGGGTGTCCAAGCTCGGCGGCAAGGACAAGAGCTTCGGCAAGGAGGTCGCCTGGCCCACCGGCATCGGCGGCAAGGGCAACGAGGGCGTGTCCGGGCAGGTCAACCAGATCGAGGGAGCCATCGGGTACGTCGAGCTCGCCTACGCCCTGTCGCAGAACATGAACTACGGGCAGGTCAAGAACAAGGCCGGCAAGTTCATCCAGCCGTGTGTGGAGACCGTCTCCGCGGACACCGACGGCGCGCAGTACCCGGCCGACCTGCGCACCTCGCTGACCGACGGCACGAACGCGAACGCCTACCCGATCACCGGCACCACCTACGGGCTCGTCTACCAGAACCAGACCGACAAGGCCAAGGCCGACGCGCTGGTGAACTTCCTCGCCTGGGTACTGACAACCGGTCAGGACGACGCCGAGCAGATCCACTACGCCCCGCTCGGCAAGGATCTGCAGGCCAAGGCGTACGCGCAGCTGAAGAAGATCACGCTCAACGGCAAGCCGCTGGTCAAGTGAGCTGACGCGCCCCGTGCTGGCCGATGCCGGTGGGCCTGATCGACAGCGGGCCCACCGCCAACCCTCCGAACAACTCCCCTCGTACCTGGAGCATCATGACCGGCATACCCGCTGACCGGCCCGCCGTGTCGCTGCGCCACCACCGGGCCCGCTGGGCCGGCGGCGACCGGCTCTTCCGCGGCGGGGTCACCGCTGCCGGGCTGTTCGTCGTCCTGGTCCTGCTGGCCACCGCCGTGTTCATCGTGGACAAGGCATGGCCCGCCATCGCCCACTACGGACTGGGCAGCTTCTTCGACTCCGCACGGTGGGCGCCGTCGGAGGCGGTCGCGGGCAAGGCCGACCCGAACCCGTACGGGATCCTGCAGTTCCTGTACGGCACGCTGGTCACCTCGGCCATCGCCATGGTCATCGCCGTGCCGGTGTCCATCGCCGTGGCGCTGACCATCACGGACGTCGCACCGGCCTTGCTGCGCAGGCCGCTGTCCTCGTTGGTGGACCTGCTGGCGGCGATCCCCTCGGTGGTCTACGGCTTCTGGGGCATCTTCGCGCTGATTCCCGCGCTCAAGCCGTTCGGCGACTGGGCGGCCACCACCTTCGACGGTGTCCCGGTGCTGGGCACCGTCTTCGGCGGGCCGTTCTTCGGAGTCTCGTACTTCTCCGCCGGGGTGGTCCTGGCGATCATGGTGCTGCCGATCGTCACCGCCATCTGCCGCGAGGTCTTCGCCACCGCGCCGGCCGCCGAGAAAGAGTCCGCGTACGCGCTGGGGGCGACGCGGATGGAGATGCTGCGCATGGCGGTACTGCCGCGCTCGCGCTCCGGCATCGTCGGCGCCTCGGTGCTGGGCCTTGGCCGGGCGCTGGGCGAGACGATCGCCGTGACCATGCTGATCGGCAACAACGTCCTGTCGATCACCAAGTCGATCCTCGGGCAGGGCGCCACCATGCCGTCGGTGATCGCGAATGAGTTCACCGAGGCCAACCAGCCCTTCCACCTGCCATCCCTGTTCGTCGTCGCCGGCTGCCTGCTGGTCCTGGCGCTGATCGTGAACACGCTCGGCAAGCTCATCGTCCGCCGCACGGGGGAGAACATCGCCTGATGGCCACCCACCTCGCCTCCCGCCCCGAGGCAACGCGCCGCCCGGGCGGCCCGGCCCTGCGCCGCCGCATGACCACCAATGCCCTCGGCACCGGCGTCCTCTATCTGGCATCCGCCGCCACGGTGGGCGCGCTGCTGTGGGTCCTCTTCTACGTCGCCGAGCAGGGCTTCAAGTACCTCGGCCCCGAATTCCTCACCACCACGCCACCCGGCGACCCCTCCCAGGCCGGCGGCGGCTTCCTCAACGGCATCATCGGCTCGCTGATCGTCGTCGGGCTGGCCACCGTCGTGGCGGTACCGCTGGGGATCGCGGCCGCGGTGTGCGTCGTGGAGTACGGCGGGCGCCCCGCCCAAGCCGTCAGCTTCCTCACCGACGTCCTGATCGGCATCCCCACCATCGTCACCGGCGCGTTCGTCTACGCCCTGTGGGTCACCCGCTTCGGCTTCTCCGGCTACGCCGGCGCCATCTCCCTGGCGCTGGTGATGCTGCCGCTGATCGTGCGGACCACCGCCGAGATCTTTCGCCTGGTGCCGCACGAGCTGCGTGAGGCCAGCCTCGCCCTCGGGGTCACCCGGGCCCGCACAGTCGTCTCCGTCGTGCTGCCGACCGCCCTGGGCGGCATCACCACCGGCGTCATGCTGGCCGTCGCCCGCGCCATGGGCGAGACCGCACCGCTGCTGCTGACCGCGCTCGGCAACGACCTGTTCGTGGAGACCAACCCGGCCCACCGGATGTCGACGCTGTCGCTGCAGATCTTCTCCAACGCGATCACCGGCTTCAAGGCCGCCCAGGCCCGCGCCTGGGCCGGCGCTCTCACGCTCGTCATCCTCGTGCTGCTGTTCACCGCCCTCGCGCGGCTCGCCGGACGCCGCAGCACCGTGACGAGCGCCCGGTGAAGCACAGCCAACGCAACCCCCTGACCGTCCTGGACCTCATCGCCATGAAGGAGCCCGAGATGCCGACGCCGGCGCCGCCCGTAGACCAGCCACGGACAACCAGGTTCGCCCCGGCCCGCATCGACGTTGTCGACCTGACCGCCTCCTACCGGGGCCGGCCCGCTGTCGCCGACGTGAACCTGGCCATCGAGCCGCGCCAGGTGACCGCCCTGATCGGCCCCTCGGGCTGCGGCAAGTCCACCCTGCTGCGCTGCATGAACGGCATGCACCTGATGGCCCCGCACGCGAGCGTCAGGGGCAAGGTGCTCCTGGACGACGCGGACATCTACGCCGAGCGCGTCAACCCGGTGGAGATCCGCCGCCGGGTCGGCATGGTCTTCCAGCGGCCCACGCCGTTCCCGACCATGTCGATCCGCGACAACGTCCTCGCGGGCCTGCACCTGGGGCGCAGGCTCAGCCGTGGCTCCCACGACGACCTGGTCGAGCAGGCATTGACGAAGGCCGGTCTATGGAAGGAGGTCAAGGACCGGCTCAAGGCGCCCGGCGGCGGTCTGTCCGGTGGCCAGCAGCAGCGGCTGTGCATCGCCCGCGCGCTCGCCGTCGAGCCGGAGATCCTGCTGATGGACGAGCCGTGCTCGGCCCTGGACCCGATCTCCACTCTGGCCATCGAGGATCTCATCAAGGAGATCAAGAAGACCTACACGGTTGTCATCGTCACGCACAACATGCAGCAGGCCGCGCGTGTCTCGGACACCACGGCGTTCCTGACCGTGCAGGGCGCGGGCGAGCCGGGCCGGCTGATCGAGGTCGGCGACACCGAGCTGATCTTCAACACCCCGCGGCAACAGGCCACCGAGGACTACATCTCCGGCAAGGTCGGCTGACCGCCCCTCCCGTGCACGCCGGTTCGGGAGGTCCGGAAGGGCGGTACTACGGGCCCTGCCTGGCAGCCGACGGGCTGCCAGGCAGGCGAGGCCGTGTCTACTGGCGCTTGTCGTTCCAGACCGTCACAACGGACGGCCGCGGGATGCTGCCCGGCCCGTCGGGCCAGACGGAGCCGGGCTTCTCGGCGGTGGAGCCGTCGGTCTCGCCCGGGTGCTGGGGCGCGACCAGGATGCGGTCCTTGGTGATGATGGGGCCGCAGCACTCGGCGCCGACGGGCACAGTCAGGAACTGCTTCACGTGCCCGCGCTGGGATCCCTTGACGGGGACGGAGAAGAGGCCGTCGTTGAAGCCGAGGGCCGCACCGTCGGTGGCGATCCACAGGTTGCCGTACTCGTCGAAGGCGACGTTGTCGGGGCAGGAGATCGGGCTGACCTGGTTCTTGTCGAAGCCGGCGAAGTACGTCGAGGGGTCCTCCGGGTCGCCGCAGACCAGCATCAGGCGCCAGCGGAAGCTCTTCGCCGCTGCGTTGCCGCGGTACTCGTCGAGCTCCAGGATGTGGCCGTGCTTGTTGCCGGTGCGCGGGTTGGCCTCGTCGGGGCCGGCCTTGCCGGTGGCGCCGCGGTCCTTGTTGTTGGTGAGGGCGACGTAGACGCGGCCGGTGTGCGGGTGGGGCTCGACGTCCTCGGGCCGGTCCATCTTCGTGGCGCCCACCTTGTCTGCGGCCAGCCGCGTGAAGACGTACACCTCATCGGCGCTCATCCCCGGCACGTGCGAGACCGAGCCCGAGGCGAGCGGGATCCACTCACCGCCGCCGTCGAACTCCCCGTCCGCCGGGAGCTTCCCGGTGCCGTCGATCTCGGTGGCCGGGCTGTCGCCGGTGAACTTCGCGACGTACAGGGTGCCTTCGTCGAGCAGGCGCATGTTGTGCTCGCGGGCGGCGCGGCTGTGGCCCTTCTTGTACGCGTGCTTGGAGACGTACTTGTAGAGGTAGTCGAAGCGTTCGTCGTCGCCCATGTAGAGGGCCACGCGGCCGTCGGCCGTGATGCGGGGCTCGGCGGCCTCGTGCTTGAAGCGGCCCAGCGCGGTGCGCTTGCGCGGGGTCGAGTCGGGGTCGTACGGGTCGATCTCGACGACCCAGCCGTGCCGGTTGGGCTCGTTGGGCTCCTTGCCGATGTCGAACCGGGAGTCGTATCGCTCCCACTTGCGCTCGCTGGCACCGGTGGGCAGGCCGTAGCGGGCCAGGCGGGCCTTCGCGGTCGGGTCGGTGACGGCGGCTGCGTTAGCGAAGTACTGGTTGAAGTTCTCCTCGCCGGACAGCACCGTGCCCCACGGGGTGATGCCGCCGCCGCAGTTGTTCAGGGTGCCCAGCACCCTCCGGCCGGTGGGGTCGGCGCTGGTCTTGAGCAGATCGCTGCCCGCCGCCGGGCCAGTGAAGTCGAAAGGCGTGGTTGCGGTGATGCGGCGGTTGAGGACATCGCCGACAACGGGGAACAGCCGACCGGAGCGACGGTCCTCGCGGACGACCAGAACCGTCAGGCCGTGGGCGGCCCAGGCGATCTCGACCTGCTCGCGGGTGGGGTTGGCCGGGTCGTAGCCGTAGAACATGACCTGTTCGCTGGTGTACTCGTGGTTCACCACGAGCACCTTCTGGCCATGACGGCGGGGCAGGTCCAGCAGCGCCATGTAGTCGGCGTTGTATCCGAACTGCCGCGCCTGTGCCCGCGCGCTCTGCTTGCGGGCGTCGAAGCGGGGAGCCCCGGTGAGGACGGGGTCGCCCCACCGTATGACGACCTGCTGGGCATAACCGTCCGGGATGATCACCGCGTCGGCCGTGTTCGGGTCGACAGGAGTGAAGTCCAGGCCACGCGGGGGGCGCGAACCCGACGAATGGTCCTGGCCGGCGGCTGCCACCGTCGTCGCCGCACCGGCGGCACCGGTCGCAAGAGCCAGCACAGCGGCGCCCTTGAGAGCACCTCTGCGTGACAGGGCCCGTTGCACAATGTCGCCGAAGTACGGGTTCAGCGTGCGGTTGGGAGCATCGTGGGAGCACGCGTCGCCGCAGCGGTAGCGGCAGGTCAGGGCCGAGCGGGCGGTGTTGTGGCTGGGGCTGGGGAGCACGGGCAGCTCGGCACGGCGCCCGGTGTGGTCGCCGGACTGATCAAGCACGGTTGCCTCCACGCGATCGAAGTAGGTGTTCCCGGCCGCCCGAAAATAGGCGGGTATCGATGCGTGACGCTAGGGGGCAGCACCCATCCGGGGGCGGCCGTAAGGTGAACTCTGGTCGAACCCTGCCTGCCGGGGGTGCGGACTCCGGCGCGCGGCGGTAGCTTCCGCTTACTCTCGCCTTACCGAGTTCAGTCATCTGTACCTGCACGAATGTGCAGGTCAGCAGCTCAAAGTCACGTTCCGCCACTCGATAGCAAGATCCTTCTATATAGATAAACCGCTATCATTCATACCTTGGCAGGGCCCCGTACACCTGCTGTTCACATAGGCTAGCTTCGATCCAACTGTCCGAGCGGCGCGCACCGCGCACTCATCCAGACGGCCGGAAATCTCCGGCGGACACGAGGATTGAGAGTCACGTGAACATTCCCACTTCGTTGCGCCGGGCCAAGGCACCTCTGGCCCTGACGGCTGCTGTGATGCTGGCCGCGAGTGCGTGCGGCGGCGGTGACGCCGGCAGCTCCGGCGATGGCGACGAGCTGTCGGGCAAGGTGTTGATCGACGGATCCAGCACGGTCGCTCCGCTGACGAGTGCGGCCTCGGAGTTCTACGCCGAGGAGCCGGGCAAGAACAAGGTGCAGGTCACGGTGGCCACGTCCGGCACCGGCGGCGGTTTCAAGAAGTTCTGCGTCGGCGAGACGGACATCTCCAACGCCTCCCGTCCGATCAAGGACGAGGAGATCAAGACCTGCGAAGAGAACAACGTCAAGTACGAGCAGTTCGCGGTCGCCAACGACGGTCTGAGCGTCGTGGTCAGCAAGGACAACACCTGGGCGAAGTGCCTGACCGTCGAGCAGCTGAAGAAGATCTGGGAGCCCGGCTCCAAGGTGAACAACTGGAACCAGGTCGACCCCAAGTTCCCCAACGAGCCGCTGAAGCTGTTCGGCGCGGGCACCGACTCCGGCACCTTCGACTACTTCACCGACGCCATCAACGGTGAGGAGGGCGCCTCCCGCACGGACTACAGCGGCAGCGAGGACGACAACGTCACCGTGACCGGCGTGTCCGGGACCAAGGGCGGCATGGGCTACTTCGGCTTCTCCTACTTCGAGGAGAACGCGGACAAGCTGAAGCTCGTGCAGATCGACGGCGGCGACGGCTGTGTCACCCCGAGCGTGAAGACCGTGCAGGACGGCACCTACAAGCCGCTGGGCAGGCAGCTGTACATCTACCCCTCGGACGCCGGCCTGAAGAAGAAGCAGGTCCTCGACTTCGTCGAGTACTACGTCGAGAACAACAAGAAGATCGCCGAGGACTCCAAGTTCATCCCGCTCAACGCCGAGCAGGAGAAGGAGCTCGAGGCGGCCCTGGCGAAGCTGAAGGAAGCCACCAAGTGACAGGCTCCACCGCCAAGTCCGCCGCGGGGACCGGTTCCCGGTCCCTGCGGCGGACGCGCCCGCGTTACGGCGAAGCCGCGATCAAGGGGCTGCTGCTGACGGCGGCCCTGGTCTCGGTCGCCACCACGGTGGGCATCGTCGTCTCGCTGATCCCCCCGGCCGTGGAGTTCTTCCGGACGGTCAGCCTGTCCGAGTTCTTCACCGGCACCCAGTGGACGCCGCTGTTCGCCGACAAGCACTTCGGTGTGCTGCCGCTGGTGGCCGCCACGCTGGTGATCACGGGCATCGCGCTGCTCGTCGCGATCCCCGTGGGCCTCGGTGCGGCGATCTACCTCAGCGAGTACGCCCGGCCCGGTGTCCGGAAGGTCCTCAAGCCCAGCCTGGAGATCCTCGCAGGTATCCCCACCGTGGTGTACGGCTTCTTCGCGCTCGCGTTCATCACCCCCCTGCTGCGGGACATCCTGCCCAGCGGCTGGGATATCTCGGTGCGCAACGGTCTGTCGGCCGGCCTGGTGATGGGCGTCATGATCGTGCCGACCATCGCCTCGCTCACCGAGGACGCGCTGTCCGCGGTGCCACACTCGCTGCGCGACGGGGCATTCGCGCTCGGCTCCGGCAAGCGCACCGTCTCGGTCCGCGTCGTCGTCCCCGCCGCCCTGTCCGGCATCGTCGCCGCCTGCGTCCTGGGCATCTCCCGGGCCGTCGGCGAGACCATGATCGTGCTCATCGCGGCGGGCTCGACGCCCGAGTTCACCATCAATCCGCTGGTGGAGATGGAGACGATGACCGCGTTCATCGCCCGGGCAGCCTCCGGAGACGTTCCGGTCGGCTCGATCTCCTACAACACCATCTTCGCGGTGGGTGCCCTGCTCTTCCTGGCCACCTTCGTGATGAACATGATCAGCATTCGGCTGGTGCGCAAGTACCGTGAGGTGTACGAATGACCGCCCCCGTCATCGACAAGCCGACGGCTCCCGGTCGCGGAACTCTGGCCGGCCCCCGGTGGCGACCGGGCGAGAGCCTGTTCCGCTGGATGCTGCTGGCCTGCCTGGCCATCGGGATCATCTTCCTGGTCTCGCTGCTGACGTACATCCTGATCGAGGCATGGCCGCGGCTGGACGCCCGGCTGTGGAACAACTTCCCCTCGATCCGCCGGCCCGAGAACGCGGGCGCCCAGTCGGCGATCTTCGGCACGATCTGGGTCATCTCCTTCACCGCGCTGTTCTGCCTGCCGACCGGCATCATGGCGGCGATCTACCTGGAGGAGTACGCCGACCACACCCGCTGGTACAACCGGCTGATCGAGCTCAACATCCAGAACCTCGCCGCGGTGCCCTCGATCATCTACGGCATCCTCGGACTCGGCCTGCTGGCACGGCAGTTCGCTCTCGGCACGACGGTGCTGACGGCCGCGCTGACGCTGTCGCTGCTGGTGCTGCCCGTGGTGATCATCTCCTCGCGGGAGGCGATCCGCGCCGTGCCGCAGTCCATCCGGCAGGCGTCCCTCGCGCTGGGTGCCACCCAGTGGCAGACCATCTGGCGCCAGGTACTGCCCGCCGCGGTACCGGGCATGGCGACCGGAGCGATCCTCGCTCTGTCGCGTGCGATCGGCGAGGCAGCCCCCGTGATCATGCTGGGTGCGGTCACCTTCGTCATGTTCAACCCCGAAGGTCTGCAGAGCCAGTACACGGTGCTGCCGGTTCAGATCTACAACTGGATCAGCCAGTCCCGCACGGAGTTCCACCACCTGGCCGCCGCCGCGATCATCTTGCTGCTGGGGCTCCTGCTGCTGATGAACGCCGTCGCGATCTGGCTCCGCAACCGCTACTCCCGCCGCTGGTGACCCCCATGGCCCAGACAACCGGCAAGCCAGTCACCATCGTTACCTCTCCGCAGGAGACCGCCATGACCCCTCCCTCCGACTCCGGCGGCGGCACCAAGGCCCCGCAGGTCACCTACCGTGACGCCCCGTCCCTCGTCAGCCCGGTCTTCGAGGTCGGCAGCCTGTCCGTCTTCTACGGTGACCACGAGGCCGTCCGCGACGTCAACATGACCATCGGGCACCGCCAGATCACGGCGATGATCGGCCCGTCCGGCTGCGGCAAGTCCACCGTGCTGCGCTGCTTCAACCGCATGAACGACCTGGTGCCCACCGCCCGCGTGGTCGGCAAGATCCGCTACCACGACGAGGACCTCTACGGAAAGGACGTCGACCCGATCGAGGTCCGGCGCCGGATCGGCATGGTCTTCCAGAAGCCCAACCCGTTCCCCAAGTCGATCTACGACAACATCGCCTACGGCCCCCGGGTGGGCGGCTTCAAGGGCAACCTCGACGACCTCGTCGAGGAGACCCTCACCCACGCCGCGCTGTGGGACGAGGTCAAGGACAAGCTCAAGACCTCCGCGCTGGCGCTCTCCGGCGGCCAGCAGCAGCGGCTGTGCATCGCCCGCACCATCGCGGTCAAGCCGGAGGTGATCCTCATGGACGAGCCCTGCTCGGCCCTGGACCCGATCGCCACCGCGAAGATCGAGGACCTCATGGAGCACCTGGCCCAGGAGTTCACGATCGTCATCGTCACGCACAACATGCAGCAGGCAGCGCGTGTCTCGCACCGCACCGCCTTCTTCACCGCCGACGTCGACGACAAGGGCGTACGCCACGGCCGCCTCGTCGAGTACGACGAGACGGAAAGGATCTTCGGCAACCCCTCCGACCAGCGCACCGAGGACTACATCTCCGGCCGCTTCGGCTGAGCGATGTCCCGTCCGACGTCCGTCCCTTTGCGCGCATCACGTGAAGGAGTACTACGGGTGACACCCGACGCACATCGGCCGCCAGGTCCCGCTCCACAGCGCGGTCCCGACGGCCCCGAAGCCGGCACTGCCCCGGACCTGCTACTGGCCGAGCCCGACACGGCGCTCGCCAAGGCGGCCACGGCCCGTTTCGCGCGCTCCGGCGTGCGCACCGTCGTGTGCCACGACGGCGCCGAAGCCCTCCTCCAGGTGGGCGCGCGCCACCCGCGGACGGTGCTGCTGGCCGCCCCGCTGCCGGTCGTCGGTGCGGCGAGGGTCACCGAACTGATCGCCCGTCTGCACCCCGTCCCAGTCATCGTGGGCGCCGGCGCCGACGGTGCACAGGAGGCGACCGCGGCGGTGGCGGCCGGTGCGGTCGCCTTCGTCGCCCGCCCCTACCGCGCCGAGGAGATCCTTCCCCTGCTCATGGGCGGCCGTGTCGGCGACGGGTCGGCGGAGACGCTGACCGTCGGTGACATCGAGCTTGACGTCGCAGGTTTTCATGTCTACGTCCGGGGCCAGTCCCTGCAATTGCCGGTCCGTGAATTCCTGCTGCTGCGCTATTTCATGGAGCGCCCCAACCGGGTCATCAGCCGTGCCGAACTGACCAAGGCTCTGTGGGGCACCGAAGAACTCCCCAGCAACACGCTCACGGTGCATATCCGCCGGGTCCGCAACAAGCTGCGCGACGAGGCGGGCAGCTGCTGCACGATCGACGCCATCCGCGGCATGGGCTACCGCCTGGAGTGCAGTTCCCCGGCGGCGGGAACAGCGGCCGTGTCCTCCCGCCCGGCTCCGGCGCCGTAGAGGGGGTCCCTGCCGTGCCGGACACGCCGGAGGAGGACTCCTACATCGACCTGCCGGTCTGGGCCACGCGTTACCCCCGGTTCGGCATCGTCCATGGACGGCACCACATCCCCACCGTCGGCATGCTCCTGCACCGCAAAGGGTGGTTGTCGGCGAAGGTCCGCGTGCGGTTCCTGCCCATAGGCCAGACGCAGTGGCGGACCTTCACCACTGACCGTGTGACCCTCGTGGAGATCATCACCGCGGGCAACCTGGCCGAGGCACGGACGCTGATCTCCCTGTGCCTCACTGACGCGGACCCATGACCGCGGGTACGCGTCCCCACAGACTCCGGCCGGCGGGCTGCATGGCGGTGCCCCGCCGGCCGGTTCAACTCGGCGTCCTTGCCACGTGGTTCGGTCATATGCGGTCATCCGGGGGACGGAGGCGTCCCGCGAGGGTGATCCGCACGCCTATGACGCCATGCATCGCCCCTCGGGCCAGCACCTCACGCCCGGGACGCCCCGGTCGGCAACAGCTCCCGCGCCAGCACGTCGATCCGCACGGCCAGCGCGTCCCGCACCGACCGAGCGGTCTCGATGTCGAGGCCACTCAGGTCCGGCAGGTCCCAGTCCAGATAGCGGCGGCCGGGGCGGACCGGGCAGGCATCGCCGCAGCCGAGCGTGACCACCACATCGGCGGCTGTGACCACCTCGGTGGTCAGCGGCTTGGGGAACTCCTCTCCCGTATCGAGCCCTTGCTCGGCCAGCAGTTGCTGCACCACGGGGGAAATCTCCTTACCCGGAGCGGAGCCTGCGGTCAGTACCCTGACGGCTTCACCGGTCCGGCGGCGCATCAGCGCGGCGGCCAACTGGGACCGGCCGGCGTTCTCCGTGCACACGAAGAGCACCTCCGGCGCCGGCTTGGGCGAAAGCCCCAGTCCGCGCGCGAGGGCGCCCAGCCGCTGGTCGGCGAACCGCTCGACCAGAACGGGCAGGTGGGTCCCCACGCGAGCCTGACGGCTCAGCAGCGCGGCGCACTCCTCGACGTACTGAGCGACGGTGGCCCGCGAGAACGACCTGCTGTGCCGGGCGGACAGCCTGCCGGTGATGCGCTCCAGCACGGCACTGGCGTCCCGCAGCGGCGGGGTCGGGCGGCCGAGTCCGCTTTGCTCGCCCATGGGGCACCTCCTCAGAAGGGGAGTCCCGCACTCCCTTTGAACTCGCATCATAGGTAAATGTCTATGAACTGGGTAGGGTGCATGAAAAGTGAACGCTTGATGAATAATGCTGCGTAGAGCCTTTGGCCAGAGCTGGCCGTTCCGAGCAGACCTTATGGTTGATAGATGACTGTCACTACAGAGCGTGCACCGGAGGCGCAGGTGAAGGACCCCAAGGCGTGCACGCCCGGCCTGGCCTGCCTGCTCATCGAGCGCGAAGAGGCCGAACGTCTGGCGGGCATGCTCAAGGCCATCGCCGACCCCACCCGCCTGCAGATCTTCCGGCTCATCGAGCGAGCGCCGACCGGTGAAGCCTGTGTGTGCGACCTGACCGAGTGCCTGGGCTTCCGGCAGCCGACCGTCAGTCACCACCTGAAGATCCTCACCGAGGCAGGACTGCTCAACCGCGAACGGCGCGGCACCTGGGCCTGGTTCTCCGTCAACCCCGACGGGCTGCGCCGACTCCGGGACATTCTCGAACCCGCGCACAGCTGAGCCCATCGCGCTTACGCGGGTACGGACGGACGCGCCTGCCCCCTGGCGAGTTCGTGTGCGTCTTCGAGGCAGGTGGCCAGCAATCGGTACAGAGCCCGGTCCGCCTCCTCGGCCGGGAGAGCAGCCAGTGTGCGCACCGCAGCTTCCAGAGCTCGCCGCGCCGGACCGTGCCGACGCATCCACCGCAGCGCCACCCCGGGGTGTCGTAGTGCTGCCGCATGATGCCGCAGCGCGGCATCCCGCTTCATGGGGCCCGGCGTTCAGTGGCACTGCCCGCGGGCGAGACCGAGGCCACCGCATTCCAGCAGTGATGGACGATGCGATCCACTCCCGGTTGGCCCGGCCCGAATCGCGCCAGGTGCATCAGACACGCGTGCCCGGCATCGCTCATCGCGTCGTTGACCGCCCGGGCCAGCGCACCCAGTCGTCCCTACAGGGGGCTGGTCACTGAACTCGGCTCCATCAGGCACCTCCCGTCGTCGGGGGCGAGATGGGCGTACCGCTTCAGCTGCACCGGCCTCTAACCGGGATGCGGTCATCGCACTCGCCTCCTTGCAGCGGCGGGATCAGATTCCGAGAACTAAGTGGATCAGGGCGTAGGAGCCGGCCGCCGCGATCATCAAGCGGTCAGGGGCCGAGCAGCGTCCCGCGCTGCGCACCGAGGTGGCGTTCCTGAACCCACGCCTGCGCCGCCATCTGGACCGCGTCCCATGGGGAGCCGAGCGGCGGGGTATAGGAAAGGTCCAGCTCGCTGATCCCGTCGACCGGCATGCCGTGGAAGAGGGCCGTCGCGTACGTGTCGACGCGCTTGGCGACCTCGGCGCCGAGCCGCCCGACGAGCTGGGCGCCCAGCAGCAGCCCGCCGTCGGTGTCTCCGGTGACACGGATGGAGATCGGGGTGGCCCCGGGGTAGTACGCCTTGTGGTCGTCGGGGCGGCTGGCGGTGGTCGCCGGGGCCCAGCCGCGACCGGCGGCCAGGGCCTCGTGCTCGCGCAGACCGGTGCGGGCGGCCACGACGTCGAAGACCTTCACCACCTGGGTGCCCAGGCTGCCCGCGAACCGGCGGTGGCCGCCGAGCGCGTTCTCCCCGGCGATACGGCCCTGCTTGTGGGCGGTGGTGCCCAGCGGCAGCCACGTCTTGCCCAGCAGGCGGTGATGCGTGACCACGCAGTCCCCGGCGGCATACACATCGGGGAGCGAGGTGCGCATGTACTCGTCGACGTCGATCGCTCCCTTCACCCCGAGTTGGGTCCCGGCCGCGGCGGCGAGGCTGGTGTCGGGGCGGACGCCGACGACGACCAGGACGAGGTCCGTGCCGCGGGTGAAGGTCTCGCCGTCCGGGCCGGTGGCCCGGACCCGGAGCAGGTCGCCGGTGGGCTCGCGGGTGACGGCGGAGACAGTGGTACCGGTGAGGACTTCGACGCCGTGGGTGATGAGTTCGGCGTGGACGAGGGAGCCCAGTTCCGGGTCGACGGTCGGCAGGACCTCGGGCAGCGCCTCGATCTGGGTGACTTGGATGCCCCGCGTGGTCAGGGCCTCGGCCATCTCCAGCCCGATGTAGCCGGCGCCGATGACGACGGCCGACCTGGGGCGGCGTTCGGTGAGGGACTGCATGACTTCGAAGGTGTCGCCCATGCTGTGCAGCAGGTGTACGCCGTCGGCCGGGCCGAGCGCGTCGGGCCCGGTCAGGCCCTCGATGGGCGGCCGGGCGCTGACGGCGCCGGTGCCGACGATCAGCGCGTTGTACGGCAGTTCGTCCACGCGCCCGTCGGCAGTCCGAACGGCGAGCTTCTTGCCGGTCACGTCGATGCCGGTGGCCAGGGTGTCCGTACGCACGTCCATGCCGGTGGCCTTGAGGTCGGCGAGCGTGCGGTGCGCGAGGTTGGACCAGTGGCCGACCTCGCCGGAGACGTAGTACGGGATGCCGCAGATGGAGAAGTTGGGGTAGGCGTCGGCCACGACCACGGTGACCTCGCTGTCCGGGTCGAGTTCGCGGGCGCGCAGGGCGGCGCTGATGCCCGCGTCGCTGCCGCCGACGGCGACGATGCGTTTGCTGGCCATGGGGTACCTCCGTCCGGGTGCCTACGGCGGGGTGCCTGGACACCAGGCCGTAGGCGGCCTCGTCTGTGCTTCTGGTCAGGCGAGGTGGTCGGCGAGCTCGCGTTCCAGGGCGGCCTTGGGCTTGGCTCCGACGATGGTCTGCACGACTTCACCGTCCTTGTAGACGTTCATCGTCGGGATGGACATCACGCCGTACTTCACGGCGGTGTCCGGGTTCTCGTCGATGTTGAGCTTGACGATCTCGATCTTGTCACCGTACTCCGCGGCGATTGCCTCCAGGGAGGGGGCGAGCTGGCGGCACGGACCGCACCAGGCGGCCCAGAAGTCGACCAGGACGGGCTTGTCGCTCTTGAGGACGTCCTGGGCGAAGGAGTCGTCCGTCACGCTCTTGAGGGCCATGGCGGCCTCCTCTTCGTAGGGCTGTGCTGTGGGTGCGGGTCAGACGGCGGCCGGGGTCTTCTCCGGCTCGGCGGGCGTGTTGTGGGCGAGGGCGGCCAGGTACCGCTCGGAGTCCAGGGCGGCCTGGCATCCGCTGGCGGCGGCGGTGATCGCCTGCCGGTAGGTGTGGTCGACGACGTCGCCCGCGCCGAAGACGCCCGGGATGCTCGTACGGGTCGACGGGGCGTCCACCTTCAGGTACCCCTGGTCATCCAGCTCCAACTGGCCCTTGAACAGCTCGGTGCGCGGGTCGTGGCCGATCGCGATGAACAGGCCCGTCACGTCCAGGTCCCGGGTGGCGCCGGTGAAGACGTCCCGGAGAACGACACCGGAGAGCATGCCGTTCGCCTCCTTGATCTCCGCGATCTCGCTGTCGAAGGCGAAGGAGATCTTGTCGTCGGAGAAGGCGCGATTCTGCATGACCTGCGAGGCGCGCAGGGTGGAGCGGCGGTGGACGACGGTGACCGAGCGGGCGAAGCGGGTGAGGAAGGTGGCCTCCTCCATCGCGGTGTCGCCGCCGCCGACCACGGCGATGTCACGGTCGCGGAAGAAAAATCCGTCGCAGGTCGCGCACCAGGACACGCCCCGCCCGGACAGCTCGTCCTCCTTGGGCAGGCCGAGCTTGCGGTAGCCGGAACCGGTGGCGACGATCACGGTCTTCGCACGGTGCACGGTCCCGGCCGTGTCGGTGACGGTCTTGACGTCGCCGGCGAGGTCGACCTCGACGATGTCGTCGTCGACCATCTCGGCGCCGAACTTCTCGGCCTGGGCCCGCATGTTCTCCATGAGCACGGGGCCGTCGATGCCCTCGGGGAAGCCGGGGAAGTTCTCCACCTCGGTGGTCGTGGTCAGCGCGCCGCCGACGAAGATCGCTCCGCCGAAGACCAGCGGCTTGAGCTGGGCGCGGGCGGTGTAGAGAGCGGCGGTGTATCCAGCGGGACCGGAGCCGATGACGATGACGTTCCGGATCTCGCTCACGCCGTGGTCTCCGGCTTCTCGGGAGCGATCTCCTCGATCAGACCCTCGACCAGAACCTTGATCTCGTCACGGATCGGGCGAACGGCCTCGACGCCCTGGCCCGCCGGGTCCTCCAGCTGCCAGTCCAGGTACCGCTTGCCGGGGAAGACCGGGCAGGTGTCGCCGCAGCCCATGGTGATGCAGACATCCGACTCCTTGACCGCGTCGATGGTCAGGATCTTCGGCGTCTCGGCGGAGATGTCGATGCCGACCTCGCGCATGGCCTCGACAGCGGCCGGGTTGACCTGGTCAGCGGGCGCGGAACCGGCGGAACGGACCTCGACGCGGTCTCCGGCCAGGTGGCTCAGCCACGCGGCGGCCATCTGGGAACGGCCGGCGTTGTGGACACAGACGAAGAGCACGGAGGGCTTGCCGGAAGTCTCGGACATCTGGGGGTCTCTCTTGTCTCGCAACGAGTCAGGCCCGATTGATATCAGCGCCTGGTGGCATCATCAACCACTGATGTGAGAGTATCAGTCCATGATGACGTCAGCCAACACTGATCTGATCCGGGTTCTGGCCGACCCGCTCAGACTCCAGATCGTGACCCTGCTCGCCCACGAGACACTGTGCACCTCGCACCTGGTGGAGGAGACGGGCGCGCGGCAGACGAATCTCTCCAACCACCTGCGGGTGCTGCGCGAGGCGGGTGTGGTCGAGACCGAACCGTGCGGCCGCTTCACCTACTACAAGGTGCATCCGGAGGTCTTGGACACCCTCGCCGGTATGTTCGCCGATCTGGCCGAGACCGCCCGTACCACCATCACCACCGACAAGAAGAGGTCCTGCCCGTGACCGACACCGAAACGAAGACCACACCCGGCCCTGATACGGACCAGGACGGGTCGGTCGTCGCCAAGCTGTCGACCCTCGACCGCTTCCTCGCCGTCTGGATCCTGCTCGCCATGGCCATCGGCCTCGGCCTCGGACGAGCCATCCCCGGCCTGAACGATGCCCTGGCCAAGGTCGAGTTCGGAGGCATCTCCCTGCCGATCGCCCTGGGCCTGCTGATCATGATGTACCCGGTCCTGGCCAAGGTCCGCTACGACAAGCTCGACGCCGTCACCGGCGACAAGAAGCTCATGGTGTCGTCGTTGGTCGTCAACTGGATCGTCGGCCCGGCGGTGATGTTCGCGCTCGCCTGGATCTTCCTGCCGGACCTGCCCGAATACCGCACCGGGCTGATCATCGTCGGTCTGGCCCGCTGCATCGCCATGGTCATCATCTGGAACGACCTCGCCTGCGGCGATCGCGAGGCCGCCGCCGTCCTGGTGGCGCTGAACTCAGTCTTCCAGGTCCTGGCGTTCGGCCTGCTCGGCTGGTTCTACCTCGACCTGCTGCCCGGCTGGCTGAACCTGGGCAACGGCGAGCACCTCGGCATCTCGATGTGGGAGATCGTGCTGAACGTGGTCGTCTTCCTCGGCATCCCGCTGCTGGCCGGATTCCTGACCCGCCGCATCGGCGAGCAGAAGCTGGGCCGCGAGAAGTACGAAACGCGTTTCCTTCCGAAGATCGGCCCATGGGCGCTGTACGGCCTGCTCTTCACGATCGTGATCCTCTTCGCCCTGCAGGGGAAGACGATCACCTCGCAGCCGCTGGACGTGGCCCGGATCGCGCTGCCGCTGCTGGTGTACTTCGCGGTGATGTGGTTCGGCACCTTCGCTCTCGGCAAGGCGATCGGCCTGGCCTACGACCGCACCGCCACGCTCGCCTTCACCGCCGCGGGCAACAACTTCGAGCTGGCCATCGCGGTCGCCATCGCCACCTTCGGTGTCACCTCCGGCCAGGCCCTGTCCGGGGTCGTCGGCCCGCTGATCGAGGTCCCCGTGCTGGTGGCGCTGGTCTACGTCTCGCTGGCCTGGCGGCGCCGCTTCGCGCCCTCAGCCCTGGCCACGGCCGGCGACAACCGCTGATGCACTGCTTCGAGGGCAGTGCGGCGCGGCGGGGGCACGCCGTCGTGCGAGGCAGAGCCTGACCTGCACCCGGCGTGTCTACCGGACGGTGGCCGTCAAACCGCCCGTCCGGAAACTGCTCCACGCCACCTGCGCGGCAGCACACCAGGCGTATGCCGACTGCTACCCGCAGGCTGCCCAAAGGGCGAACACCCTCTGATCCTCGCCGCCGCCGGCCGGCAGCGGCGAGGACGGCATCCAGACCACACGGAAGGACGGCTGATGCACTGCCTGGAATGCAGCACCGACAACACCGAACGGCCTGCGGTCGCCGTGTGCCAGGGCTGCGGCGCGGGTGTGTGCGCCCACCACGCCCACACGGTCCGCCGCACCGAACGCACGGGCCCGCCGCTCGGCCCTGCGGGGACGAGGCAGGCCCGCACCGTGCTGTGCCCCGCCTGCGCGGCCGCCACCGAAGCCGCATGACCGCGCCCCTGGACGTGGTGGTCGTCGGCGGCGGTCAAGCCGGTCTGGCCGCCGGCTACTACCTGCGCCGCCAGGGCCTGGGCTTCGTCATCCTCGACGCCCAGGACACCCCGGGCGGCGCCTGGCAGCACACGTGGGACTCACTGCACCTGTTCTCGCCGGCCGCGTACTCGTCGCTGCCGGGGTGGCTCATGCCGCCGCAGGAGGGCGAGGAGTACCCGGACGCCGGGCACGTCGTGTCGTACCTGCGCGACTACGAGAAGCGATACGACCTGCCCATCCAGCGCCCGGTCCGGGTGACAGGCGTCCACCGGCACAGCGAACTCCTGCGCGTCGAAACCGACTCCGGCACCTGGCGGGCCCGAGCGGTGATCAGCGCGACTGGCACCTGGTGGCGCCCCTTCCTGCCCGCCGTCCCCGGCCGCGCCGACTTCCGCGGCGAGCAGCTGCACACCGTCGAGTACCGGCGGCCGCAGGACTTCGCGGGCCGCCGCGTGATCGTGGTCGGCGGCGGCAACTCCGGCGCCCAGATAGCCGCCGACCTCGCGTACGACACGGAGTTGACCTGGGTAACCCAGCGTCCGCCGCGCTTTCTGGCCGATGACATCGACGGTCGTGCGCTGTTCGACGCGGCCAGCGCCCGCCGCCGCGCCCTCGACGAGGGCCGCACCGACACCGGCGGCGTCGCCTCACTCGGCGACATCGTCACCGTCCCTCCGGTCCGCGAAGCCCGCGACCGGGGTCTGCTCACCGTCGCCCCGATGTTCAGTCGCCTCACCCCGACCGGCGCGGAGTGGTCCGACGGCACCCACGCCGAGGCGGACGTCGTCATCTGGTGCACCGGTTTCCGCCCGGCCCTGTCCCATCTCGCGCCGCTCCAACTCCGCGCAGCCCGCGGTCACATCCCCACCGCCGGCACCCGGGCGGCAGATGAACCGCGCCTGCACCTGCTCGGCTACGGAGACTGGACCGGCCCCGCCTCCGCCACCCTCATCGGCGTCGGCCGCCCCGCCCGCGACGCAGTCCGGGAGATCGCCGAACTTCTCGGCCCCGGAGAGTGATTCCCGGCATCGTCAGCTCAACGTGCTGACAACCTTGCGCACTTCGGCGGCGACGGATTCCGGCAGCGGCGCGTAGTGAATCCTGGACAGCGGCTTCTGGCCCTCGTCGCTGGCGGTGTAGGTCAGGAACGACTTCAGGGCGGGCAGCGTCTCGGCCGCGTTGCCCCTGTCGCAGACGATCTCATAGCTGACCAGGACGATCGGATACGTGCCGTCGGTGGAAGTCCGGTAGTCGAACTTCAAGGTCATGTCCTTGCCCCTGCCGACCACCGTGGCGGCGGCGATGCCCGCGGACGACGTCTCCTCGGTCGCCGCCACGGGCTCGGAGGCGCCGGTGTCGATGCGAGCCGTCTTGATGTGGCGGGCGGCGGCGAAGGAGAGCTCGAAGTAACCGATGGACCCCGCTGTCGAGACGACCGAGGCCGCCACGGCGGTTGAACCGGGAGCCGACTCACCGCCCTTGCCGTGCCACGCCTTCTCCGCCGGGTACGACCAGACTTCGGGGGCCGCGCCCGCGAGGTACGCCTGAAAGTTCTGCGTGGTGCCCGAGTTGTCCTGCCGGTGCACAGCACGGATGGGCAGGGAGGGCAGTTCGGCACCGGGATTCAGCTTCCGGATCGCCGGATCGTCCCACGTCCTGATCTGGGAGTCGAAGATCTTGGCGATCGTCGTGGCGTCCAGGACCAGGTCGTCGACTCCCGGCAGGTTGTAGCCGATCGCGATGGAGCCGCCCACCATGGGCAGATTGATGACCCGCCCGCCTGGACACACACCCTCGTCCGGCCTGTTCTCCTTCGGATCAACCGGGCTGTCGGTGCCACCGAACGCCGTGAACTTCTGCATGAACTGGCGCACGCCGGCACCGGAACCCAAGGGGTTGTAGCCGATCTCCACCGGGGGGCACGCCCGCTCGTACTGCTTGATCCAGTACTTCATGGCGTTCTCCTGAGCGGTCGACCCAGAGCCCGGGACCTTCCCCTGCCGGGCGCAGTCGATGTCGGCCACGGGACTGGCGGACGCACGGTCACCGCTGTCCGCCGAATCTACGAGTCCACAGCCCGCCAGAAACAGCATGCCCGCCAGCCCGGCTGCAACGGCCGGGGTGCTCAGTTGACCCTTACGCTCTCCACGTCGGCGCTGCACCGTAGTCCCCTCATGTCACGCGACCAGAACATAGATGCTTGCCGATGTTCCGTGTGGCTGGGTGAGGTACAGGTGAATTTCGGCTAATGCGCTGACGTACGTCTGGTGATGCAGCCGGCCGATGCGGTCATCCGGTGCACCGGCTTCCGCCCGGCCCTCTCCCACCTGGCGCGCCTGGGGCTGCGCGGACCGCGCGGCCACCTCGCCACTGTGGGCACGGGAGCCGTGGGCGAACCGCGCCTGCACCTGATCGGCCACGGCGACTGGACCGAACCCGCCTCCGCCACCCTTATCGGCGTCGGTCGCCCCGCCCGCGATGCCGCGCAGGAGATTGCCGGCCTGCTGCGGGCTTGACCTTGAAGTCGGGTTGAAGGTTTACGTTCGAGGCATGAGCACACTGCGTATCTCGCAGCTGGCCGAACGCTCCGGTGTCCCGGCCTCCACGCTGCGGTTCTACGAGACGGCCGGGCTGCTGCCCGCTGAGCGCACCCCGTCCGGATACCGGCAGTACGGCCAGGACGCGGTGGAGCGGCTGGCGTTCATCTCCTCCGCGAAGCTGCTGGGGCTGGCGCTGGAGGACATCCGCGATCTGCTGGACGTGCGCGATGAGGGGGTGTGTGCCGCGGTGCGGGCGCGGATGATGCCGCTGGTCGCGGGCCGGATCTCGGACGCGGACCGCCGCTCGGCCGAACTCGCGGCGTTCTCCGCCCGCCTCGCCGACGTCCACCGGCAGCTGTCCGGCCCGGCCCCGCCGGCGGATGCGGCCCGGACTGCGGCTGCACCACCACCGCGGACCAGCCGCCGGGGCCGGTCCTGATCGAACTCTCACCCACCCGTCCCATCGACGTGGCCGACGAGCCGTGGCGCGAGGCGCCGGTGGCCTGCACGCTCGGCGTAAGCGAGCTCGGCGAGCGCACCGCGCAGTGGCAGGCACTCGTCGCACAGGCCACAGGCCGCGAGAACGTTGCGGACGGACTGTGCCTGACCTTTCCCAGCACCCCGGAGCTGGCCGCCGAACTCGCCTCGCTGGCGGCGGCCGAGCAGGACTGCTGTGCCTTCTTCGACTTCACCCTGAACCTCGCCCCCGCCCGGCTGACGCTGACCGTGCGGGCGCCCGAAGCCGCTGGCACCCTGCTGGCCGACCTGTTCGGAGCCACCGCATGAACCCCGAGACGAAGCCTGCCGGCAAGTCCGTCCTCGGCGTGGGCGCTCTGGCCGTCCTGGCCTGCGCGGCGTGCTGCATCGGCCCGGTCCTGGCTTTCCTCGGCGGGCTGGGAGTCCTCTCGGCGCTCGGCGCGCTGTGGGTTCCCGCCCTGGCCGCCGTCACGGTTCTCGCTCTGGCCGGCATGGCGTGGGTGCTGCACCGTCGGCGCCGGGCGGCGGTCTGCAGCACAGGGCAGGGCCCCGTGGACGTGGGCATGCCCGCCCCGCCACCCGGCAAGCCCGCCGGGCGCGCCTTGCCACAATGACTTTGCCCCGGGCGGGCAGCACGTAGATCAGCACAAGCAGGGAGTCATCGAAGGTGCCGCAGGAACCACAGGGTCTGGTCGAGCGCATGGAGCACCACCAGATCGCGATCTACCTCGGCGCCATGGCTCTGGGAGGACTCCTCGGCTGGATGGCCCCGGCCGTGGGCCCGGGACTCGAGCACGCCATCAACCCGGTCCTGGGCGCGTTGCTGTTCGTGACCTTCCTCCAGGTGCCGGCGGCCGATCTGCTGCGCTCCCTGCGGGACGGGCGGTTCCTGTCCGCGGCCCTGGCCGTGAACTTCCTCGTCGTCCCGCTGGTCGTCGCCGCGATGTTCGCCTTCCTGCCCGCCGACCAGGCCGTACGCATCGGGGTCCTGCTGGTGCTGCTGTGCCCGTGCGTGGACTACGTGATCGTCTTCAGCGGCTTGGCGGGCGGCTCCAGCCGGCGTCTGCTGGCCGCCACCCCGCTGCTGCTGGTCGTGCAGATGGTGCTCCTGCCGGGCTTCCTGTACCTCTTCATGGGCTCGGAACTCGCCGACATCGTCGAGACCGGCCCGTTCCTCGAAGCCTTCCTCCTGCTCATTGTGATTCCGCTCGCCCTGGCCTGGGCACTTCAGGCGTGGGCGGCCCGCAGGACGGCCGGGCAGAAGGTCTCGGATGCGGCTACGACGACGATGGTGCCGCTGATGGCCGCCACCCTGATCACCGTGGTCGCCTCCCAAGTCCCCAAACTCGGCGGCAGCCTCGGCAACGTAGCGGCGGTCATCCCCTTCTACGCCGTCTTCCTCGCTGTCATGGCCTTCGCCGGACGTCTCGTCGCCCGCCTCTTCCGCCTCGACACCGCGGCCTCCCGGGCCGTCGTCTTCACCGGCGCGACCCGCAACTCCCTGGTCGTGCTGCCGCTGGCTCTCGCCCTCCCCGACGAGCTGGCGGTCGCCGCGGTCGTCGTGGTGACCCAGACCCTGGTCGAGGTCATCGGCATGGTCGCCTACGTGCGCGTCGTCCCCCGCCTCGTTCCGGAGCGGGTGCCGGTCACGGCCGCGTGAGGATGGTGCAGATCTCGCCTTCCGAGCAGGTGTCCGGGTCGGTGGCGGCGGCCCGTCGGGCGAGCTCGCGCAGCGCGGTGCGGGTCTGGCGGAGTTCGGCCATGCGCCGCTCGATGTCTGCAAGGCGCCGGTCGATCAGTGTGGTGACGTGAGCGCACGGGGCCTCGCCGCTGTCGCGGACGTTCAGGACGGACCGGATGTCAGCAAGGCTCAGGCCCGCACCCTGGGCGTCGCGGATGAACGCCAGCCGCACCGCGGCTTCCGGCCCGTAGTCGCGGTAGCCGCCTGCCGTCCGGGGCGGAGCCGGCAGCAGGCCGGCCTGCTCGTAGAAGCGGATGGTCTTGGCCGTCACCTGGCCATGGGCCGCGAGATCACCGATGCGCATATCCCCACGCTACGCATGGACCTTCCAGTGCACTGGAAGGTCTACCGTCGGGCCGAAGGACACCCACCCACGGAGGACAGCGGAATGCGGATCACGATCCTTTCTGTGCCCGGCTGCCCGAACGTGGCGCTCGTGCGGGAGCGGATCACTGCCGCGCTCGGCCGTCGTAGCGCCGAGGTCGAGCTGGTCGAGGTGCGCGAGGAGTCCGAGGCGGCACGCTGGGGGATGACGGGCTCGCCGACGGTGCTGCTCGACGGCGTCGATCCGTTCGCGGCGGCTGACGCCCCCGCGAGCGTGTCCTGTCGCCTCTACCGGGACACCTACGGCCGCACGCAGGGGGCACCGAGCGTCCAGGCTCTGCGGCAGGCGCTGTCCAGCGTGAGCTCCCGGCGGACAGCAGCTGGCCAGGAGTGCTGCCAGAGGGATGTCCTCGATCCGATCGGCCGGGCCGGACGAGGCCGACGCGCCCCCGCCGAGCGGGGACTTCGAGCCGTGCAGCAGGCGGTACTGCGGCACGTCGCCGCCACCGGTCGCGCGCCCAAGACGTCCGTCCTCGAAGCCGTCGCTGCCCAGGCTGGAAGGACGGCCGACGACGCGCTCGCCGAACTGGACCGGGACGATTTCCTGGCCCTGGACGAACAGGGGCGGATCCGAGCCGCGTACCCGTTCTCGGCGGTGCAGACCCGGCACCGAGTACGGCTCGCGAGCGGGACGGACGTATGGTCGATGTGCGCCATCGACGCCCTCGGCATCTCCGCCATGCTCGGCCAGGACGTGATGATCTCCTCGTCGGACCCGGTCGACGACCAGCCGGTCACCATCACCTTCACCGGCGATTCGACGATCTGGGATCCGCAGGCCGCGGTCGTGTTCGTCGGCCGCCGAGATGGCACAGGACCCGCCGCCACCCTTTGCTGCGACGCGCTCAACTCTTTCACCGACCATGCCTCGGCCGCGCAGTGGCAGCAGGAGCATCCGGAGGTGAGCGGTCAGGTTGTCAGCCAGGCCCGCGCCGTGGAAATCGGGCAGCAGACCTTCGGCCCTCTCCTTCAGGACGGCTGACCGCCGCTTCCTGCCGGCAGGCGTGCTCGCGCATCGTCATCATCGGGAGCCCCGGGCGCATTCCCGAGTGTCGCCCCCCTCACGCCCTCAGCTGTGCGTGCCGGCGACCTTCCGCACCTCGGCGGCGACCGATTCCGGCAGCGGCGCGTAGCCAATCCGGGACAGCGCCTTCTGGCCGGCGCCGCTGGCGGTGTAGGCGAGGGACGACTTGACGGCGCACAGGGTGTCGGGCGGGGTTGCCTTGTCACACACGAACTCGTAGCTGACCAGGACGACCGGGTAGGTGCCGTCGGCGGACGTCCGGTTTCCTGTCGCCCAGTCGGCTACCGCCGTGGCCCGGATGGTGGGGGGCGGCCGTGGCCCAAACGACCTACTGGACCGTCAGCAGCTGCCCCATCGCCGCCAACACCCTCGGCTCGACCCGGTAGTAGACCCACGTACCGCGCCGCTCGGAGGTCAGCAGCCCGGCCTCTTTGAGCTTCTTCAAGTGGTGGGAGACCGTTGGCTGGGAGACGCCCACGTCGGAGATGTCGCACACGCACGCCTCGCCACCCTCGTGCGACGCGACCGCCGAGAAGAGCCGCAGCCGCACCGGATCGCCGAGCGCCTTGAACATCCGCGCGGTCCGCTCGGCCTCCTCGGCAGTGAAGGGGCGCTCGGTCAGCGGCGGGCAGCACGGCGCCGCGGCATCGGGAGCCTCGGTTTCGAGCAGCGGCAGCACCTCGACGTTCGACATACGTCTATGTTGACACATGTCGAACCAGGGTGGCGAGGTCGTGCAGGTTCCGTCTCAGCTGGAGGCCAGGTGGGCGGCCAGGCGGCGGGCGATACGGGCTGCGTCCCGCCCCACGCCGCGCAGGGAGTTCGACGACAGGCTGCGCTGCCACTCCAGCCCGACGTACGCCAGAGCGGAGTGCGTGAGCGATATGCCCTCACGGTGGCGCGGGTGGCCGCGCGCGTCGAGCGCGCCAAGCGGAGCGAGGTAGCCCAGGTCGGGCCGGTAACCGGTGGCCAGCAGGATCGCGTCGACCACCTCCCTGCCCCCGTCGGCCCATGTGACCTTGGCGCCGTCTACACCCGTGAAGACCGGCCGCCGGTCCGGCGCCCCGGCCGTGACGGCGGCACGGTAGCGGCCGTCGTCGATGACCAGCTGGGCCGGCGGGGTGCGTAGGAACCGGCCCACCGGCAGGAGGTCCAGGCCGGTGCGGGTCAGCCACCAGTGCAGATCCCGGCCGAGCGTGCGCTGGCGGGCGAACCGCACCGGATGCCGGGCCGCGAGCGTGACCCGAGCCCGCACGGCGAGCTCGGCGGCGATCTGCACCGCCGAGTTCCCGGCCCCGACGACCACGACGCGCTGCCCGGCGAACGGCTCGGGCGATCGGTAGTCGGCCGTATGCAGCACCGTGCCGGTGAAGCCGTCCAGGCCGGGCAGCTCGGGGCGGTGGGGCCTGCCGAAGGTGCCGGACGCCGCGACCACCGCACGGGCGGACAGCCGTCCTCCGCCCTCCAGGCCGAGCGTGAACCCGCCGTCTGCGGCGCGTACTTCGTGCACCCGTGTCCGGGTGCGAATGTCGGCGTCCAGGTGGTCGGCATAGCTCAGCAGATAGGCGGCGACCTCGTCTCGATGCGGGTAGCGGTCCGGGTCCCCGCCGAAGGACATGCCCGGCAGGGAGCTGTACCTGGCGGGAGAGAAAAGGGTGAGGCTGTCGTAGTAGCGCGGCCACGACCCTTCCGCCCGCTCGGACGCCTCCAGCACCACCGGCTCCAGGCCCTGAGCCCGCAGGCTGTGGGCTGCAGCCAGCCCGGACTGGCCGCCCCCGATCACCGCCACGTCAACATGCTCCACAAGCGATCTCCAGATTCGACGTATGTCTATGTTGACGCTCATCGAATCAGGTGGCATGCTGGCTGCGCAAGAGATTGACCGATATCGAAGCAAAGGGGATCGTCGTGGCCGTGTCCATCAACAGCGTGCCCACCACCGACCAACTGCCCGTCGTGGTCATCGGGGCCGGCCCCGTCGGTCTGGCCGCCGCCGCTCACCTCGTCGAGCGCGGGATCGAGCCGCTGGTGCTGGAAGCCGGCCTCTCCGCCGGGACCGCCGTACGGGAGTGGGCGCACGTGCGGCTGTTCTCCCCCTGGGCCGAGGTCACCGCGCCCGCCGCCGAGAAGCTGCTCGCGCCGACCGGCTGGGTGCGCCCCGACGGCTCGGCGTACCCGACCGGCGGCGACTGGGCCGAGCAGTACCTGAAGCCGCTGGCCGATGTCCTGGGCGACAGGGTCCGCTTCGGCGCCCGCGTCACCGGAGTCTCCCGCCTCGGCCGCGACCGGGTCGTGGACGCCGACCGCGAGCGGCAGCCCTTCACCGTCCACATCCTCAACGCCGACGGCACGGAAGAGCGGATCACTGTTCGCGCCGTCATCGACGCCTCCGGCACCTGGTCCGCCCCCAGCCCGATCGGCGGCGACGGCCTGCCCGCCCTCGGTGAGCGCACCGCGGCCGACCGCATCTCCTATCGCGTCCCCGACCTCAAGGACCCGGCCGTACGCGCCCGTTACGCGGGCAAGCGCACCGCCGTGATCGGCTCCGGCGCCTCCGCGTTCACCGCCCTCGCCTCCCTCGCCGACCTCGCCAAGGACGCCCCCGGCACGCACGCCACGTGGATCCTGAGGCGCGGCATCAGCGGCTCCACCTTCGGCGGCGGCGAAGCCGACGAGCTGCCCGCCCGCGGCGCACTCGGACTGCGCGCCAAGGCCGCCGTGGACGAGGGCTACGCCGACGCCGTCACCGGCTTCCGCACGACCGCCGTCGAGAAGAGCGACGAGCAGCTCGTGCTCGTCGCCGAGGACGGCCGCCGCCTCGACCCGGTCGACGAGGTCATCGTCCTGACCGGCTTCCGCCCCGACCTGTCCTTCCTCTCCGAGCTGCGCCTCGGCCTCGACGAGCGCCTGCAGGCGCCGACCGCGCTGGCCCCGCTCATCGACCCGAACGTGCACTCCTGTGGCACCGTTTACCCGCACGGTGTGAACGAGCTGTCCCACCCGGAGCAGGATGTCTACCTGGTCGGCATGAAGTCCTACGGCCGAGCCCCGACGTTCCTGGCGATGACCGGCTACGAGCAGGTCCGCTCCATCGCCGCCGCCCTGGCCGGAGACCAGGAGGCGGCCGAGCGCGTCGAGTTGACCCTGCCGGAGACCGGTGTCTGCGGCGGAGCCGGTCTCTTCGACGAGCCGGAGAACGCAGAGCAGTCCGGCGGCGGATGCTGCGCCACCCCCTCTACCCTCCAGATCGGCATCGGCGCCCCAGCAACCACCGGCGGCTGCTGACCACCGTGACTCACCTCGACGCCCGCGGGGCCGCGACCGGAACCGGGGACCGGTCGTGGCCCCGCGCCGCCCTGCCCGCCCTGTGCGCCACCCAGATCACCAGCTGGGGAATCGTCTACTACGCCTTCCCGGTCCTGAACGCCCGCATCACCGCCGACACCGGCTGGTCAACCACCACGACCACCGCGGCCTTCTCCGCAGCACTTCTCGTCTCCGCCGTCGCCGGTATCCCGGTCGGCCGCATCCTGGACGAACGCGGCCCACGCGCCGTGATGACGACCGGCTCCCTCCTGGGCGTTGCCGCTGTGCTGGCCATCGCGTACGCCCCCAACCTCACCGTCTTCACCGGAGCGTGGCTGCTCGCCGGCGTGGCCATGGCCGCGACCTTCTACCAGCCGGCCTTCGCCGCCCTCACCCGCTGGTGGGGCACCGACCGCGTCCGCGCACTCACCATCGTCACACTCGCCGGCGGCCTGGCCTCCACCGTCTTCGCACCCCTGACGGCCACCCTCGCCGAACACCTCAGCTGGCGCACCACCTACGCCGTCCTCGCCGCGATCCTTGCCGCCATCACCGTCCCCGCCCACGCGCTCGCCCTGCGAGCTCCCTGGCCCCCGGCACCACAACACTCCGCCCAACAGAGCGCCGCGGGCACGCCGGTTGCCCGCAGCCGCCCCTTCCTCCTCCTGGCCGCCGCCCTCACCCTCAACGGCTTCGCGATGTACGCGGTGGTCTTCGCACTCGTGCCCCTGCTGATGGAACGCGGCGCCGGGCCAACCGTGGCAGCGTGGGCCCTCGGCCTGGGCGGCGCGGGCCAGACCCTGGGCCGCACGCTGTACGCCAGGCTCGCACGCCATTCGAGCATCACCAACCGCACGGTCGCCCTGGTTGCCGCCGGTGGCGCGACGACGGCAGCCCTTGCACTCGTCCCTGGCCCGGTCCCGCTGCTCGTCGCCCTGGCCATCGCAGCGGGCATGGTCCGCGGCAACCTCACACTCCTCCAGGCAACGGCCGTCACCGACCGTTGGGGCGCTACCCACTACGGCCGCCTCTCCGGCCTGCTCATCGCCCCTGCCACCATCGCCGCCGCCCTCGCACCGTGGGCCGCAACCAGTCTCGCCACGGCACTCGGCGGCTACCCGCCCCTCTTCCTCGCTCTTGCCGCCGCATCGGCCGCGGCCGTCGTCCTCGCATCCCAGACCAGCACAAAGCGGTGAGCTCTTGACGCTCGCGGTCGCAGGAGCGCAGGTGCCTGCGGAGCTGAAGCCATAGCGACCGGGCGTCGTGGCCGCCGGCGGCGCTCGTCTTTCCATACCTGTGGACGGGAACGGTGGTTGGGCGGAAACAGTAACGACCCACCAGGGGGCTGGCGGGAAGCCCGCGCTCTGGCGCTGCCGCCCGCGCTCGTCGGTACGCCGCTCGCGTAGCGTCCATAACGATCTGTGGCACTCGGCGCTGTCCACCTGGCTGTGCGCGGGCGCGGACCCGGCCGAGGTCGCCCCCGGCAACAGCGTCGAGGTCCTCCTCACCCGCTACGCCAAGTGCCTCTATGACCGGCAGTCCCTCAACAACGAGCGCATGGAACACCTGCTGCGCTCATACGATCAGCCGTCTGAAGGGGATGAGTAGCGTCTGGCCTAAAACGCTGACGACCCGAGTATGTCTTACCGCGTTACGTCATGGCGACCCGGGATTGGCAGTTGCAGGCGGAGTTCGTAGCCGCCGTTCTTGGTGGGGCCGGAGGTGACGGTGCCGCCGAGGAATTCGGCGCGCTGGCGCAGCCCGGCGAGGCCGTGGTGGGCGCTGGGCAGGGGGAGAGCGGGGCGGGTGGGGGCTGTATTGGTGACGGTGGCGTGGATGGTGCCGCCGCTGTGGTGGATGCGGACGGTCGCTGTGGCGCCGGGGGCGTGCTTGCGCACGTTGGTCAAGGCTTCCTGGACGGTGCGGTAGACGGTGCGTTGGACGGCGGGCGGCACGTCGTCGGGCAGGTTTGTCTCCAGATGGGCCTCGATACCGCTGCCGCTGACCAGACTGTGCAGGTCGGCGAGTGACGGCTGGGGCGAGAGCTCGGTCGGGCGGCTACCGGAGGCGCGCAGGACACTGACCATGTGGCGCAGTTCGTCCAGGGTTTGCACGCTGAGCCGCCGGATAGTGGCCGCCGCCTCCCGGGCCGCGGCGTCCTGGCTGCTCACCTGGAGGGCCCCGGCCTGCACAGCGATCAGGCTGACTTGGTGGGAGACCACGTCGTGCATCTCCCGGGCGAGTTGGGCGCGTTCTTTCGCCAGTACGCTTTGGGCGGTCAGCAGCTGTTCGTGCTCGCGAGCTTCGGAGATCTCGGCGAGGCGCAGCGACAGTTCGCGTCTGGCCTGGACGAGTTGGCCGAGGAAGACGGGGGCGGCGGCCGTCGCGGCGGCGTAGCTGAGGTGGATCAGGCTGTAGCTGTCGGAGAGTTCGGCGACGTCCACCGACGTCCATGGCCACTGGGTGAAGTCGCTGATCGCGAACGCGGTGGCGCAGCCGGCCAGCAGAGCGCGGTGGCGGCTGAGTGAGGAGAGCGTGTACAGCGCGATCAGCGTGGCCAGCACCGCGTCGGTGACCAGGGTGGAGGGCAGGGTCAGCAGGAAGGTCGAGAGTGGCAGTCGGCGGCGCAGGGGCAGCGAGGCGGCGGCCAGAAGAGAGCACGCCAGGGCCGGGTGATCGTCGATGTCGACGTTGTCCCAGACATCCAGCAGCGAGACGCCCACGAGTGCGGCGTCCAGCAGCGGAGCGGGCAGACGCCGGGGCCTCATCCGCCCTCCTCGTTGCGCGGCGGCCGGAGCAGGCCCGCGCGTTCGGCGAGCAGGGCGGCCTGGACGCGGACACATAGGCACTCTGTGCCCTGTGTGACTCCAGGTCGGCGGCGAGGCCGGCAGCCGCGAGCGCCAGGAAGGCCGCGACCGAGCCGAGTCAGCCCACCGAGGCCGCGATGTGTGCGGTGAGCGCGAGTTTGCGCAGGCGGGGCGGCATCGCCATCAGTGGCCGCTGCCTGAGTGCATGCCCGGGCCGAACCCGCTGCCGGTGAGGTGCAGGACGAGAAACAGGACGATCAGAGCTACCGCGACAGCGCCGGACATCTTCACCCAGCGGGGAGTGGCGGGAGCGGACTCCCGGTCGGGTGTCGTGCCGGTGCCTGGGTCGGACGGTGAGTCGGTCATGCCGGTGGTGTCCTGTCTCTGGAGTGCATGTCGGGTGCTGAGGCGGCCAGATTTATCGATACAGGGCGTCTCTGTCAATCCATGTTGTATCGATGCTGCTGTCGCGTGTGCGCGTAGGGCCCCGGCATCTCGGAGCGCCGTGTCATGGGTAGGGTGATGCCGCCAAGAGTGACGATCAGCGCCTGCACAGGCGCCGGACAGGCTGGCGGGTCGGGTGAGCGGCGGTATGAAGGCGGGTGGCGTCGCCCTGCGGCTCGTGCTCCTCACCCTGCTGCTGCTCGGCGTCGGCGTACTGCACACCCTGAGCCACGCCGGGGCGCAAGGCGGCGTATCGGCGTCCGACGCGGTGGCGCACTCCCCTCAGGTGCACGCCGCCCTCGCCGACGATGTCGGTCTCCCGCAGAACCCGGACGCCTCAGCCGTAGCCCCGGAGCGCGACGACGCGCAGCACGGTGCCCACACCGAGGGGACACCTGCGTCCGACTGCCTCGCGCTGATCCCGAGCGGCCTTTGGCTGCTCCCGCCTTCGTGCACATCGACGTGGACCGGTATGGCGGACCTCGGTGCGGGCGGGGCCGACGTGGCCCAGGATCCCGGGCGCGGCCCGGCACGATCACGGCTGTCGGTGCTGCGGATCTAGGCCGACGGTGAGCTGAGGCGCGCACCCACGGGGTCCGCGCCATGGGTGCCAGAGCGGTTTTGCCCAGCGACCTCTTCCCAGTCACCGTCCACGCTCCCCACAGGCCGGCCTGACGCACCAGCGCACCGGCCTGCGCTGAAAGGCGTCCCTCCGTGTCCCAGAATCACCTTGCCGACCGCACCGCCAGGCCCGCGCCCCGACGGGCCCCGCAGTCTCACGAGCCGCATCCCGCGCCCACGCGACGCTCCCCGCTCCCGGCCGAGCCGGATGTGTCCCCGCGCCGCGCGGACCGGCGGCGAGGCCGCCGACGCGCACCCAAGCGCACACCCCTGCTCGGTGACTACCTCGGCTACGCCGCCACCTTCGTCGGCGCCGGACTCATCAGCGGCGCCATCGTCCACCACCCCCTGGACCCCGCCCGCTACACCCTCATCGCCGTCGCCGGCGCGGCGGTCTTCCTCTTCGCCACCGTCCTGAACGAGTTCGTGCTCACCAGGCAGCGCCCCGGCATGACCAGGGTGCTGGGCATCGTGGCCGCCTCACTCGCGCTGTCGTTCGGCATCGGCATGCTCAGCGGCGGGCTGCAGCACTTCGAGGACTTTCCCGCACGTGCCGCGATGCTGATCCCCTTCGGGCTGGCCCTGTCCTTCATCGCGTACGTCCTGCGGTACCAGCCGGCGCGTTGGCGCAGCATCGTCGGCCCGGCGGGCGTGCTCGTCCTGGTGACCGCCGCCCTCGCCTTCGTCGGTCTGCGCGGTATCGCCGACGGCATGGCCGCCGAGTCGGGCGGCGGCGGGCACAGCCACGGCGAGGAGACCACCGGGGAGGCGGAAGCGCCGGAGGAGGCCGAAACGGGGCACGGCGAGGAGTCCGGCGGGCGGACGCCGACGTCCGGTGCATCGCAGCCCAGAGTCCCGCCCGCGTCCAAGGAGGCCGGGCACGCGGAAGACGGCCACAGCCACTGATCGTGCGCCAGGCGGTGCCCGGTGGCGTCAGCCGGGTACGGCGACCCTGCTCATGAACTGGCCGGGTGATGACCGTGGGCGGAGTGGTGCTCGTGGTGGTGCGGCGGGTGCGAGGAGCCGTGGTCTGCGGGTCTGGTGGGTTCGGGCCGCAGCCCGGCCAGGGTGACCGTGACGAGCCGGTGGACGGCGGCCTTGGACGGCAGGCCGCCGGCCGCAGTCAGGGCGTGCAGGCAGTAGCCGGCGAGCTCGTCGGGTGCGATGTCGTCCCGGACGTCGCCGGTTGGTACGGCCTCGGCCAGTAGGTCCTTGATCATGCCGTGGAGTCGCCGCTGAGCCTCGGTGACCTGCTGGTCGCGATGCAGGAACGCCGCCAGATCGCCATCGTGATGCCTGCGGGACTCATGGGAGACGAGGGCGAACGCCCGCAGGGCCGCCTCGAGCCGCTCACCTGCGCCCTCGGCCCCGTCCCGGACCTCGGCCAGGTGGTCGAGGTGATGGCCGATCTGACGCTCGTGCCAGGCGAGCAGGATCGACTCGACGTCCGGAAAGTACTTGTACAGCGTCGCCCGGCCGATCCCGGAGTCCTTGGCGATCCGCGACATCGTCACCGACGTCAGCCCGTGTTCGGCGACCAGTGCCGCGGTGGTCTGAAGGACCGCGTCGCGTACGGCGGCGCGGTGCGCGTCGATCGTCTCGGTCCACAGCTTCGGCACGGCCCAAGCATACGGTCCGGCAAAGAGGTAACACTATGGATTGACGGTGACAATGTGTCTCGATAAAGCTGGAGTCGTCACAGAGGCCCGGACGATCACGCTCGACGGGAGGGGCGACTATGGCCGACCCGACTCGCCACCCCGGTATTGGGGCAGGTCCAGAAGACCTCTATGTCACCCGGCCGCCGTGGGACATCGGCCGCCCCCAGCTGGCGTTCCTGGCCCTCGCCGAGGCCGGTGCCCTGCGGGGCCGGGTCCTGGACGCCGGCTGCGGAACCGGCGAGCACGCGAGCATGGCGGCCGGGCTCGGTCTCGACGCCGCCGGGGCGGACCTGGCCGCGAACGCCCTGCGCACGGCCGAGGACAAGGCGCGCGCCCGAGGTCGTACGGTGTGCTTCCTGCGGCATGACGCCCGGCATCTGGCCGAGCTCAGTGAGGTGTTCGACACCGTGCTCGACTGCGGGCTCTTCCACCTCTTCGACGGCGACGACCGCGTCGCCTACATCGAAGCCCTGCGATCCGTGAGGCCGCCGGGTGGCCGCTACTTCATGCTCGGCTTCAGCGACCGGCAGCAGGGTGAATGGGGGCGGGTGCACAAGCTGACCCGGGCCGAGGTCGAAGCGGCCTTCGCCGACGGATGGCGCGTCGACTCGATCGAACCCTCCACCATCGACATCACCACCGACCCGGACGGCATCCGGGCGTGGCTGGTGGCCCTCACCCGCACCTGAAGGAACGTCATGCCGATCGCCGAAGCCCGCGTCGAGACCGAGCGCCCCAGCCGCTACCTCGTCCAGCTCT
Source organism: Streptomyces sp. NPDC006140 (assembly GCF_040628815.1). Lineage (NCBI taxonomy): Bacteria > Bacillati > Actinomycetota > Actinomycetes > Kitasatosporales > Streptomycetaceae > Streptomyces > Streptomyces sp. NPDC006140. The sequence goes on along the minus strand of NZ_JBEXTS010000023.1, from coordinate 77,158 downwards.
GCAAGCACTTCTCCAACAAGGGCCGCCACCTCGGCCACCGCACGCACGCTCACCAGGGCGGTGACGCGCAGGCGCTGCGCGACATGCGGACCGTGGCGGAGCAGGCGCAGGTCAAATGGTCCGACACGGCCGGGGAAGTCGGCCTGCCCTGGGGCCGGATCACTATGGGAACCGTCACGGGCGCTCTGACGCTGCGTGTCCAAGCCGCCGACGAAGAGGACCTGAGCCGCCTTCAGGGCCTTGTTGCCGGGCATATCGAGAGGTTCGGCCGACGCGAGGGGCTGCGGGTGAGCTGGCAGCGATCAGAGACCGCTGCCGATTCCGAAGTCGTTCACACGGCCGAGGTGTCCGGCGGGGGAGTCGTGCCGCGCCGCAGGTACCTCAGGGTGACAGCGCTGGTGGCCGTCATCGCGCTCGTACTCATCGTGCACCTGGGGCTCGGCGGGATGCTTCTGGCGAACTGGCGTTGGACGGGCTGGGCTGTCGGCGGCCTCCTGGCGGTGGTCCTGGTGAAGATCACCGTCCTGGGCGGGTTCGCCTTCCACCGCAACCGCACCTCGAAGAAGAACCGCTGGAGGAGCCGAACCGAAACGGATGGAAGTACGTGCTGCACGGCCGGCCCGGCGTCCGGGTCCCGGCGGGGCGGCAGGTCGGGCAGCTCCGGGTGAGGAAGAGCCTGTCTCCCCCCTCGGTCCGCTTCTCGAAGCGGCGCTGTGACGGGCGGTTCGAACGGCCATCTCGACGAGCTGCCCCCGATCGCGCCCCGGGCCGGGTAGCGCGGCTCTATGCCAGCCGGACCAACGAGAGTCAGTATTGAAAACCACTTCCAACAAGGGTTACGGTCGCCCCGGATGCGCATCACGTTCTCAAGAAGGGGGGAACGGATGGAGATCGACCACGTAGTCCTGGCCGCCCGGAGCAAATCCGACGCCGAACAGGTACTCAACCAGGCCGGACTGGGCATCGCCCGGGGGCGGACCATCCCCGGCCTGGGGCTGTCCAACCTCGTCGTACCGCTGGGGCAGGGCCTGCTGGAGATCCACTACCCGAACGGCGAACCTCCCGCACCCGGTGCCCCGCCGCTGCTCGAGCTCGACAGGAAAGCTCTTGCCGCACACCTCTCGGAGACCCCGGTCCCGATGGCCTGGCTGGTGCTGATCGAGGACGCCTGCCGCCTGCGCGACCTCGCCGCCGCGAACGACGCGCCGGTGAGTGAGGCACCCTCGGAAGGCCCCGGTTTCCCGCCGTACACGCTCGCCGGCTTCCCCGCGACCATCGGCCGGCCCTGGCTGCCCTCGCTCGTCCACTGGCCGGAGGGCCTCCCTGTCCTGAACGCCTCACACCGACGCCAGCCCCGTGGCATCACCCGCATCGACGTGGTCGGCCCGGCCGACGACATTCAACGCTGGTGCGGCGGACAGCCCCGTGCCCTGCACGCCGTGCCGGGCACCGCTGGCCCGCTGCAGGTCGAGATCACCTTCCTCGACGGGGGCACCATCACGCTGGGCATCACCGGCTCATGACGTTCTGCCCTCCAGGCGGTTCACTGCGATTCACTTGCGCCCCGGCAGGGCGCGAGCCGTAGTCCTTGTGCTGGTGGCAGCGATCGCGGTGGCGTCCAGAAGTGCCTTGCCGCCCTCCTTCAGTTCGTACCTCCCGGTCTGGGGGGTTGGACGGGAGGTGTCGGGCATCGGCTGCCGTGAGCGTGGGGCCGGGTCCGCCCGGCGTTGTATCGGTTCCTAGGCGGACGGTCGTTCTGCGGCGCCGAGCGCCTGGAGGGTTGTGGTGCGGAGTGCGGCCTGGGCTTCGGTGCTCGTCATGCGGCCGGCGCCGACCTCGTCACCGGCGGCGTGGCCGAGGGCGACCGTCACGGTCATCAGCCAATGCGGAGACAGTCCGGGGGCGAACTCGCCGGTCCGCTGGCCCCGTTCGATAAGACGGGCCAGCCGGTTGGCGACTGGTTCGTGGCGCGTCCGGTCGCTCTCTGCCGGGGTGACGTTCGCGGCGGCCAGGAGTAGTGGCGCGTTGTCCTCAAACGCTCGCCAGGAGGCGTCGAGGAACCTCAGCAGTGCGGCCGTGGCCGGTCCTTCGTCGAGGGCGGCGGCGTCCATGGCGGCGATGGCATCCTCGGTGATCCGGTCGATGGTGGCCGCGAGGAGTTCGTCGCGCGACGAGAAATGAGCGTAGACCGTCTGCCGGGTCACTCCCGCCGCCGTGGCGATGGCCTCCATTCCCGCATCCGGGCGCTTTCGCAGCAGGCGGACCGCCGCATCTAGGATGGCGGTCCGGCTGCGCTCGGCGTCGGCGCGGCGCCGACGGCGCGGCCCTCCGGAGGAAGTCATCTCTTACAGCCTTGTCTAAGTTATCGAGGGTCCATATCTTACAGGGGTGTAAGAGATCGTAGCTGTGCTGCGGCCTCTCCGTCATGCCCGCTGCCCGGCCCAGGCCGGATCGGAGCTGAGCGTCATGAAGCCACTTGCCGACACCACGCCCGAGCGATTCATTGCCGACTTCTTCACCTCACTCACCGAGTCCACGGTCCGGGGCGACCCACCGGAATCGGTGATGGACCGCCACTACACGCCGGACATCGTCCAGATCAGCGACGGGATCCGGCTCGACCACGACCGTCTCCTCGCCCATCTGCGCCCGGTGCGCAAGAACGTGGTCGACTGGCGATTCGACTTACACGAGGCCGTCGCGGACGGCGGGCGGATCGCCGCCCGGCTCACCATCCACGCCCGCACCCGCAAAGGCGGCGCGACCGCGACCGAGGTGCACCTCTTTGGTGCGTTCACCGACAGCGGACGTATGCACCGGGCACACCTGCTCACCCGGACCCTTCCCCCGGAGCAGGCCGACGTCACCGAGCAGACCTGATGCGCACCCGCCCGCCCGGGGCCCGCCCCCGCAGGAACCCGTCCACGGCTGCGGCACGGACCACGCGGGTCCGGCTCTTCCAGGGGCTCTCCCTGCTGTCCACCGGCCTGCTCGCCGGAGCCTTCGCCTACGGCGCCGCCAATCTCGTCCCCACCTTCAACGCCGTGCCGGTCGGTCTACGGCTCGACTTCCACAGCGAATTGATGAAGGCGAACGGGGTTACCGTGCAGGGCACGATGGCGGTCTCGACCCTGAGCTCCCTCGCCCTCGCCGCACTGACCTGCGGCCGGGACCGCCTCCTCGTGAGCGTGGCGGGGAGCCTGACCTTCGCGTCCTTCCTGATCACCCGGTTCGGGAACGTCCCGATCAACGGCCGCATCAAGCAGTGGGCTGCCACCGCGCCGCCGCCCGACCACGCGGAGATCCTGCGCCGCTGGGAGCTGTTCAACTACGCCCGCACCCTCACTGCCCTGGCCGCCTTCGCCCTCCTCACGTTCCTCGCCCTGCGCCGGACCGTTCCGAGCCCTCGGCCGCAGAGCCAGGGCGTACGCGTCTGAGGCCGGTCTCCTTTATGGATGGAGTGGCGCCGATCGAGGGTGGTAGGACGACACGTACCGGCTAGGGTCGCGGTAAGCGATCGCTTAGCCGCTTCCGGTGCAGCGAGGCCGGCAGCGCCAGGACAGAGAGGTAGGGAGCCCGTGCCGGTCATCGATGCGTGGATGCAGCACCCCACACTCCGTCACTCCAACCACGAGATGTTCGAGTCGTTGCGCCGGTGGACGGGGCGGGAACCGCTGGAGGAGCCGTTGCCGGTCAAGGCCACGGTGGCTGCGATGGCTGCGGCCGACGTCGAGATCGGACTATCGGCAGCCTGGTACGGACCTCATGGGCCGCTGATCAGCAACGACGAGGTGGCCGGGTTCGTCGCCCAGTCAGGTGGACGGCTGCGCGGGGTGGCCGGCGCGGACCTCACCCGGCCGGTCCAGGCCGTGCGTGAACTGCGCCGTGCCGTGGAGGAACTCGGCTTTGTGGCCCTGCGGATCGTGCCCTGGCTGTGGCAGCTTCCGCCCACCGACCGGCTGTACTACCCGCTGTACGCCGCCTGCGTCGACCTCGGCATCCCGTATTGCACCCAGGTTGGACACACCGGCCCGCTGCGCCCGTCCGAGACCGGCCGCCCCATCCCCTACATCGACCAGGTCGCGCTTGACTTCCCCGAGCTGACCATCGTGTGCGGGCACATCGGCTATCCGTGGACCACGGAGATGATCGCGGTGGCCGACAAGCACGCCAATGTGTACATCGATACCAGCGCCTACAACGCCCGTCGCTACCCGCGCGAACTGGTCGACTACCTGCGCGGCCGGGGCCGCAGGAAGGTGCTGTTCGGCACGAACTACCCCATGATCACCCCCGGCCAGGCCCTGGAACACCTCGGTGAACTGGGACTGGACGAGGAGGCCACCGAGCTGTTCCTGTCCGGCAACGCCCGACGGGTCTTCAGTCTTTGATCGCACCGGGTTAGCGCGGGGCCCAGATGAGGATCGCCGCAAGGTGGAGTGCGGCCTGGTCGGCGAGGGTGAGTCTTGTCGGTGCGCATGGCCAGGGCGCGCCACTGGTAGACCTCGGCGTCGAGGCTGGGCGGGCGGCCTCCCGCGCGACCGCGCCGGAGCCGGTCTCCGATCCGGGCGGCGGGCGACGGGATGACCGCCGGTCGGGTTCGCGGTCTCCCCAGTCCGCTTGGCGGAACTCGGATCCTGTCGATGCCCGACACAAAGGTGGGCGCGTCACCGGCCTGGCCCGCGGCGACATGGCAGGCCAGGGGCCGTGCCAGGCTGTCGCCGGTCAGGTGAACCTACGCCGGGTGCGCGACGGTCAGTGCCCGGCGCTCGCCCTGACGTCGAGGCGATGGGCGAACGTCTTGCCCCCGTCCTTGGACTCGTGCACCCCGGTCTGCGTGGCGGCCAGGACGTGCTCGGCCCCTACGGCCGTGAGCGCCTGGGGCTGACCGCCCGGCACGGTACCCGCGCGCTTCCACGTGGTCCCGCCGTCCGTGCTCCGGTGCAGCGCGCCATCGGTGTCGACGCCGTACAGTGCGTCCTTCGCCGGCCAGGACAGGAAGGCCATCACCGGCTGCTTGCCGGCGGCGAAGGTCTTGCCGCCGTCGGTGCTGCGGGCGATGCCCTCGGTGGTGGTGGCCAGGACGAGGCCGGGGGCCTCGGGGCTGACCGCGATGTCGAGGGCCCGGATACGTGCTCCGTTCTTCCAGGTTGTGCCGTCCTTGCTGGTGCGCAGCAGGCCGCCGGTGGAGTCGTAGCCGTAGACGGTGTTGTGGGCGTGGTCGAGGGCGTGGAAGTCGGACTCTCCGGAGAGCGAGAGCGAGGTCCAGGTCGTGCCGGCGTCCGTGCTCTTGATCAGTCCCTTGTTGCCGCCGGTGGTGGGGTGGCCGCTGGCGTAGAAAGTCTTGGCGCCGGCCACGGTGAAACCCATGAAGTCGTCCTTGCTGTCGCCGACCAGGGTGGGCTTGCCCTGGGCGTCGGGGGTGTAGATGCCTTCGTGTGTCGCGACGTACAGGCGCTGGTCGGCAGGGTCCAGGCCGAGTCCGTGGATGTGGCTGACGGTGACGCCGGATCCGGGACCGGATGTGGAGGTGTCCGTGTCGGTGTCGCTGCTGGAGCAGGCGGTCAGGGCGAGGGTCAGGGCGGCAGCGGTGGTGGCTGCTGCGGCGGTAAGGCGCGGCTTCATGGGTCCTCGGAGGGAAGTCGTGCGGGCGCCCCAGGGAGAGCACCCCGGCGCGTAGGTGAGGGAAGGCGGGGCGATCGCCCGGGCCCGCGTGCGGAGGCCCGGGCGATCGGTGTGCGACGCGGGTGGACGGTGCGGCGCGTCGATGGGGTTCAGAGCCGGTCGAGGATGCTCTGGAGCTGCTTCACCTCGGCGGACTGGCCCTTGATGATGTCGCCGGCCATCTTCTTGGCGTCGGCGTTCTTGCCGTTCTTCTGCTCGTCCTTGGCCATGGTGATCGCGCCGTTGTGGTGCTCGATCATCATCTCGGCGAACGCCTTGTCGAACTCGGTGCCCTTCATGGCCTTGAGCTTGTTCATGTCCGCCGCGGACATCATGCCGTCGCCGCTGTCGTGGCCTCCGTGGTCCATGCCGGGCATGGACTCCGTCGCGGTCGGCTGCTTCCAGGACTCCAGCCAGCCCTTCATGGTCGTGATCTCGGGGTCCTGGGCCTTCTCGATCTTGGTGGCGAGATCCTTGATCTCCGCGTCGGAGGCGCGGCCGTCGGCCAGCTTCGCCATCTCCAGGGCCTGCTCGTGGTGGGGGATCATCATCTGCGCGAAGGTGACGTCCGCGTCGTTGAAGTCCCCGGACGTGCTGGCCTCCCCGGCCTGGTCGGTCGCCGTCGCGGATGCCGAGCTGCTGTCGCTGCCGTGGTCCATGCCGCTCATGTCGTCGCCACCGCAGGCGGCGAGGAACAGGGCGCCGGCGCTGACGAGGCCCACGGCGGCGAGGCGGCGGGCGGGCTTGCGGCGTAGGGCGCGCGTGAAGGCAGTCATGGTGGATTTCACCTCGTATGTCGGTTATGTTGCTGTTCTGCTGGGCTGATTGGGCGTACGCGAAGTCGCGGGATCGCGCGTGTGCGCGCCCGCGAGTGCGCTTCGGCCTACAGCCGCAGCACCGACAACTGGGTGAGATCGGGTCTGCGTGGCGGGAGATTGGGTCGCAGTACGGCGGCGACCTGGGCGAGGAGTCGCGCCAGCCACTCCTGGTGCCGGGCGAACGCGGATTTCAGGAGCGTGGCGAGCACCCATGCGCCGAACAGGACCGCCACGCACAGCGAGAGCATGTCCATCGCCATGCCGGGCTCATGCGTGGACGACGAGTCCGACGGGCCCGTCGCGTGATCGACCGTGCCTGTGCCCGTGACGGCGGGAGCACTCATGGGGTCGTGGACCGCGGCAGCCGCATCCATCGGCGCCGAGTGGGAATCGGCGCTCATGGCGGAGCCGGAGGAGTGGTCGGGATGCCCCATGGTGTGCATGGCGAAGATGCCGAACGCGAGCACGACGAGCAGCAGGTGCCCGAGGGCGCCTCCCGCGCGTACGTACCGGCTCGCCTGCATTCCGAAGTCCTGTCCCTGGCGCTTGTTGATCTGCCCTTCCGACAGTACCGAATGCGTGCGGAGACTGCCGTCGGGGCACCGTCCTCCGCTCATCCGTGTCGGCCCGGCTCGTCCCATAGCGGCGATCACGGCGCCCGGTGGCCGACGGGCTGACCGCTCGGGCGTGCACACGCTCCCGGACATGACGAAGCGCCCCCGCCCTTCTGTGCGAGATGGGCCGCCAGGGCCTGAAGCAGCGTGGCGGCCGTCATCCTCACCACCGGGTGCGCGGCTGCCCGTCGGAACGCACCGGTCCGCGATGGCCTGTCCACCAGTACCTCTTTCGTCCTGTCGTTCTGCTGGATTCGCTGATCCGCTGGGAAGGCGCCGGTGGTCCGCCAGACCCCATTTGCGGGATCTGGCGGACCACCGGCCGTGACATCGCTCCTGTGCTGCTCGGCAGTCCATCACTCAGACGCCGACCTGCTTGCCCGGCTCCGTCCGCTCGGGCTGCTCCGTCGGGGCGGCCGCCGCGGACCTCTCGGTGCGCATCACCAGCAGTGTGATCAGGCCGCCGGCCGCAGCGATGACCGCGGCCGCGGTGAAGGCGGCGCTGAAGCCGTCGGTGAGGGCGGGCAGGTCGCCGAGCCGGCCCGCGCCCTGTGAGGTGGCCAGGGCGGTGAGCGCGGCCAGGCCGAGGGCGGAGCCGACCTGGTAGGTGGTGTTGACGATGCCGGAGGCCAGGCCCGCCTGCTCGGCCGGGGCGCCGGACATGGCGGCCATCATCGCCGGGATGTACGCCAGCGACATGCCGAGCGCGGCCACCAGCGAGGCGGGCAGCACGTCGACGACGAAGGACCCGGTCGGTTCCACCGCCGACAGCCACGCCAGGCCGAGTGCGAGGACCAGCAGTCCGCCGCCGATCAGCGGCTTGGCGCCGAACCGGGCGAGCAGTCGGGCGCTGATCGCGGTCATGAAGACCATCAGCAGCACGGTCATCGGCAGCAGGGCGGCGCCCGAGGCGAACGCTCCGTAGCCGAGGACCTGCTGGAGGTAGAGGTTGAGGAAGTACCACATCGGGATCCACGCGGCGCCCAGCAGTGTCATCGCCAGGTTCGCCGAGCCGAGCCGCGGCACGCGCCAGATGCCGAGCGGCATCAGCGGCTCGCGCACGGTCCGCTGGATCACGAAGAAGGCCGCCAGCAGGGCGCCGGCGCCGAGGAGTTCGAGCAGGGTCTGCGTCGCACCCCAGCCGACCTCCGGGGCCCGCACGACCGCGAAGACGGCGAGCGCGAGACCGGCGGTGACGGCCACCGCGCCGAGCACGTCGACCGCGCCGCGCCGGGGCGCGACGGCCGGGAGCAGCTTGGTGGCGGCGAGCGTGGCGACGCCGATCGGGATGTAGATGATGAACACCCACGGCCAGCTCAGCCACTCGGTGAAGACACCACCGAGGAAGACGCCGGCGGTTCCGCCCGCCGGGGCCGCGGCGCCGTAGAGGGCCATGGCCTTGCCGAGTTCCCTCGGGTCGTGCGCGAAGAGCGTCATCAGCAGGGTCATCGCGGCCGGGGCGATCAGAGCGCCGCCGACGCCCTGGACCGCGCGGCCGACGACCTCCACCCACGCGCTCTGCGCGGCCGCCGCGACGACCGAGCCGGCGATCAGCACGGTCCAGCCTGCGGTGAAGACGCGGCGGGCGCCGAGCAGGTCGGACAGGCGCCCGCCGAGGAGTAGCAGGCCGCCGAAGGCGATGACGTAGGCGTTGAAGACCCACTGCAGCTCGCCCTGCGAGAAGCCGAGGTCCTTCTGCATCTCGGGGAGTGCGACCCCGATGATCGACGTGTCCATGATCACCATGAACTGGGCGGTGGCGAGCACGGTGAGTGCCCACCAGCGCCTGGGGTTGACGGTTGGCATGACCTTCCCCTTTCCGGTTCCCGAAGCGATATACCCATGGGGGGTATCTCGCGACCGGAGGTTAGCATACCCCCTAGGGGTATGGAAGGTGGGATTGGCCTGCATATTGGCGCGTATCTGGACGCTGCCGAACCCGGTGATCGGGTGAGGCTCCCTGGGCGGGGGCGCCGGCGGCGAGTGGGCGGTGCGGTGAGGCTGTAGCCGTAGGCCCTGCTGGTGATCCCGGCTGTCAGAACCTGCGGAATGCCCGCCGTTCAGCGTCGGAGGGAGAGCAGAAGACCGCCGAGGGCCAGGATCATCCAGACGCCGAGGTAGGTGAAGGCGGTGCTCGGGGCCCGTGCTCCAGAGGATGCCCGCGATGGTAGACGCGGCGAGGTTGCCGAGGGACTGCACGGTGGCGAGCAGTCCGAAGGCGGACCCGCGCAGGTCCTTGGGGTCAGCGGGGCCACAGCCGAGTGCTGCGCGGTTTCGACCGCGCCGATGCCCACGCCCGCCAGGACGAATGGGACGGCGAGGGCGGCGATGGCCGGACCGACGGCGGCGAACAGGCCCAGGCCCTAGCGAACGCGGCGATACCGCCCGCCAGAACGAGGACCGCGAACGGCGACCTTGCGGCGGCGGGCGGGGGCATCGGCGAGGACACCGCCGCCGAAGCGGGCCGCGCCGGCCAGTGCGTCGGAGACACCCTCGATCGCACCGAGGGCCGCGGCGGGGGCGCCGAGGGTGGAGGGCAGCAGCGACGGCAGCAGCGTGGTGGGGATCTCGTGGCCGACGTCGGCTAGGAAGCTGGCAGATCCGATGCCCCGCAGGCCGGGGGTGAGCCATCGGTCCTGGTCCGAGGTGGCCTGGTCGGCGAGCCGAGGGGTGTCGGTCATGCCGGGCCGTCTGCCGGGTGATCGGCCGGGCTGGCGAGTGGGCAATCCGATGAACCGGCTCAGGCGCGGGCGGTGGAAACTGTGGCTTTGCCCAAGGCTGCCACTTCGGCAGCAGAAGCAGCTCCGGGCGTCTTGGCAAGCGTTTGCTTCGGTCCCGGTCGACGGGTGGCCGATGGTGAGGCATGGGGACATGGCGACGGCCGCCGGAGCCAGGTCCGGCGGCCGTGCGGCGGGGTCAGCAGCAGGCGTTGCCGCATGCCTCGGGCGGGCACTGCGGGTCGTCGCAGCAGCATCCGGCTGCCGGGGCCTCGACGGGGGCGGTCTCGTCGGTCATCGGGTCACCTCCTTCCGGGAGCCAGGTGCCCGGCGCGGGGTCCGGGCAGTCGGGGGCGGGAATGCCGGCGAGCATCCGCTCCAGCTCGGCGCGCAGGGCGGCCAGGCGTGCCATTTCGGCGTCGACCTCGCCGATGCGCCGTCGGAGCATCTGCTCGGCGGGCTCGCAGGGGCACTGTCCGGTGTCGCGGACGGCGAGCAGGTCGCGGATCTCGCGAAGCCGCAGGCCCAGGCGCTGGGCGCCTTGGATGAACAGCAGCCGGTCGGCGGCTTCGGGGCCGTAGATGCGGTAGCCGACGGCGGTCCGTTGCGGGGCGGGCAGCAGTCCGGCGCGTTCGTAGTAGCGCACGGTGTCGGCGGAGACACCGGCACGGGCCCCGAGCGCCGAGACGGTCAGGTGCGAGCCGTTCATGTCATTGACGCTAAACCTTGGAGCACGGTCCAAGGTCAAGCCGCATCTGGCTCCCAGGCCCGCGTGGGGTGAGACCGGTCCTGTGTCGTGGGCCACCGCGGCGATCAATCTGGGGGAATGCCGCGCTGCCATACCCGCTCCGGAAAACACCGGAGCCCGTTGGTACAGCGACGGTGGCCAGGACCTGGCGCAGTTGGTCGACCGCTGGAATTCCGGCCAGGCCGTCCATGGTCTGATCCATCCGGCAGGCCAGGCCCCGGGGCCGGCCGGGCTCGCCGAACGGGTCGCGTCCGTCAGGAAGGTCGGCGAGCCGGTGGCCCTGCCGCCTTGGCCTGATCGGCGATCACTCGGGTGGTGAGGGTGACGTCGTGCATCGGGTCGTCGAGGACCCGATGCACCGGGCCAGCCGCGGCCGGGTCTTCGGGCAGTCGGGGACGACCAGCGGTTCGATGTCCATATTTCCAGGATCACGCGCCTCGCGACCGGGCGCGGCCCCGCCCGGTGGGTGAGCACCTGACGGAGAGTGGTCCGCTCCTTGCCCCGGACCCCGTACTCCCTCCAGTACCGGGCGATCGGCTCGTCCAGCGCCAGTGCGCCCTCGCGCACCGCGACCAGGGCGGCGAGTGTGACGAACGCCTTGGACAGGGAGTAGGGCATGACCAGGGTGTCACCGCGCCACGGACGGCTCCGTGCGGCATCGGTCCACCCCGCGTTCAGGTGGACGACCTCGCGGCCGTCCCGCCAGACCGACAGGCCCGCACCCGTCTCCCGTCCGTCGTCCACCAGCCGCTGGAAGACCTCGCGTACGGCTTCGTACCCATACGCGACGAAACCTTCCAGGTGCACCCCGGCCACGTCACGGGTGACGTGCTCCGTCCCACCGGGTGTCTCGGACATCTTGCTCACCTTTCGTACCTCCCTCGGATACGCGAGTGCCCGGCCTGCCGGCCGGGCACGTCTCGTCAACGGTGTTACGCGGTCATCTACTTGAGGATCCTCACCCGGGGCCCCGGCTACTTGAAGGACCGCAGGCGCAGGCTGTTGGTCACGACGAAGACCGAGGAGAAGGCCATCGCGGCTCCGGCGATCATCGGGTTGAGCATGCCGGCGACGGCGAGCGGCAGGGCGGCGACGTTGTAGCCGAAGGCCCAGAAGAGGTTGCCCTTGATGGTGGCCAGGGTCCTGCGGGACAGGCGGATGGCGTCGGCCGCCACCCGCAGGTCCCCGCGGACGAGGGTCAGGTCGCCCGCCTCGATCGCCGCGTCCGTGCCGGTGCCCATGGCAAGGCCCAGGTCTGCGGTGGCGAGGGCGGCCGCGTCGTTGACGCCGTCGCCGACCATCGCAACCGTACGGCCTTCCGCCTGCAGCCGCTTGACCACGTCCACCTTGTCCTGGGGCAGGACCTCGGCGATCACCTCGTCGATGCCGACGGCCTTGGCCACCGACTCGGCGACGAGCTGGTTGTCGCCGGTCAGTAGGACCGGCTTCAGGCCCAGCCTGCGCAGTTCGGCGACCGCTTCCGCGCTGGTGTCCTTGACCGCGTCGGCGACGGTGAGAACACCGCGTGCCTCGCCGTCCCAGGCGACGGCGACCGCCGTACGGCCCTCGGCCTCCGCCGCGGCCTTGGCCTCGGCCAGCTCGCCGGGCAGCTCGATGACCCACTCCGCGAGGAGCTTCTCACGGCCGACGAGCACCGCGTGGCCGTCGACCAGGCCCTGGACGCCGAGGCCGGCGACGTTCTCGAAGTTCTCAGGGACAGGGAGGGACTCAACCCGCTCGATCGCACCCGCTGCGATCGCCTGGGCGATCGGGTGCTCGGAAGCGTGCTCCAACGCTCCCGCCAGACGCAGCAGTTCTGCCTCGTCGACCCCCGGTGCGGTGAACACGTCCTGCAGCTGCATGCGGCCCGTGGTGACAGTCCCGGTCTTGTCCAGGACGACGGTGTCGACGCGGCGGGTCGACTCCAGCACCTCGGGGCCCTTGATGAGGATGCCGAGCTGGGCGCCGCGTCCGGTGCCGACCATCAGCGCGGTCGGGGTGGCAAGTCCCAACGCGCACGGGCAGGCGATGATCAGGACGGCCACGGCAGCGGTGAACGCGGCGGTCGCGTCGCCGGTGACCCCGAGCCAGCCACCGAGGGTGGCCGCGGCGATCAGCAACACCACGGGGACAAAGACACCGGAGATCCGGTCGGCGAGACGCTGCACCTCGGCCTTGCCATTCTGCGCGTCCTCCACCAGCCTCGCCATCCGCGCGAGCTGGGTGTCCGAGCCGACCCGTGTCGCCTCGACGACCAGCCGGCCGCCGGCGTTCACGGTGGCGCCGGTGACCGCGTCGCCGACCGCGACGTCGACCGGCACGGACTCACCGGTCAGCATGGACGCGTCGACCGCGGAGGCTCCCTCGACGATGGTCCCGTCGGTGGCGACCTTCTCGCCGGGCCGGACGACGAAGCGGTCGCCGACCGCCAAGTTTCCGACAGGGATGCGGACCTCCTGGCCGCCGCGCAGCACGGAGACGTCCTTGGCGCCCAGCTCCAGCAGCGCCCTGAGAGCCGCGCCCGCCTTGCGCTTGGACCTTGCCTCCAGGTAGCGCCCGGCGAGGATGAACGTGGTCACGCCGGCCGCGGCCTCCAGGTAGATGGAGGAGGAGCCGTCCGAGCGGGAGATGGCGAACTCGAAGCCGTGCCGCATACCCGGCATCCCGGCATGCCCGAAGAACAGCGCCCACAGAGACCAACCGAGCGCGGCGAGCGTGCCGAGGGACACCAGGGTGTCCATGGTCGCGGCCCCGTGCCGGGCGTTGGTCCAGGCCGCCTTGTGGAAGGGGAAGGCACCCCAGACCACGACCGGGGCGGCCAGCGTCAGCGACAGCCACTGCCAGTTGTCGAACTGCAGTGCCGGGACCATCGCCATCAGGCGACCGGGACCGAGAGTGCCAGCGACACGAACAGACGCTGCCGCAGGGAGACCAACTCCCCGTCCGCGGCGGGCGGAGCCGCCTGGGCATCGCCTTCGTCGCCGGCCGCGGGGACGGGAGGAGGCTCCTCGGCTGTATAGCCGGTCTTCTCCACGGTGGCGATGAGGTCGGCGACCTCGATCCCGTCCGGGTAGGAGATCTTCGCCTTCTCCGTGGCGTAGTTGACGGTCGCCGTGACGCCGTCCATGCGGTTGAGCTTCTTCTCGATGCGGGCCGCGCACGAGGCGCAGGTCATCCCGCCGATGGAGAGCTCGACCTCGGCGGCGGGCGCGGAAGCTTGGCCGGGAACGGTCCTGTGCGGATCCGTGCCGGTTGTCTCGGGAACCGTGCTGGTCATGGGAATTCTCCTGGGACGGGCCGGGACGTACGGCGTCCGTATCAGCGGAGCGATACGTCCCGGCGGGGAGGAAAACGCGTGCCTGGGGCTGCTGGGCCCCGGGGCGGGCTCAGGCGGTGCCGATGAGCTCGTAGCCCGCCTCGTCGACGGCGGCGCGTACGGCCTCCTCGTCGAGCGGGGCGGCGGAGCTGACGGTGACCTCGCCGGTCTTGGCGACGGCCGTGACCGCGGTGACGCCGTCCAGCGCGGATATCTCCTGCGAGACCGCGCCCTCGCAGTGGCCGCAGGTCATGCCGGACACCTTGTAGACGGTGGTGACGCCGACGCCCTGGACGTCGGATGCCGCACCGGAGTGGCAGGAACCGTCGGTGGAGCAGCAGGAGCCGGAGGTCTTCTGGTCGGTCATGGCTTCTTCCTCACCTGTCGATGCGTGGGCGTTGTGGGAGGGGCTCGATCCCGCCCCTCTCATGCGAGTCAACAATATACCCCCTGGGGGTATTCCTGTCGTGTGGTGCTGCCCGCGCGGGATGCGCATGCGGGCGTGGATCTCGGCTCAGGAGTGCGGACTGAGGGAGGCGGTCATGCGGAGCGGCGGGCATCCCTGGGTTCAGCGCACGATGATGAGGCCGCCGTGCTGCCGTCTGTCGCTGCGGAGAGGGGCCTGGATGGGGGAGGGGTTGGTGGCGGTCCGTGAAGGGGGCAGTCCTGCCCTGGCGAACTGATGAGCGCGGTCAGGGGTTGCTGCGGGCATGCCGCATCTGTCCTGGCCCTGACGGTCACATCGTCATCATCAGCAGCATGGCGGACATGGTTCCGCCCATGCCGATATGAGCGGCGAGGGCCGCCTCCGGCGCGGCGCCGATCCGGCGGCGTCGGCCACCGTGGCGACCCCGCTCCGCGGTGCGGGTCCTGTCCCACGCGGAGAGCGTTCAGTGACGCCAGGTACACGACGACCGTGTCCGGCATGGTCAGCAGCCAGCGGGCCCAGCTGCGGCGCCGGCCGCTCTGGCGGCCGTCGACGAGGCCGTTCCTCTGTGTGCCGCGGACGCGCGTCCACACGGAAGCGGCGATCGACAGAAGGAAGTAGACGGCGAGCGCAGTGATCACCCAGCGCCAGGCCGAAGATGACGAGGTGTCGGCCCCAGCGGTGGCGGCGTGGGCGCTTATCCCGGGCATGTGCATCCCGGCCGCGTGCTCCATGCTGGCGGTGTGCTGGGTGGCTGCCGTGTGCTCCACCCCCGGCATGCCCCGTCGAGCCCCGTGCTCGCCCTGGGCAGCGATCACACCAAGCACATCCCAGCTCGACGGCCCTTCGCCCTGGGGCGTGCCCGTTGACCTACTCGCGCCGGCCAATGCCGCCGTATCGCCGCATCCCTCCTTCCTGTGACACAGCACTTGAAGTATACCCCTGGGGGGTATAAGTTCCTGGTGTGGGACTCGGAACGGGCCACACTGGACGGGATTGGGGATGAAGGTCATGGACCACAGTGCTCATCACACCGGTACGGCGCACGACCACGCCACCCATGAGGGCCACCACGCTCCCGCCGACCAGGCGGCGCACCAGGGCGGGCACGCGGGAGCGTCCTGGGGTACGGCGGCGAAGGCGACGCTGCATTGCCTGACAGGCTGCGCTATCGGCGAGATCCTCGGCATGGTGATCGGCACCGCCCTGCTATGGGGCAACGTCCCTACCATGGTCCTGGCGATCACGCTGGCGTTCCTGTTCGGCTACTCCTTCACCCTGTTCGCGGTCCTCCGGGCCGGCCTGGACCTCAAGTCCGCGATCAAGGTGGCGCTGGCCGCCGACACCGTGTCCATCGCAGTGATGGAGTTGGTCGACAACGCCATCATCGCCCTGACCCCGGGCGCGATGGACGCCCACCTGTCGGACGGGCTGTTCTGGTCCGCCCTGCTGGGCGGGTTCGGCGTCGCCTTCCTGATCACCACCCCGGTGAACAAGTGGATGATCGGCCGGGGCAAGGGCCACGCCGTCGTCCACGCCTACCACTGACCTGGCCGAACCGGCACGCGCCTGGGGGACCCCCACGTCACAGGGGGGACCCCCGGCGCGTTTGTGCAGCCTCCCGACGGCTATCTGGGAAGTGCCGCTGTCGGGCTCGAAGAGGTGTGGCCGTCCGGCCTGCGGCAGCGAGAGGGGGCGATGCGTGATGGCCACGGTCAAGGACATGCTCGCCACTTACCCGGCCGACCTCGGCGACATCGACCGTGAGAAGCTCACCAAGTGCATCGAGGAGTGCGTCGCCTGCGCCCAGGCGTGTACGGCACGGGCGTGCGGCCGTCGGCCGCTCCGACGCCCAGGCCATAGACGTGGGAGAACGCCGTTGCCTCCGACGCCGCGCTCATGTCCGACAACCCACCAACAGGCGGCGAGGAACGTTCGGGCAGCTGGCGGGCGGTCACGGATTCTCGTTGTGCGGTGGTGCTCAGGGCCGGGACGCGGCGAAGAACGGCATGGAGTCCACCGGGACGATCTCGACGTTCTTGCCGGTGCGGGGTGCGTGGATGGCCTTGCCGTTGCCGACGTACATGCCGTTGTGCTGGTTGTCGTTGTACCAGTAGATGATGTCGCCGGGCTGCATGTCCGACCTGGCCACCTTGCGGCCGGCGTCGTACTGCTGCTTGACGGTGCGCGGCAGCGAGACGCCCGCCGCGCGCCATGAGGCGCCGGTGAGTCCGGAGCAGTCGAAGGAGTTGGGTCCGGTTGAGCCCCACTCGTAGGGCTTGCCGAGCTGCGCGTACGCGAAGTCGAGTGCGGCTTTGGCGCGGCCGCTGGCCGGGCCGTTGTAGGTGGCGGCGGAGTCGCTGACGCCCGCGGCGGCGTCGTCGCGCTCCTGATCGGCTTCCATCCTGGCGCGCTGTGCGGCCGTCAGGCTGTTCAGGAGCTTGCGCGCCCTGGTGAGCTTGTCCTGGACCTCGTCCTTCTTCTTGGCGGCCTTGGTGCGCGTCTCCTCCAGCGCCTTCAGGCGCTTCTGGGCAGCCTCGCGCTCCTGGGCGAGCTCGCGCTGCTTGGCCTGCATCGCCCTGAGGGTGTCGGCCTGCCGGTTGCTCGTACGGTCGAGCATCTCGGCCTGCTCGAGGTAGTCGTCCGGGTCGCCGGACAGGAAGAGCTGCACGCTCGGGTCGATGCCGCCGCTGCGGTACTGCGCGGCCGCCAACGGGCCTATCTTCTCCCGCAGTTCATTGATCTCCTGCTGCTTGCGGGCGAGGCGGTCCTGCGCGGCGTCGGCCTCGCGCTGCAGTTTCTTGTGCTTCTCGCGGATGCCGTTGTACTCCTCGGTGGGGCCCTCGGCTTCCTCGTAGAGCCGCTCCACCTCCTTGCGGACGTCGTCCACCGTGGGCTTTGGGGCCGCCTGGCTCTGTGTCGGCAGGAGGCTCACGGCGCCGGCGGCCATGCCGAGCGTGGCGATCCGGGCGCGGCTGGGCGGCTTCGGCCGACGGTGCGTTCCCATGCGCGGGCGACTCCTTAGCGCGTCTGCGGACAAGGCGACGGTGACGGGATTCGGCCGTCGGGGCCCGGCGACTCATGGTGCCGGTCGACCGGAGTAAGCGTGTTAGAACTTAGTAGCTTCGTAGTTCGCATCGCAAGTGAGTCCGAGTCACAGGAATCTCACGCAAAACCGGTCAGCCGAGAACGGGCGGACAGGCGACGAGCAGCGGCAGCAGCGGAACGACCACCGCCGCGGCGGCCACGGACCCCCAGAAGGCGGGGTGAGGAGCCTTGCGTGGTCCGAGGACCCGCTTCAGGCGGATGAGAACCGTGTGCCCGCCTGCCGCGAACGCGCCCTTGGGCGTGCGGGCCGCCGCCATCTCGTACATGGCGGTCGCCAGCGCCTCGTCGGAGTGCCCGCGCAGCGCACGGTCGTCCGCGATCATCTCCAGCAGCAGCGCCGTCTGCTCTCGGGCGTGGCGGGCGAGCGGGAGCCGGCGGAACACCGAGTGGAACGCCTCCACGGCGGCCAGCGCCAGATGATGGCGGCCCACGATGTGGGCCTGCTCGTGCTCCAGTACGGCGGCGAGCTGCTCGGGCGTCAGTTCGCGTACGGCCGCGTCGCTGACCACGACCCGCGGGTGCCGGCCGGGGAGGCAGTAGGCGGCGGGGACGTCGTACGGCAGGACGGTGGCGCTCAGCCGGGGGGAGCGGCGGCCCACCAGGTCCACCGCCTCCCGGTGCCGTCTCCGCGCGCGACGGGCTTGTACGGAGTGGAAGGAGAACGCCGAGGCCAGGGCGATTCCGATCGCGGCTGGCAGCGCGACGGCGAGCCGGTGCGCGGTACCGGGATCGGGACCGCCCGCGCTGATGTCCAGTCCGCAGGAATGCAGCAGACCCAGCAGGCCGGCGTGCAGGTGCTCGGTCGGCATGGCCAGGTGGTACGCGGTCAGCGCGGCACCGATCGAGAAGGAGATCGTCAGGGCGTGCCAGACCGCGGCGGCCAGGGCGGGCGCCCGGTGCGGCCAGCGGGCGCGGAGGACCAGGTGTGGAACGACGAAACCCACCGCCGCCGTGTAACCGACCAATAGCGGGGCCGCGTTCACGCCTTCGCCTGTCGTCCCACGGTCTGCAGGGCCTGGCGTAGGGCGGCCACCTCTTCCTCGGACATGTTCTCGACGAAGTGCACCAGTGCGGCCGGGCGGTCGTTGCTCTCTCCCAGGCCGTCCTCCATGAGCGCGGCGGCGTACGCCTCACGGCTGCGCACCGGGGAGTACAGCCAGGCGCGGCCCTGCTTGCCGCGCAGCAGCCAGCCCTTGGTGTAAAGGATGTTGGTGACGGTCATCACCGTCGTATAGGCGATGGGGCGGGTTTTGTTGATGTCGTCGACGACCTCGCGCACTGTCGCCGGACGGTTCCACGTCCAGAGACGATCCATGATCTCCGCTTCGAGATCCCCCAGCCGCCGCATGGCCCTGACTCCCTTTCGCCGCCGGATGCGCAAGCGAATACGCAAGGCCATAGTAGACGGCTGATCTGCCGCCCTTCCGGAGTGGCGGAGGGGGAGAGGGATCACAGTCGCCCGGTGAGTTCGTAGCCGGCCTCGTCGATCGCCTCACGTAGCCGGGCGTACGTGGCGAGGGATCGGCGGTGGGGGCCGTCACGGTACTGGTCACCCACAGTGCGTCAGGCGGGGGCGAGCCGCAGTTCCTCCCGTAGGGCCAGTCGTCCGCTGTGCGCGGGCGCGGCCGGCGCATGCCTTACACGTGAGCTCGGCAGCGGTCAGGGCACACCAGCGTCTGTGCAGGCTCCACCTGTGCTCCGCCCAGCCGGTGAGTCGCAGCTGTCCCACGACGGTGACCGCGGCCGAGACGACGAACCGTCCGCTCGTCGCGCAAGTGCTGTTCGATTCCAAGGTGTTGGTGGCGGCCCTCGGGAGGGGCTGTGCAGCGCCGTTTTCCGGCGTGCTGGAGGTCGTTGTTCCCCGTCACCCCGCACGCTGTTCATGCCGTGTTCGGCTCGCCCTTGAAGGGTCAACGGTTGGCAGTTCCAGGAGCGTTGGACGAAGGGTTATACGGTGAAGGACAAGAACGTCGAAGATCCCGAGCGCGCGGCGATCTCGCGGCGCCGGTTGGTCAAGTACGCCGGCGTCGGGGCGACGCTGGCGGCCGCGAGCCCGATGGTGGGCGGTGGCTCCGCAGCGGCCGACGATGATGACGACGGCAGACACGGGAAGCCCGACTCCCGTGGGCGGGTGTGGCGCGCCGGCGATCACCATGTGCACTCGGAGTACAGCGGCGAGTTCGACACGTCGACGAATCCGCCGACGTTCCACAAGGGCGCGGACGCCGTCTACCCGATCGTCACCAATGCGATCATGGCCAAGCACTTCGGTCTCAGCTGGGTGATGTGCACCGACCACGGCGGGCCGACGCACTCGAAGGTCAACCTGGAGCAGGCTTACCCCGACCTCCTGCGCTCACGCGTCCTCGTACCCGGGGTCCTGCAGTTCTGGGGTATGGAGTTCGACGCCCCTTCGCTGGACCACCACACGCTGATGATCCCTCACCACCGTGACGAGGCCCAGCAGCTGTTCGAGCTGGAGAGCCGCTTCGCCAAGCGTGACGCCTTCCCCAACGATCCCGGCCGTGACACCGAGGCCAAGATGATCGAGTTCCTGAAGGCCGCGAGGGACATGCCACGCAAGCCGCTGGTGATCGCCCACCACGCCTCACGGTCCGCGACCGGCCTGGGCGTCTACGGGCAGGACACTCCCCGCGAGTTCCGCAACGGCAACAACGTCGCACCGGAGATCTACGTCGGCTTCGAGGGGTCTCCCGGCCACCAGGCGGGCCCGCTCAACGGAGATGCGCGCGGGGGATACGGCAGCTACCCGACTCACGGCGGCTTCGACCAGATGACGGCTCGCGTCGGCGGTCTGTGGGATGCGCTGCTCGGCGAGGGCCGGCGCTGGTGGATCACCGCGACCTCGGACTCGCACGTGCACTGGACGCGCGGCGGTACCGACTTCTGGCCGGGCGAGTACAGCAAGACCTGGGTGCGGGCCAGGCAGGACTACGCCGACATCATGGACGGGTTGCGCAACGGGCGGGTCTGGGTCGGGACCGGGGATCTGATCACCAGCCTCGACCTCACGGCGAGCAGCCGGGGCCGGGACGCTGCGATGGGGGAGACGCTCACCGTCAGCGCCCGCAACCGCACCGACGTCGACATCGAGATCAGGTTCCGGCCGCTGGAGGGCAAGAACGCCAACGGTGACCGGCCGGAGGTCCGGCGCGTCGACCTGATCACCGGCCGGATCACCGGCCCGAGCGCCAGCCTCGACACGGACACGAACCCCACCACGAAGGTGGTGGCGCGTTTCGGCCCGCGCGACTGGCGCAAGCAGGGGAAGGAGTACGTCATCCGGCACACTCTGCGCGACGTGGAAGGCGACCTCTACGCCCGCGTGCGCGGAACGAGCACCGACGAGGCCGAGCCGCTCGCTGACGGGCAGGAAAGCCCCTGGGACGATCTGTGGTTCTACTCGAATCCTGTTTTCGTCCAGGTCCGTTAGCCAGTTCTCAGACCAGGCACAGCCTCTCTTGGTTCGGTGTCACAGCGGATCTGGGCCTGCCTCTCTCCCGCCGAGCGGATTCGGCGGGAGAGAGGGTTGGGAGATCAGGCAGGTACGAGCTGCGGATCCCTCCTCGTGAGTCGCCCGGTGCGGGCGAGCGCCGCGACCGATGCGGCGCAGGCGAGCCCAGTAGCGGTCAGGGCACACCAGGCCAGCCAGCGGGCATCGTGTTGGTCGGCGAAGTCCCATAGCGCTCCGGTGCCAAGGTTTCCGAGCGTGATCCCAAGGCCCGAGACGGTGTTGTAGAACCCGTAGTGCGTAGCGACCAGTCGGTCGCCGGAGAGCATGACGACAGTGTCCATCTCGAACGGGTAGACCACCGCACTGCCGGCCGCGAGCAGCACTACCGCCGTGACCAGGGCGGCGAGCACCGTCACGGAGTCGTCGGGCGGTGTGAGTGCCAGTGGCAGGAATGCGAGCCCCATCGCGATCAGTCCCCGGACCAGTGCCTGACTCGGTGTCCATTGCCGCTTCGCCCAGCCGGTGAGTCGCAGTTGACCCACGACGGCGACTGCGGCCGAGACGACGAAGAGCCCACTGGTTACCACCGTGGCGCTCCCCCTGAGAGCATCGGCCGCGGCCAGCGGTAGAGCCAGGTAGACCTGGAAGGTCAGGACGTACGAGCCGATCATCGCAAAGGAGAAGAGCAGGAAGCAGCGGTTGCTCACGACCGTGCGCCACTGGGCCAGCACGCTCTCCGGAGCCGCAGCGGCGGGGGAGGCGCCACCTCGGCGCGCGGGCAGTGCCCGCCACTGCATCAAGGTCAGAGCGGCGAAGATGGCGGCTGCGGCCGTGCACACGAGACGGAAGTCGGCGGCCAGCAGGGCGAGTCCGACCAGCGGGCCGAGCAGCATGCCGGCCTGGTAGTAGACGTTGAAGGTGGCGAAGGCGTCTACGCGGCGCTCGCCCGCCTCAGCCGCGAGGTAAGCGCGCACGGCCGGGTTGAACAGGGCGCCCGCGAAGCCGGTCGCCGCGGAGGCGGCGATCAGGGCGGGCAAGGTGTCGACCCAGCCGAGCAGGCCGAAACCGGCGGTACGCAGGAGGCAGCCCACCATGATCGGGGCCTTGTAGCCGAAGCGGTCGGCGATGGTGCCGCCGATGAGGAACATGCCCTGCTGGGAGAAGTTGCGTACGCCCAGCACGAGCCCGACCGCCCAGGCCGCGAGGCCGAGCCCGCCGGCCAAGTGGGCGGCGAGGTAGGGCATGAGCATGTAGAACGCGAGATTGATGGCGAACTGGTTGGCCATCAGCAGCCGTACGGCCGGGGGGAAGGAGTGGGTCTGCTGCCACAGGTGCGTCATCGAACGGCCCCCGCCAGCTGCTGCTCGCCGGCCGTGGCAAGGGGATCGGTGACACGGGTGCAGCGCGTCCAGCGGGTGACGACCCGTTCGCCGGTGTGGGCGATCTCGTCCGGGTCATCGGCGGGCAGGTGGGCGAGGAGGTCGTTGGCGCGGCAGTAGGTGTCGTCGAAGACGGTGCCGACGTACCGCTGAGGCCCGTCGGGGAAGACGGCGACGATCCGCTCCTCGGCGGGGAGCACGCGGGACATCCAGCGGGCGACCAGCCCGACGGCGCCGACGCTCCAGCCCCCGGTGGCGTAGTGGTCGCGGGCGAGGCGGCGGGCGGCCCACACCGCCTCCGGGGCGGCGACCCAGTGGACCTCGTCGAAGAGGTCGTAGGCGACGTTGCGGGGGTAGATGCTGCTGCCCAGGCCGCGCATCAGGCGGGGTGCGGCGGGCTGGCCGAAGATCGTGGAGCCGGTGGTGTCGACGCCGACGACGCGCAGGCGGGGGAAGAAGCCGCGCAGGACGGAGGCGATGCCGGCGGAGTGGCCGCCAGTGCCGACGGCAACGACGAGGGTGTCGATCCGACCGAGCTGGGCGATGAGTTCGTGGGCGAGCGGGGCGTAGGCGGCGACGTTGTCGGGGTTGTTGTACTGGTCGGGGCACCAGGCGTCGGGATGCACGGCGAGGAGTTCCTCGACGCGCTGCCTGCGGGCTTCCTGCCAGCCGCCGGTCGGGTGCGGTGTGTCGACCAGTGCGACCTCGGCGCCGTATGCGGTGAGCAGGCCGGTCATCAGGGGTTCCATGCCGGGGTCGGTGACGACGGTGACCGGGTGGCCGTAGGTGGCACCGGCCAGGGCCAGGCCGAGGCCGAGGGTGCCGGAGGTGGATTCGACGATGCGGGCGCCGGGCAGTAGCTGCCCGCGTTCGCGGGCGGCGCGCACCATGTGCAGGGCGGAGCGGTCCTTGATGCCGCCGGGGTTGTGGCCTTCGAGCTTGGCCCAGAAGCCGCGTCCGGCGGCGGTGAAGGGCTCCCCGATCCACAGGACGGGGGTGTCGCCGGCCAGGCCGGCGGGGGTGTGCATCGGGCGTTTGGCATCGGCCAGCAGTTGGGCCGGGGAGGCGGGGACGGCAAGGGGGCTGAGGTGTTTCATGGCGTGCTTCTCCCGCGGCCGACCGGGGTGAGCGAGGTGGGCCGCTGTGTCGTGGAGGGAGGCTGGACTGATCGGCGGCCGACCCCAGGCACACGGGCGTGCACTGCGCACTGCGGCAGGGGGCGGCTCAGCTGCTGATCAGGTCCGCCACACGCCCAGACGGGCTCGTGACTGCCCGACGGATTCCGCGTCGGGTCTCGGATCCGTTGGCGGCGCCGCCCACGGGGCAGCGGCCGGAGCGCCGACGTATTGCGGCGGCAGATCTGTGGGCATCACCGCGGCGGCCGAGGCGGCATCGCGCGGCGGCTGGGCCGTGGGCTCGTCGTGGCCCCAGCACCACGCCGCACCGCCGTCGCGGGGCTCGCGCTGATGCGATGCCGGATCGCCGACCGGCCCGGCCGACTGTCCGCAAGACGCCTGGGCAACGAGGAGGGAATCTGCTCGGCCGACGCCCACCGGAGCCGGGCCGTGCGCGCAGGCCAGCAGGTGCACGAGGGCGGCCAGCAGCACCACGAGAACCGCCCCGGTGCGTTTCACGGGGCGGCTGCGGCGACCTCCTGACCGAGCCCTCATGAACACATAACGTAATCGATCACGTGCGTAGTGTTCTGGTGTGTTGACGGCCGGACGGACCGGGGAGTGCGCTCGCGAGGTGGCCATGTGCCGTGCGCCGCACCGGGCTTGGAGCAGGTGGTGGGGACGCACCCGTCACGTGGACAGGATCACCGCAACGGGTGAATCCGGCCCCTGTTCGCAGCTTTCGAAGTGCCGTGCCCGTCGTGTCGCGGTTTCCTGGGCACACATAGCGTCAGGAGATCCGGATGCGACACACCCCCGACACGGCCAGGCCCGTGGCACGCCGCGGCCTGTGTGCGGTCGTGCTGCTTGCCCTGCTGGCCCTCCTGCACGCCACCTTCAGCCCCGGCACGACGCACCTGTCGGGCCTCGACCTCGACGGCTGTCTGCGCCGCAGTGTCACCCAGGCCACCGCGCAGGCGTGCGGCATGGCACCGGCTGCCGTCCTCACCGGGGTGGGGGCCGCCGGACACCAGGACGGCGATGCCTCGCAGTCCTGTGAGGCGTCCTCCTACGGGCCGCGCCAGCTCGCGGACCACGGCAACCCGATTGCAGTGAGCGGGGATCCTCTGGGCGGTGAGCCGCGTGTGTCGGCCGGCTCGGCGCTTCCCCAGGGTGCGCCGTCCCCGGCCGGAGGAACGGCCCCCGAACGGCTCGTACTGCGCTGCTGAGCGGATCGGCCGCAGCCGCGCACTGCCCCGCCGGGGCGGACGAACGCGTGGCTGCGGCTTGCCGGTCCGTCCCTTTTCGCCAGCACCGCAGGAGCTTCGCCATGCCCATGGACGTCTACGCCGCCGTCGGCGCACTCGTACGCGCCGAGATCGCCCGCACGCAGATCCCGCCGACAACCTCACCCGGTCCCCGCATCACCGAAAATGCCGATCAAGCCGCCCCGCCCTCGTCGGCGCCGTCGCCCGCCGTGAACCGGACCGCTCGCCTCCGGCGCCGGGCTCGGACACCTCTCACCCTCGCGCTGCGCCGCCTCGCGGCGATCTTCGGCTGACTGGCGTGCCCTCGCGACGGTTACCTGACCCGATCCCTACATCGGGCAAGCCTAATGCAACCTGGTCATTGCTCGTGCAACGAGGGGGCGGGTGTTGGCCATTTCACCTTTCCTACCCGGGAGTTCGGCATGCACACGGACCATCGACCGGTAACGTTTCGGCGTCAGCAGCAGCGCAACACGGGGAGTCCAGCGGTGATACGGCGTATGGCAGAGGCAGTCGTGCTGCTGGCCGCCGCTGTCCTGCTGCACTTCGGCACCCCGCACCACAGCTCCGCTTCCGCGGATGCGGTCTCCGTGATGGCGCCCGCAATCGAGTCCGAATCCCGCAAGTCGCACGGTCCGGCTGTCGAGGCCGACCGTGCGGGTACGCCGTCCGACCATCACGATCTGGCGGCCGACGCCCTCGCTCTGCCGCCCCGCGCTGCCACGACCGACATGCAGCCGTCTGCCGTGCACGACACCACGGTCGACACCGCGGTCACCTCTGCTGTCGGCTCGGGCGCCACTCACGCGCGTACCGCGAGAGACGCCTGGAATCCGTCCGCCGGAACGGCACCCACTCCCAGCACCCTGCAGACCTTCCGCTGCTGATCGGCAGCGTGCCGCGCACCGTCTGAAACCCCGGTACACACCACCCTGGCGCATCCGGCGGCTCAACCTGCCGCACGCCATGGCCCGGTGCCGCCGTACCCGGATCCCGCGCGGCACGCCCTCTTCGCGCCCCAGAGTCCTTCCGATCCACGAAGAGCACGAGGCCGACCATGCAGTCGCTCATCGAGCACGCCCGTACCTTTCCCGCCAAAATCGCCGACCAACAACAGGAGGAGTTCGCCCGGCTGGCCCGTGGGCAGCAGCCTCAGGCGCTGTTCATCTCCTGCTCCGACTCCCGCGTGATCCCG
Source organism: Streptomyces sp. NPDC006140 (assembly GCF_040628815.1). Taxonomy (NCBI): domain Bacteria; kingdom Bacillati; phylum Actinomycetota; class Actinomycetes; order Kitasatosporales; family Streptomycetaceae; genus Streptomyces; species Streptomyces sp. NPDC006140. The sequence continues at coordinate 51,314 of NZ_JBEXTS010000023.1, read as the reverse complement.
TCGATGTTCACCGGTGCCCGGCCCGGGGACATCTTCGAGCTGCGCACCGCGGGCAACATCGTTCCCCGCTACCGGGCACAGGCCGCCTGCGGTGTCGCCGGTACCCTCGAATTCGCCGTGCAGGCCCTGCAGATCTCCGACATCGTCGTGTGCGGACACTCGCACTGCGGCGCCGTCCAGGGCCTGATGCGAGAACAGGTCGTGCAGCACATGCCGCTGGTGCGTAGGTGGCTGTCCTGGGCCGGGCACCGCGCCCACAGCGACGAGCCGTGGCAGACCCAGGGCCTGGGCGAGGACCCCGCGGCGGTGACCCAGCGGCACGTCCTCACCCAGCTCGACCACCTGCGCAGCTACCCGTGCATCGCCCGCCGCTTGTCCTCCGGGCGGCTGCGCCTGCACGCCTGGTACTACACCATCGAGACCGGCGAGGTCCTAGCCTGCGCACCGGGCAGCCGCGCCTTCAAGCCCCTGTGAACCGACCGGACGACACCGGCCCCGCACCCGTCCGTTCCGGTCGCACATCCCGCGACGTTCCTTCCCCCACACGAGAGAACGCCATGCCCTCACAGACTTCATCGCTCTCCTCACTCAAGCGTGCCCTGCGCACCGACGTCACCTCCTCCCTGGTCGTCTTCCTCGTCGCCGTCCCGCTGTGCGTGGGCGTCGCCGTCGCCTCCGGCGTCCCGGCCGAACTCGGGCTGATCACCGGCATCGTCGGCGGCCTGGTCACCGGCCTGTTGCCCGGCAGCAGCCTCCAGGTCAGCGGTCCCGCCGCCGGGCTGACTGTGCTCGTCCTCACCGCCGTAACCGAGTACGGACTGCCCGCCCTCGGCGCCATCGTCGTCGCCTCCGGCCTGATCCAACTCGCCCTCGGCGCCATGGGGATGGGTCGTCTCTTCCGCGCCATCTCCCTTTCCGTGGTGCACGGCATGCTCGCCGGGATCGGCCTGGTGCTGATCGCCGGACAGATGTACGCACTCGCCGACGACAAGGCGCCCGGCAGCGGCACCGGGAACATCGCCGGACTGCCCGGTCTCGCCGCCGATGTCGTCGGCTCGGGCCCGGCCCTGACCGCCGTCGCCATCGGAGCCGGAACGATCCTGGTGATGACACTGTGGAAGAAGCTGCCGGCCAAGGCGCAGCTGCTGCCCGGCCCGCTCGTCGCGGTCGGCGCGGCAACCCTGGCCACCGTCGCCTTCGACCTGCCCATCGCCCGGGTCCAGGTCAGCGGCCTGACGGAGGCCATCCAGCCGCCCGGTCTCGCCGAGATCGGGCTGCTGACCGAGATCGGACCGCTGTCCACCGTCATCGCGTTCACGCTCATCGCCTCGGCCGAGTCGCTGTTCAGCGCGGCGGCCGTGGACCGGCTGCACGACGGCCCGAAGACCGACTACGACAAGGAGTTGATGGCCCAGGGCGCGGGCAACACGGTGTGCGGCGTGCTCGGCGCGCTGCCGATGACCGCGGTGATCGTCCGCAGCTCCGCCAATGTCCAGGCGGGCGCCAAGACGAAGCTCTCCCGCGTCCTGCACGGCGTGTGGCTGCTGCTGTTCGCCGCGCTGTTCCCCGCCGTCCTCGGCCTGATCCCCACCGCTGCGCTGGCCGGTGTGCTCATCCACGCGGGCTTCAAGTTGCTGCCTATCAAGGAGATGGGCCCGCTGTGGCGCGAACACCGCGGTGAGGCCGTGGTGTTGGTGGTCACCGCCGGAGCGATCCTGGTCACCAACATGTTCGAGGGCGTCCTCATCGGCCTGCTGCTGGCAGTGGTGAAGACGGCGTGGGAGACCTCGCACGTCCACATCGACGTCACCGACCCGGGGGGCAACGGGGCGGTGCAGGTACGGATCCAGGGGCACGCGACCTTCCTGCGGCTGCCGCGGATCCTGGACACTCTGGAGGCGCTGCCCGCCAACCGGCCCGTCGAGCTGAACCTCGCCGGGCTGCGGCATCTCGATCACGCCTGCATGAGCGCCCTGCAGCACTGGGCGGACCAGCACAACGCGCACACCGTCCAGCCCGAGCCCACCCTCGCCCCGGCCTGACGGGTGGAGGGTCCGTGGGGCGGCGCCCTGCCGCCCCACGGACCTTGGTGGCCCACCTGGTGAACAGTTCCCACCCCTCATCCGTACCCCATCGGAGTACTCCTGCCCGCTCATGCGGGCAGGGACAACCCGCACCTGGAGAGGCCACGTGCCCCAGCAACAACCGCATGGACGGTCCAACAGCCGGACGTTGTCCCCCGCCCGCAGGCTGCGCGCCGCCGCGCTGGTCGCCAGCCTGGCCGTTCTTCCCCTGGCCACGGCGTGCAGCAGCGGCGAGGACGACAAAGCAGCCAACAGCAGCAAGGCGGCGGCGTCGGTGTCCGCCGCCCCCGCTGCCGGAGTCGTGGCACCGGCGAAGGTCGAGGTGATCGCCAACCTGACCGGCTGCAAGCCCAAGATCCGTATCGAGGCGGACGAACTGCGCCAGGGCCTCTGCCACACGAAGAAGGTCGACTACCTGATCACCACCTTCCCCGAGGAAAAGTACAAACAGACCTGGCTGGACTCCGCCGCCATCTACGGGGGCAAGTACCTGGTCGGCTCACGATGGATCGTGAGTGCGAAAGAGCCGGAGATGCTGGAGCAGTTCCGTGACAAGCTCGGCGGGACCGTTCAGCAGCTGCGCGGCATAGGCCCGAGCGCGGCTCCGAGCCCCTCGTAGCGGCAGCCCCTTCCCTCCGCCCGTACGCGTTACGACCGACACGCACGACCCACCAGCTGGAGGCTGTTCCATGCCCGGGGCATCCCGTCGGACCAGGACTCCGCTGACCGCCCTCCTGCTGGTCAGCGCCGTGCTGGCCCTCCTCCTCGGCGGCGCCGGATCCGCCTCCGCGCACGCCGTCCTGACCAATGCCGACCCCGGGGACGCCGCCGTGGTCAAGACGGCCCCGACCCAGGTCACGCTCACCTTCACCGAGTCCGTCAGCCTCTCCGACGGCTCCGTGCGCGTCCTTTCCCCGCAGAACCAGCGGGTGAACCAGCCGGCCGATCACCTGGACGGCAGGTCGAACACAGTCCGCGCCAAGCTGCGGGGCAAACTGTCCACCGGCACCTACACGGTGGCCTGGCGCGTGGTCTCCGCTGACAGCCATCCCATCTCCGGCGCCTTCACCTTCTCGATCGGCAAACCCTCCGTCACCTCCGCCGTAGCGCCCTCCGATTCCCCCGGCGACACCGCGGTGAGCAGGCTCTACGGCTTCCTCCGTTACGTTGCCTACGGCGGCCTCGCCCTGCTCGTCGGCATCGCCGTGTTCGTCCTCGTGTGCTGGCCCGCCGGGGCGTCCCTTCGGCCTGTACGCAGGCTGCTCGCAGCCGGCTGGGCGGCGCTGCTGGGATCCACCCTCGCTTCGCTGCTGCTCCGCGGTCCCTACGAGACCGGCGCCGGCCTGGCCGCGGTGTTCGACCTTTCGCTGCTGAGCAGCACCCTCACGGGCCGGAGCGGCCTGGCCCTGGGGGCACGGCTCCTGCTGCTCGCAGCGGCAGGCGTCCTTCTGAAGCTGACGGCGGACCGGTTCGGCCGTGCACCTGAAGCGACGGGAGGAGGCCGGGGCGGCGTCGTGCCGCACATCGGCCTCCGCGGCTGCGTACTCGGCGTAGTGCTCGCCGTAGGGCTGGCGGTCACCTGGGCCGCAGCCGAGCACGCGTCCGCCGGGCTGCAGGTCCCGCTGGCGATTCCCGTCGCCGTGCTGCACCTGCTGGCCATGGCCGTGTGGCTGGGCGGCCTCGTGGCGCTGGTGGCCGTCATGTTCCGGGCGCCCGCCGACGCACTGATCCCGCCAGGGGCGGTCGCCCGCTTCTCCCGGCTGGCGTTCGCCTCGGTCGTCGTCCTGGTCGCCACGGGCGTCTATCAGTCCTGGCGGCAGGTCGGCTCGTGGGAGAACGTCTCCTCCACGGAGTACGGTAAGCTTCTCAGCGTCAAGGTCGCCGTCGTGGTCCTCCTGCTCGTCGCGGCCACACTCTCCCGCGACTGGACCGCGCGGCTGCTGCAGCAACGGTCAACGCGGGAAGCCTTCTCGGTTGCGGCGCCAGAACCCGTGCGCGTGGCCCAGACGGTGGGCGCCGGGGCTTCCTCCGACATGGATGGTCCCAGCGACGCGGGCAGCGCCGGAGCACCCTGCCCTCCCGCTTCCGCCGACAGCACCGCCTCGCCCGGCTCCGAGCCCGACCGATACCGGCGCGGCCTGCGCCGCTCGGTCGCCGCCGAAGCCCTCCTCGGCGCGGTCGTACTCGCAGTCACCACCCTGCTCACCGGAACCCAGCCCAGCCGCGCCGCCGTGGAGACCGCCACCGCGGCCGCCGCCTCCCAACTGCCCCCGGCCGCCGTGGTCACGATCCCGTTCGACCTCGGCACACCGAGCAACAAGGGCAAGGTCCAGATCACCCTGACCCCGGGGCAGGTGGGCGAGAACACGGTCCAGGCCCTGGTGTTCGCCTCCGACAACGGCGTCTCCACCGTGCCCGAGCTACGGCTCACCTTCACCCAGCGCGCCCAGAAGATCGGCCCGCTCGACGCGAAACTCGCCAACCGGGGCGGCTACTGGTGGACCGACAGCCTGCAACTGCCCATAGCAGGCACCTGGACCATGCAGCTCACTGTGCGCACCAGCGACGTGGACCAGGTCACGGTGTCGGACACCGTGACCATCCGGGAGCTGCCGACCCGGTCGACCGCGCCCTGACCCAGCCGGTCGTTCCGCAGAGCTCCCCGCGCGACCCTGACGCCCTCGAACGCCGGGTGGCCCCTGGAAACTGCCCAGGGGCCACCCGGCGTAGGTGCCTCGGCCTGTTAGGACACTGCCCTCACACCCGCTCCGGCACTGGGTGCGGTGACCGCCTTTCGGGTCAGGGCCCGCTCGGCCAGAAAGCCGAAGAGCAGTCCGAAGGCCGCCCACAGCACGGCCTGTACGCCGATCGAAGCGAGCCGGAACTCCCAGAGGTCGCCGGCCGGGAAGCCCTGGGGAACGTTCTCCCCGGACGGCAGGAAGACCATCGCGACAGCAACCAACGCGACGAAGGCAACCCCCGCGGCGATAGAGGCATTCCAGTTGCCCCACGCCGGAGCCAGGCGGCGGCCGAGCAGGACCGCGGCGATCCCCAGCAACACGCTCAGCGCGATCATCAGGAAGTACAGGATGGTGCGCTTGTCGAGCGTGTCGGGGTTGCCGACAGCGGGCGGGTTGGCCGGGTACTTGAGGATCGGAACCAGGTAGACGGTGAGGAATCCGGCGAGCGCCGTCAGCGCCGCCGTCGCCCGGGCGCCGAACCGGCCGATGCGGCCCAGGGCGAAGCAGAAGGCGAGGGCCGCGATGCCGCCGATGGCGACGCCGAAGACGAGGACGCCCGTTGCGAGCCCGGCCGTCGACTGCACGGACCTGCTGACCAGTTCCTCCCCGCCCTCGTGATGGGCGTTGGCCTCCTCGAAGGCGATGGCCGCATCCACAGGGCCCTCGCCCACCAGGTAGGCGAAGACGAAGGCGAGCACGCCGGCGCCGAGGCCGGCGAGCATGCCGCGCACCAGAAGGGTGCGTATGGTGACGGAGTCCATCGGCGTGTTCCCCAGTTCTCAGTGGCAGGGGAAGCCGAGCAGGTGACGTCCGTCGTGCACCCACTCGTGCACGCCCTCGCCGGAGAACAGCGCGGTGGCGCCCTGCTCGGCGCCGACGAAGTACAGCAGGACCAGCATCAGTACGCCGAAGAAGACGGCCCAGGGAGCGATGGCCCTGAGCGGCAGCGGTGTCGCGGCGGACGGGGCAACGGGGGCAGGGGCGGCAGTGGACTGCGCCATGGCGAGACCTCCTCGGGAACACGCGTCCCGCAATCGTGTGGAGCACTCGACGACGGCACCGGGTCTGACTCACCAAGCCCCTGACACCTCGTCAGGGGCCGTGGAACACAGTGGCGCGACCGTGCCGGACTTGCACCGGGCTTCCGCAACGCCGTCGTCCTTGTCGCTCCAGAGCGTACGGGCAACCGGTGATCCGGCCAATATGGCCTGCACCACCTACCATGTGCCGGTCCCTGGCAAACCCTGGAGGGATTCCTCGTGACCATCCGGTTGATGCTGCTGTGCGCCCCCGTGCCCTCGGGGCGGGAGACGCGCTTCGCCGACGGCCCCCTGGACGAGCGGGCCGTACAGCAGGCGCGCGCGGCGGCCGGGGCCCTGCCCGCGACCGGCGTCCGGTACACCGCGCCGTCACAGCGATGCCGGCAGACCGCCCAGGCCCTGGGGTGGGACGCCGCAGTGGAACCCGCCCTGTGCGACATCGGCGTGGGCTCCTGGCACGGTCGCACGCTCGATGAGGTCGCCGCCTCCGACCCGGCGGGGCTCGCCGCGTGGATGACCGACCCGGGCGCGGCGCCGCACGGCGGCGAAACCGTGGCCGACGTGTGCACGCGCGTCACCGCCTGGCTCGACACGCTGCAGGGCGAGTCCGGACCGGTTACGGCAGTGGTCGAGCAGGCGGTGACACGCGCGGCGGTGGTGTCCGTACTGGGCGCTCCGCATGCGTCCTTCTGGCGGATCGACATACCGCCACTGACTGCGGTGCACCTCACCGGCCGGGCGGGCCGGTGGAACCTGCGCCTCGGAGCCGCCATGTCCGCGGGCGCCTGAACCCGCCTGCGGGACAGGGTAATTGGGCCCCGCAGGCGAGTCAGGACTCGGTCGTCAGCCCTGCGACGAGGCGGAGCGACGGCGTGCCAGCCACCATCCGCCACCGCCGAGGACGAGCAGGGCCACGATGATCCCGCCGATGATCAGGCCCGTGGACGAGCCGTCGTCCTCCTCGGCTGCTTTCTCCTCGGCCTGCGGGGTCGCGGCCGGTGACGTGGGCGCGGTTTCCGACTGCGACGGGCTGGGCGTCGGGCTCGCGGTCGGGCTCGGGCTGACCGGCGTGGCGCCCGGTGCCGCTGCCTTGAGCTTCAGCACGGGGGCGGGCTGCCCGGGTTCCTCGCCGCCGTCCGGCAGCTCGATCCAGCGGGAGACCTTGCCATCGCTGTAGGTCTCGAGGGTCTTGAAGGCGAGCTCCTTGGCGTCCGGGAGCTGCCGGACCTTGATCTTGTGTTCGGCGTCGACGCCGGCCTTCAGTTCAGGGCCGCCGACGGTGTAACCATCGCTGATGGTCTTCAGCTTCCAGCCCTTGGGCGCCTCCTCGAGCTTTACGTCGGCGGGGTCGATGCCCTTGGGCAGGACGACGCGCAGCTCGGTGAAGCCGGCGGAAGCGGACTCCGCCTCCGAGACGAAGCTCAACGTGACGTTCTCGGCGAGGGCCTGCGCCTTGTCGGCCTCGACCTCGGCGTGGGCGGCGGCCGTCCCGGTCGCGGCGAGGGTGGCCGTCAGCGCGGCCGCGCCGATGACGGCGATACGGCGGGATGCGCGAGCGGCGAGGTGGTGCGTGGGCATGCGAATGCTCCTTGCTGATGAAGCCGGGCGGCCGAAGCCGGCCCCGGGGGAGGGATAGCCGGAGGGACGTTGGCGTGTCCCGGTGGTCCCCTGCGCACCAGCGCGTGTTGAAGAGCTCGTGTCCGTAAGGCGGCCGAGGGCTCGAAGCAGCCGGACAGCCGTACAGCGGGCGGTGCGAGACATACGCCGGTCATGAGACACGGTCTCGCCCAGGTCGCGACGGCGGCCATGACCCGGCGCACAGTGCGGGCGGCGATGCACGCCGTCGCCACGGCCGCGTCGGCCCGGTGCAGCAACCAACCCGCCGCCAGCGCGGCGACCACATGCGCGGCCGTCATCGCCGTCGAGGCGTGATGCCACGCGTGCCCGTCACCCTGCTCCATCGCCGGCTGGCCGGCATGTCCCGCCCCCGCGTGGTGAGTGCCGCCCGCCTGGGTCAGCCCGGCGTGCAGCACCCCCTGCGCCGCCAGGGTGCACACGACGACCGTGGGCAAGGACAGGCGGCGGCGGGCCAGCGGCCAGACGGCGGCGAACTGCGCCACGGCGAAGGCGGTCACCAGCCGCCACGGCACCGAGCCGTCGGCGACGGCGTGATGCCCGATCGCCGCGAGCACGCTGCCGGCCAGAGCGAACATGCCCGCGCGCACGCACGCACCCGCCCACCCGGACGGCACGCCTGCGGTCCCGGTGTCGGTCGCGGTCACACGATCACCTGGCACGGTCGCCCATCATCCTCCCCGGCACGCGCCCCTCAGACCGCTTGGCGGATCGCCTCGGCCAGCCGGTCGGGCGTGCGGGTGGACAGGTAAAGGTACGGAGTGGGGTCGTCGGGGTCGATGACCTCGACGCGGACCGCGGTGGTGATGTAGCTGCGAAGCATCATGAAGGCACGCAGGTCCGCTTTGTGCGTGCGCCAAGCCCTGGCCTCCTCGCCCTGAAGCGCCTGCGCCTCGCCAAGCGCCTTCAACGGGATGCGGGCGTCGCCGACGACCAGGAGATCGGTAGTGATGCGGATGCGCATCGAGCCCTGAGAGCTGACGTAGCTTCCGGCCAGGCAAGTGCCGGCAACCATCGCGATGAGCGCGGGGATCAGGCCGTAGGGCATGAAGACCAGGGCCATGGAGATGCCGAAGGCAACGGCGATGGCCCACCAGGCTTTGGGCGCCGTCAGGCGTTCGTCGTAGGCGAGTGCCTTGTTCGTGGCCACTGCGTTCACCTTGTCGTATACGTCGGGGGTGGCGGGGCTGTTCAGGGCGGCCGTCACAGGGGGAGGAATGCGCTGGCGCGCGGCTGGTATTGGAGGGTGGCGCCGGTGTCCACCTCGTAGAACCAGGCATGCAGACGCAGCGAGCGGTCGGCCAGCCTCGGTGTGACGCACGGGTAGCCGCTGAGTACGTCGAGTTGGCTGACGATGTGCCACTGGCCGGCGCTCGTCTGTACGGACGGGTCGCCCTCGTCCAGGGCTGCGTCCGTGATCTCGCAGTGGGAGTGCCCGCACACGATGATGTCCGTGACGTCGAGATCGCGGACCGCATGGTCGATCGTGCGGGACTCACCCGTCGGCTTCTGGGGATGGAAGCGGGGGATCAGCCCGCCGTACGTACGCAGCTCGAAGAGATCGCCGGGGCGGCTGCCGGTGAGCAGGGCGGGCACGATCCGGGCGTCCGAGCAGGAGACGAACAGCGCTCGTGGTCTGCGGCCATGCGTGCGGCCGCCGAGGTCGAGGCCGTGGGCCGCTGCGCGGGCGGGGAAGACCCTGGCCTGATCAATGAGGTATTGCATGAACTCCGGTGTTCCCTCGCATCAGTCGGACAGCCTCATCGTCGATGAGGGTCTTGAACGCCTCGTAGGAGCCGGGAGTAGCGACCATCTTCCCGTCGAAGAAGAAGGTCGGGGTGCCCTGGACTCCCAGGCCGAGGCCGTCGCGTCGGTTGTCCTGAACGTGCCCGGGCACCTCCGGATCCGCGAGCGCGGTGTCGAACTTCTTCATGCCCAGGCCGAGTTGCTTCGCATAGCCGCAGAAGGCGGATTCCTTCCGGTCTTGCGTTCGCCCCATTCCTTCTGGGTGATGAAGAGCTTGTCGTACATCTCCTCGAACCTGCCCTGTCGGGCGGCGGCTTCGGCGGTGCGGGCGGCGAGTTCGCCGTTGCGGTGGCCTGCCACGGGGAAGTAGCGGGCGACGAAGGTGACCCGGTCGCTCTCGGGCTCGGTCAGGCGGTGGCTGGACTCCCGTACGGGCAGTGCCTCGGCGGCCGGCTGCACATTCAGGCCGCCGCCCCGATCGTCGGGGGCGAACAGGAGGGAGGACCCGAACGCGGCAGCAGAACCGGCCGCCAGAAGGGCGGTGACGATCAGGTGCTTGTACAGCCTTCTCACGATTCCTCGTTGGTGCGGGAGTTGGCGGGACGCCGGTCGCGGGCTCGCAGGCTCGCCAGGTAGGCGTTGTAGGCGGCGAGTGGGTCGCCCGCGTCGCCGCGGTCGATCTGCCGGTCGACGCGTCGGGCCTCGCGCCGGTCCGAGCGGATCCACTGGATCGCCAGGATGATCGTGGTGATCAGGACGGGGATGTCGCCGGTGGCCCAGGCGATGGCTCCGGCGTCGTACTGGTCGTCCATCGGGTACTCGACCCACGGCCGGTCGAGCGCCGACCACCAGCCCTCGCCGATCAGCTCCGTCGAGCTCATCAGGGAGATGCTGAACCAGGAGTGGAACGGCATCGTCAGGATCAGTACGAACAACCGGCCCAGGTGGGGCGGCCGTCGGGGGCCGGGGTCGATGCCGATGACGACCCAGAAGAACAGCAGCCCGGCGGCGAGGAAATGTACCAGCATGACCATGTGGCCGAGGTGGCTGCGCATCAGGGTCTCGAACAGCGAGGTGTAGTACACGGCGAAGGCGCTGCCGATGAAGAGGATGCTCGCCACCGCCGGATGCGAGATCAGCTTGACGTAACGGCTGTGCAGGAGCTTCATCAGCATTTCGCGCGGCCCGTCCGGCTCGCCCTTGGGCGCGGCGGGCAGGGCGCGCAGGGCCAGCGTGGCGGGCGCGCCCAGCACGAGCAGGATCGGCACCGTCATGGCGAGGATCATGTGCTGGCCCATGTGCACGCTGAACAGCACCTTGCCGTAGACGGCGAGCCCACTCATGGTCGCCAGCACGGTCACGGCAAGGCCCAGGAACCACGAAATCGTGCGCCCGACGGGCCACTTGTCGCCCCGGATCCGCAACTTGCGCACCCCGGCCAGGTACAGCAGGCCGGCCGCCGCCGTGCCGAAGGCGAACAGCGGGTCGAAGTGCCACTGGGTGAACAGCGGGGTCCACGGGAAGTCGCCGAGCGGCGGCGGCATGGGGAAGCCGAGCAGTTCCTCGGTGGTCGACAGCGAGGCATCGCCGGCGCCGGGCGCCGGGGTGCGGGACAGGCCCACCGCGAGTCCCATCGCCGTCGCCATGAGCACCAGTTCACCGGCAGCCAGCCGGACGAAAGCCCGCCGCCTCCCCTCCATGAGCGCGGGTAGGGTGCGCCGGCGATGCCACCAGCCGATCGCGCCCAGTGCGGCGAGGGCCACCGCCTTGCCGATGACCATCAGCCCGTACCGGCTGGTGAACACATCAGCGAGAGACGGGAGCCGGACCGCGGCGTTGACGAGACCGCTGACCGCGACGGCGGTCAGGGACCAGGCGGCCAGCGGACTGAAACGCCGCGCCGCGTCCGCCGCCTGCTCTTCGCGGCGCGCGGCGACCACCAGCAGGAAGACCAGCCCGCCGACCCACACCGCGACGCCGACCAGGTGAAGGGCGAGGCTGATGACCGCCGCGTCGTGATTGCCCGATGCCGCTGAGTGCCCGCTGAACGCGGGCGGCAGCAGCCCGGCGAGCGCGAAGACGAGCGCCACGCGCGCCAGGCGCGCCGTGCCGATGCCCACACAGAGCGTCGCGATCACGCCTCCGGCGGCCGTCATGAGGGCATACGAGCGGCCCTGTACGTCCGTGATGACGAAGTCCGCCACGACAGCGGGTGACACGATCTCCCCGACCGGCTGGGCGAAAAGGTCGGAGAGGGTGAAGATCAGGAGCCCGGCCGATGCGACGGTCCACAGCGCCGCCGCGACCGCGGCCCAGTTCAGGTAGCGCAGTTGCGTCGCGGTGAGTTTCCTGCCGCCCGGCAACAGGACCACCACCAGCAGCAGCGCCCCCACGGCGGCCACGGCGGCAGCATCCACGAGGGTCCGCGCAACAGGCAGCCCCCAGGTGGTCACCGCCCCGGCGTCCTCGATCCCCGGGACCTCGACCGTCGCTCCGCCGCCCGCCCACACCGCGGCCAGCGCGACGGCCACCGAAGCACCCACCGCGGCGGCCAGGACAACGGGCAACCGTGGCAGCCGCCCCACCCGGCGAACCTTGGCCTCAGTCGCCATGACGAGCCCTCCTCCGCCGTGCCAGGTAAGCGCCTGCAGCGGCCCCTATGGCGACCAGAGCGCCGGCACCGGCCAGGACGGAGCCCGTCGCCTTGAACGATTCGGAGGCTGCCTGGTCCGCCGCGGGCTCCGCAGAGGCCGGAGAATCGGAGGCTTCCGCCTTCGCCGCGGCCGACGGGTCCTTCGCCCTGGCCGAGGGGCTGGGGCCGCTCGCCTCCTTGAGGGTGAAGGAGTACGAGCCGGACACGGGATGGCCGTCGGCGGACACTACCCGGTACCCCACTGTGAAGCGGCCCGCCCCGGTACCGGACTTGAGGGCGAGCGTGACGGTCTTGCCCGCGACCTGCGGATCACCCGCGGCGGCCGGCTCGCCGTCCGGGGCGGTGACGGCGACCTTGGCGTATTTCTGTGTCATCGCGTCGCTGAAGGTCAGCGTCACGCGGTGCGGCAGTCCGGAGACCTCGGCGTCGGCGCCTGGACTGCTGGTTTCGAGTTCGGTGTGGGCTGCGGCCTGCGGGGCTGTGGCCGCCAGAACAGCCAGGGCGGCGGGGACGACGAGAGTGCGTGCCGCCGTGCGGGCGGCACGCCGGTCGATGACGTGCATGGCGTGGGACTTTCTGTGTCCCCGGCGGCAGGCCGCCGGGACGGGAGGGGCCGGCCCGCCGCGCGGTCCTCTCGTCGCACCCGTCAGGGCAGGCAGGGACCACCGATCGGCATCGGCCGGAAGGAGGCGAGGGGGTCACGCGCATGACGCGGCGGTGCCCGGCCCTTGTTGAGCCGCGCCAGCACGGCCGACTTCAGCGGGGAGCTGCTTCGGCAGAGGGTGACCTGCGGGCCCGTGCCATGCGCCCGGCCGAGTAGCGGCCAGACGAACACCAGCAGACGGCATACGGCCGCCACCAGCGGCCGGCCCCGCCACAGCAGTCGCTCCGTGACACCCAGCAGCCCGGCCACGAGCACCAGCGTCACCAGGTGCCCGGCGAGCAGCACGCCCGACGGCGGACCGGAGACCGCATCGTGCTCCAGCCACGGACCGGAAACACCGCCCTGAGCCGTCACCGCGACGCAGGCTCCGGGCAACGAGTAGGCGGCGTGGTAGGCGAGCTGCGCGGCGGTGAGGACGACGAGGAGCTGCGTGTCGGTGAGTCGCCGCCGAGTCAGGACGGCTGCGCTGGGCACTGCCACGGCGGCCAGCGCAGCCACAATCAACCATCGCGGAGCGTGCCCCCGCGCCAGCACGTGCCCGGCCAGCGGCAGCAGCACGCACAACACCGCCAGCACAGCCGCCCGGGTGCCGCGCAGCACGCCGGACGCCGGGGAGGCGGATGGCGGCGGCGGGTAGGGCGGTCGCATGGCTCGCGGCTTTCGGTTCGGCGGGGTGGGGGGCGGACGGCTCGCGCTGTGTCGGTCCGTACCGCTCTGGCAGCGTACTCACCTTCCGGCGACGGGTTCACCGCCGGGTGGCCCTCATGACACCTCTCTCCCGCCGCTCCGGGTGCCCGCAGTATTTCCGCAGGTCAGCGGCATGTTAACGGACATGACAACGGTCTCCAATGCAGCCTTTGCCGGTTTGGTCCGCCATGTGTTTTCCTGCCCTGGACGGACATTGGGAGCACGGGGAGGGCATGCGGTCATGGGCGGTCACAACCACAGCAGTGGTCACAGTCATGGGGTGGGCGGTCACGCTGCGGGGCGGTACCGCTGGCGGCTCGCCGCTTCGTTCGTCCTGATCGCCTCCTTCTTCGTGGTCGAACTCGCCTACGGCCTGCTGTCGGGCTCGCTGGCCCTGCTGTCGGACGCCGGGCACATGGCAGCCGACGTGGTGGCACTGGGCGCGGCGCTTCTGGCGACGCGTATCGCCACCCGGCCCGACACCACCGGCCGCCGTACCTACGGCTCCTACCGGGCGGAGGTGTTCGCCTCCCTGCTGTCGGTGACGCTCATGCTCGGCGTCTCGGTCTACGTGGTCACTGAAGCCATCGGCCGGATCGGCGCTTCAGCCGAAGTCTCCTCCGGACCGATGCTCGTGGTCGGTGCGATCGGCCTGGTTGTGAACCTGGCCGCGTTGTTCCTGCTGCGCTCGGGCGCGTCCGAGAGCCTCAACGTCAAGGGCGCCTACCTGGAAGTCGTGGCCGACACCGCGGGATCGGTCGGAGTGGTCCTCGCCGGCTGGCTGGTCGCCGCGACCGGACAGCCGCTGTGGGACACGCTGGTCGCCCTCGCCATCGGCGCCTTCGTCGCCGTGCGCGCCATCGCACTGGGCCGTGAGGTCCTCGCGGTGCTCGGACAGCACGCACCGGCCGGCATGGACCCCGCCGCCGTGGCCGACGACCTGGCATCGGTCGACGGCGTGAAGGACGTCCACGACCTGCACCTGTGGACGCTGACCTCGGGCATGAACGTGGCCACGGCCCACCTGGTCACCGCTGACCGCGCCGACGGTCATGCCGTTTTGGACCAGGCCCGCGATCTGCTGCGGGACCGTCACGGAGTCGCCCACGCGACCTTGCAGGTCGAACCGGCCGACCACGCCGGTTGCGAGAAGGTCGGCTGGTAAGGGCGCGAACCGGGACCTTCGGCGAACGCGGCGGCCTCTCCGGGAAGAGCGGCCGCCGTGTCAGGACCTTCGCCCTCTGCAAGCCTCTGCACCCAGGCCGCCGCCATCACGCCTCACTGAGTGCTGCCTGCCATATTCATTTGCGATGGTTGTGCAATAAGCTCGGCGCCCGAAGTGATCCGGTGAGTAGCCGGATCGCTCTGGCGTCCCTTCTCAGAACGAGGATCATCCATGGTCTCGGGCCTTTCACCGACAGCTGTCACCGAACGAGAAGGCGGCAGTCTGCGCCGGACGTTCAGTCCGACGGAGTGGCGGTCCATCGGCGGAATGACCGCGTTCGTGCTGTTGCTGCACGTCGTGGGGTGGGGTGTGCTGATCTTCGCGGTAGCGCCCCATGACTACCAGTTGGGAAGCTCAGGCGTCCTGGGTGTCAACGTGGGTCTGACGGCGTATCTGCTGGGGGTGCGGCACGCGTTCGACGCGGACCACATCGCGTCGATCGACAACACCACCCGCAAGCTCGTCGGCGAGGGCAAGCCGTCGGTCAGTGCCGGCTTCTGGTTCTCCCTCGGGCACTCCTCGGTCGTCTTCGTCGCGAGCCTGCTGCTGGCCGTCGGGGTCCGCTCGGTGGCCGGCGTCGTCCAGAACGAGGACTCGTCGGCCGCACAGACCCTCGGCCTCGTCGGCACGATCGTCGCCGGTACCTTCCTGGTGCTCATCGGCGTGATGAACCTCGTCTCGGCCGTCGGCATCGCCAAGGTCTTCCGTCGGATGCGCACCGGCGAGTACGACGAGGCCGAACTGGAGCGGCAGCTCGACAACCGCGGCTTCCTGGCCCGGCTCCTCGGACGCGTGATGAAGCGCGTGAGCAAAGCCTGGCACCTCTACCCGGTCGGTCTCCTCATGGGGCTG
Source organism: Streptomyces sp. NPDC006140 (assembly GCF_040628815.1). NCBI lineage: Bacteria > Bacillati > Actinomycetota > Actinomycetes > Kitasatosporales > Streptomycetaceae > Streptomyces > Streptomyces sp. NPDC006140. The sequence goes on along the minus strand of NZ_JBEXTS010000023.1, from coordinate 35,987 downwards.
GGCTTCGACACCGCAACGCAGGTCGCCCTCCTGGTGCTCGCCGCCGGTTCGGCCGCCTACGTCCTGCCCTGGTACGCCATCCTCGTCCTGCCGGTCCTCTTCGCCGCCGGGATGAGCCTGTTCGACACCGCGGACGGCGTCCTGATGTCGCGGGCCTACGCGTGGGCGTTCCTCAAGCCCGTCCGTAAGGTCTTCTACAACCTGACCGTCACGGTGCTGTCCGTCACCGTCGCCCTCGTGATCGGAGTGCTGGTGCTCGTCGGACTGATCGTCGAGCGGCTCGGGCTGGAGTCCGGACCCCTGGTCTGGATCGCCTCCCTGAACCTGGACTACGTGGGCTTCGGAATCGTCGGACTCTTCCTGCTGACCTGGGCGGTCGCCGTGGCCGTCTGGCGATTCGGCCGGATCGAGGAGAAGTGGTCCAACGAGCCGGGGCTCACCAGCGCCGTGCCTCCCACGGAGTAGGACCGCCCGCACACGGCCGAGCCCGGCCTTCGGGTAAGCGTGCAGGGGCCAGCAGGCCCGGCCCCTGCACAATCGGTCACCTCGATGCTTTGGCGCCCCGCTGGGCGAGCATGTCGGCCATCAGGTCCATCTCCGACTGCTGGCCGTTGACCATGCTCTGGGCCAGGCGCTTGACCTTCTCGTCGTCGGCCATCTTGACCGCGCCGCGCGCCATGTCGATGCCGCCCTTGTGGTGGGCGGTCATCAGCTGCAGGTAGAGAATCTCGGCGTCCTTGCCGTTGGCCTTGCGTAGCTGGTCAATCTGCGTGTTGGTGGCCATGCCGGGCATGAGGGAGCCGTCCTTGGCCTCGTACATCGAGCCGTGGCCCATCCATGTCATCGGTGCCTGGCTGGAAGTCTTGTTCAGCTCCCAGGTCTCCAGCCAGCCCAGCATCATGCCGCGCTGGGTGGCCTGGGTGTTGATGACGTCGTAGGCGAGCGTGCGGACCTCCTCGTTTTCGGTGCGGTCGCGCACGATGAACGACATCTCCACGGCCTGCTGGTGGTGCACCGCCATGTCCCGGGAGAACCCGGCCTCCACGGACCGGTCACCGGGTGTGGCCGCGTTCGCCGTGCCCTCGGCCGTCCGCCACCACAGGGCGAGCCCGGCGGCCACGGCCAGCACGATGCAGGCGAGGACGATGACAGGGGTACGGCGGGTGACAGCGCCGCTGCTCATACGGTCTTCCCTCCCGTGCAGGCGGCACCCGGCTCGGGGGTCTGCTTGCCCTGCACGTACTTGTCGAGGAACTGCTGGACGCGCGGGTCAGACGCGGACTTCACGGTCAGCTGCTTGCCCCACGCGGACAGGGTGATCGGCGAGGACTGGTCCGCGTACGGGCTCATCAGCGTGTACGGGGTCTTCTTCACTTTGTCCTTGAGGGCGCTTACATCCTTGGTGGCGGCCTTGTCCGTGTAGGTGACCCAGACCGCACCGTGTTCGAGGGCGTGGACGGCGTTGGTCTCGTCGATCTCCTTGTCGTACACGTCACCGTTGCAGTTCATCCAGACCTGGTTGTGGTCGCCGCCGACCGCCGGGGACATCTTGTAGTCGACGGGCGTGGCGACGTGGTTCTGGCTCAGGTCCTTCCAGGACTTCTCACCCTTGACCGGGGCGGCGGCCGCGGCCTCCTTCGCCTCGTCCTTCTGATTGGCCTGCTCGACGAGGTACCAACTGCCGCCGGCCACGCCGGCGACGATGATCCCGCTGAGGGTCCAGGTGATGATCCGGTTGCGGCGTTCCCGCGCGGCCTCGGCGCGACGCATCTCCTCTATCTTGGCGCGGCGGGTGGCGCGCTGTTCCTTGGCTCGGGAAGAACCCATGACATGTCCTTGTCCCCGCCGCGTACTCGAGAACACGGCGGTGCAGATCGAGCGGTCGGTGGCAGCCTGCGCCCGTGGTGGGGGCAGACGAGTCGGCAGGCACGGCGGCGAGGGTCGCCGCGCGGAGGGGCCGGCCTAGGTCCGCTGGACCTGCAGCTGATGGATGCCGGGGGCGTGGACGAGAGAGCGGGGCGCCCCGCGCGCGGGCGGAACGCCCAGCGCCCCAAGGGCCGCGGTCATCTCCACCGCCTTGGGAGACGGCGCCGGGGCAGAAGGAGCCGAGCTTGCGAGCACACTGTCTACGCGATCACAGTCCGCGTCGCCGGGCCTGTGCTCCGGGTCCGGGCACAAATGCCCCAGGGCCGGCCCGGCGATCGGGTCGGCGCTCGCCGTCATACCCGGCATGGACGCCCCGGCCGCCGCAAAGGGCCCCTCGGCGGCGTGGGCGCACACCGGCACCACCCACAAGACCACGGCGAGCAAGGCGGCACAGCGCAGGGCGAAGAGCGAGGCGGCCCGCCTCGCCACGCCCCGAAAGCCTGTGCGCCGGTTTCTCATCGCCGCAGATGGTAGCCAAGCCTGGCGGCAGAGTGGGACGGACGACCGCACTGTCACCGCTCCGGGTCCGAGCCGGCACGGGCGGGGGCGGTGTTGATCGTGCGGACGTCGTCCAGGCTCAGAGCCCGCTCCACTGAATGAGAAGCCGACGGCAAGGCTGTTGGGCGTACCTACGCTGTACCGTTCTTGACTTTGTCATAGGCGGGCGCGCTCGACGAGATGCTGTCGGAAGCTGGGGCAGGTGGCGAGGTCTGCGTGTGCACATTCGACTGCGCACTCGACCAGGTCCAGCGCGGCTTGAGTTTGTGCGATCTGGTGCCGTAGGGCATCCCGGTGCCCTAACAGGATCTCCTGCCGCTCCGCGGGGTCGGTGGTGGTGAGCATCGCAGCGATGGAGACAAGCGGCAGCCCGGCTTCCTTGCCGCACAGAATGACCGCCACCCGCAGTACGTCCTGCTGTGCGTACCTACGGCGCCCAGCGTGATCTCTACCCGGCGTGAGCAGACCCATCGACTCCCAGTACCTCAGCACGTGACTCTCCAGGCCGAACCGGTCGGCCAACGCCCCGATCGTCAACTGCGGGCCGCTTGACTTCATCCCGACACTAAGTCGCAGGCTTCCGGGCATGTCTACCCCTCATTCCCCAGGCAGCCAGACTCCCTCGGCCGAGGCTTTGATCGCGCTGCTGGACGTGGTCGATAAACGGCCCGAGGCGGGCCGGCTGCGATCACGCTCCTACGCCCTGCTCGGCATCAGGCAAGGAGTCCGTGTCGTCGATGTGGGCTGCGGCACCGGCCGGGCGGTGGGTGAGATGGCGCAGCAAGGGGCCTTGGCTGTTGGTGTCGATGTCGACGAGCACATGGTCGGGGTCGCGGAGCACCGGTGGCCCGGCGGAACCTTCCACCAGGCCGACGCCACTCGGCTGCCGTTCGGCGACGGGGCCTTCGACGGCTACCGGGCCGACAAGGTGTTCCACTCGGTCAGTGAGCCCGCCGGCGCCCTGGCCGAAGCTCACCGTGTGCTCGCCCCCGGTGGTCGCATCACTCTGATCGGGCAGGACTGGGACACCCTCGTGATCGATGCCGATGACCCGGAACTGGCCCGCACCATCGTGCACGCCCGCGCCGACCTGCTGCCCAGCCCGAGGGTTGCGCGCGGCTGCCGGAACCTGCTCCTGGACGCCGGCTTCGAGGACGCCACCGTGGAAGTGCACACGGGTGTGTTCACCGAGCCCATCGCCCTGCCGATCATTACGGGCCTGGCCGACGCCGCACACGCGGCCGGATCCATTCCTCGTGCCGAGGCGGACGCCTGGATTGCCGATCAGACCCGCCGCGCTCGCAGTGACCGCCTGTTCCTTGCCATCCCGCTGTTCCTGGTGACCGCCCGCCGCCCGTGACCGCCCGGTGCTTTCGCACCTCGAGCCAGAACCTCCCGGTCCAGGAGCGCGACATACGCAGTCATGACCCGCACCAGTGAGTAACGGGGAGCCCGCATGCCGACGACATATCAACGTCCGTTAGCGTGTTGATGCGATTCTCGAGCCCAGAGCCGCGTGGGGGACCGGGCTGCGGGTATCGCTTCCCGTTTCCCCTGCTCGCCGGATGGATCATGACCAAGAACCTGAAGATCTCCCTGGGCCTGATTGCCGTCGCTCTGGCTGTGGTGGCGGCCCTGCTGGCGGCCAACCGCTCCTCGGACGCCACCTCGGCCTCCGACAAGACTGGCACAGAGGGCAAGGCCGCATCGGCCTCGGTGCTGGTCCGGCCGGACAGCCACCGGCTGTCCACCGCCAAGGACGGCAAGGTCACCGTGGTGGAGTTCCTGGACCTGGAGTGCGAATCGTGCCGGGCCGCGTTCCCGCACGTGGAGCGGCTGCGTAAGGAGTACGACGGCCGGGTCACCTTCGTGATGCGCTACTTCCCCATCCCCAGCCACCGCAACGCCGAGCTCGCCGCTCGTGCGGTGGAGGCCGCTGCCGCGCAGGGGAAGCTGGAGGCGATGTACACGAAGATGTACGAGACGCAGGAGGAGTGGGGGGACCAGCAGGTCTCGCACGAGAAGACCTTCCGCGGCTTCGCCCGTGACCTGGGCCTGGACATGACGAAGTTCGAGAAGGACTGGAAGGCCCCGGCCACGGCCGCGCGGGTCGAGAAGGACCGCAAGGACGGTCTGGCGCTGGGTGTGCAGGGCACCCCGACGTTCTTCATCAACGGCAAGCGGCCGCAGATCGCCTCGTACGACGACTTCAAGGCGGCCATCGACGCGGAGCTGGCCAAGTGAGCGTGGCCGCCCCGCGCACCGCGCACGGGCCGACGGCCGACACGGAGGAGCCGACGGGGCCGGTGTCTGTCCGGCTGCTCGGCTGGGTGCTGGCGGTGGGTGGGGCGGTCGGCCTGCTGGCCGCGTTCACGCTCACCGTGGAGAAGATCGCGCTCCTGAAGGATCCCTCCTACACCCCCTCCTGCAGCATCAACCCGGTGCTGTCCTGCGGGTCGGTGATGACCACTCCGCAGGCGGAGGTATTCGGGTTTCCCAACCCGTTGCTGGGCATCGCCGGGTTCGCGGTGGTCACCGCGATCGGAGTGGTGCTGCTGAGTGGGGCGGTGCTGCCGCGCTGGTTCTGGTGGGGCCTGCAGGCCGGGATCACCTTCGGCGTGGTCCTCGTGCACTGGCTGATCTTCCAGAGCCTGTACCGGATCGACGCCCTGTGCCCGTACTGCATGGTCGTGTGGACCGTGATGATCCCCGTCTTCTGGTACACGACCGTGCACACCCTCACCCGCCGCGTGCTGCCGGTTCCCGCCCGGCTGCGCGGTGCGATCAGTGTGGTGGCCGGCTACCACGGGGTGGTCCTGACCGTCTGGTACCTGCTGATCGTCACGCTGATCGCGCAGCGGTTCTGGCTGTACTGGACCAGCCTGATCTAACTCCCACTCTTCCCGCGCTTCCTGCCGTATCCCCTTTGAAGGTGCCTGCTCGATGATCCTTGAGTCTCCACCGGCTCCTGTCCGCCCCCGCATAGCCCGGCGCACCGCTCTGGCCGGGGCCCTGGCCTTGGCCGCGCTGGCCGCTTCCGGATGCGGTGGCAGCGGCGACGACGCACAGGCGGCCGGGCCGTCCGACGATCAGCGCCTTGCGCATCTGGCCGTCAAGGGCCGCGAGGCGGCACCGGACATCTCCGGTGAAACCCTGACCGGCAAGCGGGTCTCCCTCGCGGACTCCCGCGGCAAGATCGTCGTGATCAATGTGTGGGGCTCGTGGTGCTCCCCCTGCCGGGCCGAGGCCCCCAACCTGCAGAAGGTCTACGACGACACCCGCGAGAAGGGCGTGATGTTCCTGGGCATCAACACCCGGGACGCCAGCAAGGACAATGCCCGGCGTTTCGAGGAGGAGTTCGGCGTCACCTATCCGAGCCTGTGGGATCCGATCGGCAAGCAACTGCTGAGGTTCAAGGGCACCATCTCGCCCTCCGCCATTCCCAGCACGGTAGTGATCGACCGCAAGGGCCGTATCGCCGCGCGCGCCATGAAGGCCCTGTCCGAGGCGGAACTGCGGGCCCTGATCGACCCGGTGCTGAAGGAGGGCTGAGGGATGCTGATTGCTGTCGGCCTTGAGTCCACCGTCCTGACCGGCTCGGTGCTGCTCGCCATCCCGATCGCCGCGCTGGCCGGATTGGTGTCGTTCTTCTCCCCGTGCGTGCTGCCGCTGGTGCCGGGCTATCTCTCCTACGTCACCGGAGTGAGTGGCGCGGACATCGCCCACGTACGCCGTGGTCGGATCCTGGCCGGCACGCTGTTGTTCCTGGCCGGGTTCACGGCCGTGTTCGTCTCTTTCGGCGCCGCGTTCGGCTATGCGGGCAACACGCTGCTGGAACACCAGGACGTCCTGATCCGTGTCCTGGGCGGCCTCACGATCCTGATGGGCCTGTCGTTCATGGGGGTGCTGCCGGGGATGCGCCGCGAGTGGCGCCTGCACCGCCGCCCCGCCGTCGGCCTGGCCGGGGCGCCGATGCTGGGAGTGCTGTTCGGCCTGGGGTGGACGCCGTGCATCGGCCCGACCCTGGCCGCGGTGCAGGCGCTGGCGTTCACCGAGGCCAGCGCCGGGCGCGGTGCGCTGCTGACCGTGGCGTATTGCCTGGGCCTGGGCGTGCCGTTCCTGGCCGCCGGCCTGGCCTTCCGCAAAGCGCTGGGCGTCTTCGCCTGGGTCAAGACCCACTACCAGTGGGTCATGCGGATCGGGGGAGGCATGATGATCGCCACGGGCCTCCTCATGGTCACCGGCGTGTGGAGCTACCTGATCAGCCAGATGCAGTCCTGGTCGGCGGGCTTCACCGTCGGCATCTGACGTTCCTCCCCGTCGGGCGACCACCCGAACTGCCAACACCCCCAACTGCAAGGAATCATGGATGTGACTGAGGAGAACAGGGATCAGTGCGACCTGCTGTGCCTGGATCTTCCGGTGGCCGAGGATATCCGCCGCCGCATGCCGCCCCTGACTGCTGTCGAGACGGCCGCCGCCGCGGCCAAGGCACTGGCCGACCCCACCCGGCTGAAGGTGGCCGCCGCCCTGGCCGAGGGCGGCGAGTTGTGCGTCTGCGACATGGCCTGGGTCGTCGGCCAGGCCCAGAACCTCGTCTCCCACCACCTGCGGCAGCTGCGGGCCGCCGGGCTCGCCGCGTCCCGCCGCGAGGGACGGCTGGTGATGTACCACCTGACCGACCGGGGCAAGGCCCTGGCCGAAGCCGTGCTGCCCCCGGCACCGGCCGAGACCCTCTGACCTCCCCGACCCAATGAGCCTCCCGCCACAACGCGACCACCATGATCGGATCCCACCTGATGCCCGCGACGTCCCGCAGCCGCCTCGCCGCCGCAGCAGCCCTCACCCTCGCCGCGGCCCTCGCCCTGACCGCCTGCGGCTCTTCCACCGCCCACCACCAGAACGAGGGCCAGGCGGTCGTCTCCCAGGCCGCGGACAACTCGCCCTACAAGGGCACCGAGTTGTCCGACCCCTTCACCAAGCCCGACCTGGTCCTCACCGACACCAGGGGCAAGCAGTTCGACCTGCGCAAGCAGACAGATGGACGCACCATGCTGCTGTTCTTCGGCTACAGCAACTGCCCCGACATCTGCCCCACCACGATGGGCGACGTCGCCGTGGCACTGAAGAAGCAGCCCCAGCAGGTCCGCGACAAGACCCAGGTGGTGTTCGTCACCACCGACCCCGAGCGGGACACCCCCGCCAAGCTCGGCAGCTGGCTCAAGGGCTTCGACAAGACATTCATCGGCCTGTCCGGCGACCTGCCGCAGGTCAAGAAGGCCGCCCTCGGGGTGGGAATCTCGGTCGAGGACCCGAAGAAGCACCACGACGGCACCGTCACCTCCGACCACGGCGCCCAGGTCCTGGCCTTCACCCCCGACGGCAAGGGACGCGTGGTGTACACCAGCGGCACCACGGTCGAGGACTTCGCCAACGACCTGCCGCTGCTGGCCAAAGGAACCCGCACCTGACCCCGCCCGTCGCGACCTTGACCGGGTCGGCGACAGTCGCCGGCCGATCCTGGGCGGGCGTGAGCGGTCAGTGCGGGCGAGGAAACCGACGACAGTCTCGGCGGTTTCCTTCGGATGAGTCGGCACCCTGCGTGCGCGGCCCCCGGAACCACGACGAACTCCGCGTGCGGCAGCGTCTCGGCCGCTGCCTTCGCCGACCGGGGGCGGGAAGTGCAGATCGTGTTCGAATGCCGCGACCAGCACCGGCTGGTGTATGTCCGCGAGCGCGGACATGCGGTGCTCGTCGCGCAGCCACCTGTCGGCCGCCGCCGACTGCCCGGCCGCCCCCTCCGGCGACGTCCACACTGACTCCTGGGCATCGAGCAGCGCCAGCCAGGTGCGCACCTGTTCTGCGTCCCGCGCAGGACCTCCGGCGGCAGAGAGGCCAGCAGGGTCTGCAGTTTCATGAACGACGGCGGCACGTGTCCGGTGGCCGCGATCAGTTCGGCCTCTGCTTGCAGGACGGGTCCAGTACGCCGGTCAGCGGCCCGGCGCCGGCCAGCAGGACGGCCGCGCGCACGAGATCCGGGCGGGTACGGGCGAGGAGTTCGGCGGTGAAACTGCCGAGCGAGTAGCCGACCACCGTCGTCGCAGTCAGTTCCAGTGCCTCCAGCAGCCCGGCCAGGTCGGCGGCCAGGGCCTCGACCGTGTACGGCGCGGGTGGCGTGTCGGTCGGCGCTACCCCGCGCGCGGCGTAGGTCACCATGTCAAAGCCTGTGTCGGCCAGCGTGCCGCGCAGGCCGCACAGTTCCCAGGCGACTGCAGGCATCCCAGTACCAGCACCACCGGCCGCCCCACCCCGCACCGCTCATAGGCGATCCGCACCCCGCCGACTGATACGGCCTTGGTACTGGCGGACTCGCGTAATCAACTGTCGCCAGTTCCCCGTGGAACCCAACCTGCCGGTGACCGTGTGTGATCCCCAACAGCGTATCGGCTCCAGGTCCCGCCGGTCTCGTTGAGCCGGCGGGTGGTGGTTCTTGGTGGCCGAGAGCGTTCGAGGTGGTCCGGTCGTCGTTGCCTGCCCCGGTAGGGGTGGGATCTGATACTCAGGAAAGGGGCCGCCGCAGGAACCGGTTACGCGCTCCGGGTCGAGAGCCAGGTGTCGATAACCTCGGCGACAAGGGCGGCGCCGCGACTGTTCTGGTGGATGTGGTCGGTCGTGAGCACGAGACCTCGGCGCCGGGATATCGTGTCGAGGCTGCGGCGCAGCACGGCGCGTCGGACGAGGACGCTGACGCTCGCCGCGGGCGTCGGCTCTTGGTAGGGGATCGGCGGCGGGTCCGCTTGGCGTAGTTCCTCGGTCTGGCGTTCGTGGAGCGGGAGATAGGTCGCTTTGTTGGTGGTGGCGACCTCGGCGATCATGCGGCTGTACGCCTGTGATGCCTGCGCCGCAGCTCCGTCGGGTTGTTGGCCGAGGACCGGGAGGGACAGCAGACCGATCGTCGCGTCGGTCTGCGTTCGCAGCCGTTCGACGACGGCTGCCAGGCACTGCTGGAACCAGCCGGCTGACGGGCGCTCGGGGAGCTGTTTGCGCTTCATGGCCCGCTCGACGGGGTAGCCGGGGAGGCTCGCCCGGGCGTCGTTGGTCCCGATCAACACGGTGATCACGTCGGGCGGGTCCGCGACGACGGCATCGAGGCGGCGTGAGAGGTTGTAGGCGAAGTCGCCGTTGACGCCGAAGCGGGCGAGCCGTACGTCGCCTGGAGGGTGGCGTCGTTCGAGAAGGCCCAGGTAGTCGACGCTGAGCTGCGCGCGGGTGATGCTGTCGCCGAGGCACGCGACACGGGTCGTCACGGTGTTCGCGGGCCGGACGTGCCGGCGTGCTCGGTCAGGCGGGCTTCGGTCCGGGGACGGTGGTCGGTGCCGAGGCCGGCGGTGATGGTCAGGATGGACGCCGGCCCCGTCATGTCGACCGCGTGCCATGTCCCGGCCGGGTTGACGGTGGCCTCGCCCGGCCCGAGCACAACCCGGTCGGGCACTCCGTCCACATCGCGGGTGACTGTCACCGACCCCCTGAGGCAGATGACCAGTTCGTCGCCGGCGGGGTGGCGCTCCCAATGGTCGCCGGGGCCGTCGCCGTCGAAGATTGTCACCAGCCGGCCCTCGGCGCCGTCCGCCGCGACCGCGGCGCTGTAGGCCTGGAGCACCTCCGGGTCCCAGGCGAAGCCCTGGACGGGTTTCGCTCTCGACCCCAGCCCGAGGTGCACGGGGGTGGTCCGCAGATCGATGGCGTTGGGTTCGTGATTGACGAGTCTCATGCCGACGATCGTCACAGGACGGCGATCGGTTGGTCTTGAAGGAAAGGGAACGGAAGCCGACGCGATGGGCGGCTACCCGGTCCCGAGAAGGACTTCGCCGCGGCGCCAGACCGTCGGCGATCGGCCCGTGAACTCGCGCCAGTCCCGAATGAGATGGGCCTGGTCGGCGTAGCCGGAGACGGTCGCCACATCGGCCCACGGGAGCGGCTCGTGCGCCGTCGCCAGTTCGTGCGCGTGCTCGAAACGCAGAACTCGGGCGAAGGTCTTCGGTGACAGGCCCACCTCACCGCGAAACCGCTCGGTGAAGTACCGACGGCTCCAGCCCAGTTCCGCGGCCACCGCCCCAACCTGGACGCGGCCCCGCGAGGCCAAGAGGCGGCGCCAGGCCTCGGCCACCTCGGGGCGCACCCGGGACACGCGATCGCCGCCGGTGCCGCGGCCGACGGCGCGCAGGAGCAACTCGTCCAACACGGCGAACCGCGCCACCCATGTCGTCGCCGCGCGGAGCCGGTCGACTAGCTCGACGCCGAGCGCTCCGAGAAGCTCGTCGAGTGGGACCAGTCGGTGGGCGAGATCAGCGGCGGGCATGCCGTAGACGGCCCGGGCCCCGAGCGGTGTCAGCGACACCTGCACGCCTTCCTGGCGTCCGTCGTGGTGGATCGCGACGGCCCGGCGCATCAGACCGCCGGCCACGCTGCCGAATCTGGTGACCGGTGACCCGTCGTCGACGCCCGCCGCCACCTCCAAAGGGCCGGACAGACTGATCACCGCAGTGAGCACGCGACCCGGCGGACCGCAGTGCACCCCCGCCGGGAACCCACGAAGATCGAAACCGACATACGAGCTGACGTACCGCCGCAAGGCGGGCGCCGGACGTGCATCGATCCTGGTGGCCGTATGGTCTTCCACCCTCGCAGTGTACGAACCGGCGGTCTACTGGTGGGCTCGCGTAATCAGCTGTCACCGGTTCCCCGAGGAGCCCAGCCCGCTGGTGACCTTCCGTGATCCCCTGGGGCGTATCGGCTCCATGTGCCGCCGGTCTCGTTGCGGAGCCGGGTGGTGGTCTTGTGGTGGTAGCCGAGCGCGTCCGCGACCACGGGGGCGGGCATGTCGAGGAGCTGCTGGCGGATGGCGGCGCCGCGGGCAGCTGCGGCCGGGACCCCGATCTCGTTCAGCAGCGCGGACAGGTGATCGGGGCGGGCTGGCTGGCCGGCCCTGCGGCCGGGGAAGAGCCAGCGGGACGCCGGGTTGGTCGCGGTGTTCATGTTGTCGCGGTGTGCGATGTGTTCCAGCAGCAGGTCGGTGACCGGCGCGGGGATCGGTGAGGGTGACTCCCCGAGCCGTAGCAGCACGGTGTCGCCGTCGCGGATGACGTCGTCGAGGGTGAGTCGGACGATGCGGCTCACGGGCTGCGCGTAGAGGAGCACGATGATTCCGGCGACTCGGAGCCGCGTCGGTGTCTCCGTGTTGGTCAGCAGTCGGCCGAGGGCGTCGAGGCGCTCGTCGTCGTTCAGTGCGGCCCGCCGGGAGACCCTCATGGCCGGGATGGAGAGGAAGCCTGGGCAGTGGCGGGTCTGCATGGCCCAGTTGATGAAGGCTCGCAAGCAGGTGCGGCCGTGTTCGGTGTTCTCGACCCACCACGCGTCGATGTCGAGCTGGCCGCAGGATGCGAGGTTGGTGTTCCGCTTGCCGAGCCAGTGCAGGAAGGCGGTCGCGTACTTGATCTGTTCGGCGGCGAAGCGTCGGATGCTCGGTGTGATGTGGCTCCGCTCGGCGCGGGCCCGCAGCCGGGGGAGAACGCGCCAGGTTGCGTAGAGCTTGATCGTCTTGGTGTGCTCGGGGTCGGCGATGCCAGCCAGATGCTCGGGAAGCCAGCGCTGGAAGGAGCAGAGGTACTTGTCGGCTGCGGGAAGGACTCCGCACGTCATCAGGAGTTCTTCCAGGTGGGCGGCGGCCCGCCAGGGCTGGAACTCGTGGAAGGCGTCGTGGGTCAGGGGGATCTCGCCGAGGCCGAGCCGATGCAGCAGTTGTGAGGCGTTTCCCGGCTGGCTGCGGCGCATCTCCAGCCAGGCCAGCCCGCTCCTGGGCTTGTCCATTGCCACCAGCAGGTCGAACAGCGGGACCAGCGCGGGACGGATGCGGCCGGTGCCGTCGTCCAGGAGCGCGGTGAGGCGGTCGGTGAGCGTGCAACGTTCGCAGAGCCGTCCGCGCAGGAGCTTGCCCTCGAAGCCGCAGCGTGAGCAGTCGAAGGTCTGGGAGAAGCCGGCGCAGGTGGTACAGATCGCTGCCCCATCACCGGGGCGGAGCCCGGGAAGGGCCCGGTCCTGGCCGCATCCTGGGCAGGTGCCGCGTGTCCGGACGGCGTGGTCCGAGCAGGTCCGGCAGACGTATCCGTCCGGCCAGGTGCCGGCTTTGTGCCTGCGGCGGCCGCAGCGGCAGCACTCTGCCATGTACCAGCGTTCGTACTGTTCGTCGGTGGCGTAGGTGCGGGTCATGCGTCGGGCAGGATGCGAGCGGCGCGGGGGCGGAGCTTCGCGACGTTCGCGGGCGGGGCGGGCAGGTCACCGGTGGCGGTCTTGCGGACTCCGGCGTTCTCGGCAGTGGTGGCCACTAGGTCGGCCGGGGTGCAGGACAGGATGTCGCAGAGCGCGGCCATGACCTGCAACGACAGGCGTTCCGGCGTGCCGGAGACTAGGCGGTGGACCTGGGAGGCGGACAGGTCGATGCCGCGCTCGCGCAGCAGCGGCACCAGCTCGGTCGCGGTGAAGATCTGGTGCTGGGCCATGACCTCGCGCAGCCGCCAGGTGTAGCCGACCTTGCGTTTCATGCGTGCCTCCCGGCCTGGGTCTCAAGGGCCGCAGCGATGGTGGAGTCCAGGTGTCGCCGCAGGGTGCGGGTGCGGAAGTCCGAGGACACGCAGGTGTAGAGCGAGGTGGTGCTGGCGTGCTCGTGACCGACCTGCTCCTGGACGAAGCGCGGGTCCCAGCCGTCCTCGATCAGGTGGGTGACGTAGGACCTGCGCAGGGAGTGGAAGTCGAGTCCGTCGTCCAGGCCGAGGGCCTTTCGGTAGGCGATGAAGCGGGAGTTGAGCCGCTGGCATCCGATCCGCAGGCCCCGTTCGGAAGGCCAGGCCGCCGGGTTGTTATCAGTGCCGAACAGCGGGCGGACCTCGGTGAACCACTCGTCCAGGACGTCCGGAGTCCAGGCGAACACGGTCAGCACCCCGCGGCGCTTGGGCGGCGAGCCCTTCTTAGCCTTGCCGAACCGGACCTGGCAGCGGCCGTACTGGCCGAACTCGCCACCGTGCGGGTTGCGGCCGAAATCGGCGGCGTCGAGCATGCGCGTCTCGTTGCGCCGCGTCCCATAGGCGTAGGCGGTCTTGAACAGGGTCGCGTCGCGGAAGGCGGGCAGCCAGCCCTTGCGGCCGAAGGCCCGGATCCGGGCAACCTCGTCGTCGCAGTGCGCGAAGAAGGCGTGCAGCTCAGCCTTGGTGAACGCTCGCTTCTTCGCGTCCGCCTCGTTGTCCTGGAGGTGCACCGCGGTGTTCCACTCGTGCACCACTTGCACCGGATGAGTGTCGAAGCGCTCCTCGCAGGTCGCCGTCCACTCGTAGAGCGGATCGGTGATGAAGTGGCAGAAAGCCCGCACGGCTTCGGAGTACGAGCGGATCGTCGAGCGCTTCAGATCCCGTAGGGAGCGCAGGTCACCGAGCCACTCGTCGACCATCGCCGGCGTCCACAGCCACGGGTAGGCGTTCACGTAGGCCGCGAACGCCTTCACCGTGTTCTCCCGGCCCTCCACGGTTGTCCGGGCCAGATTTCGGGCGAGCTGCTGGTTGGCGAAGCCGGTCAGCATCGCCGCGAAGACCTGTTCCTCCGGCCGCAGCAGAGGCACCCGGTCGACCAGATGCAGCCCCGCCGCCCCCGGCACCGGCCCGCTGAACCCCACCATTCCGCCACCCTCCGTAACTCGCATCAGGTGCGAGAAAACCGCATCCGATGCGAGGGGGCGGCCAATCCGCAGGCCAGCCATCCGTACGAGTGACACAGCTGGCAACCACGAGCTGAGACCCGGTAGCGTCACATGCTGCTTCAGGACCACAATCACCCTGGTCACGGCGATGAATCCGGCATCCTGTCAGGTCGCAATCACAGACCATCGCGAGTTCGCATCCGATGCAATTGGCGGCGCTCGGAACATCGGTACAGCGGTTATCGGTGAGAATGATCTCGGTCGTCTAGCGCAGTGGTCGGGTGCCGCGCTGGGGTTCACGGGAAGATCGTCGATCACGGGCGTGGGGTGGCTACCGTCCGCCGGGGTGCCGGTGGAATTCCTAACTGATGAGCAGGCTGAGACGTACGGGAATTTCGCCGAGGAGCCGCCGCGTCCGGAGCTGGAGCGGTTCTTCTTCCTGGACGATGTCGACCGCGACCTGATCGCGCTGCGGCGTACGAAGCATCACCAGCTCGGGTTCGCCCTCCAGATGTGCACGGTCCGCTACATCGGGCTGTTCCTGGAGGACCCGCTTGCCGTGCCGTGGCCGGTGGTCGAGCACCTGGCCGCGCAGCTGGGCATCGAGGACCCGTCGTTGGTGGAGCGGTGCCCCGAGCGGCGGCAGACGCCGTACGACCATGCGCGGGAGATCCGGGACGCCTACAACCAGGCGGTGGGCTGGCTGCGCCGCAACCGGGTGCTGCTGCCGGGTGTCTCGGTGCTGGCCCGGCAGGTCTCCGAGGCGCGCGGCATCGCGGAGAAGCGGCTGCACGCCGCCGTCGCCCGTGCCGCCGCACGTGCGGACCAGAAGCTGCCGGGGCAGCTGGTGGCCATGCTCGCGGTGCCGGAGGGCAAGCGGTACTCGGAGCTGGAGCGGCTGCACCGGCCGCCGACGCGGACGACGCGCACGGCCCTTCGCCCGCGCGCTGGAGCGGGTGGACGAGATTGGCGCGTTCGGCCTGGGCCGGGTGAGGCTGAACAAGATCCCGCCGAACCGGCTGGCGGCGCTGGCCCGGTACGGGCTGGGCTCGAAGGAGGCCGGGCTGGAGCGGGCCGCCGAGCCGAAGCGCACGGCGATGCTGACGGCGGTGATGCGGCACCTGGAGGCCAAGGCCATCGACGAGGCCCTGGACCTGTTCCAGGTCCTGATGGCGACGCGGCTGATCAGCACGGCGAAGCGGGCCACGGACAAGGACCGGCTCTCGACGCTGCCGCAGCTGGAGGGGAGCTGGTCGAGACCCACGGCACCGACGTGGACACGGCGGCGCTGTGGGCGGCGGTGGACGAGTTCGCCCCCAGGGCCGCGGCGATGAGCGCGGCGGCGCTGGTGGTCTCGCTCGTACCGGAGGACGAGGACTCCGCCGAGGTCGCCATGCGGGCCGCGCTGACGAACTGGTACGCGACGGTGCGGCCGTTCCTGGCCCTGCTGGGCGAGACGAGCGTGCTGGGGGCGGCGCCGGTCGGGGCGAGGGTGCTGGCCGGGGTGCGGCGGCTGCCGGCGGCTGGCACGGCGGCGGGTGAAGGACAAGCCGCTGCTGCCGCGCCAGGTGGACGACAAGCTCGTGCCGCCGGCTTGGAGGTCGGTGGACCGGGACGCGTACGTGGTGTGCGTGCTGGAGCAGCTGCACCGGGCCCCTCAGCGGCGGGACGTCTTCGCCTCGCCCTCGCACCGGTGGTCCGACCCGCGGGCCCGTCTGCTGGACGGCAAGGAGTGGGACGCCGTCTGTGAGGACGTCCTGGCGGGCCTGAGCCTGGACATGCCC
This sequence comes from Streptomyces sp. NPDC006140, assembly GCF_040628815.1. Taxonomy (NCBI): domain Bacteria; kingdom Bacillati; phylum Actinomycetota; class Actinomycetes; order Kitasatosporales; family Streptomycetaceae; genus Streptomyces; species Streptomyces sp. NPDC006140. Next base: position 20,036 of record NZ_JBEXTS010000023.1, on the reverse strand, counting down.
GTCGAGGAGCACCTGGCCGCGCTGGTGACGGCGTTGGACGCGGCGTGGAAGCACATGGCCGAGCGCCTTCAGGAGGCCGGGGGAGGTGAAGGTCTCCATCGAGGTCCAGCCGAACGGCCGGGCGAAGCTGAACGTGGACGCCCTCGGCGCGCTCGGCGAGCCCAAGAGCCTGCGCTGGCCGCGCAAGACCGTCGAGAAGATGCTCCCGAAGATCGACCTGCCGGACCTGCTGTTCAGACACCATCGCCGCGGCGAACGCCGCGCTGATCGCCGCCCAGACCGAGGTGCCGATCGTCCGGTACTGGGGCGACGGCCTGCTGGCGTCGGTGGACGGGCTGCGGTTCGTCGTCCCCGTCCGCACGATCAATGCCGCACCGTCCCCGAAGTACTTCGGCTTCAAGCGTGGCATCACCTGGCTGAACGCCGTGAACGACCAGGTCGCCGGGATCGGGCAGATGGTCGTGCCCGGCACGCCGCGCGACTCGCTGCACATCCTGGACGCCCTGCTGAACCTGGACGACGGGGTGAAGCCGGAGATGGGTTACAACTTCAGCCCGGTTCCGGGACCTGGACGACCAGCGGTTCTGGCGGGCCACCATGCCGCGGGGTGGAGACGGGGACGTACGGGGTGCTGGAGGACATCACCCGCAACCGGTCAACCTGAACAAAGTGTTCACGCACTGGCCGGACATGCTGCGGGTGGCCGGCTCCCTGGTCACCAACCAGGTGCGGGCGTACGACCTGCTGCGGATGTTCGGCCGCGAGGGGCGCCCCACGCCGCTGGGGCAGGCGTTCGCCGAGTACGGGCGGATCGCCAAGCCCTGCATCTGCTGGCCGTGGTCGACCCGGTGGACGACAGCTACCGCCGGCAGATGAACCGGCAGCTCACCGCGCAAGAGTCCCGCCACAAGCTCGCCCGCGACGTGTGCCACGGCAAGCGCGGCACGATCCACCGGGCGTACCCGGACGGTATGGAGGACCAGCTCGCTCCCTGGGCCTGGTGCTGAACGCCGTCGTGCTGTGGACGACCCGCTATATCGACGCCGCCGTCGCCCAGCTGCGGGCTGAGGGCCACGAGATCCGCGACGAGGACATTGCCCGGCTCTCCCTGCTGAAGCACAAGAACCTCAACGTGCCGGGCCGTAACAGCTTCACCCCGTCCGTCCCGGCCGGCGGCCTGCGACCGCTGCGCGACCCGGACGCCCCCGGGCTGGACGACGATGAGGACGACGACAGAGCGGAGGACTGAAGACCGACGCCCTCGCCGCGTGCTGACGGGCCCGTGAGCCGGGCCGGGCTGCCGCTCCCGAAGTGATCTTTCACAATGCCCCGGACATCGCCGAGATCGTCCGGCAGCTGCTGGAGGAGGGAGCTGGGAGAATCGTGGGCCGGGCCCGCCGCTCGGGCGCGGCGGATGCCGGTGTCGCCGGTGCGGCGCTTGTGGATGACGATCCGGACCACCCCGGCCGGCAGCAGGAACGCCGCGAACAGCACGAGCGCGAGGACCGCCACGGCAACCCGCCTCCTTGTGCGGTCAGACCGTCGAGGACGGCGTCTCGTCTTGCTGGCCGTGCGGGCGGCGCCAGGACAGGGCGACGACGGCGAAGCCGCCGCAGACGATGAAGACATCGGCGAGGTTGAAGGTGGGCCACCAGCCGGTGTGGAGGTAGTCGGTGACCTGCCCGTCGGCGGTGCGGTCGGCCAGGTTGGCGGCGGCCCCGCCGAGGATGACGGCGAGTGCCGCGGTGGTGGCCCGCGCGTGCGGGGCGGTCCGCCAGGCGAACACAGCGATCGCCGCCGTGATGGCGCCGGTAAAGGCGATCACCATCCACGCGGGGAGGGTGTCGCCGAAAGAGAAGGCGACGCCGGGGTTGAACGCGAGCCGCAGGTCCAGTAGTCCCAGACGCACCGGATCACCGGGCAGAGCGGTGTTCGCCCACGCCTTGGCCCCCAGATCCGCCCCGGCAGCCGCGACAGCCAGGGCCCCGGCGGCGGCCCGGGTGCAGGCCGCCGCCTTGGGCGTAGGGGTGTCAGTGGCAGTCATCGGAGCACGACTTCTTCTCGGCACCGGCGGGCGCCTTGTCGTCCTCGCAACCGTCGTCGCAGACCAGTTCGCCTTCCCAGGCTTCCTTGCCCTCCATGATCGCGAAGGCCGCGATGACAAACCCGGCGACCGGGTCCAGCCAGGTCCAGCCGAACAGCGCGAAGGCGACCAGCCCGGCGAAGGTGGACACGCTCAGCCAGGCGCACAACTTGGTCTCGGCGGCGTCCGCGACGACCAGGCGGGAGTTCATCTCCTGCCCGGCCTTGCGCTTGGCCTGCGCCAGCCACGGCATGATGATGATCGACACGCCGGTCAGGACGATACCGACCAGCGAGGTGTCCGGCTTCTCGCCGGCCACCAGGTCGCGGATGCCCTCGACGGTCACGTACGCGGCGAGCGCGAAGAACGTGATGGCGATAAACTTCAGCGCTCGGCGTTCCTTGGCCTCGTCCGGCTCGCCGCCCTTGATCTCCGCGAGCAGCCGGACCAGGACCACCACGGCGGCGGCGACCTCGATGCCGGAGTCCACGCCGAAGCCGATCAGGGACACCGCCCCGGCCACCGCGCCCGCGGAGATCGCGATGATCCCCTCGATCACGTTGTAGCCGATGGTGAACTTCGCGTACGTGACCGCCCGGCGGGCCGCCTGGCCGGTCACGTCCGGCAGCGCCGTGGTGGTCTTCTCCGTGCTCATCGGGCGGTGTTCTCCTCGGTGGTGGGGTGGGTGCCGTAGGTGGGGCACAGGTCGACGGCCTCCCCGGTCGCGGCCAGCAGCTGCTCGGCACTGGCGAGCAGGTCCAGCAGCTCCGGCCGGGCCAGGAAGTAGAAAGAGGCGCGCCCCTCGGCCCGGGAGTCGATCAAGCCGCATTCGCGCAGGCACGCCAGGTGCGCCGAGACCGTGGACTGCGCGAGCCTCAGCGCTTTGACCAGGTCGGTCACCCGCGCCTCGCCCTCCGCCAGCCGCAGCAGGATCGCCAGCCGGGCCGGCTCGCCCAGGGAGCGGAACAACGCCACTGCCGCCGACGGTGCCCCGCACGACGCAGTGGCCGGGGAAGGCGTCCTCGTGCTATTCATCGTCATGTAGCGATGATATCCATTGAGGCAGATGATTCGGCAATAGGGGGACCGCGATGCTGATGAACAAGATCGAGAAGGCCGCGATCGACAACCCGGCGCGGCGGGCGCTCCAGCGCCTGTACGAGGTGCCCACCCTGCTCAGGCTGGCCGGCGGACCGCTACCGCCCGGCGCGAACGCGGTGGAGATCGGGTGCGGACCCGGCTACGGCACCAGGCTCATCCTGGACCGCTTCCGCGCCGCGCACGTCGACGCCGTCGACCTCGACCCGGCCATGGTCGCCAAGGCCCGCCGACGGCTCGCCCGCGACGCGCACCGGGTCCGGCTCGCGGCCGGTGACGCCACCGACCTGCGCGCCGCCTTCGGCGCCGAGGGCGGCAGCTACGACGCCGCGTTCGACTTCGCGATCATCCACCACATCCCCGACTGGCGCTCCGCCCTCGACGAGGTCGCCCGGGTGCTGAAGCCCGGCGGGGTGTTCGTCTTCGAGGAGGTCACCGCCCACGCCCTGGCCCGCCCGTCCTACCGGCTGCTGTTCGACCACCCCACCCGTGACCGGTTCACCGCCGAGCAGTTCCTGGCCGAACTGCCCCGCCACGGCCTGGCCGTGCGCGGAAGCCTCACCCGTGTTCGAGGGGACTACCTCCTCGGCGCCGCGACCAGGATGGGCTGAGCCCTGTTCTCTCATCGCTCTGCAGCGAGGGCGATGCAGTGCTGTGTGACTGTCCTGGCCCGTTTTCCCATGTGATCGAAGGGGTTGCTGCGGCACTGCATCCGAGATAGTCGACTGGCAGTCCACCGGCACCACGGCACCTCACTTGCCGGTGCGATGCGGCGCAGAGCGGCATGTTCGGCAGCGGTAATCCTGTCAGGCGGCCAGGCGCTGCAGGGTCTCCTGGAAGGAGACCCTGCTCTTGGGGGGTCGATTGTGGGGCAGCTTGGCCAGGAGGGCGGCCATGCCGCAGGTGTTGGTCACGCCGGAGAAGACGAGTCCGGCGCCGACGGCCCCGGACAGCCAGTGCGCGGGCGGCCAGGCGAGGCCGGCCAGGAACCCGGTGACAACCAGGGTGCCCGCGGCGAGGCGGACCTGGCGGTCCATGGGCCAGGTGGTGCGGGCTCCGGCGGGACGCTCAACCTGGTGGCCGGCGGCGGCCCAGGCTGCGGTGCCCCCTTCGAGTGTCGCGGATTCGACGCCCCGGGCGGCCAGCTGGGAGCAGCCCTTGGCGGATCGGGCTCCGGAGGCGCAGGCGATGAGCAGCGGCGTGCGCTGCGCGGCGATTTCCAGGGCACGGGCGGCCTCGTCCAGGCGGTCCAGGGGGATGTTGTGCGCGCCGGGCAGGTGGCCGGTTGCGTACTCGCCGGGAGTGCGGACGTCAATGACGGTGAACTCGCCGAGACGCGCGGCGGCCTGGACGGGGGTCAGTGCGGTGGGAGTGGTGGTCACGGAGCAGATTGCCTTTCTGGGCGGTTTGCCTCCACGGTAGGATACCCATGGGGGTATGTGAGGAGGATGGTGTGCAACTCGACATGAGTGCCGAGGAGCTGAAGTCGGCGTTGAACCGGCTGCGGCGGGCGCAGGGTCAGCTCGCGGGAGTGATCAAGATGATCGAGGAGGGCCGGGACTGCGAGGACGTCGTCGTGCAGCTGTCCGCGGTCTCCAAGGCGCTGGACCGGGCCGGGTTCTCGATCATCGCAACGGGCCTGCAGCAGTGCATGACCAGCGAGGATCCGCAGGTGCGGGATTCCGCCCAGATGCGGGCCCGGCTGGAGAAGCTGTTCCTGTCGCTGGCCTAGCGGCTCCGTGCCCCGTGGGGCCTGCCGCGGGCGTCCGATGCCGGGGCGCCCGTGGCAGGCCCCACGGGCGTGTCACAGCAGCGTGCCGGCCGTCATGGCCGCGGCTGTCACCAGCAGGAGGCCGCCGAAGACCCGCTGCAGCGTCGCGGGTCGGATCTTGGCGCTCAGCCGTTTGCCGTCCCAGGCGCCCAGGACCGCCGTTGCGATGAAGGGCATGATCAGTGCCCAGTCCAGGCTGACCTCGGTACTCGCGCGGGCCGCGAGAGCGACCATCGTGTTGGTGATGATGACCAGCAGGCTGGTGCCGACGGCCGCGCTGATCGGTACTGCCAGCACGGCCACCAGCGCGGGGACCGCGAGGAAACCGCCGCCGACCCCGAGGAATCCGGTGATTGCGCCCAGTCCGGCCCCCGCTGCCGCTGCGCGGGGCGCCGACACCGTCCCGTTCCCCGGCGGTGTCCGGCGGCGCAGCATCCGCAGCCCGGCGAGCACCGCGAAGACGGCGAAGGCCAGCGTCAGCACGGTGTCCGGGATCTGCACGGACAGCAGGCCCGCCGCGGCGGCGGGCAGCACCCCGGCTGCGGCGAACAGCATCCCCGCCCGCCAGCGCACCGCTCCTGTGCGGGCGTGGACCACCAGCGCGGCGAGCGAGGTGACGATCACAATGATCAGACTGGCGGTGGTGGCCTCGGCCGGGCTGAAGCCCAGCAGGTAGATCATGGCGGGGACGGCCAGGATGCTGCCGCCCGCCCCGAGCGAGCCCAGTGCGAGACCGACCAGCACCCCGGCGAGCAGCGCGAGAACGAACGCGGTCATATGACGGTGCCCGCCGCCCCGTGCGGGTCCTGGACGGCCAGGCCGTCGGCGGCCCAGGCACGCATCCCGCCAACGACATCGACCGCCGCCACACCGCGTTCGCCCAGCAGGCCCGCAGCCTGCCTCGAACGGTGTTCGGAACGGCAGATCAGCATCAGGCTGTGCCCATCCCGGCGGCCGGGTACGTCCGCACCGGCCGCCAGCCGTGACAGCGGAACATGCACGGAACCGGGTACGTGCCCGGCCCGGTATTCGTCCGTCTCACGGACATCGACCAGCACCGCCGTGCCTTCCTCAAGCACGCGGTGGGCCCGGGCGGGGGTGATACGGCCGGGGCCGTCTTGGGGCAGGAACATCTCTGTCTTCCTCAGGTGCTTCCGATCCGCCGGGCCGTGAGGCGCCCGGCGGAAGCGGGGTGGCGCGGTCAGTGCTGGGCGGGCGTGACAAGGACGAGGCCGGCGTCGGTGGCGGCCGTGTAGCTGTCATCGACGGCCACCACGTCACGGCCTGCGGCGTCCAGGACGGAGGCGGCGATCGCCGCACGCATTCCGCCGGCACAGTGCACCCATACCGTGCCTGCGGGCACCTCGTGAAGGCGCTGGTGGACCTGGTGGACCGGGATGTGCACGCTGCCCTCGATCCAGCCGCCGGCCCGCTCCGCGTCCCTGCGCACGTCCAGCACCACCACGTCCTCGCCCCGCCCCCGGGCGGCGGCCAGGTCAGCGAACGCCGCCCGGGGGAACGAGGCGAGCGGCGCCTGGGCGCTGGTCCAGTCGGCCGGGGAACCAACGACAGCGGCGGCCGGGCGGTCGATGCCCACCCTGGCCAGCTCACGCTGCGCGCGGCTGATGTCCTGCGCGCTCTCCGCGAGCAGGGTCACCGGCTTGCCCCACGGAATCATCCACGCCAGATAGGTCGCCAGCTGGCCCTCACCCTCGAAGTTGAACGAGCCCGCCACATGGCCCTCGGAGAACGCCACGCGGCTGCGGAGATCCACCACCCACTCCCCGGCAACCAGGCGGCGGGCGATCTCCTGAGCGTCTGCGCGCCGCGGAGCGGTCAGATCCAGCGGCGCGGGACCTGCGGCATTGACCGGGCCCATGTGCGCGTAGTAGGCCGGTACGTCGTCCAGCCCGGCGAGCAGCTCCGTAACGAACGTCTCCACGTCCTGGACCAGCGCCGGATTGGAGGCCCTCTCCGCACCGATCGTGCTGTGCGCACCACCGGCCTGGGTGGAGGAACAGAAGCTGCCGAACCCGTGCGTGGGCATCACCGCGACCTCGTCGTCCAGGCCGGCCGCGAGCCGGTGCGCGGAGGCGTGCTGGGCACGCGCCAGCTGCTCAGTCAGGCGCGGCTCCACCAAGTCCGGGCGACCCACACTGCCGATCAGCAGGGACCCACCGGTGAACGCGGCCACCGCCCGGCCACCATCCTCCAGCACGTAGGAGGTGTGGTGCGGGGTGTGCCCGGGAGTGGCCACGGCCCGTAGTGCCAGGCCCTCGTCGATTGGCTCCACATCCCCGTCGGCCACCGGGACCCGCGCGTACGCCACCGACGCCCCGGCAGGCACCAGATAGCGGGCCCCCGTCAGCCGGGCCAGCTCCAGGCCCCCGGTGACGTAGTCGTTGTGCACATGCGTATCCGCCACGGCCACGACCCGCACCCCGCGCCGGGCAGCCTCCGCGATCACCCGGTCGATGTCCCGCGGCGGGTCCACCACCACCGCCGCCCGGACCCCGCCTGCCAGGTAGCTGCGGTTGCCCAGACCTTCGGTCTCCATGATGTCGGCAAAGAACACGGCACTCTCCCTCGAAATATTACCCCCCGGGGTATCTGTCCCAACCCTAACAGAGATACCAGGGGGGGTATTTTCGAGTCGGTCGCCGAGGATGGTCGCGAGGCAGCGGCAGGGCGGGGTCGACTCTCGTAAACGGAGCTTTGCCAGCCTGCTGGGTGAGCCGGACGTGTGGATCGAGCGGGCCCTGGTGGTGCTGGTGGCCGCCGCACCCTGCGCGTTCGCCCTGTCCGTGCCGGTCGCCGTGGTCGCCGCGATCGGCGCCGCCTCCAAGGCCGGGGTACTCATCAAGGGCGGCGCCGCAGTGGAAGCACTGGGCAAGGTCAAGGTCGTCGCCGTCGACAAGACCGGCACCCTCACCCGCAACGAACCCGCTGTGATCGACATTGTCACCACGCCCGACACCACCCGTGACCGGGTACTCGCCGTGGCCGCCGCATTGGAGGCCCGCAGCGAACACCCCCTCGCCGCGGCCATCCTCGCCGCCGCCGACACCACCACGGTGACCGCAGGCACCGATGTGGAGGCGGTGCCGGGCAACGGACTTCGCGGCACGGTCGACGGACGCAAAGCCCGCCTGGGCAAGCCCGGCTTCATCGACCCCGGGCCCCTCGCCGAGCAGGTGAGGCGCCTGCAGGACGCCGGCGCCACCGTCGTCCTCGTCGAACACGACAGCTGGCTGCTGGGCGCCATCGCCGTACGCGATGAAGTCCGCCCCGAAGCGGCCGAAGCCATCACCATGCTGACGCGGCAGGGCGTGGAGGTGGTCATGCTGACCGGCGACAACGCCCGCACCGCCGCCGCGATCGCCGCCGACGCCGGCATCACCGACGTCCGTGCCGAACTCCTGCCCGAGGACAAGGCCCGCATCGTCACCGAGCTCAAGGCCCGCGGTCCGGTGGCCATGGTCGGCGACGGCATCAACGACGCCCCCGCCCTGGCCACCGCCGAAGCCGGCGTGGCCATGGGTGCCATGGGCAGCGACGTCGCGATCGAGGCCGCCGACATCGCGCTCATGAGCGAGGACCTGCGCCGCCTGCCGGACGCCATCGCCCACACCCGCGCCGCCCGCCGCATCTTCACCCAGAACCTGCTGATGTCCGGCGCCATCCTGGTGGCCCTGGTACCGCTGGCCGCCACCGGCGTCCTCGGCCTGGCCGCCGTGGTGGCCACCCACGAACTGGCCGAGGTCCTGGTCATCGGCAACGGCATCCGCGCCGGACGCAAGATCCGCCTGCCCCACCACGCCCCACTGCGCAGCGCGCACCGAGCCGCGGCCACCGCCCGTATCCCCGCCCAGGTCGCAGCCCCCATGGCGGCACCGGCCACAGCCGGAATGGTGCTACTGCCTCTCACCACCGGTTCCACTACCGAGCCGGTCACAGGAGGCTGCTGCGGGGACTCCTGCGGCTGCGGCAGCCGGTAACCACCACGCTCGGCGGTTCCCGCCCTCACACACTCGGGGCATGGGCCGTCGGGCGCCCTCAGTCAGCTGCCAGGTCAAGGATCAGTTCTTTGACTACGTCCCTCCCCGCCCAGGAACCAAGTTTCTGCTTCTCGTCCGGGGCCGTCGCCTGGCAGTTCTGCGCCATCGAGCACTCCGTGAGCGAGGCCCGCGAGAAGCCCGCGCGGCGCATCGACGCTGTCTCCTCCTTCTACTCGTCATGGCCGCCACCTCCCTCGTCACCCTGCCGTTGCGGTCCATAACCCAGTGCCGCACCGGATGGGAATGCCGCGGCGACAACTGCTGCGCGGCGCCGATCTCGACCCATGGTGGAAGCGGAACAGGAGGGTTGCGGCTGCGGTCCGGGCAACGCGCGCTGTAGTCCCGTGAAGGAGACGAGCGCCCGATGACCGGGTGAGCGTGGGCGGCACTGATGCTGTACGGGATCTGGCTGCTGGCCGCCTTCGGCGTCCGCACCGTGATCCAGCGCCGCCGCATCGGCGACAAGGGATTCCGCGGCCTGTCCGGTGCACCCGGTTCGGCCTCTTGGTGGGCAGGTGTCCTGTTCCTCGTGGCGCTGCTCGGAGCCGCCGCCGCGCCCGCCGCGGCGCTCGCAGGCTGCTCAGTCCTCATCGAAGATGCCCCAACTGTGTACGGGGCCGGGACAGGGAACAGGGAGCGATGGGAGCGTCCTGGCGCGTGGGCGTGGACGTCGGCGAGCGCACCGCACTCATCACCGGCGGCCCCTTCGCGTACGTCCGGAATCCCATCTTCACCGCGATGGCCGTCACTGGCCTCGGCTGGTGCTGATGGTTCCGAACATCCTCGCGCTCGCCTCCCTCCTCGCCCTGATCGTCGCCGTCGAGCTGCAGGTGCGCGTCGTGGAGGAGCCCTATCTCCGTACGGTGCACGGCCCTGCCTACCTTGAGTACCGGGCACGGGCGGGGCGCTTTGTCCCCGGACGACTGCGCGGGGCAGCCGATCCCGGGCGCTAAAGAGAGAGGGAACGGCTGGGCACGTCACGGCCGTGACCGGCCGGAACAGCCACGGCTGTTGGATCGGTGGTCGTCCGGATTGCCCCGGCAGGTGACCGTGTCAGCGCGACCGGGTCATCACCTATCGGCGCCAGTCAGTTCGTGGCGGGAGTGGCGCTCTCGATGATGCGGCACACCAGGGCTGTGTCACCGCGGCCGGCGGCCTGGTCAGCCTGGGCGCGGGCGCGCTGGAGGGTGGAGCGGAGAGCTTGGAGGTCGGCGATGCGGCGGTCGATGTCGGCGAGGTGTTGGTCGAGGAGATCGGTGACCAGGCCGCAGGGCTGTTCACCGCGGCGCTGGAGATCGAGGATGTCCTTGATTTCCTTGAGGCTGAGGCCGAGGGCCTGGGCCTGGCGGATGAAGCCGAGGACAGGGATGGCGTCGTCGGTGTAGGTGCGGTAGCCGGCGGGGGTGCGTTCGGGCGGATCGATGAGGCCGTTGGCTTCGTAGAGACGGACGGCCTTGGGGCTGAGCCCGGTCTGGGCGGCGATGCGGCCGACGGTGAGCATGGGGGACTCCGTTCCCTGGGGTGCAGCCCCAGTGTCCGCTTGACCTTTCCCTAAGGGCAAGGTTTTAGCGTCCGGACATGAGCACGGATGGGGAAGGGACCTCACACATGTCCACGAGGGCAGAGACCGGCACCGGCCGCTCCATGGAGCTGGCGATCACCGGGATGACCTGCGCCTCGTGCGTTGCACGTGTCGAGCGGAAGCTGGGGAGACTGCCCGGGGTGAGCGCAACGGTCAACCTGGCGACCGGAACCGCGCACGTCACCCGCGAGGACCCGGCCGTGGAGGTGGCCGAGCTGGTCGCCGCCGTCGAAGCCATCGGCTACGGCGCCGAGCCGGCTGGGGCCGGTGCGCCTGAGCCGGAGCAGGGCGAGGCGGTCGATGCCGAGCGGGCGCACGTTGCCGGGTTGCGGCGCCGCCTGATCGTCTCGGCGCTGCTCGGCCTGCCCGTGTTGGTCGTGTCGATGATTTCCGCGCTGCACTTTGCGGGCTGGGAGTGGGGCGCGCTCGCGCTGGCGACGCCGGTGGTGGCGTGGGGGGCGTGGCCGTTCCACCGGGCGGCGGCGGTGAATGTGCGGCACGGCTCGGCGACGATGGACACCCTGGTCTCGCTGGGTGTGCTGGCCGCCTACTTGTGGAGTGCGGGCACCCTGGCTGTGGGCGGGGAGCACCTGTATCTGGAGGTCGCCGTCGTGCTGACGGTGTTCCTGCTGGCCGGGCGGTTTTTCGAGGCGCGTGCCAAGCGGCGGGCCGGGGAGGCGATCCGGGCGCTGATGGACCTGGGCGCCAAGGACGCCGCGGTACTGCGCGACGGGGTAGAGGTGCGCATCCCGGTCGGGGAGCTGGCGGTCGGGGATCTGTTCGTGGTGCGGCCCGGGGAGAAGATCGCCACCGACGGGGAGGTCGTCGAGGGCGCTTCGGCGGTGGACGAGTCGCTGTTGACCGGGGAGAGCGTGCCGGTGGAGGTCGAGCCCGGCTCGCCGGTCACCGGTGCCACCATCAACAGCCACGGCCGGCTCGTCGTCCGCGCGAGTCGGGTGGGGGCGGAGACGAAGCTGGCGCAGATCGCCGCGCTGGTGGAGCGGGCGCAGACCGGTAAGGCGGCGGTGCAGCGGCTGGCGGACCGGATCTCGGCGGTGTTCGTGCCGGTCGTCATCGCCCTGGCGGCAGGCACGTTCGGCGTGTGGCTGCTGACCGGTGCCCCGGTGGCGAGCGCGCTCACGGCCGCGATCGCCGTGGTGATCATCGCCTGCCCGTGTGCGCTGGGGCTGGCCACGCCCACCGCGCTGATGGTGGGTACCGGGCGCGGCGCGCAGCTCGGGCTGCTGATCCGTGGGCCGGAGGTGCTGGAGTCCACCCGGCGGATCGACACCGTCGTGCTGGACAAGACCGGCACCGTCACCGAGGGGAAGATGCGCCTGGTCGACGTGGTGGCGGCTGAGGAGGAGGACAAGGAGGAGGTGCTGCGGCTGGCCGGCGCTCTGGAGGACGCCAGCGAACACCCGATCGCCGCCGCCATCGCCCGCGCCGCCCGCGAACGGCTGGGCGTGCTGCCCGCCGTGACCGGCTTCACCAGCACCCAGGGCCGTGGCGTGACCGGGCAGGTCGAAGGCCATCTCGTACAGGCGGGCCGGGCCGCCTGGCTGGAGCAACAGGGCCAGGCGCTGCCCGAGGAACTGGCGCAGGCCGCGAAGGAGGCCGAAGCCGAGGGCCGTACGGTCGTCTTCGCCGCCTGGGGCGGGAAGCTGCGCGGCGCGCTGGCGGTCGCCGACACCGTCAAGGCCACCAGCGCCGAGGCGGTGGCCCATCTCAAGCGCCTGGGGCTGACTCCCGTATTGCTGACCGGCGACAACACCGCCGCCGCCCGCACGGTGGCGGCCGAGGTCGGCATCGAGAACGTCATCGCCGAAGTCCATCCCGAGGACAAGGTCGCCGAAATCCAACGCCTCCAGCGGCAGGGCCGGGTGGTGGCGATGGTCGGCGACGGCGTCAACGACGCTGCCGCCCTCGCCCAGGCCGACCTGGGCCTGGCCATGGGCACCGGCACCGATGCCGCGATCGCCGCATCCGATCTGACCCTGGTCCGCGGCGACCTGCGGGCGGCGGCGGACGCGATCCGGCTGGCTCGCAGGACCCTGCGTACGATCAAAGCCAATCTGTTCTGGGCCTTCGCCTACAACGTCGCCGCCCTGCCGCTGGCCGCGCTCGGCCTGCTCAACCCGATGATTGCCGGTGGGGCGATGGCGTTCTCCTCGGTGTTCGTGGTTTCCAACAGTCTGCGGTTGCGGCGGTTTCAGTCCGCGAACGGCCACTGAGTACCCGGCACGTGGCACGGCTGGATGGGGCACCCGCCCGTAGCGGTGGCGTCTGCGGCTACGGGCAGGAACGGCCTCCGCCTCCCTGCCCGAAACCGTGCTATGGAGCGCTCGCTGGGCGAAGGTGTTCGCCACGGCCTCTGTCGTCGTCCTGATCGTGGCGTTCGTCCTCATGCACGTCCTCGGCGGCGGCACAGGCAGCCACTGACCGTGACGACCATGACGCCCCGTCTACGCAAGATCGCTGTTATCGCATGTCACCTTCTCGGTCGGCTGACTCGGCGCGGTCGTCGGCTTGCTCGCGCTCGCTATCGCTGGTCTGACCAGCCAGGATCCACAGACGGTGCGGGGAGCCTACATCGCGATGGAGGTGACCACCTGGTTCGTCCTGGCCCCGCTGAGCCTGGCCTCACTGCTCACCGGACTGGTCCAGGGCCTGTGCACGCCGTGGGGGCCTGTTCAGCCACTTCTGGGTCCTGTTCAAGCTGCTGATCACCGTCGTCGCGACGGTCCTGCTGCTGGTGCACATGCAGGTAGCCGGCCACGTGGCAGGAGTCGCTACCCAGATGAGCCTGGCCGGGACCGACCTGGAGGGGATGCGGGTCCAGCTCGTGGCGGACGCCGCCGCTGCCGTCCTGGTGCTGCTCGTGGCCGTGGTCCTGTCGGTTTTCAAACCGCGGGGCATGACCCGCCACGGGCAGCGTAAGCAGCACCAACAGCGTGGTCGACAGGCCGGGCAGCGCGCCCAGCACACGGCGCCGGTGCCGTAGCGACCGCGTCTTCCCATCCTCTGCGGCGAACCCTGTCTGGCAGGGCTCAGGGGATGCGGGCCGGTTTGCGGGCGGCGAGGCGTTCGACGATGCCCAGCTTGAACCGGTCGTGCTGCTCGATGTGCAGACCAGCAGCCTCGACGTGCCGCAGCGGTCGGCGCCGGAAGTGCTCGCCGCCGAGGGGAACGCTGACGAACTCGACAAGCCGCTGGACCGCGCGCACGGGCCAGGCGGAGGCAGCCACGTGGTCCAAGAGCAGGAGCCGGCCGCCGGGCTTGAGCACGCGCACCATCTCGGCGACGGCACGCCGGTCGTCGGGGATGGCGCACAGCGACAGGGTGGAGACCACGGTGTCGAAACAGGCGTCGGAAAACGGCAGGGCCTGGGCGTCAGCCTCGCGCAGGTCTGCGGCACGGCCGAGGTCGGCGGCGCGGCGGCGGGCGATGGCCAGCATCTTGGGGCTCCACTCGATCCCGGTCAGCCGGGCACCGGGAGGATAGAGAGGAAGGTTCAGGCCGGTGCCGATGGCGACCTCAAGGACGTCACCGGTGGCCTGCGAGCACACCCAGGTACGGCTCTCGCCGAACAGCGTGCGGTCGAAGTACCGCATCTGCCGGTCATAGGAGCCGGCGTGCTTGTCCCAGTAACGGCGCAGCCGCTCGTTGCCGCTCGGTTCGGGCACTGTGTCCTCCTCCCCGCCGGGGTGCTGCCGCACTTCCAGCATGCCCCAGCCGGGTGGCCGGGCCGGGAGGGGCCCGGCCACCCAGGTGCGCCGTGGGCCCGCCTCGGCGTATGCGGGTCAGCCGGCTGTGTGGGCCGTGTAATCGCCGGCCTGCCGCACCGCCGTGACCAGGACCGCTGGGTCCACGTCGGCGCCTTCCTCCAGCCGGACGGTGGTGCGTCCGGCATTCACGTCGGTGCGGGAGGACTGCACGCCGGGGATGTCCTCGAGTTCGTCGTCGATGAGCAGGCCGCAGCTGGTGCAGTGCATGCCCTCGACGCGCAGCACCACCTGCGCACCGGCCTCTGCCTCGGTGTTCTTCCGGCGGTTGAAGAGCCTCATGCGTTGTCCCCCTGGAAGGTGATGGTGCCGGTCTGCATGCCCATGGCGCAGGAGAAACGCAACGTTCCCTCCTTGCGGGTGCCCAGGTCGACGTTGGTGTCGCCGTCGCGTTTGACGATCTCCTGGACCCCGAGTTCGGGGATGGTGAAGGCGCGGGCGCAGCCGCCGGAGTCCTGGCCGCGCAGGACCAGCGTGGTCGGCACGCCGGCCTTGGCGGTGAACTGGGTGGGGACGTAGAAATCGGTGACGGTCAGTGTGATCACCTGCCGGCCGGAGGTGTCGATGCGGACCGGCCCGTTCGCTGCCTCGGCGGAGTCGTCCGAAGGGGCGGGGGCGGCGGCCGCTGTCGTGGAACCGGTGTTGAAGGAGGCCCACCCGCCGGCCTGGAGTCCGGAGCCGATGGTCCAGGCCGCCACAGCCAGCACCACGACGCCGGTGGCAATCCCCAGGCGGCCGGACAGGGCCTCGCTGGAGCGGCGGAAGAGGTAGCCGAGGACGGCGAAGAGCGGGGCGGTGCCCAGGACGAACCCCGCCATCACCGCCGCCCCGGCCAGCGGGGATCCCGCAGTGATCGCGACCAGCTCCATCGACAGCGTCACCCCGCAGGGCACCACAACGGTGGCGAAGCCGACTAGCGCCGGGGTGGCCATCGACGTCGTCTTGGCGCTGCGCCGTACCAGCCGCCCGAAAGCAGCCGGCGGGCGGGGGACGAGCCGGCTGACCGCCTTGACACCGAACAGGTCCAGGGCGAAGAGCACCATCAGTGCCCCGGCCAGGATCAGCAGCACCGCCTGCGCCCGGGGACTGGGCTGCAGCGCCGCGCCGAAGACGCCCAGCAGTGCGCCGAGGACGGTGTGGGAGAGCAGCTTTCCGGCGAGGAACGCACCGACCGGGGCAAGATTCCCCACCGACGGCGCCGCCGAGGCGGAGGGCCGCGCAGGGCTCGTGCCCCCGGTCCGGTACGGCTTACGGGCGGGGGACGCGGCGGGCGTACGAGCGGTGACGCGGGCCTGGGCGGGATCGCGGCGGGTGACCGCTCCCGCGAGCAGGCCGCCTTGGACGGCGGCGCAGGAGGCGCCCCCGGCGAGCAGACCGGTGCTGACACCGGTGATGAGCAAGGTGATGGACGACGGCATGCGTCGTGACTCCTGTTCGGGAACGACGGCACGCACCAAGGAGCATGGGGGCAGGGCGTGCCGGGACGGACGTGAGGAAAGGCCGGCATCCCGCAAGGCAACAGCCAGAGCTGGCCTTACGGGCGACGAAGCATCACGTCCGTGACACGCACAACCGGTGCAGATCAGGAGGCGGCAGCGCCGGGGGAGGCGCGTTGGGTCCGGCCGCGAGGACTGCTGCGGCCGAGCAGGCAGCCCCTGCGGGCAGACCGGTCAGGGCCAGGCCGGTCTGGACGCTGGAGGCGACAGTGGCATTCGGCGCCACGCACTGCTGATCAGCCATCGGGCAGTGCTCACCGTACTGACGCGCACCGGCCGCCTGTGTCGCCGTCGGCTGGCCCACTGCCTCGGCCCGTCCCGGTGCGGAAGAATCGCCGCTGGACGCAGCCGGGGCAGCCATCCCCATCGAGGCCATCGACTCCATCGGGCCCATTGAGGAAGACATCGCCATGGCGGGCCGGGCGAGCCCGGCCAGGCAGAACATCAGCGCGCACACCACAAGCGCCCCGGACCACGCCCGGAGCGGCAGCAGCACGCGTCGCGACATGCGCGCCATGCTAAGGCACGCCCGCGACGGACTGCTGCGAACACCACCGGTCGCCTTCAGGGACACTGTGCGAAGACGGCGAGCACCCCAGCGCGGCCGAACTATTCGTCCTCTTGCCAGTCGTAGCTGCTGGGCACGTCCACCTTCTGGTCCGCCGGCCCGTAGACGATCGCGATCTCGTCGTGGTCGTCGAATTCGAGCGCGGCTGGATTGCCGGTGTGCGGCTTGCCGTTGATGTAGGGGCGCAGGCTGGTGCCGCCTTCGGCCTTGAGCCCGCCGATCGACTCCTGGGTGAGGGCGACATCCCACTCGGTCATGAACTGCCCGAGCGAGAACGCGGCCTTGACCGGGGACTCGACGTGGATCACACCGTTCGCCTCGTGCGTGTGCAGCGGGCTCATCTGCTGCACCGGCACATCGACGCCGATGTTCGCCGGGACTTCCACCGGCTTGCCGTCCACGATCACATCCAGGTGGACGTGGATGTGCTCCACCATGCCTTCCCCGCCCAGCATCGGCAGCCCGGCCGCCGCGACCCGTGCTGCGGGCTCGGCGGGGGCATCCCACGGCGGGTTGGTCGTACGGCCCGACGCGGTCATCATCGGCGCGGTCGGGATGCCCGCGTCTTCCGCCGTGCCGGGGCCCGACCGGCTGCCGTCGCCGGTGGAGAACAGCGCGATCGTGATCCCGGCGATGATGGCGAGCACCGCCACCGTCGCCGCCAGGACCGTCAGCAGGCGGCGGCGACGCTTGGCGCGGGCCTGCTGCTCACGCAGCGCGGCGGCCCGGGCGCGGTGCCCCTGCCGTCCGTTGCGGGGAGGTATGGGGGACACGTGTCGCCTCCCTGCGTTCCCAGTAGACACAAGACTTGAGGACAGAGCCAACATTTCCGAAAAAATCAGTGATTCCACACTAAGCGGCGAGGGTGTCTTTCTTGACCTTGCCCCTGGGGAAAGGTTCTAGCGTCGTGGGCACAGGGACGAAGCACCACCCGGGAGGTCCCGCCATGGCACTGGTGACAGGAGAGGTGTACCGGTGCGGCCAGTGCGGCTGCGAGATCACCGTGACCAAGAGCGCGGATCCCGGGCGCGGCGGGAACCAGAACCCCGCATGCTGCTCCGGGCACCCCATGACCAAGGTCAATTGACTGACCGCACCACCTCGAGGACCCATCGATGGAGAACCTGCTGTATCTGCTGCCCGCGCTGGCCTGTCCCGTGGGCATGGGCCTGATGATGTGGTTCATGATGCGCGGCAGGCATTCTGCCCCCACCACTGCGCAGGAGCGGGAGCTGGCCGGCCTGCGCAAGGAAGTCGAGGCGCTGCGCGGCGAGCAGAGGCCGACGACCGATCTGCGTAAGAGCTCCTCGGCATGACCGGCCTGTGGCTTGCGTTGACCGCGACCGTGCTCACTGCAGCGCTCATCTACTGGTGCTGCATCCCCCCGATGCGCCCCAACGGCGGCTGCGGTCCAGCTCTGCACGAGCGCACGCAGCAGAATGTCGAGGAGGAGATACGCCGCGCCCGCGAGGAACTTTTCCTCCTGCGCGGCCAGTCGACCAATAGGGCGGACCCCGCTGCCGCGCCCGTGCGGGGTCCGGAGACCATCGGACCGTGACCCACCCCGCCCCGCGCCCCACCTCCGGGGCCCGGCCGCCCCTTCAGCGGGCGGCCGGAATGCTGCTCGTCGCCCTCATCCTCGCGCTCACCACCGTGCTCGGCTTCGCCCCGCCTGCCCCGGCGCACGCCACGCTGCTGTTCACCAGCCCCGCCGCGGACGCCACCGTGGCCGACTCGCCCACCTCGCTGGTGCTCGTCTTCGACCAGCCCGTGGGCCGCAGCGGGAGCACTGTGCACCTCAAGCCCGCCGCGAAGCTCGGCACACCGACCCTCAGCCGGGGCGATCGGACCCTCACAATTCCCGTCCGAAGCCGCCTGGGAGAGGGTGTCCACACCGTCGACTGGCAGGTCACCGCCCGCGACGGCGACATCATGACCGGCAACTACCGCTTCGCCGTCGGCCCCCGCACCGTCGCGCTCGGAGCCGGACAGGCCACCGCCGCCAAGGACGCCACCCCCACGGCGGTGATGCGCTGGCTGCTGTTCACCGCACTTGCCCTCCTCCTCGGCGAACTCACCACGAAGCGCCTCGCCGCCCCCGTCCCCTCCGCGCCCGCACGTCGCCCGCGCCCCTGGGCGCTGCCTGCGACCCTCGCCGGATGCGCGGCTGCCCTCGCCCTGGCCGCCCTCCAGGTCGGCGACGGCTCCCCGACATCCCTGCTCAAAACCCGGCCGGGGTTGCTTGCCCTGGTCGAGGTCGCCGGTTTCGCCCTGGCAGGAGCTGTCGTACTCGCGCGCCGACGCACCTGGGCCCTGGTGCCGCTGGCCGCCATCCTGGCCGCCGAGGCGCTGCGCGCCCACCCGCAAGCCCAACAGACCATCACCGGACCCGTACTCACCTTCGTCCACCTGCTGGCCGCCGCGCTGTGGGCCGGGGCCCTGGTACACGTACTGCGCACCATCAGGGCCTGGCGCGGGGAACGTTCCGCCGCCCGCGCGCTGCTGCTCGCCTACGCCCGCTGGGCCGCCTGGCTGTTCGCCGCCGTCGCCGTCACCGGGCTCATCTCCGCCCTGCTACTGGTCGACCCCACCGATCTGACCGCCAGTACCTACGGGCGCGTCCTGCTCGGCAAACTCGTCCTGGTCGTCACCGCCGCCGTCCTCGCCTTACTCGCCCGACGGCGCCTGCGCCGTACCGCCGCAACCTCCCACCGACCGGCCCGCGCCGAGACCGGCGCGCTCGCCGCCGTCCTCGCCCTGTCCGCGACCCTGACCGTGCTGCCGGTTCCCGCGGACGCCGACCGGCCGCTGCCCTTCGCGCCCCCCGTCGACGGGCCCGTGGTGCCAGCCGGAACCCGCACCGGAGAGATCGGCATCAGCGCCAAGGCCAGTACCGGACAGCTCGTCATCGACCTGACTGCGCCCCGGGTCGGCGACCCCGACCAGCAGGCGTACGCCCTGTCCGCCACCCTCGCCGACCCGCGCGGCACCCGCCGTGCCCTGAAACTGCGCGGCTGCGGCACCGGCTGCTACTACGCCCCCGTCAGCTGGCGCGACGGAACAAGCCGTCTCACGCTCTCCGCCGCCGCCGAGCAGTGGACCGGCGGCCGCGCCGGGCTGACCATCAGCTGGCCGCCCCGCACCGACACCGCGCTGCTACGCGAAGCAGTCGCCGCCATGAAAAAAGCCCTTGCCTTCACCCTCCATGAACTGGTCACCAGCAACACCGCCCGTGGCCTCGGCGACCTCAAACAACTGCCCCTGACAGGCAAGGAGTCCTCGCCTCCGAGCAGTACAGCAGCGGCACCGCCCCTGTCACCACCCGCCTGCCCGACGAGAACGGGCACCGGCGCCTCGCCCTCGCCTTCCCGGCCGAACACACGCAGCTCACCCTCACCCTCGCCGCCGACGGGCGCATCCTCCACGAGACCCTGACCGCACCGAACCACCTGGTCACGCGCACCTTCGTCTACCCCGAACCAGAAGGCACAGACCACGAACACTGAGCGTTTTCAGAGTGGTCACCGGTCGGGTGACGGGGCGGCTTCCCGCAACGCACGAGGCTCCTGTGCCGTTGAGAGAGGTGTTCGACGTC
>NZ_JBEXTS010000022.1:0-122647 GCF_040628815.1 Streptomyces sp. NPDC006140 | reverse complement strand
TCTACCCGCCCACCGTCCTCACCGGCATCACCCCCGACGCCGCCATCAACGACACCGAAGTCTTCGGCCCCGTCGCCGCCATCCTCACCTTCGACACCGAGGACGAGGCCATCGCCGCCGCCAACAACACCGAATTCGGTCTGGCCGCCTACCTGTTCACCCAGAACCTCGACCGCGCCCTGCGTGTCGCCGAACGCCTCGAAAGCGGCATGATCGGCCTCAACACCGGCCTCGTCTCCAACCCCGCAGCCCCCTTCGGCGGCATCAAGCAGTCCGGCCTCGGCCGCGAAGGCGGCACCGTCGGCATCGGCGAATTCCTCGAATACAAGTACATCGCCGTCCCCGTGGCATAACGACGCGCCTGGGTGCCGGGCCTCGATGAATGCAAGGCCGAGGCACCCACATTCCTGTCGATCCCTGTAGATGAATCGATCCCTATAGATGAGGAGTCATTGATGTCCGCCTTCGTCCACGTTCCTGCTGCGAGGATCACCGGGGATCTCGAGCCGATCGGTCAGCGCCCTGGTGCGGACTCCGGCGACCCGCAGTTGGGCCGTCTCCGCTTCGACACCGATGAGACGGTCCTGGCGGGCGTCTGGGAGTCCCAGCCCGGCGGGTGGCCTGTCGAGGAGCGCGAGGACACCGAGACCTGCTACATCCTGAGTGGCCGCGCGATCATCACCGACGCCGCGACGGGTGAGACCTTCGAGATATCGGCCGGTGACGTCATCGTCCAGCCCAAGGGCTGGTCCGGCCGCTGGGACGTCAAGGAGACGATCCGCAAGGTGTACAGCATCGGCAGGTGACGGCCTTACGGCTTCCGCTCAGTCGATCCAGCCGGCCGAGGAGGGCATACATGAGACTTCGCAATGTCAATGCTGTGATCACGGGTGCGTCGAGCGGGATCGGCAGGGCGGTCACCTCCCATTTCCGCCGCGAGGGCGCCAACCTCCTGCTCACCGGACGGCGAACCGAGGTCCCCGACGGCAGTGCGGGCGACGTCTACCTGCCAGGGGACCTCAACGACGAGGACTTCGTCTCGACGCTCGCCGACCGCGCGGCGGATCACCTGGGAGAGGTCGGTGTCGTCGTCCTCTGCCATGGACACCAGGCGTCCAGTCCGCTGCAGGACATGAGCTACGACGACGCGCGTGAGGTGCTGCACGGCAATCTCCTGAGCGCGTTCCTGGTCATGAAGCACCTGATGCCGCTCGCGCCGGAGTCGGGGGCGTCGATGGTGTGCGTCAGCTCGCGGCTCGGCATGGTCGGCATGCCGAACCAGACCATGTACTCCGCGGCCAAGGGCGGCCTCATCGCGCTCGCACGCGGCGCCGCCATCGAATGGGCGGACCGCGGCATCCGCGTCAACGTGGTGGCGCCCGGTCTGACCATGACACCCGTCATCGAGGCGGCGTTCCAACGACGGCCCGATCCCGCCGCCTACCGTCGCACCCGGGAAGACTCGATCCCGATCGGCCGCCTCGCCACACCCGAGGAGATCGCCGACGCGGTCCTCTTCCTCGCCTCCGCGGAGTCGTCGTACATCACCGGCGCCGTCCTGCCCGTGGACGGCGGCTACACGGCGTTCTGAACCGGCCTTCCGGAAACTCGTGCCCGAACCGCCGGGAAGTTGACCCGTCGACAGGCGGCCCCTCAGAGTTCGCCGGAAAACCCGAGGCCCGTCAGCGCGCCGACCGGATCCAGGTCCGGGGTGCCGCGCGGCCACCAGTCGTCCTGGCCGGGCTCGGACTCGTAGGCGTACCACAGGCCGTCGCGGCCGAGGCGGAGCTGGACGTGGCCCCGGGGGTGGGTGAGGTGGTTGCGCCAGGGCCGGAACGCGGGCAGGTCGGCGGCGAGGAGGAGCGGCCGGGCCCGGTCGAACCGCCCGGCCGGCGGGTCCCACGGCTCCTCCAGTACGGCGAGGCCCTCCAGCCCGCCCTGCCGCCAGGCCGCGACCGCGCGGGCCAGGTCGGACGGCGTACGGCCCGCCGCGGCGGCCAGGGAGGAGTAGAGCGCCCGGGTGCCGGCGGTGAGGCCCGAGCCGGGGCGGGCCGCGGCCAGGCGCACCGCGTCCTGCCAGAGGGTGAGCTGGCCGACCGGGTCGCGGCCGGTGGTGAGCAGGGCGTGGGCCCGGGCGGCGGCGTCCGTGGCCAACTGGTCCAGGGCGAACGGGTCCGGGCCGCCGGGGGCGGCCGGGTAGGCCGGGGGCTGCTCGGGGTGCGGGGGCGCGGGCAGCGGCGCCGGGAGGGGCGGGAGGGTGCGCGGCGCGAGGACGTCACTCGCCCGTACCCCGGGCGTCGGGGCCGGTTCCCGGTCCTGGGCGGCGCGCGCCGCGCGGGTGGCGCTCAGCCTGGACAGCGCGTCGAGCAGTTCGCGTTCGCCGCGGCCGCGCAGCAGGAGCAGGACGAAGGGGTCGGCGTCGAGCAGCCGGGCGGTCTGGTAGCAGAGGGCGGCGGCGTGCTTGCAGGGGTGGCCGCGGTCGGGGCAGCTGCAGCGCGGCTCCAGGTCGCCGGGGCCGGGGAGCAGCGGCACGCCGCAGTCGGCCAGGGACTGCGGCATCTCCTTGTCGAGCAGCGCGGCGATGTGGCCGGGCCGGTCGGCGGCGGCATCCAGGAACCGGTCCCAGTCGGTGTCGCCGAGGGTGCGCAGCCGTAGCTGGACGCGGTACGGGCGCGGGCGGCTGCCGCGCACGTAGGCCAGGACGAGACCGGGCGTCACCGTGATGGCATCGACATGCCCCTGCTCGGCATACCCCCGCCCGCGCTCCAGCCGCTTGGCATCCAGCGCCCCCTGCTCCAGCGCACCGACCCAGGCGTTCCCCCACCAGCTCTCGGCGAAGGTCTTGCCCTCCCGGGCCGGGAAGGGCGGGAAGGTACGACGGAGGTCGCTGTCGCGGTGGGGGGCGGCCATGGAACGGGGGGCTGTGTGGGGGGTGGAACGGGTGGAGACCGACGTCGGAGCCGGTTCCGACGGTGGGCCGGACTCCGGGGCGTCCGACGGTGGGTCGAACGCCGGGACGGAGGGCTGGGACGCGGGGGCGCCGAACTTCGACCCGGGGCCCAGAGACTCCAACGCGGGGTCGCCGGCCTTCGACCCGGAGTCGCCGGGCGCCGACCCGGAGTCGCCGGACTCCGACGTGGGGTCTTGGGACACGTGGTCGCCGGACACGGGCCCACTCCCCCAGGGCTCCTGATCATCGGCCTCGTTCGCGAAGCCCGGGTGTGCCTCGCTGTCCGTCCCCTCCGGGGCGGTAATGGCCGGTCCGTGCAACAGGTCCGACAGGTGGGAGGACGGGCTCCCGTGCCCGGTCGTCTCCTCCAGGGTGTAAGGGGTCGCGCCCGGTTGGCCGCCGGGGGTCGCGTCGGGCCGGTCGTCAGGCGTCGTGTCCGGCAGGCCCGGCAGTCGGAAAGCGCCGGACAGCAACTGGCGTACGTCACGCGTTGCCCCGCCGGCGCCGTGCTCGCGCGCTCGCCGCGCGGCCGCGGCTCTGTCGTCCACGGCGCTCTGCCGGGCCCGGCGCCTCCGCCGGGCGCCTTCCCGCTCGGTCTCCTCCCGGGCCCGCCGCGCGTCGTCCCGAGCCGCGCGCAGCGCCTCACGTGCGACGTCCGCCGCGCGGGGCCCGGGCCCATCGGTGTCACGGCAGTCCGTCGAGGCCTGCTCGGCTTCCTCCCCAGGGTGAGCGTCGGCCGGGACGGCCCCCGTCCGGCCCTCCTGCGGATCGCCAGGCCCTGCCGGCTCTGGCGGTGTCCCGACCTCCTGGGCGTCCTCGGGCGCAGCGGGGTCCTCGGGCGCACGGGCGTCCTCAAACGCACCGGCGTTCTCCGCCACGCCCTGCCCGCTCACCCCGTCATCACCACCCCGGCCACTCCCCCGGTACTCGGAAACCGCCCTCCGCAGCGCCTCGCGCGCCACGTCCCCCGGGCGGGGCGTCTCCTGGTCGGCCGTGGGTGGTGGAGGGGGCGTCGGGGTCGGGGGCTGGGGCGCTCGGTCTCGGGCTGCCCGCAGGGCGCGGCGGGCCTCGTCGGCGGGGCGGGACGTCATGTCGTCCTCCGCAGGGACACCAGGTCGGACAGCTCGCGGTCCGTCAGTTCGGTGAGGGCCGACTCGCCGGAGCCGAGGATCGCGTCGGCCAGGGCACGCTTGGCCTGGAGCATCTCGGCGATGCGGTCCTCGACCGTGCCCTCGGTGATGAGGCGGTGGACCTGGACGGGCTGGGTCTGGCCGATGCGGTAGGCACGGTCGGTGGCCTGTTCCTCGACGGCCGGGTTCCACCAGCGGTCGAAGTGCACGACGTGGCCCGCGCGGGTGAGGTTCAGGCCGGTGCCCGCCGCCTTCAGGGAGAGCACCAGGACCGGGGTCGAGCCGGCCTGGAAGCGGTCCACCATGCGCTCCCGCTCCGGGACCGGCGTGCCGCCGTGCAGGAGGTCGACCGGGACCGCGCGGCCGGCCAGGTGGGAGGTGATCAGGCGGGCCATCCCCACGTACTGCGTGAAGACCAGGGCGGACCCGTCCTCGGCGAGCAACGTGTCCAGCAGCTCGTCCAGCAGGGCGAGTTTGCCGGAGCGGGCCGCGAGCCGGTCTCCGGCCGGGACGTGCTCCTCCTTCAGGTACAGCGCGGGGTGGTCGCAGATCTGCTTCAGGGACGTCAGCAGCTTCAGCACCAGGCCTCGCCGGGCCATGCCCTCGGCCGTCTCGATGGCGAGCATCGACTCGCGGACCACCGCCTCGTACAGCGCGGCCTGTTCGCGCGTGAGCGGGACCGGGTGGTCGGTCTCCGTCTTGGGCGGCAGCTCGGGCACGATGCCCGGGTCGGACTTCTTGCGGCGCAGCAGGAAGGGCCGGACCAGGCGGGCCAGGCGCTCGACCGCCTCCTCGTCCTCGCCGGTCTCGACGGCCCGGGCGTGCCGCGCGCGGAAGGACTTCAGCGGCCCGAGCAGACCCGGGGTGGTCCAGTCGAGCAGGGCCCACAGCTCCGAGAGGTTGTTCTCGACGGGCGTGCCGGTGAGGGCCACGCGCGCGGGGGACGGGATCGTGCGCAGCGCCTTGGCCGTGGCCGAGTAGGGGTTCTTGACGTGCTGCGCCTCGTCGGCGACGACCATGCCCCAGGCCTGCTCGGCCAGGGCGGGGGCCGCCGAGCGCATCGTGCCGTACGTGGTCAGGACGAAGCCGCCGTCCAGGCCGGCGAGGCTGCGGTCGGGGCCGTGGAAGCGGCGGACGGGGACGCCGGGGGCGAAGCGGTTGATCTCCCGCTGCCAGTTGCCGAGCAGGGAGGCCGGGCAGACCACCAGGGTCGGCTCGCGGCGGGCCCGCTTCAGGTGCAGGGCGATGAGGGTGATCGTCTTGCCGAGGCCCATGTCGTCGGCGAGGCAGCCGCCGAGGCCGAGGGAGGTCATGAGGTCGAGCCAGGCGAGGCCGCGGAGCTGGTAGTCGCGGAGGGTGGCGTGCAGGCCCGGGGGCGGCTCGGCCGGGCGGATCCCCCTGGTCAGGCGGTCGCGCAGGGCGGCCAGCGCGCCGACCGGGACGGCCTCCACCGTCTCGCCGTCCACCTCGGCCGTGCCGGTGAGGGCGACGGACAGGGCGTCGACCGGGTCGAGCAGCCCGAGGTCGCGCTTGCGGGCCTTGCGGACGAGGGCAGGGTCGACCAGCACCCATTGGTCGCGCAGCCGGACGACCGGGCGGTGGGCCTCGGCCAGGGCGTCCATCTCGCTGTCGGTGAGCGGGTCGCCGCCGAGCGCCAGCTGCCAGCGGAACTGGAGGAGGTCCTCGCTCTCGAAGAAGCCGGTGCCGTCGGTCGCCGAGCCGGGCGCGGGGCGGACCACCGCCGTGGCGGACAGGTCCTGCGCGAGGTCCCTCGGCCAGTGCACGGCGACGCCGGCCGCGGCGAGCCGGGTGGCGGCGATGCCGAGCAGGTCGCTCACTTCCTCCTCGCTCAGGGCCAGCACGTCGGGCACGTCCTGCTCGGAGAGCCGGTCCAGGGGCGGCCACACCCGGGCCGCGCGGCGGACGGCGAGGGCGGCGTCGACCCGCGCGCGGGGGCCGAAGGCGTCGTCGGTCTCGCCCGCCCACAGGGCCGCCGCGTCGGCCACGAGGGTGGGGTCGGCGAGGCTGTGCACCTGGACGACAGCCGCGCCGGCGCTGCGCGCCCCGCCGTCCAGGGCGTCCTCGAACAGGTCGTACGCCGACAGGTCCAGGCGGAGCGAGATGCGCACGCCGGCGTCCATGCCGGCGGCGACCTCGGCGGCCCAGTCCTGGGCACCGGGCAGGTGCTGGGCCTCGCAGGCGGCGAAGGGGCGGCCGGTGGTGTGGGGTGCGGCCGGGGTGCGGGGCAGGGTGTCGGCGACCGCGTCCAGGAAGGCGCGGACCAGCGCTTCCGGTTCGGGCAGGCGGATCGGGCCCGGCCCGGGCAGCGGCACGGCGTGCCCTTCGTACGGCAGGGCGGCGGCGACCGCGCGCAGGTGGGCGATGTCGTCCGGGTCGAGGGGGCCCGCGCGCCAGGCGTCGTGGCCGGTGGCGGTCAGGCCGGGCAGGAGCCGGCCGCGTGCGGTGAGCCGCAGGGCGTGCAGGGCGGCCGCGCCCCAGCAGGCCGTGGCGGGGTGGGCCGCCGGGTCGTGGCGCGCCCGCACCAGGAGCGGCAGGGCCTCTTCCAGCGGGAGGGTCAGCGCCGGGGCGGTCCGCCGCCGGACTCCCGCGCCGTGCCGTCGTACGAAGGTCAGCTCGGTGTCCTCGGCGGGCAGGGGCTCGCCCTCGGGGTCCCAGAAGGCGATGCGTCCCTGGCGCGGCAGGGGCGCGGGCAGGAAGACGGCCGGGAGCCGGACCGGGACCGTCGGCTCCCCCGCCCGCTCGGCCACCGCAGCCGTGTCACCCATACGTCCTGCCACCTCCCGCCCGCCTGTCGGATCAGTTGTCTCCGACTCTACGGGCGGGGTCTGACAATCGGCCCCGGCGGCGGGTCAGGGCCGGGGTCCGGCACTCGGCCCCCGCAGCGGTCAGGGCACGGTCCGGGACACGACGTACACCCAGGGGTACGCCGGGTTGGAGAGGTCCACGACCACGTCGTGCGTGGGGGCGGGGTTCTTCTGCCGGTGGACGAAGCCGTACCACCCGTCGCCCCCGGGGAACTTCCAGCCGGTCACCTTCCGGTCGCGGGCCCCGATGGTGATGTCGCCCTTCTTCAGGTCCTCGCGGGTCATGCCGAGGCCCGTCAGGTAGGCGTCCAGGCCGGCCGCGTTCGTCTCGAACTGGGTGTAGAGGCGGCTGGTCTTCCAGTTGTTGGTCTCGTAGTACGCCACGTGCCAGGCCGGGTGCGGGACGGGCACCTGGTAGATGCGGCGCTGGAGCTTGGAGGGCCAGCCCTCGGTGAGGCCGGTCGCCGAGTACTTGGCCTCCTTGTCCTTGCCGCTGTCGCGGCTCTGGTTCGCGGAGATCACCAGGTAGCCGGCCGGGATGCCGATGAGCAGCACGATGATCAGCAGGGTGAGCGCCCTGCGGCGGATCATGTGGCGGCGGTCCTCGACCGGGCGGTCCGGCTCCTCGGGCCAGGGGCCCTGGTGGGGCAGGGAGGCGGTCACAGCGTCTCCTGGGAACTGCGGAGCGACTGCGTGTACCGCTCGTAGCGCTCGTACCGCTCGACCCGGCGGCGCTTGGCGCGGCGGAAGCGGCGGGCGACGAGCCGGGCGAGGTCGGCGGCGCCGACCATGCCGGCCTCGGGGCCGAGCTGGGCGCGGACGATGCGGGCCTCGGGCCGGTAGCCGCGGCCGGTGAGGTGCCGTTTGAAGGCGTCGCGGGCCGGACCGATCAGCAGGTCGTCGGCGGCCGAGACGCCACCGCCGATCACGAAGCAGGAGGGGTCGAGGGCGGCGGCGAGGTTGGCGATGCCGACGCCGAGCCACTGGCCGATGTCCTGGAGCAGCTCGATGCACATGGCGTCGCCGTCGCGGGCCAGCTCCGTGATCATCGGGCCGGTGATGTCGCCGATGCTGCCCTTGACGTGCTCGATGATCCCGTACGCGACCGGGGAGTCGGCGGCGGCCAGCTCGCGCGCCTCGCGGACCAGGGCGTTGCCGGAGCTGTACTGCTCCCAGCAGCCGCGGTTGCCGCACGGGCAGCGGTGGCCGCCGGGCACGACCTGCATGTGGCCGAACTCGCCGGCGACGCCGTACTTGCCGCGCTTGACCTGGCCGTCCTCCAGGATCGCGCCGCCGATGCCGGTGCCCAGCGTGATCATGACGAGGTGGTCCTCGCCGCGGCCGGCGCCGAAGCGCCACTCGGCCCAGGCGGCGGTGTTGGCGTCGTTGTCGACGAGCACGGGGACCGACAGGCGGCTGGCGAGGCGGTCCCGGAGGGGTTCGTTGCGCCAGGACAGGTGGGGGGCGAACAGCACGCGGTTGCGGTCGGCGTCGACCCAGCCGGCCGCGCCGATGCCGACGGCGTGCACGTCGTGCCGGTCGGAGAGGTCCAGGACCAGCTCGGCGATCGTGTCCTCGACGACCTTGGGGCTCTTGGACTTGTCCGGGGTCTCCGTGCGGAGCTTCTCCAGGATGTTGCCGTCGGCGTCGACGACGCCCGCCATGACCTTCGTACCGCCGATGTCGATGCCGACCGTGGGCACGCGGGGGGCCGTCAGGTGTGAGCGGCGCTCCCGGGTGCCGACCGTGCGGAGCACGGTGGCACGGCGGGAGCCGATGGGGGCGGTGAAGTCGCGGTAGGTGCTCATCGCGCCCGATTCTGCCTCACGGTGGGGAGGTGTGCGGAGCGGGGCAGGGGCGGGGCGGTACGGATCATTGCCGGGTGCGGGTGCGTCACGGGCTGGTCGCGCAGGTCCCCGCGCCCCCAAAAAGCTAAGGACGTACCAGGAGCTGGAATTCGAAGGAATAGCGCGTCGGGCGGTACGTGTGTGTGCCGTACTCGACCGCGCGGCCCGTGTCGTCGAACGTGACGCGTTGCATGGTGAGCAGCGGGGCACCCGCCTCCTCCGCCAGTCGTTCCGCCTCTTCCGCCGTCGCGGCCCGGGCGCCGATGGACTGGCGGGCGCTGTGGAGGGTGATGCCCGCCGCTCGCATCAGACGGTAGAGGCCCGTGGTCTCCAGCTGGCCGGTGTCGAGGTCGATCAGGCCGGGCGGCAGGAAGTTGCAGAGGTAGGCCATGGGCTCGCCGTGGGCGAGGCGCAGGCGTTCCACGCGGTGGACGTCGCTGTCCTCGGCGACGCCGAGCGCGGCGGCGACCTCGGCGGAGGCGGGGACGACCGTGTTGACCAGGACCTTGGTGGCGGGGCGCTGGCCCGCCGCCTCCAGGTCGTCGTAGAGGCTGCTGAGCTCCAGGGGGCGCTTGACCTGGCTGTGCACGACCTGGGTGCCCACGCCGCGGCGGCGCACGAGGAGGCCCTTGTCGACGAGCGACTGGATGGCCTGGCGGACGGTCGGCCGGGACAGGCCGAGCCGGGCGGCGAGCTCGATCTCGTTGCCCAGCAGGCTGCCGGGGGTCAGCGTGCCGTGCTCGATCGCGGCCTCCAGCTGCTGGGACAGTTGGAAGTACAACGGCACGGGAGAGCTGCGGTCCACGCTGAGCTCGAGCTGCACGGTCGGGTCCACTTCTGGTTTCGGCACGGGCCGAGCGTAGCTCCGTGCGTTGTTGACGGGAAGTTGTGTAGTCAGATTGTCCGGACATACAGATTGACAGGGGCGGGTCGGACACGCACTTTGTTTTCATGCGCATCGGCGTCATCGGTACGGGCCGCATCGGCACGATCCACGCGAACACGCTCAGCAGGCACCGCGATGTGGGTTCCCTGATCCTCACGGACGCGGACCCCGCGCGGGCCCAGGAACTGGCGCACCGGCTGGGTGAGACGGCGGCGCCGGGGGTGGAGGAGATCTTCCGCTGGGGCGTCGACGCGGTGGTGATCACGACGGCGACGTCGGCCCACGCCGAACTGATCGGTCGGGCAGCACGCTCGGGCCTGCCGGTGTTCTGCGAGAAGCCCATCGCGCTGGACCTGCCGGGCACGCTGAGCGCGATCGCCGAGGTCGAGACGGCCGGGACGGTGCTCCAGATGGGCTTCCAGCGCCGCTTCGACACGGGGTACGCGGGTGCGCGCGAGGCCGTGCGCGCGGGCCGGCTGGGGCGGCTGCACACCGTGCGGGCGCTGACCAGCGACCAGGCGCCGCCGCCGGCCGCCTGGCTGCCGGTGTCCGGCGGGCTGTACCGGGACACGCTGATCCACGACTTCGACGTGCTGCGCTGGGTGACGGGCCGGGAGGTGGCGGACGTCTACGCGACCGGGTCGGACGCCGGGCCCGCGATGTTCCGCGAGGCCGGCGACGTCGACACCGGCGCCGCGCTGCTCACCCTCGACGACGGCACGCTCGCGACGGTCACGGGTGCCCGGCTGAACGGGGCGGGCTACGACGTGCGCATGGAACTCGCCGGGGAGCGCGACCAGATCGTGGTGGGCCTGGACGACCGTACGCCGATCGCGTCCACCGAGCCGACCGGGCCGCCGGCGGCGGACAAGCCCTGGACGGGCTTCCTGGAGCGTTTCGGCCCGGCCTACGAGGCGGAACTGAACGCGTTCGTCGAGGTCGTCCGGGGCGAGCGGGCCAACCCCTGCGACGGGCGCGAGGCCCTGCAGGCGCTGCGGATCGCCGAGGCGTGCGAGGTGTCGCGCCGGGAGCGCAGGCCGGTGCGCCTCGCGGAGATCCCCGGCGGGGCCGCCCCCGCCTACCCGTGACGGCGGGCGGTCAGCTCTCTTCCTGCTCGTCCAGCAGCCCCGCGTCGTAGGCGAGCAGGGCGATCTGCACCCGGTTGTTCAGGTCGAGCTTGGCCAGGATGCGCGAGACGTGCGTCTTGACGGTGGCGACGCTCATGAAGAGCCCGGAGGCGATCTCGGCGTTGGACAGGCCCCGGCCGACGGCGACGGCGACCTCGCGCTCGCGGTCGTTGAGGACGGCCATGCGCGCGCGGGCGCGCGTACGGCGGGTGTCGGCGGCGGTGCCGGCCGCGTGCCGCATCAGCTGGCGGGTGACGGTGGGCGACAGGACGGGGTCGCCCGCCGCGACTTTGCGTACCGCCGCGAGGATCTCGGCCGGCGGGGTGTCCTTGAGGACGAAACCGGCGGCGCCCGCCCGCAGCGCCCGGAGCACCTGCTCGTCGGCGTGGAAGGTGGTGAGGACCACCACCTGCGGGGCGTCCTCGCGGGCCCGCAGCCGCTCCGTCGCCGTGAGACCGTCCACCGTCGGCATCCGGATGTCCATGAGCACGACGTCGGGGCGGGTGCGGTCGACGAGCGCCTCCACCTCGCCGCCGTCGGCGGCCTCGCCGACGATCTCCACGTCGTCGGCCCCGCCCATCATGAAGGACAGCCCGGCCCGCACCAGCGGATCGTCGTCGACGAGGAGCAGTCTGATCGCAGTCATGGGCCTTACGTAATCACGGTCGTGGGCGCGCCGGGGCGTGGATGTGCGAGGGTCCGCGCCGACAGCCCGGTGCCGGCGCGGAGTTGACGGCCCGTGCGGTCAGGCGCGCAGCGTCACCCCGTGCCGGGCGCGCAGGCGGCGGATCTCCCACCAGGCCACCGCCGTCACCGAGGCGGGACCGCCGAGGAGGGCGAGGACCTGGATCGCCGGCGGGCCGGGCGGCAGACCGCCGGCGAGCAGGCTGATGACCGTGAACTCCCACACCAGCGTGCCCGTCAAGAGGGCCGGGAGCGCCAGGTGCACGGCCGCGGTGTTGAAGCCGGTGCGGATGGCCGGGCCGGTGGCGAACCCGACGAAGAACAGGAGCCAGACCAGGGGCAGGGCCGCCGCGATGATCAGCCAGGGGGCTGCGCCGGGCGACCCGGAGGAGGCCTCCTGCTCCCGGCCGAGCAGGACGATCGCCCCGCCGAGCAGCGGCAGGGCCGTCACGGCGCCGATGTACCAGCCGGCCGACCGCAGCGCGGCCCGTACCCGTACCCGCATGGCCGACCGCGTCTGGGCCGACGCCCAGCGGAACAGCACCGCGATCACGACGGGCGCGCTCAGCAGCAACAGGGGCGGCGTGACCGCCAGCCGCATGAGGTACAGCTCGCGGGCCTCGACGGCGTCCTCCGGAGTGCCGTACACGGCGAGCAGCAGCAGGGACATGACGGCCGCGATCCAGGCCCGGGCCTTCTGCACGCGCACCACCTGCCGGTCGTCGACGGCCCGGTGCCCGTGCGGCGGGAACAGCCGGTGGGCGCGGATGCGGGCCGAGCGGGCGAACGAGTAGCACGCCACGAGCGGGACGATCGTGAACCAGGTGCACGGGGCGAGCAGCACCAGCCACATGCAGCCGGAGATCCGCCCCTGCCCCTGTCGCAACAGCTCGCGCACCGACGGCCATTCGGCACCGCGCGGGCCGCCCCACCCCGGCCCCCGGGAGCCCGGCCCTCCTGGCGGCACGTACGGGTAGGGCCGGGGCTGCGGGTAGGGCTGGGGAGGGTACGGCTGGGGCGGCGGAGGGCCGCATGGTGCCGGGCCCGGCTGGGGCGGCACGTAGGGGCCGGTGGCCGGAGGCGGCGGGTAGGGTCCGCCGTTCGGCGGCCGGGGCGGCTGGTACGGGTTGGTGGGTCCCCCGAAACTCACGTGCGTGTTCCCTCCGTTACGCGTGGTGTTGTGGCGGCACCAACATCAGCCATCGCCACGTCCTGGTCAACTGGCCGCGGAGCGAAGGGGGCACGCCTGAAAGGATCGGCGCATGCGCACCGTGTACGCCCTGCTCGTGGGCATCGACGACTACCCGGGACGGCCGCTGAGCGGCTGCGTCAACGACGTGCGGGCCGCGGAGAGCTGGCTGCGGAGCAGGAGCGGCCCGCCGGTCCGCATCCGGACGCTGTACGACGACCGCGCGACCCGGGCGGCCGTGCTCGCGGGTCTGGAGGAGCACCTCGGGCGCAGCGGCCCGGGCGACACCGCGCTGCTGTGGTTCGCCGGCCACGGCAGCCAGAGCCCGACCGCCGATCCGGGCGAGGCCACCGGCTGGTCCCAGGCGCTGGTGTGCCACGA
Source organism: Streptomyces sp. NPDC006140 (assembly GCF_040628815.1). NCBI lineage: Bacteria > Bacillati > Actinomycetota > Actinomycetes > Kitasatosporales > Streptomycetaceae > Streptomyces > Streptomyces sp. NPDC006140. Next base: position 109,628 of record NZ_JBEXTS010000022.1, on the reverse strand, counting down.
CAGCCTCGTTCCGGGCGGGCAGCCGGTGCTGCGGGACACCGAACTCGGCGCGCTCCTCGACCGCTTCGCCGCGCGCGGCACGCATGTCGTCGCGGTGCTGGACTGCTGCCATTCGGGCGGTGCGACGCGGGAGGACGGCGGCGTGCCCTCGGGTGCCGCGGTGCGGGGTGTGCCCTGGCAGCCTTGGTGGCGCGGGACGTCCCGCGACGGCGGAGGGCAGGGGCCCGAGCCGGGCCGGCACGTGCTGCTGGCCGCTTGCCGGCCGCAGGAGCGCGCGTACGAGCACTTCCTCGACGGCCGGATCCGGGGGTGCTTCAGCCATGCGCTGCTGAGCGCGCTGGACCGGCTCGGCCCCACGGCCACGTACGGCGAGGTGCACGCGCTCACCGAGGGCGGGGTGCGCGCGCTGAGCCTGCTCCAGCATCCCGAGCTGCGCGGGCCGGAGGACGGGGGTTTCCTGTCCGGCGAGCCGGTGCCGGCCTCGCCGTTCCTGCTGCGGCACACGCCGTGGGGGTGGGAGGTCAACTGCGGTGCGGCGCACGGGCTGCGCTCGGCGGGCGCCGAGTTCGCGCTGCTCGGGGACGCCGGGGCGCGTGCGGTGGTGGTGCGGGAGGTGCGCCCCGAGTCGGCCCTGGTGGAACCGGTCGGCTGGCGGCCGACGGCTGAGGAGGAGCGGCTGGCGCATGCCGTCACCCCGTCGGCGCTGGCGTTCCCGCCGACCGTCGTGGCGCTGTCCGGTGAGGCGGTCGCCGTGCGCCTGGTCGCCGAGGCCGTCGAGGCGGTGCCCGCACTGGCCCTCGCGCCGGACGGGCCCTCCTCGGAATCCGCGGAAGCGGGCCCCCTGCGGCTGCGGGTGGCGGCCGGGGGCGGCCGGGCGCGGGTGTCGGGCGGGGCCGGTCATCCCGTGCCGGACCTGCCGCTGCGCTCCCCCGCGGACGCGGCGCGCGTCGCCGACTGCCTGGCGCACATCGCGCGCTGGCACCACATCCGGGATCTCGCCAACCCCGATCCGCTGCTGTCGTCGCTGGTGCGGATCACCGTCGAGGAGACGCCGGTGGGCAGCCTGCGGCACGCGGCGGACGGCGAGATCGTCTGCGGGTACGCGCCCGGCGGCCGGGAGCCGCAGGTGCGGGTGGGGATCCACAACTCCTCCGGGCGGGACCTGTGGGCGGTCCTGCTCGACCTGACGGACAGCTACGGCTCGTCCCCGCACCTGTTCGAGGGCGAGTTCATCGGGGACGGCAGGGCCGGGTGGGCCCGGCGCGGGCAGCCCGTGTGGCTGCGGCTGCCGCAGGGGCGCGCACCGGTGCCGGGTGCCTTCACCCGGGACTGGCTGAAGGTGATCGTCGCGGAGGACGAACTGAACCTCGCCCCCTTCCGGCTGCCCGCCTGGTCCCCCGCCGCGCCCTCCGGAGCGCGCCTGAGCCCGGCGCCGGCCGGTGGTGGCGGCGGTCTGCTGCGGCTGGTCGGGGCGGGCACCGAGGGCGGCCGGGACGCGGGCGGTCCGGCGTACGGGGCGGGCCGGTGGGGGACGGCACAGGTCGTCGTCCGCACGGAGGTGTGAGGAGCCGTCACCAGCCGAGGTGGGTGAAGCCCGCCCAGGCGGTCAGGTCGTCGCCGCGGATGTCGCCCACCCGGTCCCGCAGCCGGTCCGGCATGCCGGGCGGCGCCTCGCGGCGGTCGTTCAGCATCCACGACTGGGCGCTGCGCAGCGCCCGGCCCGGCGGCAGGCCCTCCCGGCTCATGAAGTGGTGGGTCATGTACATCAGCAGGGACGTCGCCTCGTCGGGCACCGGCCACAGGGAGCCGATGACCGAGCGGGCGCCCGCGACGAGGAACGCGGTGGACAGGCTGTACGCCTCGTCGTAGCCGTGCCCGGAGACGTTGGTGCGGCAGGCGGCGAGCACCACCAGGTCCAGGCCGCGGTAGCGGGTCGCGCCCTCGGTCAGTTCCTCCGCCGCCAACCGCCCGCCGGACAGGGCGAGATACGCGCTGTGCCGCTCCCCCTGGCGCACCACGCCGTGGCAGGCCAGGTGCAGCAGTCCGCCCCGCTGCCGGCGCAGCCAGTCGGTGACGGCCGCGGGTGTGGCGGTGCCGGGGCCGAGGAGGTCGCCGTCCGGGTGGAAGACGCGGTGGACGGCCTCGGCCTCCTCGCCGGCGTGGTGCAGATCGCGGGTGGGGTTGCCGACGACGAGGGTCTGCCGGGTGCCGGTGGCGGGCCGGGCGGCCACCTCGCACAGCAGCCGGGCGGAGGGCGTGTAGGAGATGGCCGCCTCCTCGCAGGCGTATCCGTGCGAGCGGCGCCGGCCCGGCACGCGGGCCGCGTGCCAGGGCACCACACCCAGGTCGCCCATGGGGACGAGCACCAGCGAGGGCACCCGGCCGAAGCCGCGCGGCAGCCGGCTCAGCACGGGTCGCATCGCCGCCGTACCGGCCCAGGCGCACAGCTCCTCCAGGGCGTGCCGACTCGCCTCCGGGCTCGGGGCGGGCCCGGACGGCGACTCGGCGACGAGCGGACCACCGGCGTCGCGGCCGGGGGCGGGGGTGGAGTGGCCGGGGAAGCCGGTGCCGGTGCCCGGGGCGCCCATTGCGGAGGCGAGAAAGCCGGTACCGCTGCCTGGGAAGCCGGTGCCGCTGTCGGGGAAGCCGGTGCCGCTGTCGGGGAAGCCGGCGCCGGAAAAGCCCGTGCCGCTGCCCGGGGCGCGGGTGGCGGCGCCGGGGATGCCCGTCCCCCGGCCCGCGGCCGCCCCGGCGTCGTCCGGGCCGTCGGCGGCACGGCCCGGGGCGCCGGTGGCGCGGTACCTGGTGAGTGGGGGTGCGTCCAGGGTGAGGTCGGGCAGGTCGAGGGAGCGGGTGGTGCCGTCGGCGGTGACGACGACGGCCGCGCCGGAGTCGGACCGGGAGCCGGGCCGGGAGTCGAGGAGTCCGGGGACGGCCCCGTCGCCGGGCACGAGGTAGACCAGTGCCGTGGCGCCCAGGGCGCGCAGCGCGTTGCCGATGTCCGCGGGTGAGGGCACGTCCAGCAGTGCCTGGTGCCGTGGGGAGCCGGCCAGCGCCTCCAGGACCCGCCGGCGCAGCCGGCTGGAGGGCCCGGCGACCGCGGTCTGCGCGGCGAACAGCATCTCCTCCCCCAGTTCGGGGACGCTGCCCGCGTCCTGCCATTCCCGCGCGAGCTCCGGCCGGCCGAGTTCCCTCAGCATGTCGGGCACGGTGGTGGCCACGGTCGCCGCGTGCAGGACGAGACCACGCCCCGCGTCGAGGGCCCGTACGGCGTCGGTGTGGGCGCCGTCGGCCAGGCACCAGCGGGCCACGTCGAGGGCCTGGCCGCCCGCCATCCGGGCGGTCTGCGCGGCATGGGCCGTACCGGACTGGAGCAGGGAGCTCCAGGCGGCCGCGCGCAGGCACTCCAGGCCGACGCGGCGGGAGGCGTCGTAGTTCAGGCGTCTGACGCGGCTGTCGTGCGCGTGCGCGTCGCCCCGCAGGCGGTAGGCCTTGGCCAGGTTGAAGCCCGTGCCGCCCCACAGCGGGTGGTGGGGTCCGCCGGTGAGCCTCAGGGTGTGGCGCAGCCAGGCGATGCCCTGGTCGAGGTGGAGGGGGCGGTCGGCGGGTGGTGCGAACTGCAGGTCGGCCATGACGCAGTGGCTGACGCCCAGCCCGCCCGCGACGCGGATCCACCGGTCGTCGTCGGGTTCGAGCAGTTCCAGCGCGGCCTCCCGCAGGGCCAGGGACTCCAGCATCCCCTGGTGGTCCATGGCGAGCAGGGCGCGCTGCCCCACCGCGAAGGCCGCTTCGGCCAGTTTGTCGGCCTGGGCGTTGACCGGCAGGGTGGCGATCCGGCGCCGGATCTCATGGGTGGGCGTCGCGGCGTCCGCTCCTTCGGCGGCCGGTTCGAACCGGCCGGTGCGCTGGGCCCGCAGGTAGGTCAGGGAGCCCCGGGCGGCTTCCAGGTGCGACTCGAACGCGAACCGGTCCATGTGGTCGGCCGGCAGCCGGGTGAGGGCGGCTTCGAGTACCTGGATCTGTTCGGCCAGGGCCGGCTCGTCCGCGCGGCGGAAGGCCTGGTGGATGCGGAGCAGGGCGATCTGCGCGGCCATGACCAGACGCTGGTCCGGTGTCAGGTCCGAGGACTCGGCGAGCCGGGCCATGTCGTCGACGGCCGTGTCGAAATCGTCCTCGCCGCCGCCCAGTTGGCCGAGATAGGTCCGCAGTCCGGCATGGGCCATGTCCAGGTTCTCGCGGATGCGGGTGCCGGGCGGGTGCGCGGCCCGGGCCCGCTCGATCCGGGCCAGCGCCGCCTCCAGCTGCGCGGGGTCGGTGAGGTGCCGCAGGCCCCACGCGCTGTGCTTGACGACGACGTTCGCCTTCCACGTCTCGTCCGCCGGCCCGTGCTCCCACATCGCCTGCCACAGTTCCTCCTCCTGCCGCGTGTCGGCGAGCGGCCCTTCGAGCCGCAGCAACGGGAGCAGGCTGAGCACCTGACCGGCCCGCAGCCCGGACGCGACACCGCCCCGGGGCAGTCCGGCCCAGTCCGCGTACAGGCGGTCGTACGCCTGGCGGGCCGTCGTACAGCCCAGCCGGTCCAGCACCAGCGCGGCCAGCCCGGCGAGATCCTCACCGCTGACGACGCCCCGCGTCCGCTGCTCGATCTCCCACAGCAGTGCCTGCGGGTCGTACGGTGTCGTCACATCACGCCCTTCGTTCGCGCCCCGCCCCGGTCGTCGCAGAGGATCGCGACCCGGTCGGCCGGCTCCCGCTCCGACGGCCACCCGAACCCCGCCCGGACCGCCGTCACCTCCCGCGGCACGGACGCGACCTCCAACTGCGGTGCGACGGGCGACATATGCCCATGATCCGCCGGCCACCTCACCGGCCACAAGTGCTTCGGTCCAGGCCCTCAGGCCGCCGGCCGCGGCGGCGGACCCGCGACCGGCCGCAGGGCGAGCGGCCGTACGAGCGACCGGCCGCAGGGCGAGCGGCCGCACGGGCTGGCGGCCTCGTAGGCGAGTGGCCGCACGGGCGGGTGGCCGCACGGGCTGGCGAGGTGCCGCACAGCCGGGCGGCCCTGAGGGGCACGCGGCCTCATGCAGGCCCGCGGCCGCGTGCCGGCCCGCGGGCTCGGATCACGACCACGGCAGCCAGGCCCGTACCTCGAATCCGCCGTCCGGAGTGGCGCCGTGTTCCAGGCGGCCGCCCGCGAGGGTCGCCCGCTCCGTCAGGCCGATCAGACCCTGGCCGGAGCCGGGGACGGGCGGCACCTCGCCCTCGGGCGGCGGATTGCGTACGGCGACGGCGAGACCCTCGCCCGGTGCGCCGCCGACGGACACGGTGACCTCCGCGCCGGGCGCGTGCTTGCGGGCGTTGGTCAGGCCCTCCTGGGCGATCCGGTAGGCGGTGCGGCCGACGGAGGCGGGGACGGTGGCGGGGTCGTCGACGCGCTGGTCGAGGGAGACCTTCATGCCGGCCTCACGGGACTCGGCGACCAGCGTGTCCAGCGCCGCGAGGGTCGGCTGCGGCCGGCCCGTGTCGTCGGGTTCACCCGCCCGCAGGACGCCGATGATCTCCCGTAGGTCCTGCAGGGCCTCGTGCGCGCTCTCCCGGATCACGCCCGCCGCGCGCGCCGTCTCCGCCGGGGGCGCGTCGGGCCGGAACTCCAGGGCGCCCGCGTGCACGCTCAGCAGCGTCAGCCGGTGGGCGAGCACGTCGTGCATCTCCCGCGCGATGGCCTCGCGGGCGAGCCGCTGCGCCTGCTCGGCCCGCAGCCGCGCCTCCGTCTCGGCCCGCCGGGCCCGGTCCCTCAGGCTCAGCAGCAGCTGCCGCTTGGCCCGTACGAACATGCCCCAGCCCACGATCGCCACGGTGAGCACCACGGCGAAGGGCACGCTCACCACGTACGGGACGTCCGCGTCGGGACGCAGCCAGTAGTACAGCGGGGCCAGCGCCGCGTTGACCCCGCCCACCCAGGCCACGTACCGGAAGGGGCGGTGCACGGCGAGCGTGAACAGGGCGATGAGGCCCGCGCCGCCCGCGGTGTCCGAGACGAAGGTGACGGGCGTCATGGCCACGGCCAGCCCCAGCGGCCAGCGGCGGCGCAGCCAGACCGCCGCGCAGGCCAGTGCGCCGACCACCTGGTCGACGACGGCCAGTCCGGGCGGCACGTGGGGGTTGTGGTGGAGCGCCTCGACGGCGATCGCGCCCACCACGACGGCCAGCAGGAAGCAGGAGAAGTCGACGACCCAGTCCCGGGCGGTGCGCCGGGGCCGCCGTCCGGCCCGGGTGGCGTCGGGCTCGAGTTCGTGGAGGAGCGCGGACGGGATGAACCATCTCCGCCCGGTGAACAGCGCGGGTGTCTCTCCCCACGGCACCGGGGAGGCCTGCCCCACGTCGTCACGCTTCACGGTCGACAAATCTACGCAGCCGAGGCCCGTTCCACCTCTCCTCGGGAGAGATCGTCGACCAAAGTCGCCGCACCGCAGACTTTCGGCGCGGCCGGCCGAGCCGGAGAGGGAACTTCCGTTCCGGAGTGCCCGCCCCGCGGCCGATGCGCGCGGCGGGCCCTCGGGACGAGGCTCGAGGAATGAAGCAGGTGCTGGAGATTCTCGGCGTCCTCGCCCTCCTGCAGGGCGTGGCGGGCCTGGTGCACGAGTTCACCGACTGGAACTGGGGCGTCGTGCAACGGCTGGGGTTCCTCGACGGCTTCGAGGTCTACGCGAGCGTCGCGCTGCTCGTACTGGGCGTCGCCCTGTTCGCCGCGGCCGGGAGCCGGAGGTCCGGCGGAGGTTAACTTCCCGAAAAATCATCGGACTTGAGGGGTGAATCTCCGAGATTGACATTGACATGCCACTGTCTACGCGCGTCATCATGACGGCATGAGATTCCCCCCACGAATCACCCGCATCGGCGCCGCGGCCGCCGTCCTTTCCGCCCTCCTCGTCGGCGGCACCGTCACCGCCACCCCGGCGGCCGCCGCGGTCGGCAGCATCTGCTACAGCGATCTGCCCTCCCAGGCACATGACACGCTCGACCTGATCGAGCAGGGCGGGCCCTTCCCGTACGACCAGGACGGCACCGTCTTCCAGAACCGGGAAGGCATCCTGCCGAGCCAGGCGTCCGGCTACTACCACGAGTACACCGTCATCACTCCGGGCTCGTCCACGCGCGGAGCTCGCCGCATCGTCACCGGCGAGGAGCACCAGGAGGACTACTACACGGCCGACCACTACGAGTCGTTCGACCTGGTCGACTACGGCTGCTGAGCCGAGAACGCTCGCCGAAAACCGATCGGTTTCCCCCACTGCGAACCGATCGGTTTCGGCTGCGAGCCCAAGCAGGGCGAGCAAGCAGAGAGAGGGACGCAGGGCAGGGCTCCGCCGAGCGCCGGGCGACAGGGAAGCGCTCCGGAGGGGCGATGCGTCAGCGCATGCCCGCCGCGTCGAGCAGGGTGATCACCGTGGGCGCGACGAGCCCCGTCAGTTCGTCCGCTCCGATGCCCGCACGGGCGCTGGCGCCGTCGAAGACCATGCTGAGCTGCCGGGCCAGCAGCTCGGGATCGCCCGCCCCGCCCCGCTCGGCCTCGGCACGGAAGAAGGCGGTCAGGTTCGCCTTGACCCCACGGGCGACCCGGCTCGCGGGGTGGCTCCGGTCCTTGAGTTCGATCTGCGCGGCCAGGAAGGGGCAGCCGTAGAACTCGGGCTTGAGCGACTGCGATTCCACCTGCTCGAAGACGTGCAGGATCCGTTCCCGGGGTGAACGGCCGTCGTCCGCCGCGGGCAGGAGTGCCGCCGCATAGGCGGACGTGCGCCGCTCCAGACTCGCCGCGAGCAGGTCGTCCTTGCTCTCGAACAGCTGGTACATGGAGCGCTTCGACACTCCCGCCGCCTTGCACAGCGCCTCGACGCCGATGCCGACGCCGTCCCGGTAGGTGAGCGTGGCCGCCGCCTCCAGCAGCCGCTCCCTGGGGCTCGGTTTCACTTCGGTGGTCATATGGGGAGGTTAACTCGATTCCCGCGCGTTGAAAACTGATCGGTTTCCAGGGCGGGTCCGGGATGCGGTGCAGCCCCTTACGGTCGTACCACCCCAGTACGCCGAAGCCGAACAGCGCGGCCGCCACGAGTCCGGCCGCCATCATGACCCAGCCCCGCCATCCCGATGAAGACCAGCGTGACCACCAGCATGCCGGGCGTGCCGCAGACCGCGAGCAGGGTGAGCGCCCCGATCCCGGAGACCGCGACGGCGCTCCACCGAGGCTTGCCGCGCAGGACGCGGAAGGGGTGCATGCCGCTCATGACGTGCGCTTCTCTCGCTCGAGGGAAGTGGAACGCTGCGCCGGGGGCTGCCAGCCGCCGGTGACTTCCTTGACGGGCTTGTGGGGGAAACGGCGCCGGGCGTACTCCTGCGCGTGCGAGCCCGGCAGGACGTACAGGGTTTCCTTCTTGTCCTGGAGCGGTCGCAGCACGGTGTCCATGAACGCCTTGCGGTCGTCCAGGTAGGGGCCCAGGACGTCCTCGCCCGCGGGGCAGACGGCAACGCAGTAGCCGGACTTGTAGCCGGGAGGCGAGGACAGGCTCTGCCACATGGAGGCGCTCTCGGAATCCGTGACCCGGGAGCGGTAGTCGGCGGCGTCCACGCTGTCGGCCACCGTCTGCGCCCAGTCGGTGAAGCCGCTCATGAACTCGCGGTAGTTGTGCGTGGTGCAGGCCAGCGCGTCGAAGGCGCCGTCCTTGGCGATGGCGCCGACCGGGCAGGCGGCGACGCACAACTTGCAGTCGATACAGGGGTTGTAGTCCAGCGCCTGCCCGTACTCGCTCACCTCCGCGTCCACCAGGACGGTGACCAGCAGGACGAAGCTGCCGAACTTCGGGTGAATGACGTTGCGGTGCAGGCCCATCACGCCGAGCCCGGCGGCCACCGCGACCGTCTTGTGCGCCGCCACCCAGATCCGCTCCCCGGGGAAGCGGTCCATCTCCTGAGGGAAGCCGACGGAGGGATTGAGCGCGCGGTAGCCGGCGTCCTGGAGGGCCTGGGTGACGCTGCGGGCGGCGTGGTTGGCCTGTTCGTCGGCCTGGTGGAACTCCTGGTTGGCCACACTGCGCGCCGGGGAGCGGCAGTTGTCGCGGTTCATCCGGACCGTCATCGCGATCAGGGAGCGGGTGCCGGGCAGCGCGGACTGCGCGTGTTCGCGCTCGCCGGCCAGGTCGGGGTGGTCCAGGCTGACCGCGGCGGCATCGTCCGCGCCGGCCGCGAGACACAGCTCGCGCAGCCAGGCGGCGTCGATCACGGCCGGCGGACGCGCCGCGTCACCGGCTCTGCGCCGGGCGAGTACGGCCTGCACCGACGGGTGGGCGGCCAGCTTCGCCGGAAGCCTGGGAGTCGGGGCCGTCGGTTGCCCCTCGGCGTCGCGCGCGGCAGTCATCCGTGCTCCTGGTGATTCGGGGTCGGGACCCGCCCATCTGAGGCAACGGCGAGAAACCGATCGTTTCGCCACCGTAAACCGATCGGTTTCCCCCAGGCAAGCCCGAGCCGCGGGCAACCCTCCGAGCCGTGAAACCGCCGAGCCCGGCAGCCGAGCGACGCCCCTCCCCTTCACGCTTGCGCCTTGAAACCGATCGGTTTACCGTAGCGGGGACATGGAAACCGATCGGTTTCCCATTCTCTGGAGGTAGTCATGACCGCTCTGAAGGGCGCGAGCGTCTTCGTCACCGGCGGCAGCCGCGGCATCGGCAAGGCGCTGGTGGAGGAGCTGTACGCGCGCGGTGCCGGCAAGGTCTACGCCACGGCCCGCGATCCGCGCACCGTGACGCACCCCGACGCGGTCCCGGTGGCCCTGGAGGTCACCGACCCGGCCTCCGTCGCGGCGGCCGCCGCCCAGGCGCAGGACGTCACCGTACTGATCAACAACGCGGGCGCCGCGGTCGGCGCCTCCTTCCTCGACTCCCCGGTCGACGACGTGCGCCGGGAGTTCGAGACCAACTTCTACGGTCCGCTGCTGGTCACCCGCGCCTTCGTGCCGATCATCGAGCGCAACGGCGGCGGCCACCTCCTCAACGTCCACTCCGTGCTGTCCTGGCTGGCCCTCGGCGGCTCCTACAGCGCCTCCAAGGCGGCCCTGTGGTCGCAGAGCAACTCCCTGCGCCTGGAGTTGCAGCCGCGCGGCATCGCCGTCACCGGACTGCACGTGGGGTACGTGGACACAGACCTGGCGGCGGATGTCGACGCGCCCAAGTCCGACCCTCGTGACGTCGCCGCGCTCGCCCTCGACGGCGTCGAGACGGGCGCGTACGAGGTGCTCGCCGACGACATCTCGCGTCAGGTCAAGGCGGGCCTCGCCGGCGACCTGGCCGGGCTGTACGCCCAGTTGGCCGAGTAGGACAGGGAGACGGCGAGATGCCCAGACAGGAATCACGTCCCACGCTGCACATTCCCGGGACCACCAGCCACACCATCGCTCCGCGCACGGGAGGCCACAGCCGTGAGGGAACGCTGCGCTACCTCAAGGCGGGCAGCGGTGCCCCGCTGGTCCTGCTGCACACCGTGCGCACCCAGGCCGAGCACTTCCGCCACCTCATCCCGCTGATCTCGGACCAGTACACCGTGTACGCCCTCGACCTCCCGGGGATGGGCTACTCCGAGATCGTGCCGGGGGCGTCGTACGACGAGCCGGCCATGCGCGCGGGCGTCACCCGTCTCCTCACCGAACTCGACCTGCACGACGTGACGTTGGTCGGGGAGTCCATGGGGGCGGTGCTCGCCCTGACCACCGCGGCCGAACTGCCCGAGCGGGTCAGGCGCGTCGTCGCGGTGAACACCTACGACTTCCCCGGCGGGATCGCCCGCTCCGGCCTCCTCGCCCGCGTGGTGGTCAGCGGTGTCCTCGCACCGGGAGTGGGCCCGGTGATCGCCGGGGTGGAGCCCAAGCCCGCCCTCAGCAAGATCCTGCAGGGCGGCCTCGGCGACAAGAGCGCACTGCGTGAGGACTACGTGGACGAGCTGCTCCAGGTGGGCAAGCGCCCCGGCTACCCGACCGTCGCCCGGGCCGTGTACCAGGCCCTGCCCAGCCTCATCGCGGCCCGCCCTCGCTACCCCGAGGTCAAGGCCCCCGTCCACCTCGTCTACGGGGAGCACGACTGGTCCCGTCCCTCGGACCGAGAGGCCAACAGGCGGCTGCTGCCGGCCGCCGACTTCACGCAGGTGCCGAAGGCCGGCCACTTCATCGCCCTGGAACGGCCCGACGTACTGGCCGGCCTGCTGAACGCGGTGGCGTGACGGTCCCAGCCCGCCGTGGTCACCCCGATCGGGGGTGTCGCGTCGGAGGAGACCCGGTCGACCATGTCCTCCACAAGGCGTCGTGGCAGGCAAGGGCACCGCATACGGGTCCAGGTCACCTCCAGCAACTTCCCGCGCTGGGACCGCAACCTCAACACGGGCGAACCCGAGGCGAGCGCGACCACGGCCCGAGTGGCCCGCCAGCAGATCTTCCACGACCCCGACCGCCCTTCCCGCATCGTCCTGCCGGTGGTGCGGTAACGGGCGAGGGACGGATCGTCTCCGACCGGGCGCCCGCTCCTCACCCGGACGGCGTCGGCAGGAGCAGCCGGGACACCGCGCCCCTGTCGTGGTGGGCGGTGTGCGTGCACGGCCGCAACTCGCGTCCGGTGCCGGGCGGTTCACCGGTGCCCTCGTTGCGTACGTACCGCGGGTGGGAGCCGCCGGCTGTCAACAGACGTATCCGGTGTCCGCTCCTGGTGGGCGCCAGCTCGACGACGGGTGCTCCCAAGATCTCCAGCGGTGCGGTCAGCGGGTCGGTGGTGAAGGTGAGCACATCGGGGCGGCTCTCCGGTTTCGCGTTGTCCACCGACACCGTCCACTGCAGATCTTCGAGGGCACCAACCAGATCCAGTGCCTCGTCATCAGCCGCCACCTGGTCCGCGCGCGCACCGAACCCTCCCACCATGTCCTGCGCACCACGCCCGAGGAGCCCCGGGCGTGAAACGCCCCGTCCGAAACGGATCAGACGTCGAGGACCAGGCGGTCGCCCTTGGCTCGGGAGACGCAGATCATCATGGTGTCGCCCGCGGCGCGCTCCTCATCGGTAAGGACCGAGTCGCGGTGGTCGATCTCCCCGGACAGCACCTTCGTCTCGCAGGTCCCGCAGATTCCCTCCTCGCAGGAGGTCATCACCGGCACACCGGCAGCTTCGACGGCCTCGAGCACGGACATGTCCTCGGACACCCGCAGCTTCTTCCCGGACTGGGCCAGCTCGACCTCGAAGCTGCTCTGCGGCCCGGCGGTGAGGTCCGGTTTCGGGGCGAAGCGCTCCAGGTGCAGAGATCCGCTCGGCCACTTCTCGCAGCCGGCCTCGACCGCCGCGAGCAGCGGTTCGGGACCGCAGCTGTAGACGGCTGTCTTCCGTTGCGGCTTGCCGAGCAGGGAAGCCAGGTCCAGCAGCCCGTACTCGTCCTGCGGCCGCAGGCTCACCCGCTCTCCGTAGGCTCGCCGCAGCGTCTCACCGAACGCCATCGAGGCGCGGGTGCGGCCCCCGTAGACGAGGCGCCAGTCGGCGCGGGTCGCGTGGACGGCTGCCACCATGGGCAGGATCGGGGTGATGCCGATTCCGCCTGCGATGAACAGGTATTTCTTGGCCTTCACGAGCGGAAAATGGTTGCGCGGCCCGCGGATGCGCACCGATTCGCCTTCCGTGAGCACGTCGTGCACGTGGCTCGACCCGCCGCGGCTTTCCGGTTCACGCAGCACCGCGACCTGAAAGCGGGACCGGTCCCCCGGGTCCCCGCACAGTGAATACTGCCGGACCAGGTCGGCTCGCAGTATCAGATCGATATGGGCTCCCGGCTGCCATTCCGGCAGTGGACGGCCTTCCGGGTGGCGCAGCGTCAGCAGCACGACACCTTCGGCGATCGTTTCCTTGCGTTCCAGTACGAGGTCGAGCTCGACGTCGGTGCCGAGAGTGCTCATGATCCGCCTTTCATTTCTCACAGGGATGATGCGGGGATGCGCTTTCGCCAGTGCCCGATCAGGAAGGGAAGCAGCGGCCGAAGTCGCGCAGCAGTCGGGGGGAGCCTTGGAGTTTGATCTGGCGACGCACCAGCGCCCGCGCCAGCAGGGACGGCTTGGCGAGGAAACGCAGCCAGGTGCGGGTGTCGGCGGTGATCCTGAGATCCGGCTCGCCGTGGTGTCCGTCGGCGACATCGAGTTCGCGGTCCCGGATGGTCACGGTGATCTGGCGGGACTCGTCGCCGGTGAAGGTGAAGTGGTAGGTGGCGGACATGTCCTTGGCCTGTTCGCGCTGGAAGATCAGCGGCAGGCCTTCCACCAGACCGTCGATGCTGTTCGCCCGCAGGCTCATCGCCACATGCTTGGTGCGCTTGTTCGGGAACCGGTCGGCCACGTGCCGCTCGGCGTCGGAACCGGGGACGACGTAGACGGTCTCTTCCTTGTCCTGCAGCGGGCGCACGACCTGGGTCAGATGTGCCTTGCGATTGTCCAGCCAGGGGCCGATGACATCTTCACCGGCCGGGCAGACCGACATGCAGTAGGCCGCTTTGTAGTTGGCACCGAAGGACAGGCTCTGCCACATCGAGGCGCTCTCGCTGTCGCTCACTCGCGAACGGTAGTCGTGGGCGTCGCGGCTTTCCGCGACCTGTTCGGCCCAGTCGCCGAAGCCACCCATGAACTCGCGGTAGTTGTGCGTGTAGCAGGCGGAGAAGTTGAAGTGGCCGTCGGAGGCGATCGCCCCGGTCGGGCAGGCCGTCACGCACAGCTTGCATTCCAGGCAGGGGTTGTACTCGATGGGCCGGGTGTATTCGCTGACCTCGGCGTCGATGAGGATGGTGCCGAGCAGGATGAAGTTGCCGAATGTGGGGTGGATGACGTTGCGGTGAATACCCATTTTGCCGAGCCCCGCCGCCACGGCGACCGGCTTGTGCGAGACGACCCACGCCTTCCTGGGGAACTTGTCCATCTCCATCGGAAAACCCATCGCGGGGTTGATGGCGCGCACGCCCATCGCTTCCAGCTCGCCCACCACGTGCCGGCCGACCTCGTTGGTGTGGTCGCCGGTGTGATGGAACTCCAGGTTGGCGACCGAGCGCGCGGGAGTGCGGATGTTCTCCCGGTTCATCCGGGTCACGATGCTGATCAACGTTTGGACACCCGGCAGCGCGGCGCTCAGGTCCTCTCGCTGGTCGGCGATGTCCGGCCGGTCGATCTCGACGAAGCCGACGTCGTCCGCGCCCGCGTCGAGACACAGCCGGCGCAACCAGGACGCGTCGAGCGGCCCGGCGGGCCGGTCGGCCGTGCGGCCGCGCCGTCGGGCCTGGACGACGGTGGGATGGTCTTCGAGCTTGTTCCTGGCCATCGAGTGTCACCTCACGGGGCGGAGTATCGGCAAGTTTCATGAAGCAACTCGCACCCTAGCCGGGCGAGTTTCGTGAAGCAACTTACGGCCCAGCCGACGGCCGACGGGTCCGTCGGCGTCGGGGAGCGTTCCGGGGGTCAGGCCGGCGAGTCGGTGAGCCCTGGGCCGGGAAGCAGCTGGACGGCGTCCGGGCCCACCGCTTGGCCGCACCGGGTGCACACGAGCCGCTCCCGGACGTCGCCTCCGCATCCCGCGTGGTTCGCGATCCGCGGCGGGCCGGCCGGATCCTCGGCGTGCTCGTCGCCCCAGTGCATCAGGGCGAGCAACGCGGCGAGCAAGCCCTGGGCCTTGCTCGTCAGCCGGTACTCGTAGCGGGCGGGCCGCTCCTGGTAACAGACCCGCTCCAGCAGCCCGTCGTCGACCAGCTTGGAAAGGCGGTTGGTCAGTACATTGCGGGCGATGCCGAGACTGTCCTGGAATTCCTCGAACCGGCGCAGGCCGAGCTGCGCGTCGCGAATGATCAGCAAGGTCCAGCGCTCGCCCACGATCTCCAGAGTCCGGGCGATGGAGCAGATTTGACTGTCGTACGTTCGGCCCAACATGCTGCGAATTTAGCACGTTGCGTCAAGCAACTGATGGGTGCGAGCCGGCTCGGGACGCGGCGGCTAGTCGTTCTCCGGCAGGGTGTACTCGCCGTACTGCGGTCGGCCCGCCAGGTTGTACGTCTGGATCGAGACGCCCGCGCCGGTGACGCTCCCTCCGGCGTGTTCGAACGCGGTCGGCACGGAGCCCTCCGGGAACAGCCGGAACCCGGTGCCCAGCACCACCGGGAAGGTCAGCAGGTGGAGCGTGTCGACCAGGTCGAGCGCCAGCAGCGACCGGAGCAGGGCGCCGCTGCCGTGCACCTGGAGCTCGCCGTCGGTGCGCTCCTTCAGGGCCGTGACCTCCTTGGCGAGGTCGCCGGAGAGCACGGTGGTGCCCGCCCACTCGGGGTCCGTCAGGGTCGAGGAGACGACGTACTTCGGCAGCGAGTTGAGCCCGGAGGCGACCGGGTCGGCGGGGTCGGTCACCTTGGGCCAGAACGTGGCGAAGATGTCGTACGTACGGCGGCCCAGCAGGAAGGCGCCCGGGCGGGTGAAGACCTCGCTGATGAACCGGCCGAAGTCGTCGTCGGCGTACGGAAAGCTCCAGCCGCCGTGGGTGAAGCCCCCGCGGGTGTCCTCGTGCGGCCCGCCGGGGGCCTGGTAGACGCCGTCGAGGGTGACGAAGAGGGTGGAGACGAGCTTGCCCATGGCAGGTGCCTTCCTTCCGGGGGCGGACGGGTCTGCTGTCATCGGTTCAGACTCCGCCGGCACCCGCAACTCATCGCTGGGCCGTGCGGCTGCCTCCCGGGCCGCCCGGTCGCCGGCGGCCCGGAGTCTCGATGTCCGTTCGCCGCCAGCTTCGCCGGCCGCCGGGCGCTGGGATGGATCCATGACTTCTCAAGGAACTCTGGACGGCAAGGTGGCTCTCGTGACGGGCGGGAGCCGTGGCATCGGAGCGGCGACGGCGCTGCGGCTGGCCCGGGAGGGCGCGGACGTGGCCGTCGGCTACGTGCACGGCAAGGAGGCGGCCGACGACGTCGTACGGGCCGTGGAGGCGCTGGGGCGCCGGGCGGTGGCGCTGCGGGCGGACGCGGCGGAGGCCGCCGACGCGGCCGGTGTCGTGGACGCGGCGGCCGAGGCGCTCGGCGGGCTCGACGTCCTGGTGAACAACGCGGGCGTGGGTGTGCTCGGGCCGTTGGAGAGCCTGTCGCTCGCGGACGTGGAACGGGTCCTCGCGGTCAACGTGCGCGGGGTCTTCCTGGCGTCCCAGGCGGCCGCCGCGCGGATGGGCGAGGGCGGGCGGATCATCACGATCGGCAGTTGCCTGGCCCAGCGGGTGCCGGGGCCCGGCGGCACGCTGTACGCCATGAGCAAGGCCGCGCTGACCGGCTTGACCAAGGCCCTGGCCAGGGAACTGGGCGAGCGCGGGATCACCGCGAACCTCGTCCATCCCGGGCCGATCGACACGGACATGAACCCGGCGGACGGGCCGTACGCGTCCGGGCAGGCGGCGATGACGGCGCTGGGCCGGTTCGGGACGGCGGACGAGGTGGCGTCGATGGTCGCCTACCTGGCCGGGGCCGCTTATGTGACCGGGGCGGAGTTCGCGGTCGACGGCGGCCACGCGGCTTGAGACGCACGGGGCGCACCGGTGCGGTCGGGCCGGTGCGCCCCAGCACCCGCGCGGCCAGACCGGTGCACCCCAGCACCCGCGCGGCCAGACCGGTGCGCCCCAGCACCCGTGCGGTCAGGGCCGGTGCGCCCCAGCACCCGCGCGGCCAGACCGGTGCACCCCAGCACCCGCGCGGCCAGACCGGTGCGCCCCAGCACCCGCGCGGTCAGGGCCGGTGCGCCGCACGGGGCAGCCGCGTCAGCCGCCCAGTTCCTGGTGGCGGGCCGCAAGCCGGCTCGTGCCCTCCTGGGTCAGGGAGCCGAACAGGCGCAGGCGGGAGATGCCGCCGTCCGGGAAGATGTCCACGCGCGCGTGCGTGCCGACGGCCGGGGCGGGCAGGACGAAGCGGTGGTTGGTGTCGGGCTGCAGGCGGGTGCGGGGCAGGATCTCCTGCCAGTCGCCGTCCTCACCGTCCCTGACCGACACGGACGCCCAGCCGGCGCTGTTGCCCTTGAGGTAGGCGGTGTCGATCTCCAGGGCGCGGATCTGCGCCTGGGCGGCGAGCCGGTAGCGGATCCAGTCGTGGCCCTGGTCGCGGCGGCGGCGGGTCTCCCAGCCGTCGTCCATCTTGCGGGAGCGGCCCGGCTGGATGGTGTTGGTGGCGGGCGAGTAGAAGAGGTCGGAGGCGTCCTCGACCTGGCCGCCGTTCTCCAGGGCGACGACGTCGAATGTGCCCAGGACCGCCAGCCACTCGGGGTCGGGGACGACCTCGCCGTGGACGCGCAGGCGGGCGATGCCGCCGTCGGGATGCTGGTTGACCCGCAGGTGGGTGAAGCGCTGCTCGACGGCGACGGCGAAACCGTTCGCCGCGTGGCCGCCGACCGGGGTGCGCGGCACCAGGGTCGTCCACTTCACGTCGTCCCCGAGGAGTTCCTCCGGCGACGGGGAGCCCGCGACGCAGGTGCCCTCCACGGACACGGCCTGCGGGTAGTTGCCGCGGAAGTGGGCGGTGTCGACGACGATCCCGCGGATCACGCCGGGGGCGCCGAGGCGGACCAGCGCCCAGTCGTGGTCCTCGGCGGTCGGCCACGGGTGCTCGGCGGAGGCGCCCCGGCGGCGGCGCGTCTCCCAGCCGTCCATGATCTTGCCCTTGTGCCCGAAGTGCTCGGGGTCGAACTCGGCGCGCTCGGGCACCAGCAGGTTCTCGCGCTGGGCGAAGAACTCGTCGTTGGCGGCGATGACCCCGGCCCCGAGGCGCCGGTCGGCGAGGTTGGCGTACTGGGTGAAGGGGAAGTCGGCGGTGCGGTAGTCCGCGTACGGGTCGCCGCCTCCGTAGGGGTTCGCGTCGCCGGTGAAGCTGGGAATCGCCGTCACGATGATCAGGTCTTCCTTTCGGGTGGCCGGGGGGATTCAGTGGGTCCGGGTGAGGAGCCGCCCCTTCGGTTCGGTGAACTCGCCGTCCGCGACGATGCGCTGTCCGCGCAGCCAGGTGGACTTCACGACGCCGTACAGGGTCTTGCCCGCGTAGGCCGTGACGCGGTTGCGGTGCTGGAGGGAGGCGGGGTCGACGGTGAAGGTCTCGTCGGGGGCGAGGACGGCGAAGTCGGCGTCGCGGCCGGCGGCGATGGCGCCCTTGCGGTCGTCGAGCCCGACGAGTTCGGAGGTCCGCGCCGACATCCAGCGGACGACGTCCTCCAGGCCGTGTCCGCGCCTGCGGGCCTCCGTCCATACCGCGGCGAGGCTCAGCTGGAGTCCGGAGATGCCGCCCCAGGCCGTCGCGAAGTCGTCGGTCTTGAGGTCGGCGGTGGACGGGGAGTGGTCGGTGACGACGCAGTCGATGGTGCCGTCGGCCAGCGCCTGCCAGAGCAGGTCCTGGTTGGCGGCCTCGCGGATCGGCGGGCAGCACTTGAACTCGCTGGCGCCGTCGGGGACTTCCTCGGCGGTGAGGGTCAGGTAGTGGGGGCAGGTCTCCACGGTGATGCGCACGCCCTCGGCCCGCGCCTCGGCGATCATCGGCAGGGCGTCGCTGGACGACAGGTGCAGCACGTGCACGCGGGCGTCGAGGGCCTTGGCCTCGCGGATGAGCTGGGCGATGGCGCTGTCCTCGGCGTCCCGGGGGCGGGAGGCGAGGAAGTCGGCGTACCGGGGGCCGGGCTGCTGCGGGGCGGAGGCGAGGCGGTGGGGGTCCTCGGCGTGCACGATGAGCAGGCCGTCGAAGGCGGCGATCTCGGCCATCGTCCGGGCGAGCGGGTCCCGCTCCAGGTGCGGGAACTCGTCCACGCCGGACGGCGACAGGAACGCCTTGAAGCCGAAGACGCCGGCCTCGTGCAGCGGGCGCAGGTCCTTGATGTTGTCGGGCAGGGCGCCGCCCCAGAAGCCGACGTCGATGTGCGCCTTGTCGGCGGCGACCTGCTGCTTGGTGCGCAGGTGGGCGACGGTGGTGGTCGGCGGGAGGGAGTTGAGGGGCATGTCGACGAGGGTCGTGATGCCGCCGGCCGCCGCGGCGCGGGTGGCGGTCCAGAAGCCCTCCCACTCGGTGCGGCCCGGGTCGTTGACGTGCACGTGGGTGTCGACCAGGCCGGGCAGCAGGACGTGGTCGCCCAGGTCCTCCAGACGGGCCCCCGCCGGTACGGGGGCGTCGTAGGGGAGGACGGCCGTGATCGTGCCGCCGGAGACCGCGACCGATGCGGCGCGCGTCCCCTCGGGAGTGATGACACGTGTCGAGCGGAGCACCAGTTCAGCGTCGGACACCCGAACCCCTTTCTTCAACGTTCTGTTGAAGGAGTCTTCACTCCCGTTCCGGCCCCGTCAAGGGCACACTGCTACAGGGCACACCAGCACCCCATCCCTGGACTTTTCCACGAAGCGGAATTAACATCCCGGGAAGCGAAATGCTACCCGAAAGGAACGCCCCGTGCCGACGTCCAGCGCCAGCACCACCGACTCCGCCCGCTCCTCCGCCAACGGCGGCGTCCAGTCCCTGGAGCGCGCCTTCGACCTGCTCGAACGGATGGCGGACGCGGGCGGCGAGGTCGGCCTGAGCGAACTGTCCGCGAGCAGCGGACTGCCCCTGCCGACCATCCACCGCCTGATGCGCACGCTGGTGGCCTGCGGGTACGTACGTCAGCAGCCCAACCGGCGATACGCGCTCGGCCCGCGCCTGATCCGCCTCGGCGAGTCGGCCTCCCGGCTGCTGGGCACCTGGGCGCGGCCGTACCTCGCCCGGCTGGTCGAGGAGACCGGCGAGACGGCGAACATGGCGCTGCTGGACGGGGACGAGATCGTCTACGTGGCGCAGGTGCCGTCGAAGCACTCGATGCGGATGTTCACCGAGGTCGGCCGGCGCGTGCTGCCGCACTCCACGGGCGTGGGCAAGGCCCTGCTCGCCGGTTTCCCGCCGGAGGAGGTGCGGGCCCTGCTCGCCCGCACGGGCATGCCCGCCGCCACGGACAAGACGATCACGACGCCCGACGGGTTCCTCGCGGCGCTGGAGGACGTGCGCCGCCAGGGCTACGCGATCGACGACAACGAGCAGGAGATCGGGGTCCGTTGCCTCGCGGTCTCGGTGCCCGACTCCCCCACCGCCGCCGCCATCTCCATCTCCGGCCCGGCCGGCCGGGTCACGGAGTCGGCGACGGAGAAGATCGTGCCGGTGCTCCAGCAGGTCGCCGGCGAACTGTCCGAGGCCCTGGCCAGCCAGAGCCCCGCGTGACGGGCTTACAGCGCTGGCCCGGCCGGTACACCGACCGGCACGGCTCGCAGGAGGTCGTCTTCGAGACCGACGGCCGGGAGCTGATCCGTACGACGATCCGGGGCGTCCTCTTCGAGGGCGACAGCATGGACGACCTGGGCGCGCTGGCCGGTGAGCCGCCCGAGGCGATGTTCCGCTTCCTCCACGGCGCCCTCTGCTCCTGCCTGCTGGAATGGCGGCTGCCCCTGCCCGTCGAGGGCGCCGGGCAGGGCGTCCGGGAAGGGGTGCTGCACTGCGCCCTGCGCCTGCCGGACCCGGCCGCGGGCACCGCGTCCGGCGCGGACCGGGAGAGCCTGGTCCTCACGCTGCGTCTGGACGGGCGGGAGTACGGCGGCGCGGACGACTGCGGGGACTTCGAGAACGGCCTGTACGCGATCCAGCGCGAACTGCCCCCGGGCACCCGGCTCAAGGCCTGCATCGCGTGCGCCTGGTCCGACTACAGCCCGGTCGGCCACGGCCTGATGGCCGGTCTGGCCTGCTTCCGGGACGTCAAGGCCCGCTACCGGCAGGTCGACGGCAAACACGGCCCCCGGGGCATCTTCGCCCTCTGGCCGGCGCACACCGAAGTGGTCCAGGAGACCTGGCTCTGCGGCGACTTCGAGCCCCGGGGCGCGCACGCGGGCTACCGGGGCACCTTTCCGTAGCGCAGGCCAGGCGCCCTGACTAGCCCTGGCCGCGCACCGGCCCTCCGAAGAGGTCCACCGCCCGGCGGACCTCCGCCAGCCCGGGGGACAGCGCGCTCACCGAGCCGATCGCGCCGGCGATCAGCAGCAGGGAGCTGTGCAGCCGCGGGATCTCGGGGATGCCGTCGGCGGCCATGGCGTCCAGGGCGGCGAGTTCCTCCTCGGCGATGCTCCGGTCGGCGAACTCGCCGGGATGGGCGGCGAGCCGTCGGCGCAGCCGGGACACGGCGGAGCGCAGCTCCGTCACGCGCGGATCCGCCTCGTCGCCGGCCACGGGCCGCTGCCGCTTCTGCTCCACGCTCCGCAACACAGTCCTCCCCCTCGCACCTCGCCGTGCGCGTGCCCTTCCGACACGAAGTCCCCCACACCGGGCCTCGGCCCGACGCCCGGCCGGTCGGTGCGGGCGACAGTAAACGACGCGGGCCGTCAGGCGCCAGTCCATTGCGTCATCGACTTGTTTCGCTGCGTGACTTTCCGGCCCGGGGGCGCGAGAGACCCGGGGCGCGGCGGCCCTGCTGCGGTATGCAGGTTCCATGACGACAAGGGAGACGACGGACGGGGCGGGTGCGGTTGCGGGGCTGCTGCTGGCCGCGGGTGGCGGGCGGCGGCTGGGCGGGCGCCCCAAGGCACTGCTCCCCCACCGCGGCAGACCGCTCGTGGAGCACGCGGTGCGGGTGCTGCGCGAGGGCGGCTGCGCCCGTGTGCACGTGGTTCTGGGCGCGCGGGCCGAGGAGGTACGCGCACGGGCCGCCCTGGCGGGGTGCGTCCTCGTCGACAACCCCGGCTGGGAGGAGGGCATGGGGACGTCCCTGCGGGCCGGGCTGGACTCGCTCGCCGGTACGGGCGCCCGGGCGGCCCTGGTCGCGCTCGTCGACCAGCCCGGCATCGGACCGGAGGCGGTGGCCCGGGTCCTTGCGGCCTACGAGGGCGAGGAGTCGCTCGCCTCGGCGGCGTACGAGGGAGTGCGCGGCCATCCGGTCCTGTTCGGCGCCGCCCACTGGGCGGGGATCGCCACGACTGCCCTCGGGGACCAGGGGGCACGCGCGTATCTGAAGGAGCACGAGCCGGCGATCTCGCTCGTCGAGTGCGGGGACGTGGCCCGGCCCTTCGACATCGACACGGAGGCCGATCTGGCGCACCTGGAGTGAGCGAGGTGGCACGGAGCGCCACCTTGCCTCGACTCAGAGAATCTCGACATCAACACACGATTGAACTTCCACCATGAGGAAACTACTATCCACTGTTCAGAAGCGCCCGCCGGCTCCCCGGGCGCCGAACGCCGTATCCGGGAAGACTGGCACCGGGTGCCACCGCCGACTCGTCTTCACAGCTCGCTGAAGGAAGTGACCGTTCATGTCCGCTCCAGCGCCGTCCCCGCTGGCCATCGTCGACGCCGAGCCCCTGCCCCGGCAGGAAGAGGTCCTCACCGAAGCGGCGCTCGCCTTCGTGGCCGAGCTGCACCGGCGGTTCACGCCCCGGCGTGACGAGCTCCTCGCCCGCCGCGCCGAGCGCCGCGCCGAGATCGCCCGCACCTCCACCCTCGACTTCCTCCCGGAGACCGCCGCGATCCGCGCCGACGACTCCTGGCGGGTCGCCCCGGCCCCGGACGCCCTGAACGACCGGCGGGTCGAGATCACCGGCCCCACCGACCGCAAGATGACCATCAACGCGCTCAACTCCGGCGCGAAGGTGTGGCTCGCGGACTTCGAGGACGCCTCGGCGCCCACCTGGGAGAACGTGGTCCTCGGCCAGCTCAACCTGATCGACGCCTACACCCGGAACATCGACTTCACGGACCCGAAGTCGGGCAAGTCGTACGCCCTGAAGGCGAACGAGGAACTCGCCACGGTCGTCATGCGCCCCCGCGGCTGGCACCTGAACGAGCGTCACCTCGTCGACGCGGACGGCGCCCCGGTGCCCGGCGCGCTCGTCGACTTCGGCCTGTACTTCTTCCACAACGCCAAGCGCCTGCTGGGCCTGGGCAAGGGCCCGTACTTCTACCTGCCCAAGACGGAGTCGCACCTCGAAGCCCGCCTCTGGAACGAGGTCTTCGTCTTCGCGCAGGACTACGTCGGCATCCCGCAGGGCACCGTCCGCGCGACCGTGCTGATCGAGACGATCACGGCCGCGTACGAGATGGAGGAGATCCTCTACGAGCTGCGCGACCACGCCTCCGGGCTGAACGCGGGCCGCTGGGACTACCTGTTCTCCATCGTCAAGAACTTCCGTGACGGCGGCGCCAAGTTCGTCCTGCCGGACCGCAACGCGGTGACGATGACGGCCCCGTTCATGCGCGCCTACACCGAACTCCTCGTCCGCACCTGCCACAAGCGCGGCGCCCACGCGATCGGCGGCATGGCGGCGTTCATCCCGTCCCGCCGGGACGCCGAGGTCAACAAGGTCGCCTTCGAGAAGGTCCGCGCCGACAAGGACCGCGAGGCGAACGACGGTTTCGACGGCTCCTGGGTCGCCCACCCCGACCTCGTGCCGATCGCCATGGAGTCCTTCGACAAGGTCCTCGGCGACAAGCCGAACCAGAAGGACCGGCTGCGCGAGGACGTCGACGTCAAGGCGGCCGACCTGATCGCCGTCGACTCGCTGGACGCCAAGCCGACGTACGCGGGCCTGGTCAACGCCGTGCAGGTCGGCATCCGTTACATCGAGGCCTGGCTGCGCGGCCTCGGCGCCGTCGCCATCTTCAACCTCATGGAGGACGCGGCCACCGCCGAGATCTCCCGCTCGCAGATCTGGCAGTGGATCAACGCCGGTGTGGTCCTCGACAACGGCGAGCAGGTCACCGCCGACCTGGCCCGCAAGGTCGCCGCCGAGGAACTCGCGAACATCCGCGCCGAGATCGGCGACGAGGCCTTCGCGGCGGGCAACTGGCAGCAGGCCCACGACCTGCTGCTGAAGGTCTCCCTCGACGAGGACTACGCGGACTTCCTGACGCTGCCGGCGTACGAGCAGCTCAAGGGCTGACGGCGGGACCGCTAGCGCTCCGAGTGGCCCAGGGTCTTCCCCGGGGCCACTCGGTCGCGTACGGCCCGCTTCACGGCCGTCGGCTCGGGGAAGCCCTGCTCGCGGCGGTCCCAGACGACCTCGCCGTCGACGCGGACGACGAACACGCCGCCCTTGCCGGGCTTCAGGGCCAGCTCCGTCAGTTCGGTCTCGAAGGTCGTCAGCAGTTCCTGCGCCAGCCAGGCCGCGCGGGGCAGCCAGCGGCACTGCGTGCAGTACTCGATCTCGACACGGCCACTCATCGGATGTGCACCGACCCGTCCTGTTCGACCGCGGGCCTGCCGTGCAGATCGGGGACCTGCCTCAGCCACGCGGGGCGTCCTTGCTGGTTCCTCGCCGTCCGCAGGGCCTGCTCGGCGGCGACCTCCTCCCGGCTGGGGAAGTCGGTGGGCAGCCACTGCGCCGAGGCGCCCACGCGCGCGTGCAGGTACGCCACATACGCCTGGCGGGCCTCGCCGGGAGAGGCGAAGCCGGTCAGCCAGGCGTCCGGCACCTCCGCCACGATCTCCCGCAGCAGCTCCTCGGTCACCTTGGGCGCCAGCTCCGCGTCGGCGGCCCGCACGTCCGGGGCGTAGTGGCCGAGGGCGTGGTGCCGGACGTCGTAGGCCTTGGCGGGGTCGGTGCCGTCCCAGCGGTGGTGGAAGACCAGGGCCGCCCCGTGGTCGATCAGCCACAGGCGCGGGGGCGCGACGCCCAGGGTGGGCCAGATCATCAGGTTGGAGCTGTGGACCGTGCGGTCGACGTTGGCGGTCAGGGCGTCCAGCCAGACGATCCGGCCCGCCTCCAGCGGGTCGACCGGGAAGGTCTTCGCGACCTCCGGGGTGAAGTCCCGGGCGCCCGGCAGGTAATCCATGCCGAGGTTCACGCCGGCGCTCGCGCTGTGGAGGTCCCGCACCTCCTGGTGGGGCTCGCCCGCGGCGACCGCCGGGTCGAAGTGCACGAGGACCAGCTCGGGGAACCGCAGTCCGAGGGCACGGGCCAGTTCGCCCACGATCACCTCGGCGACGAGCGCCTTGCGGCCCTGCGCGGAGCCGGTGAACTTCACGACGTACATGCCCAGGTCATCGGCCTCGACGAGCGCCGGCAGCGAGCCGCCCTCACGTAGGGGCGTGAGGTAGCGGGTCGCGAGAACCTCTCTCAACACTTTCCCAGGCCGCCCGTCTCATTCCGCCTCCGGCACGAAATGAGCATATTAATCGAGGGCGACACCGAGGCGCCGTCCGCCGCCGTGGGCCTGCCGTCAGCGGTGAGGCGCACCGCCCTCGGTGACCGCCCCCCGCCTGGAAATTAGGTTAGGCTAACCTTCACCCGTGAGATCTGGTGAAGAACCCGCCGGCGGAGCGCGTCTGCGCGGGCATCGACTTTCGGCCACGCACGTCACCGTGTCGTACGACGGCACGGACGTCGTGCACGACGCGGCGATCACGCTGCGCCCCGGCGAGGTGACCGCCCTGGTCGGCCCCAACGGCAGCGGGAAGTCGACGCTGCTGCGGACCATCGCCCGGCTGCAGCGGGCCCGGCGGGCCGAGCTCCGCATCGACGGCGGCACCGACGGCCTCGCCCTGTCCGCCCGGGAGTTCGCGCGGTACGTGGCCCTGCTGACGCAGGGGCGGCCCACGCCCAGCGGGCTGACCGTGCGGGACCTCGTCGAGTTCGGCCGCTATCCCTACCGGGGCCGCTTCGGCCGCCCGGACCCGGACGCGTCGAACGCGGTGGAACGGGCGCTCGCGCTGACCGGGGTCACGGAGCTCGCCGAGCGCGGCGCCGACCACCTGTCCGGCGGGCAGCTGCAGCGCGTGTGGCTCGCCAGTTGCCTCGCGCAGGAGACCGGCGTGCTGCTGCTGGACGAGCCGACGACCTATCTCGACCTGCGGTACCAGGTCGAACTCCTCGACCTCGTCCGCGACCTGGCGGACGACCACGGGATCGCCGTCGGGGTCGTCCTGCACGACCTCGACCAGGCGGCGGCCCTCGCCGACCGGATCGCCCTGCTCGAAGCGGGCCGCATCGTCGCCGACGGCCCACCCGAGGACGTCCTGACGCCGGAACGGCTCACCGCCGTCTACGGCATCCGGATCGACGTCGACACCGACCCCCTCACCGGCCGGCTGCGGACCCGCCCGATCGGCCGCCACCACACCCGCACCACCCGAAGCGAAAGGCTCGGCACCACCTCATGAGACGTCTCCTGCTCACCGCGGCCGCCACCACCGCCGCGGCGCTCACCCTCGCCGCCTGCGGCACCACCGAGCCCGCCGCCGACAGCGCGAAGGGGAAGACCTCCGAGGCCATCAGCCTCACCGACTCCACCGGCGCGAAGGTCGAACTCGACGGTCCCGCGAAGAAGGTCGTCGCCACCGAGTGGAACGAGGTCGAGAGTCTCATCACCCTCGGCGTCGACCCCGTGGGCGTCGCCGACGTCAAGGGCTACAAGACCTGGGACACCGCCGTCCCGCTGAAGAACGAGCCGAAGGACATCGGCACGCGCGGCGAGCCGAGCATGGACACCATCGCCTCGCTCTCCCCCGACCTGATCGTGGCCAGCTCCGACCTGCCCGACGCGGCCGTGAAGCAGCTGCGGAAGATCGCCCCGGTGCTGGAGATCAAGTCGGCCGACGCCTCCGACCAGATCGGGCAGATGTTCAAGAACCTCGACCTGATCGCCAAGGCCACCGGCACCACCGACAAGGCGAGGACGGCCCGGAAGAACTTCGAGGCCAAGGTCGCCGCGGGGAAGAAGGCCCTCGCCGACGCGAAGCTCGACGGCGCCTCCATCGCCTTCGCCGACGGCTACGTCACCTCCAACCAGGTCTCCGTGCGCCCGTACACCAGCGGCTCCCTGCTCGGCGCCGTCAACGAGGAACTCGGCCTGAAGAACGCCTGGAAGGTCAAGGGCGACCCGGTCTACGGCCTCGGCACCACCGACGTCGAGGGCCTCACCGGCCTGCCGGACGACACCCGGTTCGCCTACATAGGCAACGACGGCGACAAGGCCAGCACGCCGTTCACCGGCGCGCTCGCGAAGAACGCCGTGTGGACCTCCCTGCCGTTCGTGAAGGCGGGCGAGGTGCACCGGCTGCCCGACGGCATCTGGATGTTCGGCGGTCCCGGGTCGATGGAGGCGTACATCGACGCCCTCGTCGACGCGCTGACGAAGTAACGCCCGTCATGGCCGTCACCGAAGCGCCCCCCGCCACCCGTCCAACGGCGGCCGCGTCCCGGGCGGGCGCGGCCGCGGTGACGGCCGGACTCGCCCTGCTGGTCGCCGTCCTCGCCGTCGTCGACATCACCCAGGGCACCGCCGCCGTCGGACCGGCGCACGTGTTCAAGGCCCTGACCGGGCGGGCCGATCCGTCCGACGCCTCCGTGGTGATCGCCTCCCGGCTGCCGCGGATGACCGCCGGTCTCCTGGTCGGCGTCGTCCTCGGCATCGCGGGAGCCGTGCTCCAGGCCGTCAGCCGCAATGTGCTCGCCTCGCCCGACACCCTCGCCGTGAACGCCGGTTCGTACCTGGCGCTCGGGCTGGTCGGCGCGACCGGCGTCTCGCTGCCGCTGCTCGCCTCCTCCGGCGTCGCCTTCGCGGGCGGGCTGCTGGCGGCGGCCGTGGTGCTCGCCCTGTCCGGCCTGGGCACGGGCACCGTACGGCTGGTCCTCGCCGGCACGGCGCTCGCGCTGGGCCTGAACTCCGTGACGGAAGGGCTGCTCCTGCTGTTCCCGCAGCAGACGGAGGGCCTCTACCAGTGGAACCAGGGCAGCATCGGCCAGAACGGCTTCGACGGCGTCCTGCAACTGCTGCCCGTCGCCCTGGCGGGACTCGCCGGCCTGCTGCTGGTCGCCCGCCGGGTCGACGCGCTCGCCCTCGGGGACGACGCGGCGCGCGGGCTGGGCGTCCCGGTCCGCGCCACCCGCGTCACGGTCGTCGTGCTCGCCGCGCTGCTGTCCGCGGCGGCCGTCACGCTCGCCGGGCCCATCGGCTTCGTCGGGCTGTGCGCACCCGCCCTGGTCCGTCCGCTCGCCCGCCGGTTCCGGGGCTTCGTCCGCGCCCGGGCGGCCCTGCCCGCGGCCGGACTGGCCGGCGCCGCTGTCGTGCTCGGCTCGGACGTGCTGCTGCGGGCCCTGATCCCGGCGGACACGGCGGTGGCCGTCCCCACCGGCATCGTCACCAGCCTGGTCGGTGCCGTGTTCCTGGTGGTGACGGCCCTGCGGCTGCGGGACACGGCCGGTGCCGACGCGCCGGACCGGCTGCGCGTCCCCAGCCGGACGGCGTTCCTGGTCACGGTGGCCGTCCTGGTCGCCGTGGTCGTCGGCGTCACGCTGGCCGGTGTCCTGCTGGGCGACAGCAAGCTCCTGCTCGGCGATGTCGCCAACTGGGCGCAGGGCAGGGCAGGTCAGACCGTCTCCTTCGTCCTGGACACCCGCGTGCCGCGGGTGCTCGCGGCGCTGTGCGCGGGCGCGGCGCTCGCCCTGGCCGGCACGCTCGTACAGGCCGTGACCCGCAACCCGCTCGCCGAACCCGGCGTGCTGGGCGTCTCCGGCGGGGCCGCGCTGGGGGCCGTGCTGCTGGTGACCACCGTGCCCGCCGTGGGCTCCTGGGGCATCGCGGGGGCCGCGTTCGGCGGCGCCGCGCTGGCCTCGGCCGTCGTCTTCGGGCTCGCCGCCCGGGGCGGCTACCGGCAGCACCGGCTGGTCCTCGTCGGCATCGGCATGGCGGCCGGCTCCACGGCGCTGATCAGCCTGCTCATCGTGCTCACCGACCCGTTCAACGCCACCAAGGCGCTGACCTGGCTGTCCGGTTCGACCTACGGGCGGACCACGGCCGACGTGCTGCCCGTCGCGCTCGTGCTGGCGCTGGGGCTGGCCGTCGCGGTCGCCCGGCGCACGGAGCTGGACCTGGTCTCGCTGGACGAGGACACCCCGCGGCTGCTCGGCCTCGGGCTGCCCCGGGCGCGGCTCGGTTTCCTGGTGGTGGGGGTGCTGCTCGCGGCGACCGCCGTGGCCTCGGCCGGCACCATCGGCTTCGTGGGGCTCGTGGCGCCGCACGCGGCACGTGCCCTCGTGGGCCGGCGGCACGCGCGGGTGGTGCCGGTCGCCGTCCTGCTCGGCGCCGCGCTCGTCTGCGCGGCCGACCTGCTCGGCCGTACGGTCATCGCCCCCGCGCAGCTGGGCGCCGGCCTGATGACGGCGATCATCGGTACGCCGTACTTCCTGCGTCTGCTGGTGCGCGGCCGGGGAGCGGCGAGGTCATGAGCCGTCCGGGCGCCGCCGGGTGAGGGGGCTGAAGACGTACAGGTCGAGGATGTCGGGCAGCGGGGCGACGCCGGGGCCGCCCTGGCGGACCCACGAGACGACGTCCTCGGTCGCCGCCGGGTCGTTGACCAGCCCGAGCCAGACCGGCCGTCCGCCGGCGGCCCGGCCGGCGGAGGACGGCTGGACGACGATGACGTTGGCCTGGTCGCACACGTCCAGGCAGTCGGAGACCCGCACCGGCGCCGCGGCGCGCAGGCGCTCGGTCTGGGCCGCGTGATCGACCCCGGTCACCTTGGGGCTGCCGCAGCAGCAGTCCCGGCACACGACGACGCGGCACGGCACGGGGCCGGTGGCCGCCGTGTCGTCCAGGGGATCGTCGTTCGCCGCGTCGGACGGCGTCGCGGACATGCCGCACCTGCCCTCTCTCCGGGGAGATCCTCCCCGGGCGTTCGTCGGGGGGCCACTCCGGTGGTTCGTCCGGGGAGCCCGCCCATGGGTCTCCTGGCCTGCCTGGGCGATCATTCCATGGGGTGGTTTCCCGAAGATCACCCCGGGGAGGGAGGTGCGCACGTGGGTGACCGGACGAGTCCGCGCACGCCCTCCCCCGGCGTGCCCCGCGTCGTGTCCGGCGTCGCCTCCGGTGTCTGCCACGGCACGCTCGGCGAGCTGTACCAGGGCCCGTTGCGGGCGGGCCCCGATCCGGACATCGCGGTGGTGTCGTTCCCCGTCGGCCGCCACTCCCGGGTGTCGTTCACCCCCGGGGCGGTGCCCGGCCCGGGGGTGAACCCCGGAGCGGTGCCCGGCGCGCCCCCGCCACCGTCGCCGCTCGGGGAGAAGTCGGCGACCGCGGTCCGGCTCTTCCTGGAGCACTACGGCCTGCGGCTGCCGCCCGGTGAGTGGACCGCGCGCTCCGAGCTGCGGGTGGGTGTCGGCATGGCCAGTTCGACCGCCGACATCGTGGCGACCCTGCGCTGCCTGTTCCGGCTCTTCTCGCTGCCGTACGACACCGAGGTGGTCGTCGGCGTCCTGGCGGCGATCGAGCGTGCCGACAGCGTCTTCCTCGACGAGTTCGCCCTGTATCTCAGCGGCCGGCACCGGCTGGTCCGGCGCCTGGGCACGGACATCGGCTTCCACACCGCCTACGTGACCGAGCCCGGCACCGTGGACACCGCCGCCGTCACGCCCCTGCTGCTGGAGCACTACCGGCGCCGCGGGGCCGCGTACGAGCAGTGCCTGACCGACCTGCTGAAGGGCTTCGCCTGCGGGGACGCGGCGGCCGTGGCGCGGGCCGCGACCAGCAGCGCCGTGCTGTCCCAGGAGGTGCTGCCGAAAGCGACGTTCGAGGGCGTGCTGGCGCACCGCGAGCGGTTCGGCGCCGACGGCGTCTTCGTCGCCCACACGGGCTGCCTGACCGGCTATCTCTTCACCCGCCGCCCGGACTCCCGCCTCAGGTCCGAACTGGCCGCGTTCTTCCGCTCGCTCGGCCACCCGTGCTCGTTCGCCCGGGCCGGTTACGGCTGATGCCGGAGCGGGTTGGGCAGCGGCAGGTAGCGGGCGTCGGCGCCGTCCGCGCCGGTCCAGCGCAGCAGCAGGTTGGTCTTGGCGGGCAGGGTGGGCGAGGTGAGCAGGGCGGGGATCTCCGGGACGTCGTGGCGGGCCAGTTCGCGGCGGACGGCGGGCCAGGGGTCGAAGCCGGGCCGGCGTGCGGCGAGGGCGCCGGCGATCTCGGTGAGGTGGTTGACGACCAGGCAGTACACGAGCCGCTCCCAGCCCGCCTCGCGCGACACCTCCGGCAGCAGCTTCACGCCCTCGGCGTCCCGGTACAGCGCCTGCACGGGCGTGCCGTCGGCGTCCACCGCGACGAGGGTGTTCTGCAGGTGGGCCTCCAGGACGACGCCGTCCCGGGCGAAGGCCGTGAGGACCGGGGGCACCACCTGCGCCAGGTAGGCCGCCCACCATGCCTCCGGGGCGGCGGCGCGGTCGAGCGGGCTGCCGTCGAAGCCCTCGACGAGTCCGGCGGCCAGCAGCGGGGTCGCGCCGGGCAGCAGACGGTCGTGGAAGCCGTCGCGGACGAGGACGGCCAGGGCCTCGAAGGCGAAGTCGGCGGTGCGGTAGCCGCGGTCGCTCAGCCAGGCCGGAGGGCCGTCGGACGCCGCCAGCGCCGAGCACACCGCCGCGTCGGTCCGGCGCAGGGCGAGCAGGTCGTGGCGCCAGAGCCGGCGGATGTCGTTGGTGATGCGCACGTCGAGGCTGAACTTGAGGAAGAGGTCGGGCTCGGGTGCGTAGAGCGTGCGGATCGCGGCCGTCGGCCAGGTGTCGAAGGCGGTCGTGCCGAGCCGGACGAGCCGGCCGTCCGCGAAGGCCGCGTCGAGCTCCCGCGCGGCCAGGTCGAGCTGCCAGGGGTGGGCGGGCAGCAGCCGGTAGCCGGGCGGGGCGGTGCCGAGGGCGTCCAGGGCCGAGGTGTCGCCCTCCTCGACGACGGTGTCCTCGCGCAGGCCGAGCAGGGTCAGCGGGAAGCGGGCGTACGCCTCGGGCGCGTACGGCAGCCAGCCGGCGGCCGGGCCGCCGCCGCGTGCCTTGGGGGCCGGGTGGTGGGTGTGGCCGGTGAGGAGGCACTGCTCGGAGCGGAGGTAGAGGTCGCCGGGCGGGGTGGCGCGGGCCCGGGCGGCCAGCAGCGCGGCCACGGCGTCCCGGCTGTCGATCATCTCGGCGGGCAGTTCGTGGTTGGACAGCCCGGTGTGCCGGCGCAGTTCCTCGGCGACGAGCTTGACCAGTTCGGTGTGGCCGACGCGCCGCCAGCCACCCGCCACCCGCACCTCGGGCTCGGCGGGCCGCCGCGTCCCGCGCACGCGCAGCAGGCGGCCCCCGCCGGGCAGCCGGTAGACCCGGTGATCGCCCTCCTGCCGGACCGGCCGGGCCACCTCCCGCAGCAGGCAGTTCAGCAGCGGCACGGCGGCGTACGCGTCGGCGCGCCCGGCGAGGCCGGTGGCAGTGTCGTCGCCGTGGGCCGAGTCGTCGTCGGCGGGCGGGGGCATGAGGTCCACGCGTTCCACTCGTTCCCTACGGTCCTTCCAGCGTTCCGGCCGGCGTTCCGGGCGGAGATGATCAGTATGCGGTCGTCGCCGTCCCGCCGTGACGCCCTATTCGTACCCGAGGAGCCCGCCCGTGCACCGTCCCCCCACCGCCGAGGCCGAGGTCGCCGAGGAACTCGCCGTCGTACGGCCCGGCCTCCTGCCGCGGTACGAGGCCGAACTGCCCGGCGCCCGGGCGGCCGTCCTGTCGCGGCTGTGGCGTGGCCTCACGCATGATCCGCTGCCCTGGGTCACCGGCGGGGAGCCGGGCCGGGACGGGCTGACCCTGCGCCTGTCGGACGGCCGCCGGCTGCACGGCCCGCGGCCGGATCCGTACGCGACCGGCGCGTACGTCACCTCCGTACGGCTCGACGGGACGGCATACGACGATCCGGCGCGGCTGGTGACGGACCTCGCCGTCCCGCACTCCGCCGCCTTCGCCGCCGAACTCGGGCACAGCGTGGCCTCGTTGGCGCTGTCGCGGGCGGGGCAGGAGGGCGAGCGGGAGGCGTGGCCGGAGAGCGACTGGGCGTGGGAGCAGCGGATCGTCGACGGGCATCCCTTCCACCCGACGTGCCGGTCCCGGCCCGGTTTCTCGGTGGCCGAACAGCTCGCCTACGGGCCTGAGCACCGGCCGGTGGTGGAGCTCGGACTGGTGCCGGTGCGGGCGGAGGAGTGCCTGGTGACGGGGGTGTGGCCGGGGGACCTGCGGGACGGGGAGCACGTGGTGCTGCCGGTGCATCCCTGGCAGGCGGCGCATGTGCTGAAGCGGACGTGCGAGGAGCGGAGTCCGGGGCATCCGCTGATGTCCCTGCGCACGCTCGCCCTGCCCGGCGGGCCGCACGTCAAGACGTCGCTCAGCGCCCGGCTGACGTCCTCGGTGCGGGACATCTCGCTGCCGTCGGTCGCCGCGTCGGCGGTGCTGTCGGAGTTCGCCGGGGTTCCGGCGGCGCGCACGGACGGCCTGCTGCACGTCACCCGCACCCTGGGCGCGGCGGCGGCCGGCTCCCCGGACTTCGCGGCGGTCCTGCGGGAGTCCCCGCGCACGTACGCGGGCAGCGGTGAACGGATCCTGCCGGTGGCGGCGCTCGCCACGACCGAACTGCCCCGCTCCCCCGGCTGGCTGGCCGGTTTCGCGCGGCTAACGCTCACGGTGGGCCTGCGGCTGCTGGAGCTGGGCGTGGCCCTGGAGGCACACGGCCAGAACCTGCTGGTGGTCCTCTCACCGGCGGGCGAGCCGCTGCGGCTGGTCTACCGCGACCTGGCCGACATCCGCGTCAGCCCGGCCCGCCTCGCCCGGCACCGCATCGCGGTGCCCGACCTGCCGGCCCGCATGGTCACCGACGACGAACGCACGCTCCGCCGCAAGCTGTTCGGCTCACTCGTGGCAGGAGCCCTGGCCGGGACGGCCGGGTCGGGCGAGGCCCTCTCGACGGCGCTGGAGACGGCCGTACGGGATCTCCCGGACACGCCGGATCTCGCCGCGCTGCGCGCCGATCCCCTGCCCACGAAGGCGCTGACGCTGATGCGGCTCTCGCCGCAGACGCCCGGGGACCAGTGGGCGGAGCTGCCCAATCCCCTGCGCTGAGGCCCGTTTTGGAGCCCGCCCCCGGTGATCAATAAGATCCGCCGATGATCACAAGTAAACGGCTGGCGGCGGGCGTCTGTGCCCTGCTCGCCGCGTTGACGGCCGGGCTCGCCTTCCCGGCCGGAGCGGCCGCCGGTGAACCCACGGGCCAGGAGGCCCCCAAGGTCGACCTCGTCCTCGACGTGAGCGGCTCGATGCGGGCGCGGGACATCGACGGACAGTCGCGGATGGCCGCCGCGAAGCAGGCGTTCAACGAGGTGCTGGACGCGACGCCCGAGGAGGTCGAACTCGGCATCCGCACCCTCGGCGCGAACTACCCGGGCGACGACCGGAAGACGGGCTGCAAGGACACCGCGCAGCTCTACCCGGTCGGCCCGCTGGACCGCACCGAGGCCAAGACGGCCGTCGCCACGCTCACCCCGACGGGCTGGACGCCGATCGGCCCGGCCCTGCTGAAGGCGGCCGACGACCTGGAGGGCGGCGACGGCTCCAAGCGCATCGTGCTGATCAGCGACGGCGAGGACACCTGCGCCCCGCTCGACCCGTGCGAGGTGGCCCGGGAGATCGCCGCCAAGGGCATCGGCCTGACCATCGACACGCTGGGACTGGTGCCCACCGCCAAGCTGAGCCGGCAGCTGAGCTGCATCGCCGAGGCCACCGGCGGCACCTACACCTCGGTGGAGCACCAGGACGAACTCACCGACCGGGTCAACGAGTTGGTGGACCGGGCGGCCGAGCCGGTGGTGACGCCGGTGCCGACGCGGGGCGCCGCCGAGTGCGCCGAGGCCCCGACGCTGAAGTCCGGGCTGTACAGCGACCGGGAGGAGTTCGGGCAGCAGCGCTGGTACCGGGTGGACGTCCCGCCGGGCAAGGAGCTGCGCGCCTCGGTGAGCGTCGCGGCCGACCGGGCCGTGAACCCCGGCTACGGCGTCCTGCTGCGCGCGGTCACGGCCAAGGGCCGCGAGATCGTGCGCGGCGAGGCGGCGGGCACCGGCCGTACGGACGTGATCTCGACGGGTCTGCGCTATCCGAAGGCCGCGAGCGACGAGGAGGACGCACCGGCCGAGGCCGTCTGTCTGGCCGTGTCGCACTCCTTCTCGGCGGCCTCCGGTGTGAAGGCCACGCCCGGTCTGCCGCTGGAGCTGACCGTCGACGTCGTGGACGGTCCGGACCGGGCGGCCGACGTGGCCGCCTTCGGCCTCGGCCGCGGCTGGTGGCTGCTGGGTGTCCTGATCCTCACCGGCTTCCTGGCCGGTCTCGTATGGGGCTGGCTGTCGCGCTGGCGGGTCGCCGTCTGGAGGACCAACTGATGCTAGTGGTACGCGCGTTGAGCGCCGCGTTGCTGACCCTGGGCCTGGCGGCCGCCCCGGCCG
Organism: Streptomyces sp. NPDC006140; assembly: GCF_040628815.1. Lineage (NCBI taxonomy): Bacteria > Bacillati > Actinomycetota > Actinomycetes > Kitasatosporales > Streptomycetaceae > Streptomyces > Streptomyces sp. NPDC006140. The sequence goes on along the minus strand of NZ_JBEXTS010000022.1, from coordinate 74,333 downwards.
CGGCCGACGCCTCCCCGACTCCGTCGACTCCGTCGCAGGACGGCGGGTCGGCCCCCACGCGGGCCGGTACGTCGTTCCGTACGGCGACCGAGGTCGAGCAGGGGCAGGAGGCCACCGCGAGCGGGTCCACCGGCGACTACCTGTACTGGTCGTTCCCCGCGGACACCGGGCAGCGCCCCACGGTCAGGGCGACGGTGAAGCTGCCGGACACCCATGCCGCCCAGACCTGGCAGCTCGATGTCTACGACGGTCTGCGCCGCCGTCAGGCCTGCCAGTACGGGGCGCAGACGCGCACCGCTGCGGCCGACGCGGCCTCCGTGGAGCTGGCCTGCGTCCTGCGCACGGTCCGTGCCTGGTCGGAGCCGTGGGGCAACGACCCGCTGCCCGGCACGTACTACGTGCGGCTGACGGCCAACGGCGTCACCACCGCCGACCTCGGCCTCCCGGTCGACACCCGGATCCGGGTGGACTCCGAGGACATCGGGGGCTCGGCGGCGGTGGACGGCTCGCTGGCCGAGCCGCTGGTGCCGGGGATCGCGACGAGGTCCGGGGCGGAGCGGGAGGACGCGGCGGTGCTGGCCGGGCTCGAACCGGAGGACGGCTGGGCATCCGGCTGGTGGTCGGACCGGTGGGTGTGGACCGCGACGGGCGGCTTCCTGGCCGCGCTGGCGGGGATCGCCGGGTACGCGCTGACCCGCGGCTCGGGCCGGCCGACACGGGTGCCGCCGGGCGCCTGACGACCCCGTCGCCCGCGACCGTCGGGCCCCGTCGTCCGCGGCCGACACGGGTGCCGCCCGGCGCCCAACCGACCCCGCCACCCCCGGCCGCCACGGGAGCCGCCGGGCGGCTGACGGTTCCGTCGTCCGGCGCCTGGCACGTCATCAGAAGGCCCGCCCTGTGCGGGCCTTCTCTCATGCCTCGCGGAGGGTCTTCGCGAGGGCGCCGTCGCCGGTCACCTCGACCCGGCCCTCCCGCACGGCCCGGACCAGGTCCAGCTCGCCGCGGCTGAGCGCCGTGCACGTGGCGGTGTCCAGGACCAGCAGGGCGTCGGGCTCCGCGGGGGCGGGTCCGTCGCCGTACACCGGCCCCTCCTCGGCACCGGCGTGCAGATGGAACCGCCCTTCCTCCAGGCGGACTTCGACGAGCCCCTCCCCGTCCAGCAGGCGCAGCAGGGGCAGCGCGAACCAGTGTGCCCGTACGGCGTCCGTCGGCCGGCGCTCCCCGAGCTCGCTTTGCCCCCACTCCCCCAGCGCCTGCAGCACGGGCAGCAACTCACCTCCGCGCGGGGTGAGTTCGTAGACCGTGGCCGCGCCGGGCGGTGGCAGCCGGCGGCGGGTGGCGAGGCCGTCGCGCTCCATGTCCCTCAGCCGCGAGGCGAGTACGTCCGTGCTGACGCCGGGCAGGTCCGCGTGCAGATCCGTGTAGCGGCGGGGACCAGCGAGCAACTCCCGGACGATCAGCAGGGTCCAGCGGTCGCCGACGACGTCGAGCGCGCGGGCGGCGGAGCAGTACTGGTCGTAGCTTCGGCGAGGTGGCATGCGACGCAGTCTAGACAAGTTGTTGGACTTTCCAAGCTGCTGCTTGGTAAAACCAAGCAACACCAGTGAGCGAGGGGAAGCGGCGCATGGAGTTCCGGCAGTCGAGCAAACTCAGCGAGGTCTGTTACGAGATCCGCGGCCCGGTCATAGAGCATGCCAACGCGCTGGAGGAGGCGGGCCACAGCGTGCTGCGCCTGAACACCGGCAACCCCGCGCTCTTCGGGTTCGAGGCGCCGGAGGAGATCCTCCAGGACATGATCCGGATGCTGCCGCAGGCGCACGGCTACACCGACTCGCGCGGCATCCTCTCCGCCCGCCGCGCCGTCGCCCAGCGCTACCAGACGCTCGGGCTGGAGGTCGGCGTCGACGACGTCTTCCTCGGCAACGGCGTGTCGGAGCTGGTCTCCATGGCCGTCCAGGCGCTGGTCGAGGACGGCGACGAGGTCCTGATCCCCGCCCCCGACTTCCCCCTCTGGACGGCGGTGACGACTCTCGCGGGCGGCAAGGCGGTCCACTACCTCTGCGACGAGCAGGCCGACTGGTACCCGGACCTGGCCGACATGGCGTCCAAGATCACGGATCGCACCAAGGCGGTCGTGATCATCAACCCGAACAACCCCACCGGCGCCGTCTACCCGAAGGAGATCGTCGAGGGCATCCTCGACCTCGCCCGCCGCCACGGCCTGATGGTCTTCGCCGACGAGATCTACGACCAGATCCTCTACGACGACGCCGTGCACCACTCGGCCGCCGCGCTCGCCCCCGACCTGGTGGTCCTCACCTTCTGCGGCCTGTCCAAGACGTACCGCGTGGCGGGCTTCCGCTCCGGCTGGCTGGTGGTCACGGGCCCGAAGCAGCACGCGAAGGACTACCTTGAGGGCCTCACCATGCTGGCGTCCATGCGGCTGTGCGCCAACGCGCCCGCCCAGTACGCCATCCAGGCCGCGCTCGGCGGCCGGCAGTCCATCGGCGAGCTGACCAGGCCCGGCGGGCGGCTGCTGGAACAGCGGGACGTGGCCTGGCAGAAGCTGAACGAGATCCCCGGCGTGACCTGCGTGAAGCCGAAGGGCGCGCTGTACGCCTTCCCGCGCCTCGATCCCAAGGTGCACCGCATCCACGACGACGAGAAGTTCGTCCTGGACCTGCTGCTGCGGGAGAAGATCCAGGTGGTCCAGGGCACGGGCTTCAACTGGCCCGCCCCGGACCACTTCCGCATCCTGACCCTGCCGCACGCGGACGACCTGGAGGCGGCGATCGGGCGGATCGGGCGGTTCCTCGGCGGCTACCGCCAGTAGGGGCGGTTGTCAGTGGCGGGTCGTAGCCTTCGAGCAGGTGGGCCAGTGCCCGAGACCGGCCGGAGAGGAGCACGCCGTGACCCGACCGCCGACCGCCGCGCAGCGGCGGGTCATCGACGCCGCCGACCCGGTGACCGGCCGGCTGCGAGGTACGGAGGCGCAGCTCACGGCGCTGGTGAAGCGCGGGCTCGCCTTCCGGCACCCCCGGCCGCCGCACGACCACTTCCTGACGCCGGAGGGGCATCGGGTCCGGCAGGGCATCACACAGGTGCCCGGGCCCGCCGGGGAGGCTCCCGCCGCCACGGGTGTGTTCGCGGCACGGACCGGTGGTGAACCGGACCCTCCGCGGTCCGGCCCCGCCCGGCGCCGTGAGGTGCACAGCGCCTGGCAGGGCCTGCTGGAGCTGCGCCGCATGACCAACCGGGACGGGGCGGTGGACCGGCCGTGCGGCTGGGAGCGCACGCATCTCGTGCAGGCCGCCGCGCTCGCCCTGGAGGCGGCCGGGCACCCTCCGGCCGGGCCGGACGACGGGGGCTACCGGGTGCGGGAGACCCCGCAGCCGGAGGCCGTCGCCGTCCACGAGCCGGACGGCGGGGCGCTGCGCGCCTGCGCGGCCACCCTGGAGGGGGCAGGCTGGCAGGTGAGCGAGCACCGCGAGCCGCGCACCGGGACCCGCTTTCTCCTGGCTTCCCCGCGCCGGGCGTGATGGGCATGCCAAGATCGGTGGATCGTTGCGCATGACACGAGAATCCGGTGCGAGAACCCGGTGCGAGAAGGGAAAGCCGTGAGCGAGCCGTTTTCCGTCCCTGTGACCGTCCGTGGCTACGAGACGGACGTGCAGGGGCACCTCAACCAGGCGGTGTACCTCAACTACGCGGAACACGCCCGCTGGTCGCTGCTCGAGGCGGCCGGGATCAGCCAGGCCGGTCTCATATCCCAGGGGGTGGGACCGGTGGCGCTGGAGACGACCATCCGCTACAAGCGGGAGCTGCTCGCGGGGGACGAGGTCGAGGTGACCTGCGCCTTCGAGTGGGGCGACGGCAAGACGTTCCGTATCGAGCAGACCGTCCGCAAGCCCGACGGCACGGTGGCCGCCGAGATCACGGCGGTCGGCGGGATCCTGGACCTGAAGGAGCGCAGGCTGGTCGCCGACCCCGCCGAGGTCTTCCGGAAGCTGGCGGCGGACCCGGGCCTGTTCGGGCTCTAGGGCTCCGGAGCGCTACGCGGCTGGTGCCTTCGGCGTGCCCGTGAGTTCCTCGCCCGGCTCCATCGGGTGGGTCACGTCGTGGGCCTCCCGGCCGCTGTCGCCCAGGTGGTTGAAGACCAGGTTGAGCAGGACCGCCGCCACACACCCCGTCGAGATGCCCGAGTCCAGGACGATCCGGGCCGTCTCGGGGAAGGCGTGGTAGAACTCCGGCGCCGTGATGGGGATGATGCCGACGGCCAGGGAGACGGCGACGATCAGGACGTTGTTGTCCTTGTCGAGGCCGGCCCGGACCAGGGTCTGGATGCCGCTGGCGGCGACCGAGCCGAAGAGGACCACGCCCGCGCCGCCGAGGACCGGGCGCGGTACGACGGCGATCAGCGAGGCGGCCATCGGGCACAGGCCCATGAGGACCAGGAATCCGCCGCCGGCCGCGACGACGTACCTGCTGCGGATCCTCGTCATCGCGACCAGGCCGATGTTCTGCGCGAAGGCGCTGCACATGAAGCCGTTGAAGACGGGGCTGATCGCCGAGCCGAGGGTGTCGGCGCGCAGGCCGGCGGCGATGGTCTTCTCGTCGGCCGGGCGGTCGACGATCTCGCCGAGGGCCAGCATGTCGGCGGTCGACTCGGTCATCGACACCACCATCACCACGCACATCGAGATGATCGCGGCGAGCTGGAACTGCGGGGCGCCGAAGTGGAACGGCGTCGGGAAGCCGATGACGTCCGCGTCCGCGACCGGGCCGAAGTCCGTGACGCCCAACGGGATCGCGATGAGCGTGCCGGCGACCAGGCCCAGCAGGACGGCGATCTGCTTGACGAAGCCCCGGGTGAAGCGGCGCAGCAGCAGCACGATCAGCAGCGTCACGCCCGCGAGGCCCAGGTTCGTCGCCGAGCCGTAGTCCCGCGCGGCCGGGTTCGGTCCCTGCGCCCAGCCGAAGGCGACGGGCAGCAGCGAGATGCCGATGAGGGTGATCACTGAGCCGGTGACGACCGGCGGGAAGAAGCGGATCGCCTTGCAGAAGACGGGGGCGGCGAGGAAGCCCAGGAGTCCGGCGACGATGACCGCGCCGAAGATGACCGGCAGGGCGTCGGACTTGTCCTCGGTGGAGGCGACGATCGCGGTCATCGGGGCGACACCGGCGAAGGTGACGCCGTTGACGAACGGCAGCCGGGCGCCGATCTTCCAGATGCCGAGGGTCTGCAGGAAGGTGGCGAGGCCCGCGGTGAACAGGCAGGCGCCGGTGAGGAAGGTCAGGTCGGTGGCGGTCAGGCCGATGGCCGCGCCGACGATCAGGGGTGGGGCGACGACTCCCGCGTACATGGCGGCCACGTGCTGCAGGCCGGTCGTCGCCATCTTGAGCGCGGGGAGTTTTTCGTCAACGGGGTGGTCGGCCACGGCGGCGTCCCTCCGGTCGGTTACACGGCGGCGCCGAGCGGCGGCCGTGGGTGTCAAGGAGGTGGTGCGGGTGGTCGTGCGGGACCTGGTGACGGGTTGGCCGTTCCGGGGCGCGCGTGTGTGCGCGCCCCGGAGACGGCCGCCGCGGACCCCGCTCGGGTCCACGGCCACCGGCCGGGAGCCGTCCCTCCCGGCCGGAGTATCCGGGTGGGGTCAGGCCTCGGCGGCGATCCGCGCCAGGCGCCGGGCCTCGTCGCGCGTGGCGCGGGCGATGGCGTCCTCGTCGGCGGTGAGCAGCCGCCCGTCCTCGACGATCTGCCGGCCGCCCACGAAGGAAGCGGTGACCGGGGCCGCCGCGCCGAAGACCAGGGCGGTCACCGGGTCGGCGATGGAAGCGTGGGCGAGGGTGTCCATCCGCCACAGGACCAGGTCGGCGAGCTTGCCGGGCTCCAGGGAGCCGGTCTCGGCGGCCCGGCCGAGGACCTGGGCGCCGCCGTAGGTGCCGAGGCGCAGCGCCTGGCGGGCGTTGAGCGCGGCCTCCTTGTGGCCGCCGAGGCGGTTGATGAGGAGGGCGTTGCGCAGCTCGGTGTGGAGTTCGCCGGACTCGTTGGAGGCGGTGCCGTCGACGCCGAGGCCGACCGGGACGCCGGCGGCGAGCATGTCGGGGACGCGGGCGATGCCGGCGGCGAGGCGGGCGTTGGAGGAGGGGCAGTGGGCGACGCCGGTCCGGGTCCGGGCGAAGGCGGCGATGTCGGAGTCGTTCATGTGGACGCAGTGCGCCATCCACACGTCCTCGCCGAGCCAGCCGGTGGACTCGAAGTAGTCGGTCGGGCCCATGCCGAACAGTTCGTGGCAGAACTTCTCCTCCTCCACGGTCTCCGAGCCGTGCGTGTGCAGCCGGACACCGAGGCGGCGGGCCAGCTGGGCGCCGTCGCGCAGCAGTTCGGTGGAGACGGAGAAGGGCGAGCAGGGCGCGACGGCGACCTGGGTCATGGCGTCGAAGGAGGAGTCGTGGTGCTGCCGGACGGTCTCCTCGGTGGCGGCGAGGGCCCCGTCGAGGGTCTCGACGGCGAAGTCCGGGGGCAGGCCGCCGTCCTTCTCGCTGCGGTCCATGGAGCCGCGGGCGAGGGTGAAGCGGACGCCCATGTCGCGGGCGGCGCCGATGATCGCGCCGGACAGGTCGCCGGAGCCGTGCGGGAAGACGTAGTGGTGGTCCATGGCGGTGGTGACGCCGCCGCGGGCCATCATCGCGAGCGAGCCCTGGGCGGCCGCGCGGACCATCGGCTCGTCGATGCGCGCCCAGACCGGGTACAGCGCGACCAGCCAGTCGAAGAGGTTGTGGTCCGTGGCCAGGCCGCGGGTGATCCACTGGTAGAAGTGGTGGTGGGTGTTGATCAGTCCGGGTGTCACGAGGTGGCCGGAGGCGTCGATCCGGCGGGCGACGTTGTCCAGGCCCTCGGGGGCCGGGCCCGCGCCGAGGGATTCGATGCGGTTGCCGGCGAGGACGACGTGCCCGGAGGCGTACTCGGTGTCGTGTCCGTCGACGGTCGCGATCGCGCAGTTCTCGATGACGATGCGCCGGTCTGCTGCCATGGTTCGTCCTTTGCGCTGATGTGGAGAGGGCACGGCAGGACCCCGGGGAGTTTGAGTGCCGTGGCCGGAGAGACGGGTTCCCCGGCCACGGGTGCCGAAAGAGGGAACGTCAGAGGTTGGTGAGGTCCACGGGGATCCTCGCCTCGCAGCCGTCCCGGAGGATCGTCGCCTCGATCAGGCCGTAGGGGCGGTCGGCGGCGTAGTACACCTCGTTGTCGTTCTTCAGGCCGAACGGCTCCAGGTCGACCAGGAAGTGGTGCTTGTTGGGGAGCGAGAAGCGGACCTCGTCGATCTCGCTGCGGTGATTGATGATCCGCGCGCCCATCTGGTACAGCGTCTGCTGCAGCGAGAGCGAGTACGTCTCGGCGAAGGCCTGGAGCATGTGCTTCTTCACCTGCTCGTAGGACTTCTCCCAGTTCGGCATGCGCTGCTCGTCGTCGGTCCAGTTGAACCGCCAGCGGCCGGAGACCTCGGTGGCCAGGATGCGGTCGTAGGCCTCCTTGAGGGTCGTGTACTTGTCCTTGACGTAGCCCCAGAACTCGGAGTTGGTCGAGTTCATGACCACCAGGTCCTTCAGGCCCGAGACGACCTCCCACGACGAGCCGTCGTAGGTGATCTGGGTCAGCCGGACCTCCTGGCCCTTGCGGACGAAGGAGTGCTTGACCTCGTCGGCGCCGATGAACTTCGAGTTGGCGTCGGAGGCCTCGATCCGCTCCCAGGCGTACTCCTCGATGCGGATGCGGGCGCGGTGGATCGGCTCCTGGCTGGTGACGAAGTGGCGGGCGAGGTGGATGCCGAACTGCTCGGCGGACTCGATGCCGTGCTCCTTGGCGAACGCGTACACCGTGTTCTTGGTGGTGTCGGTCGGCAGGACGTTGGCGTTCGAGCCGGAGTAGTGGACCTCGTCCATGTCGCCGCTCAGCGACACGGAGACGTTCAGGTCCTTGATGTGGTGGGTGGCGCCGTCCCGCGTGATCTTGACGACTCGGTTCTCGGCCTTGCCGTACTGGTTCTGTCCCAGGATGGTGGGCATAGCTAGCTCCCTCGGTAAACGGAGTAGCCGAACGGGTTGAGCAGCAGCGGTACGTGGTAGTGCTCGCCCGGCACGACGGCGAACGTGATCGCCACCTCCGGGAAGAACACACCGGCGCCGCTGTCCCGATTCGCGGGGGCGTCCTGCTGCGCATCGGCTTGCTTCTTCTCGAAGTACGGTTCGACCGCGAAGTCGAGCCGTACGTGGGTGGTCCCCTCCGGCAGCGCCGGGAGGTCCTTGCACCGCCCGTCCGCATCGGTCGCGGAGCCGCCGAGCGTCTGCCAGTCCGCCTGCCGCCCGGAGCGGGCCGAGAGCCGGACGGCGACGCCCTCGGCGGGGCGGCCGACGCTGGTGTCCAGGATGTGCGTGGACACGGATGCGGTGGTGCTGGTGCTCATGATCAGGCTTCCTCTTCCACGAGTCGGGCCAGGCGGATGCGGTTGATCTTGCCCAGCTCGGTGCGGACGATCTCGCGCTCCCGCTCCGGCGCGTTCCCGATCCGCTCCTTGACCGCGTCGCGCATCTGCTCGCCGGTGCGGCCGGTGGCGCAGATCAGGAAGACGTGGCCGAACTTCTCCTGGTAGGCCAGGTTCAGTTCCAGCATCTCCGCCTTCAGCTCCGCGGAGGCGCCGGCCATGCCGCGCTGTTCCCGGGCGGAGGCGGGGTCGCCGGGCTTGGGGCGGCCGATCGGCGGGTGCCCGGCCATCGCCTCCGCGAGGTCCTCGGCGGTCAGCTCGGCCATGGCGGCGTCGCTCGCGGCGTACAGGTCCTCGACGGTGGCGCAGGGGCGGGCGGCGAGCAGGCGCCGGGCCCACGCCGAGGAGGCGCACACCTCGTGGAGCGCGGCGAGGGCCGCGTGCTCCTCGAGCGTGTTGAAACGGGCCAGGCCCGGCGGCGTGGAAGTGGACGTCACGGGAGCCTCCGTGGCCGCGAACGGCCGTCGTGCTGAACGGGCGTGCCGATAGCTAACGCCCTCCCCCGACAGCACGTCAACAGTTTGTTGAAAATTCCGTGTGACGAAACCCGGCGAGGCGGCGAAACCGGGCAGCGGCCCGGTCAGGCCCCCTTTTCGCGGTTGAGGTAGTTGTAGACGGTGAAGCGGCTGACGCCGAGGGCGCTCGCCACGGTCTCCACGCCGTGCCGTACGGAGAAGGCGCCGCGCGCCTCGAGTATCCGCACGACCTCCTGCTTGGCCTTGCGGTCCAGGTCGGCCAGCGGCATGCCCTTGCGGCGCTCCATGGCGGCGAGGATGTGGTCCAGGGAGTCGGCGAGCTGCGGCAGCCGCACGGCGACGGCGTCGCGGCCCTCCCAGGACAGGACGACGTCGTCGGGGCCGGCCTCGTCCGGCGGGATCATCTCGCCGCCCATCGCGTCGACCAGCGGCTTGACGGCCGCGATGAACGGCTCGTCCCCCGGGCCGCTCATGCCTCGCCCCCCTCGACCACGTTGACCTGGAGCGTGATCCGGGTGGCGCCCGCCTCCAGGGTCCTGCGGAGCAGGGCGTCCACGGCGGTGAGCACCGCGTCGGCACCGCCCTCCGCGGTGTTGCCGAAGGGGCCCACGTCCACGGCGTCCAGCTCGGCGGCCTCGACGACCTCGCGGGCCACCACGGCGTGCGCGGGCGCCTCGTCCAGGTCGAAGGGCTCGGTCGTGAACTCCACTCTCAGTCGCACGCGCTCAACCTAACGCGCGGCACGGAGATTCGTGCAGCCTCTTCGACGACCCCTGCCGGCCGGCTCCGGGACGCGGCGCCGGAAGCCGGCCACCGCGCGTGCGACGGACCCGTGCCCCTGCCGCGTAGAGCAGAGGACGGATCCGCACAGGGAGGGGACGGGGAGATGGCAGGGCGTGTGTTCAGGGGTGGGCTCAAAGGGGCCAGGGGTACGGCTGCGGCGGTGGCCGCCCTCGCCGTGCTGACGGCGTCGCAGGCACCGGGGGCGGCACCGGCCCGGGCGTCGGCGCCGACGCAGCAGGCCTCCGGCGGGCGGGGGCCGAGCGTGTCGGGCGACAGTCCGTACCGTACGGACCTGCCGCCGCTGCGGGCCGCCCGGCGGGACGAGCCCCGGGCGCGGGTGTCCGGCGGTGCGCTGCCCGAGACCGTGTTCGCCGCGTACCGGCACGCCGAGGCGGAACTCGCCCGCACCGCTCCCGGATGCCGGCTGCGGTGGCAGCTGACGGCCGCCATCGGCCAGGTGGAGTCCGGGCAGGCGCGCGGCGGCCGGGTGACCTCGGACGGCACGACCGTGACGCCGATCCTCGGCCCCCGGCTGGACGGCGTCCGCTTCGCCCTGATCCGGGACACCGACGGCGGTGCGTACGACGGGGACACCGCGTACGACCGGGCGGTCGGCCCGATGCAGTTCATCCCGTCGACCTGGGCCCGCTGGGGCGCGGACGGCAACGGCGACGGCCGGGCCGACCCGGACAACGTCTTCGACGCCGCGCTCGCCGCCGGCCACTACCTGTGCGCCGGCGGCCGGAACCTGTCCGACCCGGCTGACCTGGACCGGGCGATCCTGGGCTACAACCACTCGCGGGCGTATCTGCGCACGGTCCTCGCCTGGTACGCGTACTTCCTGTCGGGGCACCGGGTGGTGCCGGACCGTCCCGGGACGTCCCCGGGGCGACCGGAGCCGTCGCACCCCGCCTCCACGCCCCAGCCGTCGACGAGGCCGTCCGCCCGGCCGAGCGCTCCCCGGACGGGGACGCCGACCGCGCCCGGCGCGCCCCCTTCGCCCGCCCCGGCGCGGTCCCGTCCGGCGGACGGACCGACGGAGACGGAGAAGCCCGGGCTCCCCGGCCCCCTCCCCGGCACCGACCCCGGCGTGGACCTCCCCGGTGCCGGTCTGCTGCCCGGTGACGCCCCGCTGACCAGCAACGGTACGGATCCGATGGCCTCCACCCCCTCCACAACCGCCGCTACCGGGCGGTAATGTCGCCACCCGCCGGGCGGCACGGGCCCGGCGGGCGAGCACGAAGGGGCCCCTCATGGCGACGGACATGCCTGCGGAGACGCATGCGAACACGCCGGCCGGGAGACAGGCGGCGCACGACCGCTGGGAGCGCATGTGGAGCCACCGCGAGCAGTTGCTCAAGGTGGCCCGGCGCAGGTCGATGAGCCAGGAGGACGCCGAGGACGCCGTGCACGAGGCGATGCTGCGCGCCGCGGAGCGCCCGGACCTGGACGACGAGCGCCTGGGCGCCTGGCTGACGACGGTCACCATGCGGCTGTGCGTCGACCGGTACCGGCAGGTCAACCGCGAGGCCGAGGTGCGCACCAGCCCCACGCTCGTCGCGCCCGGCCCGGCGCCCGTCGAGGAGGTGGTGTGCGACCGGGCGGAGGCCCGCTGGCTGGCCGTGCGCAGCGGGGAACTGCCCGCCCGCCAGGCGGAGGCGCTGCGGCTGAAGTCGGAGGACCTGGACGTCGGCCAGGTCGCCGTGCGGATGGGGCTGAGCTACCGGACCGTCGAGTCGCTGCTGGCCCGGGCCCGCCGCACGCTGCGCGCCTCGCTGGCCGGGACCCTCGGTGCCGTGCTGTTCCTGCTCGGGCGCGGGCGGCCGCACGGGAGCGGGAAGACCCAGGCGGTGGCGGTGGCCTCGACGGCGGCGACGCTGGCCGTGGCGGGGGTGCTGGTGCTGCCGTACGCGCTGGACGAGGGCGGGGACGGTCCGGCTCCGCGGCCGGCCGTGGCCTCCCCGGGCGCGGCGACGGTGCTGCGGCCCGACGGCACCGACCGGATGTCCGTGCCCCGGCCCGCCGAGTCCCCGGCCGTCCTGTCCCGGCCGGAGCCGCAGGCGTCTCCCGCCGACGGCTCCCTGCTGCCGCTGTCGGTGCCGGACCTGCCGGAGGTCTCCCCGCTGCCGGGGCTGTCGGCTCCCGAGGTGCCGGACGTGCCCGAGCTGCCGGCCCTCCCCGACGTGCCGGTGGAACCCGCCGTCCCGACGGTCCCGTCCGTCCCCGCCGGGACGTCCGTCCAGTCGGTGCCGTCGGTTCCGCCGCTCCCCTCGGACACTCCCGCCCTGTCGGGTTCTCCCTCGGCCGTCCCCACCCCGAGCGCGCTCCCGTAGGGGCGTCCGCCGAGCCGCCCGGAAACCCGTCCGGAAACCCGCCCGGAAACCCGTCCGAAAAAAACCGGCCTGTGCCGCGACGGACGCCCCGCCCCTCCCCGTAGAGCAGATGTCGGAGCTGCTCCACGGCTGAAGGGTGGACCGGATGGGTGTCGAGATCTGTGTGGAAGGGCTGACCAAGTCCTTCGGTCACCAGGTCATCTGGCAGGACGTCTCGCTGACGCTGCCCGCCGGGGAGGTCTCGGTCCTGCTCGGCCCCTCCGGCACGGGCAAATCGGTGTTCCTCAAGACGCTCGTCGGGCTGCTGAAGCCGGAGCGCGGCTCGATCACGATCCAGGGACGTGACCTCACCCGGCTCCGCGAGCACGAGCTGTACGAGGTGCGGAAGCTGTTCGGCGTGCTGTTCCAGGACGGCGCGCTGTTCGGCTCGATGAACCTGTACGACAACATCGCCTTCCCGCTGCGCGAGCACACCCGCAAGCCCGAGAGCGAGATCCGGCGCATCGTGCTGGAGAAGATGGACATGGTCGGGCTGATCGGCGCCGAGGAGAAGCTGCCCGGCGAGATCTCCGGGGGGATGCGGAAGCGGGCCGGGCTCGCCCGGGCGCTCGTCCTCGACCCGGAGATCATCCTCTTCGACGAGCCGGACTCGGGTCTCGACCCGGTGCGCGTGGCCTACCTCAACCAGCTCATCGTCGACCTGAACGCGCAGATCGACGCGACCTTCCTGATCGTCACGCACGACATCGCCTCGGCCCGGCAGGTCCCGGACAACATCGGGCTGCTGTTCCGCCGCGAGCTGGTGATGTTCGGGCCCCGCGAGCGGCTGCTGGCCAGTGACGAGCCGGTCGTACGGCAGTTCCTGAACGGCAGGATGCAGGGGCCGATCGGCATGGCTGAGGAGAAGGACGCGGCACAGGTCGAGCAGGAGCTGGCCCAGCTCACCGAGGCTCCCGTGGTGCGGGAGCCGACGCCCCGCCTGCTGCCGGGCCCGGGCATCACCCGCCCGCCCCGCTGGCAGGCGATCGCGAGACACGAGGCCGAGCTGCACCGCGGAGAGGGGGCGGACGCGTGAGCGTGTCACCGACCGGGGCGCTGCGGCAGTCGGGCCACCTGTTCGCGATGGCGCTGGACGTCGTGCGGACCGTGCCCCGGCGCCCCTTCCAAGTGCGGGAGTTCATCCAGCAGGCGTGGTTCATCGCGAGCGTCACGATCCTGCCCACGGCCCTCGTCTCGATCCCCTTCGGCGCGGTCATCGCGCTGCAGATCGGCAGCCTGACCCGGCAGCTCGGCGCCCAGTCCTTCGCCGGTGCCGCCTCGGTGCTCGCGGTGCTGCGGGAGGCCTCGCCGATCGTCACCGCGCTGCTGATCGCGGGCGCGGGCGGCACGGCGATCTGCGCGGACCTCGGGGCGCGCAGGATCCGCGACGAGATCGACGCCATGCAGGTCCTCGGCATCGACCCGATCCACCGGCTGGTCGTGCCCCGGGTGCTGGCCTCGATGCTGGTGGCGGTGCTGCTCAACGGCCTGGTGTCGGTGGTCGGCGTCGCGGGCGGCTACTTCTTCAACGTGATCCTGCAGAACGGCACGCCGGGCGCCTACCTCGCCTCCTTCACCACCCTCGCGCAGCTCTCCGACCTGTGGGCGGCCGAGGTCAAGGCGCTGGTGTTCGGCGCGATCGCGGCGATCGTCGCCTCGTACAAGGGGCTCACGGCGAAGGGCGGGCCGAAGGGCGTGGGCGACGCCGTCAACCAGTCGGTGGTGATCACGTTCATGTTGCTGTTCGTGACGAACTTCGTGATGACCGCCGTGTACTTCCAAGTCGTTCCGCAGAGGGGCTGAGGCATGGCGCTGTTGCACCGGCTGGAGGAGCTGGGCACCCAACTGTCCTTCTTCGGGCGCTCGCTGGCCTGGACCGGCCGCACCCTGCGCCGCTACAAGAAGGAGATCCTGCGGCTGCTCGCCGAGGTCAGCTTCGGGCGCGGCGCGCTCGCGGTCGTCGGCGGCACGGTCGGGGTGATCGCCTTCCTGTCGTTCTTCACCGGCACCGAGGTCGGCCTGCAGGGCTACGCGGCCCTCAACCAGCTCGGCACCTCCAACTTCGTGGCGTTCCTGTCGGCGTACTTCAACACCCGGGAGATCGCCCCGCTGGTGGCCGGGCTCGCGCTGTCGGCGACGGTCGGGGCCGGGTTCACCGCCCAGCTCGGCGCGATGCGGATCAGCGAGGAGACCGACGCGCTGGAGGTGATGGGCGTGCCCTCGCTGCCGTTCCTCGTCACCACCCGCATGATCGCCGGGTTCGTCGCCGTGATCCCGCTGTACGTGGTCGGGCTGCTGTCGTCGTACCTGGCCGCCCGGACCATCACCACCGTCTACTACGGGCAGTCGACGGGCACGTACGACCACTACTTCCACCAGTACCTGCCGCCGGTCGACGTGCTCTGGTCGTTCGGCAAGGTGATCGTCTTCGCCGTGCTGATCATCCTCGTGCACTGCTACTACGGCTACTACGCGAGCGGCGGACCGGCCGGTGTCGGTGTCGCCGTGGGCCGCGCGGTGCGGACGTCGATCGTCGCGATCAACGTCCTGGACTTCTTCCTCAGTCTCGCGATCTGGGGCGCGAGCACGACCGTACGGATCGCGGGGTGAGGCCGATGAGAACCGTCCGACTGCGCCTGTACGGCCTCACGTTCCTCGCCGTGCTCGCGCTGCTGCTGTCGCTCGCTGTGGCCGTCTACCGGCAGGCGTTCACGCCGGTGGTGCGCGTCACGCTGGAGGCCGACAGCCTGGGCAACCAGTTGGAGCCGCGCGCCGACGTCAAGCTGCGCGGGCTGCTGGTCGGCGAGGTGCGCGAGGTGCGCGCCGACGGTACGAAGGCGACGCTCGGCATCGCGCTCAAGCCGGAGTACGTCCCGTACATCCCGGCGGACGTGCACGCCCGGCTGCTGCCCAAGACGCTGTTCGGCGAGAAGTACGTCGACCTCGTGGCGCCCGATCGCTCCCCGGACCGGCCGATCCGCGCCGGGGACGTCATCACCCAGGACCGCACGAAGGCGGGGATGGAGGTGCAGCGACTGCTCAACGACCTGCTGCCGCTACTGCGCACGGTCAAGCCCGGGGAACTCAACGCCACGCTCTCGGCGTTCGCCACCGCGCTGGAGGGCCGGGGCGACCGCGTCGGCGACAACCTGACCCGCGTCGAGGGCTATCTGCGCCGGCTCAACCCGCATCTGCCGTCCCTGAAGGAGGACATCGCGCGCTTCGCCGACGTCGCCGAGGTGTACGGCGACGCCGCCCCCGACCTGATGAGGATCCTGCGCAACACCGTCACCACCAGCCGGACCCTCGTGGAGAAGCAGGACCGGCTGGCCGCAGGGCTCCGCACGACCGCGACGGTCGCGGGCACCGCGGAGGACTTCCTCGACGACAACGGCGACCGGCTGATCACCCTCGGCCGCGTCTCCCGGCCCACGCTGGAGCTGTTCGCCCGCTACTCGCCCGAGTATCCGTGCCTGCTGGACGGCCTGGTGCGGCAGGAGCGGGTGTCGGAGGAGGCGTTCCGGGGCGGGGCGATGCGGATCACCCTGGAGGTCGTCCGGCCGCAGGGGGCGTACCGGCCCGGCGAGGAGCCGCGCTACGCCGACCGGTCGGGGCCGGACTGCCGGGGCCTGCCGCACCCGCCGGTGCCGGCACCGAAGCCCAAGCTCGACGACGGTACGTCGGCGGGGAGTCCGGGCGGCGGTGCGCCGCCCGGCGAGGTGTCCGCCACCTCGGCCGAGCAGCGGGCCGTCGGCTCGCTCGTGGCGCCCGTCCTGGGCGTACCGGCCGACGAGGTGCCGCCCGTGGCGACCCTGCTGTTCGGACCGCTGGCCCGGGGGACGGCGGTGAGCGTCGCATGAGCACGTCGAAGGCACGCCGGACGGCCGGCCCGCTGATCAAGTTCAGCCTCTTCACGCTGGTGACGGTCACGGCTACGGCCCTGCTCGCCGCCACCATCGTCAACCTCTCCTTCACCCCGGAGCACACCTACCGGGCGGTGTTCAGCGACGTCACCGGCCTGGAGGAGGGCGACGACATCCGGGTCGCCGGCGTGCGGGTCGGTGAAGTGGAGGGCATCCGGATCAAGGACCGGACGCTGGCCGAGGTCAGTTTCACGGTGCGCGAGGACCGTCCGCTGCTCACCGGCACCCGCGCGGTCGTCCGCTACCGCAACCTGGTCGGGCAGCGGTACATCGCCCTGACCGAGGGCGCGGGCGACGGTACCCGGCTGCGGCCCGGCGGCACCATCCCGCTGTCCCGGACGCAGCCGGCGCTGGACCTCGACGCGCTGCTGAACGGCTTCAAGCCGCTGTTCGCCGCGCTCAGCCCGCAGGACGTCAACCAGCTCGCCACCGAGATCATCAGGACCCTCCAGGGCGAGGGCGGCACGGTCGACAGCCTGCTCGCGCACACGGCGTCGCTCACGACGACCCTGGCGGACCGCGACCAGCTGATCGGCTCGGTGATCGACAACCTCAACACCGTGCTGGCCACGCTCGACAAGCGCGGCGCCCGCTTCTCCGGGCTGCTCAAGCAGCTGCGGCGGGTGATCTCGGGGCTGTCCGCCGACCGCAAGCCCATCGGGGAGTCGCTGGTGGGCATCGGCGACCTGACCGAGGCCACCTCGGGGCTGCTCCGGGACGCCCGTCCGCCGCTGAAGGACGACATCGCCGGGCTGACCGATCTCACCGGAACGCTGAACAGGAACGAGAAGACCGTGGAGGGCGTGCTGAAGCGGCTGCCGAACAAGCTGAACGAGCTGACGGGGACGGCGTCCTACGGCTCGTGGTTCAACTTCTACCTCTGCGACTTCGACGGCCGGATCGTCCTGCCGAAGACCAAGCAGGTGCTCACTCCCGAGCTGCACGTGGCGAGGGCGAGGTGCGGCGGATGACCCGGCGTGTCCTCCGGCGGCGGGCCCGCCGCCCCGAGCCTGTGATGAAGGTGCGGATCATGCCGCCGAGACTGCCGGGGCTGTCGCGCCTGCGGCTGCGCCGGCCGTGTGCGAAGGCGTTCCGCGACCGCAACCCCGTGGTGATCGGCGCGGCCGGCCTCACCGTCCTGGCCCTGCTGACGTTCGCCGCGTTCAACGCCGACAGCCTGCCGCTGATCGGCGGCGGCGCGCGGTACAGCGCCGCCTTCTCGGAGGCGGGCGGGCTCAAGCCGGGCGACGAGGTGCGGATCGCCGGGGTCAAGGTCGGCAAGGTCGAGGAGGTCGGCCTGGACGGCGACCACGTCAAGGTCACCTTCAAGGTCAAGGGCGACCCGGGCCTCGGCACCGGCACCGGCGCCTCCATCCGGGTCAAGACCATCCTCGGCGCCAAGTACCTCGCCCTGCACCCCAAGGGGCCGGGCCAGTTGGAGCCGGGGAGCGAGATCCCGCTGCGGCGGACCGTGTCGGCGTACGACGTCGTGCAGGCGTTCAGCGACCTGACGACCACGACCGAGGAGGTCGACACGGAGCGGCTCGCGAAGGCGCTGGACACCGTCTCCACCACCTTCGAGGACTCGCCCGCCGAGGTACGGGCCTCCATCAAGGGCCTGTCGCGGATCTCCCGGACGGTGGCCTCGCGCGACAAGGAGCTGCGCGAACTCCTCGACCACGCCAACGGGGTCACCGGGGTGCTGGCCGACCGCTCGAAGGACTTCTCCGCGCTGGTCGAGGACGGCGACAAGCTGTTCAAGGAGATCGCCAAGCGACGCGCCGCGATCCACAAGCTGCTCAAGAGCTCCGCCGCGCTCGGCATCCAGCTCTCCGGCCTGGTCGAGGACAACCGGAAGGAGATCGGGCCCGCCCTGAAGGGCCTGAACACGTTCGTCGCGATGCTCGAACGCAACCAGAAGAGCCTGGACCGCAGCGTGCGGCTGCTCGCCCCATACGTGCGGGTCTTCAGCAACACCCTCGGCAACGGCCGCTGGTTCGACTCCTACGTCCAGAACCTGGTGGCCGCTCCGGTGGTGCCGCGCACGGGAGGCACCCGATGACCGGACGTCTCAAGGCCGTCGCGCTGCTCACCGCGCTCGCGGTGGCCGCCGCGCTCGCCGTCGCGCTGTGGCCGCAGTCCGACCCGGTCCGGGTCACGGCGTACTTCCCGCGCACCGTCGGCATCTACCCCGGCTCGGACGTGCGCGTCCTCGGCGTCCGCATCGGCGAGGTCCGGAGCATCACGCCCGAGGGCGGCCGGGTGCGCGTCGAGCTGGAGTACGACAAGGACCGCAGGGTGCCCGCCGACGCGCAGGCCGCGATCATCAACTCCTCGGTGGTCAGCGACCGTTACGTGCAGCTGCTGCCGGTGTACCGCACGGGCCCGGTGCTGCGGGACGGCGCCGTCATCCCCGAGTCGCGCACCGCCGTCCCGGTCGAGCTGGACCGGATCTTCGACAGCCTGCACACCACGTCCGAGGCGCTCGGCCCGAAGGGCGCGAACCAGGACGGCTCCCTGGCGCGGCTGCTGGGCGTGAGCGCGGACAA
This sequence comes from Streptomyces sp. NPDC006140, assembly GCF_040628815.1. Lineage (NCBI taxonomy): Bacteria > Bacillati > Actinomycetota > Actinomycetes > Kitasatosporales > Streptomycetaceae > Streptomyces > Streptomyces sp. NPDC006140. The sequence continues at coordinate 55,690 of NZ_JBEXTS010000022.1, read as the reverse complement.
CCTCGAAGGGCAGGGCAAGCACCTGAACCGGACGGTGGAGGACCTCTCCCGGGCGGTCACCACGCTGTCCGACGGCCGCGGCGACCTGTTCGGCACCGTGCGCAACCTCCAGGTCTTCACGGCCGCGCTGGCCGCCGACGACCAGGACGTGCGGTCGTTCAACAAGAGTCTCGCCGAGGTGGCCGGGCAGCTGGCCGGGGAGCGCGAGGACCTCGCGGCGGCGCTGAAGTACCTGGCCAAGGCGCTCGGTGACGTGGCCGACTTCGTGAAGAAGAACAAGAAGACACTGGCCGCGGACGTCAAGGGCCTGAGCAGGGTCACCAAGGTGCTCGTCACCCAACGGGCCGCTCTGGAGGAGCTGTTGGAGGTGTCACCCACCGGGCTGTCCAACCTCCAGAACGCCTACAACCCGGCCGCCGGCACCCTCGACACCCGCAACAACCCGCAGCATCCGCAGGACCCGGCCGCGCTGGTGTGCTCCCTGCTGAGGACCACCGGAGACGAGGGCGGCAAGAACCCCGACTGCGCCGAGCTGCAAAAGCTCTTCGACTCCCTGCCCGAGGTGCCGAAGTCCCCGGCGGTGCCGAGTACCGGGACGGTCGACCGGAGCCTCGGCGGAATCCTGGAGGGCCGCGCATGAACCTGCCGCACATGAACCTGCCGCGCAGGAGCCGGCTGGTCGCCTGGACGGCGGCCGGTGCGCTGCTGCTGACCGGCTGCGGGTTCAACGGCTGGTACGACGTGCCGCTGCCCGGCGGCGCCGCCGCGGACGGCCGTGCCTACCACGTCACGGTCGAGTTCCGGGACGTCCTGGACCTGGTGCCGCAGTCCGCGGTCAAGGTCGACGAGGTCACGGTGGGTGCCGTCGAGAAGGTCGAGCTGGACGGCTGGCACGCCCGGGTCCGGCTGCGGGTCGCCGACCACGTGAAGCTGCCCGGCAACGCGGTCGCCGAGCTGCGGCAGACCAGCATGCTCGGCGAGAAGTACGTGGCGCTGTCCGCCCCGCCGGGCACCGCCCCCGTGGGCCGGCTCGGCGACGGCGACCTGATCCCGCTGTCCCGCAGCGGCCGCAACGCGGAGGTCGAGGAAGTGCTGTCCGCCCTCTCCGCCCTCCTCAACGGCGGCGGCGTCGCCCAGCTCAAGACGATCACCGTGGAACTGAACAAGGCCCTGGAGGGCCGTGAGAACCGGGTCAGGTCACTGCTCAAGGAGCTGAACACGTTCATCGGCGGGCTGGACGACCAGCGCGCGGACATCATGCGCGCGCTCAAGGGCATCGACCGGCTGGCCGAGCGCCTCGCGAAGGAGAAGAGGACCATCGCCACGGCCGTCGACACCATGCCGCCCGCGCTGAAGGTCCTCGCCGACCAGCGGCGCGACCTGACGAAGATGCTCACCGCCCTGTCCGAGCTCGGGAAGACGGGCACCAAGGTGGTCAACGCCTCGCGGGACGACACGGTCGCGAACCTGAAGCGGCTCCGCCCGATCCTGCAGCAGCTGAACAAGGCGGGCGACGACCTGCCCAACTCCCTCGAACTGCTGACGACCTACCCGTTCCCGCGCAACGCGGTGGACGCCGTCAAGGGCGACTACGTGAACCTCAGGGTGACCGCCGACCTGGACCTGGCGGGCATCTACGGCAACCTCACCGACGAGCCCGGGGGCGGTGACTCCGGCGGGCCGAAGGCCCCGGGCCTGCCCGACGCGCCGGAGCTGCCCGAGCTGCCCGAGCTGCCGGACGTGCCCCCGGTCCCGGCACCGACCGTGCCGGACACCCCCGACCTGCCGGACCCGCCCGTCGCGCCCTCGTCCCCCTCGGACGGCGGTCCGCTGTGCCCGCCGGTGTGCACCGCGGCCTACGGCCCACCGGCCGGCTCCCACCGCCTCCCGCCGGGGATCGACCTCGATCTGGCGGAGCTGCTGCTGAAGGGGATACAGCCGTGATCACGCGTACGGTCAAGGCCCAGCTGCTCGCCTTCGCCACCGTCACCGCCGTCGGCGTGTCGTACGTCGGCGCCGAGTACACCGGCCTGGTCGACGGCCTGCTCGATCGGGGCTACACCGTGCGGGCCGACTTCGCCGACTCCGGCGGCATCTTCTCCGGCGCGGAGGTCACCTACCGGGGCGTGCCGGTGGGCCGCGTGGGCGAGCTGCGGCTGTCCGGCTCCGGTGTGTCGGTGGCCCTCGACATCGAGGACGGCGCTCCGCGCATCCCCTCGGACACGCTGGCGGTGGTGGCGAACCGCTCGGCGGTGGGCGAGCAGTACGTCGACCTGCAACCGCGCCGCACGGACGGCCCGTACCTGCTGGACGGCAGTACGATCCCGCGCGACCGCACCCGTGTCCCGCTGCCCGTCACGGACATGGTCGTCAGCCTGGACCGGCTGGTGAACTCCGTCGGGAAGGACGACCTGCGGATCACCGTGGACGAGCTGGGCGAGGCCTTCGCGGGAACGGGGCCTCGGCTGAGCCGGCTGGTGGACTCGGGCAACGCGCTCGTCGAGTCGGCGTCCGACTCGCTCCCGGAGACGATCTCGCTCATCGAGGACTCGCGCAGGGTCCTCAGGACGCAGGCCGACCAGGGCTCGTCCATCAAGTCGTTCTCCCGCGACCTGGCCGCGCTCACCGCGCAGTTGAAGTCGAGCGACGGGGACCTGCGCCGGCTGATCGGCAACACGCCGCCCGCCGGAACGGAGGTCAACTCGCTGCTGAAGTCGCTCCGGCCGGACCTGCCGGTGCTGCTGGCCAACCTCGTCAGCGGCGGCCAGGTCACGCTGGCCCGGCTGCCCGGCGTGGAGCAGGCCCTGGTCACCTTCCCGGTGGTGGTCGCGGGTAGCCACACCGTCATCCCGGGCGACGGGACCACCCACTTCGGCCTGGTCCTGGGCGCCGACGAACCGCCGGCCTGCACCCAGGGGTACGACACACGGCGGCGCGACCCCGCCGACACCAGCACGCGCCCGGCGAACACCGACGCCCGCTGCACCGCCCCGCGCGGCAGCGACACCTCGGTGCGCGGCGCCCAGAACGCCCCCGGCGCCTCCGGCCGTTCCGGCGGCGCCGACCGGGCGGCGTACGTCGCCCCGTACGACCCGGAGACCGGAACCGCCACCGGCCCGGACGGAACGCCCGTCGAGATCGGCTCGACGGGCGGCGAACAGACCGTGTTCGGAAAGGACTCGTGGCAATGGCTGCTCGTCGGACCGATGGCATGAGCGGGGGCCTGCGCCCGCTGACCGGCGGCCCGCTCACGCGGGCCGTGCGACCGCTGCGGCGGCTGATCGCCGGGCGGGCGGACACCCGCCGCCCCACGGCTGGGCAGGCCGGGGACCGCGCCGCGCCGGCCGGGCGCCGGCGGGCGCTGTCGGCGGGGCTCGCGGCGGCGACGGTCGTGACCACCGTGTCGGCCCTCTGGCTGGGCTTCCAGGTGCACGAGCAGCGCGCGGCCGAGCAGCGCCGCCAGGACATCCTGGCGGCGGCCCGGCAGTCGGCGCTGAACTTCACCTCGCTCGACTACCGGCACTACGACCGCGACAGCGGCAACGTGCTGAAGGGCGCCACCGGCGACTTCAAGAAGCAGTTCGCCGCGCAGACCCAGGAGCTGACCGAACTCGTCGCGCAGAACAGGTCGGTGTCCGAGGGCCAGGTCCTAGAGGCGGGCCTGGTGCGGTCCGACGCGCGGACGGCCAGGGTCCTGGTGGTCGCCGACAGCAAGGTGACCAACACCGCCGTGCCCAAGGGGGAGGCGCGCACGTACCGGCTGCAGCTCGACCTCGTCCTGGAGGGCGGCCGCTGGCTGACCTCCGACGTCGAGTTCGTCGGCTGACCACCCGTCCCGCATCGAGGCCCCGAGGAGACAGATCGTGGCGAACCCGACCACCCGAGGCCGCGGCGCCGGCTCCCCCGCCCGCCGCACCCTGACCGCGGCCGCCCGCGCGGCGGCCAAGCGCACGCAGCGCGGGGAGCAGACGGAACGTACCGAGCGCGTGGCGCCGGAGCGGCAGCCGTCCGGGCGCACCCTGCTCGTCGAGGCGCCGGGCGACGGCTGGGACGACCCGCCCGAGCCGTCGCCCGAGTTCGCCGAGGCCGTGGCGGCGGCCGAACCGACCGAGCCCACCGAATCGGCTGAATCTGTCGGGCCCGCCGACGTGCCCCACGCGGGTGCGGGAACACGGCGCCGGTGGCGGAGGCCGCTCCCCCTCGCCCTCGCCCTCCTGCTCCTGGCCGGTCTCGTCGCGGGCGCCGTGCTCGGGCGGCAGTACCTGGACGGACGGCAGGCCGGGCAGGCCCGGCAGCAGGCCCTCGCGGCGGCCCGGACGGCGGCACCGGTCGTCCTGTCGTACGACTACCGGCATCTGGAGCGCGACTTCGCCCGGGCGCGCGCCCAGCTGACCGGGAAGTTCGCCGAGGAGTACCGCCGGACGACCAAGGCGGTGGTCGGGCCGACCGCGCGGAAGTACCACGGGGTGGTGAAGGCGACGGTCGCGGAACCGGCGGGCGGCGGCGACCCGGCGGCCTCCGTCGTGTCGGCCTCGGCGGACCGGGCCGTCGTCCTGCTCTTCGTCAACCAGGTCACCCGGAGCACCCAGGTCACGGGCTCCCGGGTGGACCTGAATCGGGTGCGCATGACACTGACCCGCACCTCCGAGGGCTGGAAGGTGAGCGCCGTCGACGCGCTGTGACCTCCCCTGCCGCTGCGCCCCCGCGCCCCCGCGCGGGGGCGCTTTTTCGCGTGTGCTCTTGACAGCCCTTCCCAGCCACAGGCAATCTTCCATTAAGCAGAAACATGATTCCGCAATGTGGAATTACTTCGGAATTGCTGAGCCACCAGGAAGGGAGCGCCACCCCCGATGGGATTCGCAGACCAGCGCTTCAACGTCAACCTGTCGATCCTCTTCACGGAACTCCCGCTCCTGGAGCGCCCGGCGGCCGCCGCCGCGGCCGGCTTCACCGCGGTCGAGCTGTGGTGGCCCTGGACCGACACACCCACCCCCGAGCAGTCCGAGCTCGACGCCCTCAAGCGGGCGATCGAGGACGCGGGCGTACAGCTCACCGGCCTGAACTTCTACGCCGGGCAGCTCCCGGGCCCGGACCGCGGCGCCCTGTCGGTCCCCGGCGAGGAGTCGGAGCGGTTCCGCGCCAACATCGACGTGGCCGCCGACTTCGCGGCCTCCCTGGGCTGCACGGCGCTCAACGCCCTGTACGGCAACCGCGTCGAGGGCGTGGACCCGGCCGAGCAGGACGCCCTCGCGCTGGAGAACCTGGTCCTGGCGGCGCGGGCGGCCGACCGGATCGGCGCGGTCCTGCTGATCGAGGCGCTGAACAAGCCCGAGTCACCGCTGTACCCGCTGGTGTCGGCCCCGGCGGCCGTGGGAGTCGTCGACAAGGTCAACGAGGCGACGGGGCTGGGCAACGCCCGCTTCCTCATGGACCTCTACCACCTGTCCATGAACGGTGAGGACCTGCCCGCGGTGATCGAGCGGTACGCCGCGAAGACCGGCCACGTCCAGATCGCCGACAACCCGGGCCGCGGCGCGCCGGGCACGGGCTCGCTGCCCCTCGAAGACCTCCTCGACCAGCTGGCGAAGGCGGGTTACGACGGCTGGGTCGGCCTCGAGTACAAGCCGGGCGACCGCCCGAGCGCCGAGGCCTTCGACTGGCTGCCCCGCTGACCCCCGTACCGAAAGGCACCCCATCATGAGCAACTCCCTCCCCAAGATCGCCTGGATCGGCCTCGGCATCATGGGCTCCCCCATGTCCGAGAACCTGATCAAGGCGGGTTACGACGTCACCGGCTTCACGCTGGAGCAGGAGAAGCTGGACCGGCTGGCCGCCGCCGGCGGCACGGTGGCCGGGTCGATCGCCGAGGCCGTGCGGGACGCCGACGTCGTCATCACGATGGTCCCGGCCTCCCCGCAGGTCGAGGCCATCGCCTACGGCCCCGACGGCATCCTGGAGAACGCGCGGCCGGGCGCGCTGCTGATCGACATGTCCTCGATCACCCCGCAGACCTCGGTCGACCTGGCGAAGGCCGCCAAGGACAAGGGCATCCGCGTGCTGGACGCCCCGGTGTCCGGCGGTGAGGCCGGTGCGATCGAGGCCGTGCTGTCCATCATGGTCGGCGGCGAGCAGGCCGACTTCGACCAGGCCGAGCCGATCTTCGAGGCGCTGGGGAAGACGATCGTGCTGTGCGGACCGCACGGCTCCGGCCAGACCGTGAAGGCCGCCAACCAGCTGATCGTCGCCGTGAACATCCAGGCGTGCGCCGAGGCCGTGGTCTTCCTGGAGAAGTCCGGCGTGGACCTGAAGGCGGCCCTGGACGTCCTCAACGGCGGACTCGCGGGCTCCACCGTGCTGACGCGGAAGAAGGACAACTTCCTGAACCGCGACTTCAAGCCGGGCTTCCGCATCGACCTGCACCACAAGGACATGGGCATCGTCACGGACGCCGCCCGCACCGTCGGAGCGGCCCTGCCCGTCGGCGCCGTGGTCGCCCAGCTGGTCGCCTCCCTGCGCGCCCAGGGCGACGGCGGCCTCGACCACTCGGCGCTGCTGCGGGCCGTGGAGCGGCTGTCCGGCGCCCAGGTCTGAGGCCCGCACCCCGAAACCCCGGGCGGTGCCGCCGCTGACACCTGTCCTGTCGCGCCCAGAGGGGCGGCACCGCCCGGCCCAGCCATACCCACCGATTCAACAAACTGTTGACGCCCCGATCGCCCCGACCCTAGGCTCCACAAAGCGGAAACACTTTTCCGCTGCCCTCTCGTACGGAAGGTCACGATGTCGCAGCGCGTGCTCACCACCGAGTCCGGCGCCCCCGTCGCCGACAACCAGAACTCCGCCACCGCCGGCGTCGGCGGCCCGCTCCTGCTCCAGGACCAGCATCTGCTGGAGAAGCTCGCGCGCTTCAACCGCGAGCGCATCCCGGAGCGCGTGGTGCACGCCCGCGGCTCGGGCGCGTACGGCCACTTCGAAGTCACCGAGGACGTCACGGACTTCACGCACGCCGACTTCCTGAGCTCCGTCGGCAGGCGCACCGAGGTGTTCGTCCGCTTCTCCACCGTGGCCGACTCGCTCGGCGGCGCGGACGCGGTGCGCGACCCGCGCGGTTTCGCGGTGAAGTTCTACACCGAGGAGGGCAATTACGACCTGGTCGGGAACAACACGCCGGTGTTCTTCATCAAGGACCCGATCAAGTTCCCCGACTTCATCCACTCGCAGAAGCGCGACCCGTTCACGGGCCGTCAGGAGCCGGACAACGTCTGGGACTTCTGGGCGCACTCCCCCGAGGCCACGCACCAGGTGACCTGGCTGATGGGCGACCGCGGCATCCCGGCCTCGTACCGGCACATGAACGGCTACGGCTCGCACACCTACCAGTGGACGAACAGCGCGGGCGAGGCCTTCTTCGTCAAGTACCACTTCAAGACCAACCAGGGCATCCGCTGCCTGAGCAGCGAGCAGGCCGCGGAGATCGCCGGCAAGGACCCGAACTCCCACCAGACGGACCTGCTCCAGGCCATCGAGCGGGGCGTGCACCCGTCCTGGACCCTGTACGTGCAGCTCATGCCGGCGTCCGAGGCGGCCGGCTACCGCTTCAACCCGTTCGACCTGACCAAGGTCTGGCCGCACGCCGACCATCCGCTGCGGCGCGTGGGCCGGCTGGTCCTCGACCGCAACCCGGACAACGTCTTCGCCGAGGTCGAGCAGGCCGCGTTCTCCCCGAACAACTTCGTGCCGGGCATCGGCCCCTCGCCCGACAAGATGCTCCAGGGCCGCCTGTTCGCCTACGCGGACGCCCACCGCTACCGCCTGGGCGTCAACCACACGCAGCTGGCCGTCAACGCGCCCCGGGCCACGACCGCCCAGAACTACGGCCGGGACGGCTTCATGGCGTCCAACGCCCAGGGCCGGCACACGAAGAACTACGAGCCGAACTCCTACGACGGCCCGGTGGAGACCGGCCGCCCGCTGTCGGCGCCGCTCGCGGTGCACGGCCACACGGGCACCCACGCGGCCCCCGCCCACACCAAGGACGACGACTTCTTCCAGGCGGGCGAGCTGTACCGGCTGATGTCCGCCGAGGAGAAGTCCCGCCTGGTCGCGAACATCGCCGGCGGCCTCTCCCAGGTCTCCCGCGACGACGTGATCGAGAAGAACCTCGCGCACTTCCACGCCGCCGACCCCGACTACGGGCGGCGCGTGGAGGAGGCGGTCCGCGCCCTGCGCGAGGACTGAACTCCCTGCCCGCGTCCGACCGCCCGGGACCGACCCGGATGAGGGGTGGTCGCCCCGGGCACGGACGCGGGCAGGGCTGCGCGGACCGCGGCGGCGTGTGAGCCAGTGCGGTGGTGAAGGCGCCGGGACCGGTTTCTCGACCCGAGGGAAGCCCGCTCCGGTTCCGTCACACCCGCCGCGGTCCCAGTACCCACCCCTCCTCCCCCCCAGACCCCGTCCGGCGGCGCGAATGTCCTGTCGCGCCCAGCCTCGCGCCGCCGGACGGCCAGCCCGCTCAGGGTGCGGAACGGTTCCATCCGCAGCAGCCTGAAGGCATGGCACATCCCACCGAGCACCCGCACGTCGTGGTCCACGCTCCAGCCCTGGACGGCTCGCGCCGGGTCACACTTGGCGACGAACCCCTGGGCATCGCCACGCACGTCGACGACGTGGCGGAGATCCTGCGGCTGGCCGACCTCTACGTCACGGACGTCGAGGAGAACGACCTCGTCGAGTGGCAGGGCGGCGGCCCGGACGACTGGCCCGGGCTGTCGGAGCACCACACGACCTGAGCGCGTACGGCAGCGGTCGTACGCCCCGTACGGCACCCTCAAATGAACCTCTGAACCCGGCCCCGGGGGCTTCAACCGCCCCCGGGGCCGGGCACATTCTCGACACACGGGGCCCGCCGGCACGGGGGCGGCGGGCCCCGGTACGGGGGTGAAGCCATGGGCGACGGTACGGCGGTCCGGCTGGAGCCGCACGAGATCGCACTGCTGGGGGACGGCCCGCGGGCCGCCGTCACCGTCGCCGTGGTGGACCTGTATCTGCGGGGCCTGGTGGAGGCCGACCTGCCGGGGACGATGCGGAGGGGTGTCGCGGACGCCGTGGCCGGGGAGCGGCCGCCGTCTCCCCTGGCGGAGGCGGTGCGCACGGCCCTGCGCGAGCCCGCCGACCCGCGGACCTTGGTGAAGGACCCGGAGGTCCGGCTCGCGGTGGCCCTGATGCGCATCCCCCTCGCGGAGGCGGGCCTGCTGCGCTACCCGCTGCTCGGACCCACGCGCGCTGCCCGCCGCCACGTGCGGGAGCTGCGGCAGCGCCATCCGCTGCCCGCGAGCCGACGCGGCCTGAGCGACCACGACCGGCTGCTCGCCGTCGCCCTGCACGGCGAGGCGGCGCTACGGCTGCTGGTGCCGCGGTTCGCCCTGCGGGCTGGCCTGGTCCGCCGGGCCGAGGTGGGCGGCAAGAGCCTCCTCAAGCACTCGCGAGGTCCGTACGGAGGCGGAGGCGGAAGTGCGGGCCACGCCTACTGCGGCGGAGGCGGATGCGGAGGCGGCGGAAACTGAACGCGTGAGGGGCGGCCCGTCCCGGAAGACGGACCGCCCCTCAGCCGCGTACGCGTCAGACCTTCAGCGTCCTGATCGAGGTCGGCGCGTGGCCGGGCTCGGTGGCGAGCTCCTCGAACTCCACGACGTTGCCGATGTCGTTGGTCGTCGACATGGCGATGTTGGTGACGCGCTCCAGGATCGCCTCGACGACGACCGGGACCCGGTACTGGGCGGCGAGCTTCTTGGCCTGCTCGAACGCGGCGCCCAATTCGGCCGGGTCGGTCACCCGGATCGCCTTGCAGCCGAGGCCCTCGGCGACCTTGACGTGGTCGACGCCGTAGACGCCGAGTTCGGGCGTGTTGATGTTCTCGAACTCCAGCTTGACCTGGAAGTCGATGTCGAAGGCCCGCTGCGCCTGGCGGATCAGCCCCAGGTAGGCGTTGTTCACGAGGACGTGGACGTACGGGATCCGGTGCTGGGCGCCGACGGCCAGTTCCTCGATCATGAACTGGAAGTCGTAGTCGCCGGAGAGCGCGACGACGGACGCCTCCGGGTCGGCCTTGGCGACGCCGAGCGCGGCCGGGACGGTCCAGCCGAGCGGGCCGGCCTGGCCGCAGTTGATCCAGTGCCGGGGCCGGTAGACGTGCAGCATCTGGGCGCCGGCGATCTGCGAGAGGCCGATGGTGGAGACGTACCGGGTCTCCGGGCCGAAGGCCTTGTTCATCTCCTCGTAGACGCGCTGCGGCTTGATCGGGATGTCGTCGAAGTGCGTACGGCGCTGGAGGGTGGCCTTCTTCTCCTGCGCGGCGGCGGCCCAGGCGGAGCGGTCGGGCAGCCGGCCCGCCGCCTTCAGCTCGCGCGCCACCTCGACGAACAGCTCCAGGGCGGCCTTGGCGTCGGAGGCGATGCCGTAGTCGGGGGCGAAGATCCGGCCGATCTGGGTGGGCTCGATGTCGACGTGGACGAACGTGCGCCCGGCCGTGTAGACGTCGAGTTTGCCGGTGTGGCGGTTGGCCCAGCGGTTGCCGATGCCGAGGACGAAGTCGGACTCCAGGAAGGTCGCGTTGCCGTAGCGGTGCGAGGTCTGCAGGCCGACCATGCCGGCGTTCAGCTCGTGGTCGTCGGGGAGGACGCCCCAGCCCATGAGGGTGGGGACGACGGGGGTGCCGGTCAACTCGGCGAATTCGACGAGCAGTTCGCTGGCGTCGGCGTTGATGATGCCGCCGCCGGCGACGATCAGCGGCCGCTCGGCGGCGTTCAGCATCCCGATCGCCTTCTCGATCTGGGCGAGGGTCGCGGCGGGCTTGTAGACCGGGAGCGGCTCGTACGTCTCCGGGTCGAACTCGATCTCCGTGAGCTGCACGTCGATCGGCAGGTCGATCAGGACCGGGCCGGGGCGGCCGGAGCGCATCAGGTGGAACGCCTGCTGGAAGACGCCCGGGACCTGCGCGGCCTCCAGCACGGTCACGGCCATCTTGGTGACCGGCTTGGCGATGGAGGCGATGTCGACGGCCTGGAAGTCCTCCTTGTGGATCACGGCGGTCGGGGCCTGGCCCGTGATGCACAGGATCGGGATGGAGTCGCCGGTCGCGGAGTACAGGCCCGTGATCATGTCGGTGCCGGCCGGGCCGGAGGTGCCGATGCAGACGCCGATGTTGCCCGGGTGGGTGCGGGTGTAGCCCTCGGCCATGTGCGAGGCGCCCTCGACGTGCCGGGCGAGGGTGTGGGCGATGCCGCCGGAGGCTTTGAGCGCCGCGTAGAAGGGGTTGATCGCCGCGCCCGGGACACCGAACGCGTCGGTGACGCCCTCGCGCTTGAGGATCTCAACTGCCGCGCGGGCAGCGGTCATTCGAGCCATCGAGTACTCCTGCTTCGGCTGTCGGATTCGCACTCCCGTCGCGCCCCGCGGTGAGCTTCTTCCGTATTGTGGAAAGTATTTTCTACGATCTGGAATTAATGTAGGTGGGGTGGGGGACGGCCGTCAAGAGAGGGCAACCGGCGGACAGGCGGGGGCCGGAAGGAGCACGATGGACACGCTGTCCGTTCGCGAAGCGGTGCTGGAGTGGCCATGGCCGAGACCGTCCCGGTGCGCTGCCCGGCCTGCCGCCGGGAGCACCGCTACACGGCGCCGGCGTACCCGTGCGTGTGCGGCGCGCCCGTCGCCCCGCCGCTGGACCGGCAGGGGGCGGCGGTGCCGGTCTCGCACCGGGTCTGGCAGGAGGACTGGGTGACGGTGCGGTGCGCGTCCTGCGGGCGGTGCGGGGAGTGGCCGCGACCGGAGGTGGGGTGCCCGTGCGGCGTGATGCTGCGGGTGCCGCTGACGAACGCCGACCCCTCGGCCGCCCCGGCCCCTACCCTTTCTCCCCCTGCTCCCTCTACTCCCCCTGCTGCCGCCCGGCCGCCCTTCCGGTCCGTGGCGATCCGTACCGCGCTCGACGCCGTCACCACGGCCGCGCTGTACCTGCGCTGGCTGGGCTACCGGAACGTCCGCCGGGCGGACCAGCGGCCCCCGTCCGGCATCGGCCTCGCCGCCCGCGGCGTCGTCGCGCAGGTCGACCCGGCCGTGCGTCCGGCGACCCTGCGGGACGTGGAGTGCCTGTGGCTGACGGCCATGACGGAGTCCGCGGACTGCCTCTACTTCTCCCTCACCGGATACGCGGACGACGCCCGGGCCCGCGCCGACGCCCTGGGAATCCCGCTGTTCGTCCTCGACCTCACCGGGACACCGCGCCCGGTGAACGCCCCGGCCGAGACACTGCACGCCGGAGGCACGGAGAACCGGGCCCGTTGAACACCACCACGCCCCATACTCACCGCATGCCCCTGCGCATCCGCCCGGCGACCCCCGCCGAACTCCCCGCCCTCCAGGACATCGAGCGCGCCGCCGGCGCCCCCTTCCGCGACCTCGGCATGCCGGAGATCGCCGACGACGAGCCGCCGGGGCTCGACGTACTGGAGCGCTACCGCGGGGCCGGCCGCTGCTGGGTCGCGGTGGACGAACGGGACCGCCCTGTCGCGTACCTCGTCGCCGAACCCGTGGACGGCGCCCTGCACATCGAGCAGGTCTCGGTCCACCCGCGCGCCGCACGCCGCGGCGTCGGCCGGGCCCTGCTGGCCCACGCCGCCGGCCACGCCCGCGAGGAGGGCCTGACCGCGCTGACGCTGACCACCTTCGCGGAGGTCCCGTGGAACGCCCCCTACTACGCCCGCCTCGGCTTCCGCACCCTGGACGAGCACGACCTCACGCCCGGCCTGCGCGCGATCCGCGCGGGTGAGGCCGCACACGGCCTGGACCGCTGGCCCAGGGTAGGCATGCGCGCCACCGTCTGAACCGACCGCCGCCCCGCCGTCCAGTAGGCACGGGCCGGGCGCGCAGTTCCGCACCGGCGCTGACCAGACGGCCGGCAAGCGGGTGCAGTGTCCACCCCGGCATACCCCCGGAACACCACAGCACGCGCCGACCAATGCCTGTGCAACGAGGCCGGCCTTGTCCTTCTCAGTTGTGGCGCGGGCGAGGCAACAATGCGAACGCGCTCTCCGCGATCGAGGTCAGGCGAGCGGGACTGTGGCCGGACGCGCCTACGACATCGATCCCGCGGACGATGGTCAGCAGAAGGTACGCAAGGTCGTCGGGATCCGCGTCGGGGTCGATGTCGCCGCTGCGCTGCGCCGCTCGCACACACTCGGCCACCGCCGTCGCGACCACGGAGAAGCAGTCGTTGGCCAGGCGTTCCACCTCGGAGTCGGAGGTGCCGAGTTCCAGGGCCATCTTGGCGGCGAAGCAGGCCGCCGCCGCCCGGTCAGGGGCGGGGGGGACGTCGGCGGCGAGTGGCACCCCGTCCACGGCACGGAACAAGAACTCGCGCAGTCGTTCCAGGGCGCCCTCGTCCGGTCCGGCGAGCGCCTGCACCGCCATCCCCAGCCGGGCGGAGTACCTGCCCATCGCCTGCAGCAGCACGCCGTGCTTGCCGTCGAACGCGGCATAGAGGCTGCCGCGGCCCAGACCGGTGGCGGCGCTGATGTCGTCGACGCTCGTGCCGTTGTAGCCCGCGGTGCGGAACTGCCGCTCGGCGGCATGGAGGACGTGGTCGCGGTCGAAGCTTCGTGGTCTCGCCATACGTAAAAGGTAGGACCGACCCACCGTTCTTGACAACCCAGTACAGAACTGCCTAGGTTTCTGACAGTTCAGTACACAACGGCCCTGAGCTCGCCGGACAGGCTGCGTGCACGCCTGGCGTTCTGAACAGCTGCCCCCTCCCACCACCCGGAACTCGAAGGGTTGACCGAACCATGACTGACAAGGAAAGGCAGGAGGCCGTGGCTGTGACGACTCCTCCGTACGCGGGCGACGCACTGGCCGAGGGGACCGCCGACGCGGTGGTGATCGGCGGGGGCGCCGCGGGGCTGAACGGTGCGCTGATCCTCGCCCGCTCCCGCCGCTCGGTCGTCGTGATCGACAGCGGCTCCCCGCGCAACGCGCCCGCGGAGGCCGTGCACGGCCTTCTCGCCCTGGACGGCACCCCGCCGGCCGAGATCCTTCGGCGGGGCCGGGAGCAGGTGCGCCAGTACGGCGGACGCGTCGTGTCCGGCGAGGTGGTCTCGGCCGAGCCTGCCGCCCCGTCGGCGGACGGGGACCTGCGGTTCAGCGTCACCCTGGCCGACGGCCGCAGCATCACCGCCCGCCGCATCCTGGTGGCCACCGGCCTCACGGATGTACTGCCGGAGGTGCCCGGGCTCGCCGAGCACTGGGGGCACAGCGTGGTGCACTGCCCGTACTGCCACGGCTGGGAGGTGCGCGACGAGCCCATCGGCGTCCTCGCCACCGGCGCGGCCTCCATCGGCCACGCGTATCTGTTCCGTCAGCTGACCGAGGACCTGACGTACTTCACCCACGGCGCCGACCTGGACGAGGAGAGCCGCGCCCGCTTCGCCGCCCGCGGCATCCGCGTCATCGACACCCCGGTCACCCAGGTCGTCAACGACGCCGACGGTGCCCTCGCCGGGGTGCGCCTGGCCGACGGCCGGGTCGTGGCCCGCCGCGTCCTCGCGGTCGCCGCGCCGATGCAGGCCCGCACCCGGGGCCTGGAAGGTCTGGGCCTGCCGGTGCAGGACCTGCCGAACAACATGGGCCGCGGTTTCGCCTCGGGCATGGCCGGCACCACCGAGGTGCCGGGTGTGTGGGTGGCCGGCAACGCCACCGATCTGACCGCCCAGGTCGGAGCCTCCGCAGCGGCCGGCGCACTGGCCGGCGCCGACATCAACAGGATGCTGGCCACCGCGGACACCGACGCGGCCCTCCAGGGGATCGGCGAAGGAAGCCCAAAAGGGGCCACAGGATGATCTCGAAGCCCTGAGATCTCAGCCCGTCGCCCGCTTCGCCTCGCGGGCAACCAAGTGATTCCGCTCGTCCGCCCCATCCCCCTCAGGAGCTACTGATGCCCTTCCTTGCGAACACCCCCGTGGAGAAAATGCCCGGGCCTTACGCGCGGCGCTGGTGGGCGCTGCTCGTGCTGTGCCTGAGCCTGCTGATCACGGTGATGGCGAACACGTCGCTGATCGTCGCCGCCCCCGACATGACCACCGACCTGGGCCTGAGCAGCAGTGATCTGCAGTGGGTCGTCGACAGCTACACCGTTCCGTACGCGGCGCTGATGCTGGTGCTGGGCTCGATCGGCGACAAGTACAGCCGGCGCGGCGCGCTGGTGCTGGGCCTGCTGATCTTCGCCGGCGGTTCGGTGATGGGGAGCATGGTCGACGAGACCTCGCTGGTCATCGCGGCCCGCGCGATCATGGGTGTCGGTGCCGCGGTCGTGATGCCGGCCACGCTGTCCCTGGTGGTCGCGACCTTCCCCCGGAGCGAGCGGGCCAAGGCCATCACCGCCTGGGCCGCGACCTCCGGGGTGGCGGTAGCCGTCGGCCCGCTGGTTTCCGGCTGGCTGCTCGAGGACCACGCCTGGGGCTCGACCTTCCTGATCAACGTGCCGATCGCCGTCCTCGCCGTGTTCGGCGCGCTCGCCCTGGTACCGCCGTCCAAGGCGGAGGGCATGGGCCGGATCGACTACGTCGGTGGTCTGCTGTCGATCGTCACCGTCGGCTCCCTGATCTACGCCGCCATCGAGGGCCCGCACTCCGGCTGGGGCGTCGGCCCCGTCACCGCCGCCGTTGTCGCCGGTGTCGGTCTGGTCGTCTTCGTCGCCTGGGAGCTGCGGCACCCGCACCCGATGCTGGACGTCCGAAAGTTCGCGCTGCGGCCCTTCAGCGGCTCGATGCTCGCGGTGCTGTTCTTCTTCTTCGGTATGTTCGCCGTGATCTACTACGCGACTCAGTTCCTGCAGTTCGTCCTCGGCTACGGCGCCCTGGACACGGGTGTACGGCTGCTGCCGCTGGGCGGTGCGGTGTTCCTCGGGTCTGCGGTGACCGGGTTGCTCGCCCCGAAGCTGGGGGTGAGGGTGATGGCCGTGACCGGCATGGCCGTCGGCACGGCGGGCATGTTCCTGCTCACCCAGATCGACAAGGGGTCGACGTACGGGGACTTCCTGGCGCCGCTGATGATGCTGGGCCTCGCGCTCGGACTGGCCATCTCCCCGGCGACCGACACGATCATGGGCTCCTTCCCCGAATCCGAGCTGGGCGTCGGCGGCGGTGTCAACGACACCGCGCTGGAGCTGGGCGGGGCGCTGGGCATCGCGGTGCTGGGCTCGCTGCTGGGCACGGCCTACCGGGACGAGCTGACCGACCTGGTGGGCAACCGGCTCCCGGCGGAGGCGATGGAGACCGCCAAGGACTCGGTCGGCGCCGGCCTGGCCGTCGCGGAGCGGGTCGCGCAGGACCCCTCCGCCGGGCCCCAGCAGGCCCAGGCCGCCGTGGACGCCGTCCACCAGGCCTTCGCCCACGGCGTCGCCCAGACCAGCCTCATCGGCGGGATCGTCATGGCCGCCGGAACACTGATCGTCCTCGCGGTCCTGCCGGGCCGGCGCGGGTTCGCGAGGAAGAGCGCCGCGCCGGGGGCCGGGACGGCGGCGAGCGAGGCGACTGTGCCGGAGCACATCGGGTCCACCCGCTAGATCGCCGGCGGGGCGTCCACCGGATCGCCGGGAACGCGTCCGCCGGGTCGCCGGGCACCGCCTCCACCGGATCGCCCGCCAGGCGCGTCGGTCAGAGCCCGGCGGCGCGAGACGCGCAGGGCGCGGGCGTGGTCCGCGGTCCACAGTCACGCGGATCCTCTGCCGGAACACCTCACCGTCCTCGGCCTCCGGGCCGCCCCGGGGCTCTCCTCCGGGGCGACCCAGAAGGTGCCAGCAGGACCGAGCCCTGGTCGCACCACCGCCGGACGCCGCCGCGCGGCGCACCAGGAGGCCCCGGGGGGGCCGGGGCCGTTCACCCCTGGTCGCTCCCGAACCGCTCCCGCAGCTCCACCTTGCGCACCTTCCCGGACACCGTCATCGGGAAGGAGTCGAGGATCTGCAGCCTGCTCGGGATCTTGTAGTGGGCCAACCGCCCCTCGCAGAAGGCCCGCAGTTCCTCCAGGGTCGGCGGGGCGTCCGGGTCGCGGGCGATGACGCAGGCCAGGACCTCCTCGCCGTAGTGGTCGTGCGGGACGCCCACGACCTGGACGTCCTGGATCTTGGGGTGGGCGTAGAGGAACTCCTCGATCTCGCGGGGGTAGATGTTCTCCCCGCCGCGGATGATCATGTCCTTGATGCGGCCGACGATCTCGACGTATCCGTCCTCGCGCATCACGGCGAGGTCGCCGGTGTGCATCCAGCGGCCCGCGTCGATCGCCTCGGCGGTCTTCTCCGGCTCGTTCCAGTAGCCGAGCATCACGCTGTAGCCGCGGGTGCACAACTCGCCCGCCACGTCGCGGGGTTGTGTCACGCCCGTCGCCGGGTCGACGATCTTGACCTCGATGTGCGGCAGGACCCGTCCGACCGTGCCCGTGCGGTGCTCCAGGTCGTCGTCCCTGCGGGTCTGGAGGGAGACCGGGGACGTCTCGGTCATGCCGTAGCAGATGGAGACCTCCGCCATGTGCATCTCGGCGACGACCCGCTTCATCACCTCCACCGGGCAGGGCGAACCCGCCATGATGCCCGTGCGCAGGGAGGAGAGGTCGTAGGAGGCGAAGTCCGGCAGGTTCAGTTCCGCGATGAACATGGTGGGCACGCCGTAGAGCGAGGTGCAGCGCTCCTGCTGGACCGCGTCCAGGGTCGCCTTCGGGTCGAAGGACGGAGCCGGGATGACCATGCAGGCGCCGTGCGAGGTGGCGGCGAGGTTGCCCATGACCATGCCGAAGCAGTGGTAGAAGGGCACCGGGACGCAGACCCGGTCCTGCTCGGTGTAGGCGATCAACTCACCCACGAAGTAGCCGTTGTTGAGGATGTTGTGGTGCGAGAGGGTCGCACCCTTGGGGAAGCCCGTCGTGCCCGACGTGTACTGGATGTTGATGGGGTCGTCGCAGGAGAGGGGCTCGTAGGCCGGGTCCGGGGTCGCCCGTCCGAGCAGTGCGTCCCAGCTCGGGTCGCCGAAGTAGACGACCTCGCGCAGTTCGGAGCAGCGGCCCCGTACCTCCTCGACCATCGCCCGGTAGTCGCTCGTCTTGTGGCTCAGGGACGCGAACAGCAGGGACACGCCGGCCTGCTTGAGGACGTACTCGACCTCGTGGGTGCGGTACGCCGGGTTGATGTTCACCATGATCGCGCCGAGGCGGGCGGTGGCGTACTGGACGAGCACCCACTCGGGGCAGTTGACCGCCCAGATGCCCACCCGGTCGCCCTTGGCGACACCGGACGCCAGCAGGGCGGAGGCGAGTTCGTCGACCGCCGCACCGAACTCGGCGTACGTCCAGCGCCGCCCGGACGGTACGTCCACCAGCGCCTCGCGGTCCGGCCAGGTGGCCACCGCCCGGTCCAGGTTGGCCCCGATGGTGTCGCCGAGCAGCGCCGTGCCGCCGGTTCCGTGACTGTAGGAGTTCACCGGAAGTCCTCCTCGCGGTACTCGGCGTCCGAGCCGGCCGCCGTGGCCTCGCGCAGTTCGATCCGGCGGATCTTGCCGGAGACGGTCTTGGGCAGCTCGCCGAACTCCAGCCGGCGGATGCGCTTGTAGGGGGCCAGGGTCTCCCGGGAGTGCTCGAACAGCACCTTGGCCGTGTCGGGGCCGGGCTGCCAGCCGTCCGCGAGGACGACGTACGCCTTCGGCACGGCGAGCCGCAGGTCGTCCGGGGCCGGGACGACCGCCGCCTCGGCCACCGCCTCGTGCTCCAGCAGCGCGCTCTCCAGCTCGAAGGGGCTGATCTTGTAGTCGGAGGCCTTGAAGACGTCGTCGCTGCGCCCGATGTAGGTCAGGTATCCGTCCTCGTCCCGGGAGGCGACGTCCCCGGTGCGGTAGTAGCCGCCCGCCATCGCCTCCGCCGTCCGGTCCGCGTCGCCGTGGTAGCCGGTCATCAGGCCGACCGGGCGCTCCGACAGGTCGAGGGCGATCTCGCCCTCCGTGGCGCCCGGCGCGCCCGAGACGGGGTCGAGGAGTTCGACGCGGTAGCCGGGGCTCGGGCGGCCCATCGAGCCGGTCTTGAGGAGCTGGCCGGGGCTGTTGGCGACCTGCACGGCCGTCTCGGTCTGGCCGAAGCCGTCCCGGATGGTGACGCCCCAGGACCGGCGGACCTGCTCGATGACCTCCGGGTTGAGCGGCTCGCCGGCGGCGACGACCTCGCGGGGCGGGGTGCGCAGCTGGGTGAGGTCGGCCTGGATGAGCATGCGCCAGACCGTCGGCGGGGCGCAGAAGGTGGTGACGCCCGCCCGGTCCATCTCGGCCATGAGACGAGCGGCGTCGAAACGCGTGTAGTTGTGCAGGAAGACGGTCGCCTCGGCGTTCCAGGGGGCGAAGAGGTTGGACCAGGCGTGCTTGGCCCAGCCCGGAGAGGAGATGTTCAGGTGTACGTCGCCCGGCTTGAGGCCGATCCAGTACATCGTCGACAGGTGGCCGATCGGGTACGAGGTGTGGGTGTGCTCGACGAGTTTGGGCCGGGCGGTGGTGCCCGAGGTGAAGTAGAGCATCAGCGGGTCGTCGGCCCGGGTCGGGCCGTCGGGCGTGAAGTCGGCGGCGGCGCCGTAGGCGTCGTCCAGCGGCAGCCAGCCGTCGGGCACGGCGTCGGCGGCGCAGGCGGCGATACGCGTGTAGTCGCCGGGGACCTCGGCGAACTTGCCCGTGTCCTCGGGGCGCGCGATGACATGCCGGACCCGGCCGCGCTGCACGCGGTCGCGCAGGTCGGCGGGGCCGAGCAGCGGGGTGGCCGGGATGACCACCGCGCGCAGCTTCATCGCCGCGAGCGCGACGATCCACAGTTCGGCCTGGTTGCCGAGCATGACGAGGATGCGGTCCTCGGCGCGCACGCCCCGGGCGCGCAGCCAGGTGGCGAACTGGGCCGACCGCACCGACAACTCCCCGAAGGACAGCTGTGTCTCGCGGCCGTCCTCCTCGACGATGTGCAGGGCCGTGCGGGCGTTGCCGTCGGCGATCTCGTCGAACCAGTCGAGCGCCCAGTTGAAGTACTCGGGACGGGGCCAGCGGAACCCCGCGTAGGCCGTCGGGTAGTCCTCGCGGTGTTCCAGCAGGAAATCCCGCGCGCTGCGGAACAGCTCCGTCGCCGATGTCATCTGTCCTCCTGGGTGCCGGACCATTGCCGGGCGGCTCTGAGCCATCGTGTAATCCGTGATGCAGGTCTCACTACCCCCGAACGGGGGGTGCGCCCGCGTGGCAGCCGTAGTGAAGGGGCGAACAGGTGACAGCAGACGCGTCCGACACGGTCGAGATACGGGACGCGCTGCTGCGTCTGCGGCGCGCCACCGGCCTTCCGGTGGCCTTCGGCGGCCTGCTGGAGGCCGGGCAGCGGATGCGCATCAGCGAGCTGGACGGCACGGCGACGCACGCGCTGCGGTCGCTGGTCGTGACGTCCGGGACCGGGCTGGGCGGCAAGACGGTGGCGCTCGCCCGGCCGTGCGTGGTGACGGACTACTCGGCGTCGCGGCAGATCAGCCACGAGTACGACGCCGCGGTGGCCGTGGAGGGGCTGCGCTCGGTACTGGCCGTGCCGGTGGTCGTACGGCACCGGGTGCGCGGGGTGCTGTACGGGGCGCTGCGCACCGCGCAGCCGCTGGGCGGGCGCATGCTGGACGCGGCCGTGGAGGCGGCGCGGGACGTGGAGCGGGCGCTGGCCGTGCGCGACGAGGCCCGGGCGCTGGCCGCCGAGGCTGGCGCGGGCTGGGAGCAGGTGCGGGAGGCGCACGCGGCGCTGCGGGCGCTGGCCCCGCGGATCGCGGATCCGGGCCTGCGCGCCGAGCTGCTCCAGGCGTGCGCGCTGCTGACGGCCGATGCCGGTGGCGCCGAGGGCGCCGGTTCCCCGGCCCGGGTCCGGCTCGCGCCGCGCGAGGTGGACGTGCTGGCGTGCGTCGCCGCGGGCGCCACGAACGCGGTCGCCGCCGAGCGGCTGGGGGTGACGCCCGAGACCGTCAAGGGGTATCTGCGGTCCGCCATGCGGAAGCTACGGGCCCGGACCCGGGGCGAGGCCGTGGTCGCCGCGCGTCGGGCGGGATGGTTGCCGTAGGTTTGTGATGTTTTCTGATATTCCGGTCCGTTCGATATGCCGAAGCGTTCCCGACCGGGCGCCGACCCCGTGTTCCGCCGTTTTCGGGAGACCGATGAATTCGCCCGTCGAGGGCCGCTGTTATTTCCCTCACCACACCGTCCGTCCGAAATTCAATGAGCTGTTGCCTAATATTGGCCAGGACACGACACACGGAGGGATGCGGTGACCGTGCGACGGGACTTCCAGGAGCCTCCCAGGAGCCGCCCCGACCTGGTCATCGGCCGGGAGGACCTGTTCACGTCGGCACGTGAGCAGCTCGGCCGGGGCGGCAGCGTGCTGCTCCACGGCCCCGCCGGAATAGGAAAGTCGACAGTCCTGCGGGCGCTGGCCGCTGATTACGGCGGTGCGGCCCGGACCGTGTTGCGCTGCTCGGCCACCGAGTCCGAATCCCACCTGCCCTTCCTGGCCCTGGCCGACCTGTTCGGCCTGGTCCTGGACGACGTCTCCGGCCGGCTGCCCGCCGCCCAGCGCACCGCCCTGGAGTCGGCGCTCACCGGCCGCGGCGAGTCCACCCTCCAGCAGGACGGGCTCGCGCTGCGCCTCGCCGTGCTGTCGGCGCTGCGGGCGCTGGCCGCCGAGGGGCCGGTGCTCGTCGTCGCCGACGACCTGCAGTGGCTGGATGCCGCCAGTGCCGAACTGCTCGGCTTCGCCGCCCGCCGGCTGGGCGACACGCCCGTGCAGATGCTGTGCGCGGTGCGGACCGAGGGCCAGGAGTACGACCGCCATCTACGCGCGTCTCCGCCGGACACGCTCGCCGTCCGGCTGGGCCCCCTGACCCGTGCCCAGGTCTCGGCGCTGCTCGACCACCGCGGCTACACCCCCCTGTCCCGCTCCACGGTCCGCGACATCCACCGCACCAGCGCCGGCAACCCGCTCTTCGCCCTGGAACTGGGCCGCGCCCTCGCGGAGAGCCCGGCCCGGCCCCGGCCCGGCGAGCCCCTGCCGGTGCCGACCTCGCTGCGCGCTCTGGTGCTGAGCCGGCTGGAGATGCTGTCGGACGAGGCGCGCCGCACCCTGCTGGTGGCCAGCGCCGGCGCGCGTCCCACCCTGGCGCTGCTGCACGCGGCCGGGCGGGAGCACGCCGAGGCCGAGACCGCCCAGGCGGCGGCGCTGGGCCTGCTGGCGACCGAGGCGGAGGACCCCGCCGTACGGTTCGCGCATCCGCTGATCTCGGCCGCGCTGTACGCGGAGGCGCCGGCGGCGGAGCGGCGGGCCGTGCACGCCGCGCTGTCCACGGCGGCCTCCGACCCGATCGAGCGGGCCCGGCACCTGGCCCTGGCCACCACCGGGACCGACCCGGAGGTGGCGGCCCGGCTCGCCGAGGCCGGCGCGCTGGCCCGGGACCGCGGGGCGCCGTCCGTGGCCGCCTCGCTCGGGCTGCTCGCCGCCCGGCACACCCCGGCGGACAGCGCGCCGGGCCCGGACGAGCGGCGGTTGCAGGCCGCGGAGGACGCGATCACCGCCGGCGAGGCCGACCTCGCCCGGGACATCGCCCGCGACGTGCTGACGCGTGCCACCGTGCCGGCGGAGCGCGTGCGGGCCTGGATGGTGGTCATCGAGGCGGCCGGGCAGGCGCTCGGCGACGTCGACGCCGTCTTCCCGCAGGCCCTGGCCGACGCGGGCGACGACCCGCAGCTGCTCGCCCTGGTCCACTACCAGCTGGCCTGGCGCGGCCTGGTCGTGGAGGGCGACTTCGCCGAGGCCCGGCAGGAGGCCGCGCACGCGGCGGAGCTGGCCGCCCTCGGCAAGGACCGGCGCACGGAGCTGATGGCGCTGTCCTTCCAGGCCTCCACCGAGACCCTGATGGGCCACCCCGACGCCCCCGCGACCGTCAAACGGGCGCTCAGGGAACCCCAGGACCCGTACGTGGCCTGCCACCACAACGGCGCCGGTTCGGCCCGGTTCCGCTGGCTGATCATGAGCGACCAGCTGCCCGAGGCGCGGGCGACGATCACCGCGCTGCTGCGCGAGGTGCGGCGGCGCGGCATGGTCGAGAGCGAGGTGCACTTCCTGCGCTTCCTCGCCGAGACCGAGCTGCGTTCGGGGCACTGCGGCCGGGCGCTGGACCTGGCCCGCGAGAGCCTGCGGCTCGCCCGGGACTCGGGGATCGGCGAGGGCGCCTCCGCCATGCTCACCTCCCTCGCGGAGGCCTCCGCCGGGGACGTCGACCGGGCCCTGGCCCTCGCCCGTGAGGCGGCGGACCACGCCGAGGTCGACGGCGACCAGATGTACCTGTCGCGGGCGCTGGCGGCGCTGGGCTACGCCCAGTTGGTGGCCGGGGACCCGGCGGCCACGGTCCGTTCGCTGCGCCGGGTGCGGGAGCTGGAGCAGAGCCTCGGCATCACCGACCCGGCGCGCGGCCGCTGGCACGGCGACCTCGCCGAGGCGCTGGTCCGCATCGGCGAACCGGGCGAGGCGCAGGACGTCATCGACAGGGCACGGGCGCACGCGCTGCGGCTGGGCCGCCAGAGCGTGCTCGCCGTGCTGGACCGGGCCGAGGCCCTGGTACGGGCGGCGCGGGGCGAACACGAGGCGGCCGCCGTCCGGCTGGCGTCCGTGCGGGACCGGCTCGGCGGGCTCGGCTACGGCCTGGAGGAGGCGCGGGCCGCCTTCGCGCTGGCCCGGCTGCGCGCCCAGGCCGCCGCGTTCCCGCGCACGGGCGGCGCCCCCCTGCCGGGACCGGCGTCGTACGACGAGGCCGCCCGGCTGTTCCGGCGCTGCCGGGCGCTGCCCTGGCTGCGGCAGGTCGACGCGGCCGCCACGGCCGGTGCCACCGCGGTGGAGCCGGCCCCGGTCGCGGCGCCGGTCGCGCGTGACGCGCTGGAGGGACTCGCCTCGATGGAGCGTCAGGTCGCCTCGCTCGTGATGGAGGGCGCGACCAACCGGGAGATCGCGGCCCGCCTGTTCATCAGCGTCAAGACCGTCGAGGCGACCCTCACCCGGGTCTACCGGAAGCTGGGAATCCGCTCGCGGGTGGACATCGTCCGGCTGGCCGCGGGCCGCCGCACGACCTGAACCGACCTGGGTTTACCCGGTCCCACCGAGGGTTATCCCTGCCCAACTCCCTTAGGGGGTTCCCTCATTGGGAGCCCTCGGGGCCGGGCTCTAGCTTTGGGGCGTGCCGCTCGCCGGGCACACGGAGATCCGAACAACGGCGTCAGGGTCCCCGTGCACCACCCACCCGCGCGACCCCCCACCGGCAACTCCCCAAGGAGACCCATGTTCGGGCTCAACGCCGCCAAGAAGGCCGCCGCCGTCGCCGTGGCCACCGCTGCCGCCGCCACGACCGCGCTGCTCGCCGCCCCCACGGCCGTCGCCGCGCCCCAGCCGATCGTCGGCGGAACCACGACCACGACGACCGCGTACCCGTTCGTCATGCAGATCACGGACGCCTCGCAGAGCCAGTTCTGCGGCGGCACGCTGGTCTCGCCCACCAAGGTCGTCACCGCCGCGCACTGCATGGTCGGCGAGACCACCAGCAGCGTCCGCGTGGTCGGCGGCCGCACCTACCGCAACGGCACCGACGGCACCGTCAGCAGAGTCAGCAAGATATGGATCCACCCCAGCTACACCGACGCCACCAACGGCGACGACGTGGCCGTGCTGACGCTGTCGACGTCGATGCCCTACACGCCCGCGAAGTACGTCTCCTCCTCCCAGACCTCGGTGTACGCGGCCGGCACCACCGCCCGCATCCTGGGCTGGGGCACCACCTCCTCGGGCGGCAGCTCCTCCAACCAGCTGCGCACCGCGACCGTACCGACCGTGTCCGACTCCAGTTGCGCGAGCTCCTACGGCTCCGATTTCGTGCAGAGCGACATGGTGTGCGCCGGCAAGACCTCCGGCGGCGTGGACACCTGCCAGGGCGACAGCGGCGGCCCCCTGCTCATCGGGGGCGTCCTGGCAGGCATCACTTCCTGGGGCGAGGGCTGCGCCCAGGCCGGTTACCCGGGTGTCTACACCCGGCTGACCACCTTCTCGAACCTGGTGACGACGCAGGTCAACTCCTGATCCGCCACTAGCTCCTGAGTACCCCTCAGGTGACATACCAGGGGGCGTTGCGGGCCTCCACGAGCGGCCCGCAACGCCCCCTCTCCATGTCCGGGCCGCGCGCTCAGCCGCGTACGGTGCCGAAGCGGATGTCGTACGACGCCTCCGGGTGCATCACCGTCAGCATCCGCTCCCCCTCGGCGGTGACGTCCTCGCGCTGGGCCTTGGTGAGGCGCCCGAAGGGCTCGATCACGAGCGCGCCCTCCGCCAGCCGCCACAGCCCCGCGAGGAAGCCGTCGACGAGGAGCGCGCAGTAGACGAAGTTCCCCTGCCAGGAGCGGCCCCGGTACTCGGGCGGGACGACGCGGGTGCGGTCGGCGTGGGAGAGCAGCAGGTTGTCGAACTCGGGCAGGAAGCGGGGCGGGGCGGGGGTGTCCGGGTCGGGGCGGGGGGCGTCCGGGAGGTCGAAGAGCTCGGTGCCGCTGTCGTCCCGGAAGGTCACGAGCCGCGGCCGGAGGCGCTCGAAGGCGTCGCGCAGCCGGGTGAGTCCGGCCCAGGTCTGCATGTCCCGCACGGAGGCCGGGCCGAAGGCGGCGAGGTAGCGCAGGACGACCGCGTCGGGCTCGGGGGCGGCTTCCGCGGGCCGCCCGAGCCAGTGCTCGGCGGTCGTGAGACTGACCTGGCCGCTGCGCCCCCACAGTCCGCGCGGGGTGACCTGCACCAGCGGCAGCCGGCACCGCGCGGCGACGGCCAGGGCCTGCGGGTCGGCGTCGGGCCACTCCCGCAGCAGCGCCTCGCGCAACTGCTTCATGGTGCGCGGCTCCGCCTCGACGAGTTCGCGGGCGAGGGCGGCGAGCCGGTCCAGGTCGACACCGGCCAGCCCCTTGCGGAAGTTCACCAGCTCCCGGTCCCGGGCGGGCTGCACCAGCGGACGCAGGGTGAGGCAGTCGTCCGCGGTGTGGGTGTGGATGGTGGAACGCATCGTGACGATACGGACCACCTCCCGGTCGGCCATCAGCCGCGACAGCGCCTCGGGGGTGAATCCGTCGAGGCGGACGGCGAGCGCGTAGTACGGCGGCTTGACGTTCTGCGCCTGGAGGCCGACCAGGTGCTCGACGGCCGCCGCGACGGACATCCGGGCGGGGCGCAGGAGCAGCTGCCGGTCGAGGGTGGCGCGGTTGAGCGCGCGGGTGCCGAGGAGGGGGGCCGGGTGCGTGACGCTCCGCTTGGTGTTCGTCATGAGGGGACGGTAGCGGGACTTGCGGACAGCTTCTGGCCGCGACTCCGAGGGGCGTTCTCGTCCGCCGCTCATGCTGCTTCCGTCCCGCTGCGTGATCATCCGTGCGTACGCTCGACCGAGAGGCACCCCCCGATGCCCCAGCGACGCGCCCGCCCCGCCGACAAGGACCAGCCGGCCCGGCCCCCGCGGCCGGTGAACCACACCCCCCGCAGATCGGTCTGGCGCCGGGCCCTGGCCCCGGTACAGCCTTCCGGACCACAGTCCTCCGGGCCGCAGCCGCCCGGCGCCGACGCCCCGCCGGACCGGCGGGAACCGGGCCGAGGTGGCCAGTGTCGTCGAGGCGGCCCTCTACCGCGACGGCGTCCGCGTCTCCTCCCCCGCCACCCTGGCCGACACCAACCGCGAGCTGCGCGAGCGGCCCGACGGCATGGCGTGGATCGGCCTGGCCCGCCCCACGGACGGCGAACTCCACTCCCTTGCCGCGGAGTTCGACCTGCACCCGCTCGCCGTCGAGGACGCGATGGAGGCCCACCAGCGCCCGAAGCTGGAGCGCTACGGCGAGACGCTGTTCGTCGTGCTGCGGGCCGCCCGCTATCTCGACGCCCTCGAGGAGGTCGAGTTCGGCGAACTGCGCGTGTTCGTCGGCCCCGACTTCGTGATCACCGTCCGCCACGGCGCGGCGCCGGACCTGTCGGCCGTGCGCCGCCGCATGAAAAGGTAACGGCCGTCCATCGTTCTTGAGCGGCGGCCGTGATCCTACGGCCCGGCCACTGTTACACGGCCTTGGTCTTCTGACGCACGTCCCAACTCCCTTCAAGTGAAACGAGGAGCTGTGCGTACGAGAAACACCCTGGTCAGGCTGGCGCTCACGGCCACGGTCACAGGCGTGCTGGCGGTGGGTGCGCCCGCCGTCGCCCTGGCGGCGGCCGTCACCGGTACGTCTGCCGGGTCCACGGGCTCGGCGACCTCCGCCGGCACACCGGTGGAACTCAGCCAGCACGAGTGGAAGAAGCTCGACAAGATCGCCGCCACGCACTCCGCGCTCGGCGTCGCGGACTCCGGCACGGTGCTGAGGCTGGCCGCCGACACCCCCGCCGCGGAGAAGGCGGAGGTCCGGGCACGGCTGCCGCAGGACACGCGGACGGCCGTGCGGACCAGCCAGTTCACCACGAGCACCCTGGACAGGGTCCAGAAGACGGTCATGGACCGCGCGTGGCACAGCGACGCCGACAAGTACGGCGTGGCCACCTCCTACGACGCCAAGACCGACAAGGTGACGGTGATGACGGACGCCCCGGCGTCCGTCACGAAGTCGTTGCGCAGCGAGTACTCGGGCGCCCTCGAGGTGCAGCCCGCCCGCCTCGAACCCCTGGCGAGCAGGTTCGCCGACTCCCAGCCGTTCTGGGGCGGAGCGGCGCTGATCGGGACCAACGGCAACGAGCACAAGAACTGCTCGGCCGGGTTCGCCGTCAAGCAGACGGCCACCGGCCACGTCTACATGACGACTGCGGGGCACTGCTACGACGCTCTGGCGCACGTCTACAGCCGCACGCAGAACGACAACTACAGCCGCAACCTGGTCGGACAGGTCACACGCCGCAACCGGAACATCGACACCGAGCTGATCACCGGACCCTCCAACTCGGCCAAGCCCTTCGACTCTTTCCTGTTCGTGGGCGGCACGCCCGGCAGCGGCACCTCGGTGTTCGTGCACGGGACCGAGATGCCCGAGAACGGGAGGAAGGTCTGCGTGAGCGGTGCCAAAACGTTCAACCACTGCGGTCACCCGATCTCCAACACCCGTTACTCCGTCTGCTATTCGGGAGGCGCCGACTGCGTCAGGGACGGCAAGGGCTTCCTCTTCGACCAGGGCGGCACGAATTGGCCAGCGTACGACAACGGGAAGATGGCGGCGCCGGGTGACTCCGGCGCTCCCATCTACACGACGGACGACACCGAATCCGGGGCCTGGATCGTCGGTGGGCTTTCGGGCGGGACGATTCTGGGCGGCGGCCCCTGCCACTGCACGACCGAGCACATGATCGGCGTGAACATCGAGGACATCAGGCGGGACCTGGGAGTCGAAGTCCTCACGAGGTGACCGTCCGACACCGGCCCGGGGGTTCGCCGCCCGGGCACCGGGATGCCGCCCGCGCCCCGAAGCCGGTCGGCATCCCCCGGCCCTCAGCGCGCCCCGGAGGCGCGTCCCCCTCTCTGCCTGGAGCTCCCATGTCCCCGATGTCCTCGATGTCCCACCCCCGCAAGCCCGTCCGCCCGGAGCGGGACGCCGTACCCGCGCCGCCCTTCGGCTTCAGGACCGGCCGATGGCGGACCGCCGACGTCTCCTGGTTCGCCCCTTTCACCGCGATCGCGGCGACGATGAGCGTCCTTGCCCTGGCCATCAGCGGTCCCGAACTCACCGACACGGCCGACCGGATCCTGGCCGCCGCCGACTGGACCCAGCTCCACACCTGGGCCGCGCTGCTGCTCAAGCTGGGCGCCAGCGGGCTGAGCTTCCTGCCGGTGGTCGTCGCCGGACACCTCGCCTACGGCATGGCCGGCCGACCGGCGCTCGTCCCCGGCATCCTGGGCGGCATGGCCGCCATGGGCGCCCAGGGCGGCATCCTCACCGGTCTGCTGGCCGGCCTGATCGCGGGTGCGACCACCCTGGCGCTGACGCGGATCCCCGCCCCTCCGGCGCTGCGCGACATCGCCGCGACCGCGCTGGTCCCCCTGGTGGCCACCCTGGTCACCGCCGCGGTGATCATCGTGTTCGTCGGGGGGCGACTGACCGCCCTGGGCGGCTGGCTGCACACGAAACTGGTGTGGCTGGAGTTCCACCACCTCGCCCTGCTCGGCGTACTGCTCGGCGTGATGGTCTGCTGCGACCTCGGCGGCGCGATCGGCAGGACGGCCATCCTCTTCGGCACCGTGGGAGTGAGCGGACCCGACCCCTCGAAGTTCAACCCCACCGACATGACCATGATGGCCGCCGTGGTCGCGGCCGGCATGGTGCCCTCGCTCGGCATGAGCCTCGCCACCCTTGTCCGCGGCAGGCTCTTCACCGGGCCCGAGCGGTCCTACGGCAAGGCCGCCTGGCTGTTCGGCGCCGCCGGCATCCCCGAGGGTGCCGTGCCCTTCGCGCTCGCCGACCCGCTGCGGGTGATCCCGGCGGGCATGGCCGGCGGAGCCGTCACCGGCGCCCTGACCATGACCCTCGGTACGACGATCACCGTTCCCTACGGCGGTTTCCTCGCCCTCGGTGAGACGGGCGAGCCGCTGCTTCTGTTCCTCGCCGTCGCCGCGGGCACCGCCGTCACCGCGGCGGCCGCCGTCGCCCTCAAGAGCCTCGGCGGGCAGCCCGCCCCGAGCGCCGCGAGCCCCGCGGTCAAGGTCGGCCGGAGGGCGCCCGTCGCCGGCTGACCGCACCGGACCACAGCCGCAGCCGAGCGGCCCCGCTTCGTCGGGGCCGCTCTTTCGCGTCGGCGGGCCGCGGCCGTGTAACGGCCGTCCATCGCTTCCGGCGGCCAGCTGTGATGTGCCCGCCGGGCCACCGAGACGAACGGCCGGTCTTCTGAGGGCCCGGCCGGGGAACACCGCCCCGGCCGGATTCCGACACCATCCAAGGAGCCACCATGACCTCGACCGAGGCCCTGGAGACCCCGCGCGCCCAGCGCACCCTGTCGTCCCGGCTGAAGGCGTACGTCCGCAAGGCCGCGATCCCGGCGCTGCTGCTCGGCGTCACCATCGGCGGAGTCGGCGTGTCCACCGCCGCGCACGCCGCCGAGGGCCCCAGCTGCTTCAGTGTCCCGGGCCAGACCTGCCCCGCCCCCGGGCCGGCCGCGGACCCGCTGCCGTGGCGCGGACCGCAGCCGGCCGGCATCTCCGACCAGCAGTGGAACGGCGCGATCGCCGCGGCCAACTTCTGGAACATCGAGGGGATCAGCAACGCCCCGGGTGACCGCTTCCATCTCGTCATGCGGGGTCAGCACGGCTTCCCCGGGCAGGGCTGGCCCGGCGACACCAACCCCAACGCCCGCAGCTGGTACCACTTCGAGACCGGAAGCAGCTGGCGCCCGGTTCACCACTACATCGTCTACGGCGGTGTCTTCCAGGACCGTGAGCACCGGGTCCAGCACCTGGAGGAGTCCCACCACGTCCAGCCGAACAACGCGAGCGGCTCGAACGGCGTCTACCGCGAGTACGACGTCCACGCCTGGAGCCGAACCGCCGCCAGCCGGGGCCAGGAGCGCATCGTCCGCAATGTCCACAACGGTCACGTGTACGCGACGTTCGACCACTACGGCTCCTTCCACTACCTCGGCCGCTGGTAGGAGAACGACATGACCGAGATCCGCGGAAACCGTTGTCGCACCACCCTCGACCTCTTCGCGGAATGGGCCGAAGCACTCGGTTTCCCGGACTGGTTCGGACACAACTGGGACGCCTTCGAGGAGTGCCTGTTCACCGTGACCGAGGCGGCCGCCGGCCCTCTCACGGTTCTCGTCCGGGACGCCGACGTGCTCCTCGTGGACGAGGACCCGCGGCAGTTGGCCACCTTCCTGGGGATCGTCGACGCGGTCGCCCAGGAGTCCGGCTTGGCGCTCAGGACCGATCAGGCAGCGTGAGCACCGCTTCCGCCCCGCCGTCCGGACGGTTGCGGAAGGTCAGCCCGGCGCCCAGCAGCCGGGCCTGGCCGACCGCGATCGTCAGGCCGAGCCCGGTCCCCGTGCCCGGGGCGGTCGTACGGAAACGCTGGGGGCCGTAGGTGTGCAGGACGGTGAGCACGTCGGGCGGGAAGCCGGGGCCGTGGTCGCGGATCCGCACCACCGGGCCGTTCACCTCGACCTCGACCGGCGGGGCGCCGTGCCGCCGGGCGTTGGAGGCCAGGTTGGCGAGGACGCGTTCGACGCGGCGCGGGTCGGTCGTCACGACCGTGTCCCGGACCACCCGGACCACCACGTCCTCCCACTCGGCGACCGCCCGCCGGGCCATCGCGCTGACCTGCCGCTGCTCGTTCTCCAGGGTGGCCACCTGCGCGTCCATACGGGCCACCTCCAGCACGTCCTCCACCAGGCCGCGCAGGTTCCGCACCGAGCGCCTGACGAGATCGGAGGCGGGTCCGGCCGGCAGCAGTCCGACCGCGGTCGACATGCCGGCGACCGGGGTGCGCAGCTCGTGCGCGATGTCCGCGGTCACCCGGCGTTCGGCCTCCAGCCGGGCGCCGAGCGCGTCCGCCATGGTGTCGACGGCGGCGGACAGCCGCGCGATCTCGTCCCGGCCGCCGGGACGGACCCGGGCGTCGAGGTCGCCGTTCGCGATGCGTTCCGCGGTACGGGCGGCGGCGATGGCCCGGCGGCCCATCCGCACCCCGAGGAAGAGCCCCGCCAGGGAGACCAGCACGGTGGCGCTCGCGCCCACCGCGTACAGGGTGTGGTCCAGGTCGGACAGGGAGCGGGTCTCCGGCGCGTAGGACCGGGACAGCGTGAGCACCTCGTGGTCCGAGACCGGGGTCGCCGCCCACAGCACCGGATGCCTGCCGTTCGCCAGATACGTCACCCGCACTCCGCCCCGCACCGCCTTCGCCACCGGCGCCGGGAGGTCGGGCGGGTCGATACGGGCCGGCGACTTGCGGGCGGCCGCGTAGTCGTACGCGGCGTTCATCAGCTGCCGGTCCAACTCCTTGCGCGCGGTGTCGAGCTGGCTGTCGTAGGTGATGTGGTGCACCAGGACGCCGATCACCGACGCCACCGTGAGGGCCGCGGTGGCCACGGCGAGGGCGACCTTCGTACCGACGTTCGCGCCGGGCGTCCGTCTCATGCGCGCAGCTTGTAGCCGAAACCGCGGACCGTCTCGATGCGGTCCCGGCCGATCTTCGCGCGCAGCCGCTGCACATGGACGTCCACGACGCGGGTGTCGCCGGACCAGGCGTAGTCCCATACCCGCTCCAGCAGCAGGTCCCGGGTGAGCACCGTGCCGGGCGAGGAGGTGAACTCCCGCAGCAGCTTCAACTCGGTCGTGGTCAGCGCGAGGGGCCGCCCGTCCCGTCGTACGTCCAGGGTCACCGGGCAGAAGTCCACGTCGCCGAAGCGCTGGACCGGCGGCGCCTCCGGCTGTTCGGGCGACGGCCCGGCGGGCGCCGCACGCCGCAGCAGCGAACGGATCCGGGCGACCAGCACCGAGCCGTCGAACGGCTTGGTGACGTAGTCGTCGGCGCCCGCTTCCAGGCCCATCACCACGTCCACCGGGTCGTTGCGCGCCGAGATCAGCAGCACCGGCACCCCGGACTCCTCGCGGATGCGGCCGGCCAGGCTCACGCCGTTCAGGCCCGGCAGCATGATGTCGAGCACCGCCGCGTCGGGCCGGCGCTCCCGGAACAGGGCGAGCCCGGTGACGCCGTCGGCCGCCGTACGGACGTGGTACTCGTGTTCCTCCAGCGTGAGCCGGGTGGCCTCGCGGATCATCTCGTCGTCCTCGACGAGCAGGATGTCGTGCATGCTCACTCTCACTGTGGGGCGGGCAAGGTGGTCACGGCTTCGGCACGTGCAGGCGGACGCTGCTGACGTCCTCCGCCCAGTCGGGCGCCGGATCGTGGACGGGGACGACGCTCGCGTGGCTGTAATACGCCGCGTACTGCCGCCTCACCAGTCCGCTGAGGGCGACCTTGACCTCGTAGCTCCGTGGTGCCTGTTCGGGGCAGTCGGCGCCGCAGGAGAAGTCCATCACGTAGCCGGCCGCGGTGGCCCGGGGCGAGCCCCAGTCGCGCCACCGCATCCAGTCCAGCGTCGTGTAGTCGGTCAGGCTCATCATGTCCGGCCGCTCCCTGGGCTCGGAGTCCCAGCTCAGGACGTACACCGGTCCGGTCCACGGGATGCGGGTCGTGGCCGGGCCCTCCACCCGGGTCCCACCGGGCGCGCCGCACCCGGACAGGCAGGCCAGCAGAGCAGCGAGCGACGCGCACAGCGCCGAAGGCCGAAGAGTCACGCACGTCTCCCCCGTGCTGTCGGTCGTTCCGCCTGAAATAGTGCATGTCCGTACATGAACGACCGGTTAAATCCGTCCGTGATATCCACAACAGCGGGTTTGCGCAACCATGTGCCGGGATCGTGCGTCCGCGATTTCAGTCTCGTCTGCCGTGCCGTCGGCAGTGATCGGCTCTCCCGTGCCTGTTCTGCCCGGCGTTCCCGGAGGTAGCTTGGTGGGGAGGGCCCCTGGAGGAGGGCGATTCAATGCCGTGGTTCATCTGGCTGATCACCGCCGCGGCGCTGGGTGTCGCGGAGTTCTTCACCCTGACACTGGTCTTCGGGCTGCTGGCGGGCGCCGCACTGGTCGCCGCCGTGGTCGCCGGTGTGGGCATCGGCCTGCTCGGCCAGCTCCTGGCTCTCGGGGCAGCAGCGGCAGCGGGCCTCCTCATCGTCCGCCCTGTCGCGCTGCGGCATATGGCACAGCAACCTCTCACCCGAGAGGGCAGCGATGCGCTGATCGGCAAGCGGGCCGAGGTCATGCAGGAGGTCACCGCGACCCGCGGCCTGATCAAACTCTCCGGCGAGGAGTGGTCCGCCCGCGCACTCGACGAGAGCCTGGTGATCCCGGTGGGGGCGCTGGTGGACGTCATGGAGATCGATGGCGCCACGGCCGTCGTCTACCCCCGCGCCCTCCTTCCGTGAACGGCTGAACACTCAGCGATGGAGGCACTGTGGATCCAGTTGTCATCCTCACTCTCGTGGCGGCCATCGTCGTCGTCTTCCTCGTGGCCTCCAGTGTGCGGATCGTCCCGCAGGCGCGCCGCTACAACGTCGAACGGTTCGGCCGGTACCGCCGGACCCTGCAACCCGGGCTGAACCTGGTTCTGCCGGTGGCGGACCGCATCAACACCAAACTCGACGTGCGCGAACAGGTCTATTCGTCCGACCCCAGGCCGGTGATCACCGAGGACAACCTCGTGGTGAACATCGACACCGTGCTCTACTACCAGATCACCGACCCGCGGGCGGCGGCCTACGAGGTCGCCGACTACCTCCAGGCGATCGATCAGCTGACCGTGACCACGCTGCGCAACGTCATCGGCAGCATGGACCTGGAGGAGACGCTCACCTCGCGTGAGGAGATCAACTCCCGGCTCCGCGCGGTCCTCGACGATGCCACCGGCAAGTGGGGCATCCGGGTCAACCGCGTCGAGATCAAGGCCATCGATCCACCGCACACCATCAAGGAGGCGATGGAGAAGCAGATGCGGGCCGAGCGTGACAAGCGCGCGGCCATCCTGCACGCCGAAGGGGAGCGGCAGGCCAAGATCCTCACGGCGGAAGGCACGAAGCAGAAGGACATCCTGGAGGCGCAGGGCACGCAGCAAGCCATGATCTTGCGGGCGGACGGTGAGGCGAAGGCGGTGGAGCTCGTCTTCCAGGCCGTCCACCGCAACAATGCCGACCCGAAGGTCCTGGCCTACAAGTACCTCGAGACGCTCCCCCACTTGGCGAGCAGCGACAACAACACGTTCTGGGTGATCCCGGGGGAGCTGACCGAGGCAGTTCGGACCGTGACCAGTGCGTTCGGTGATCAGTCGACGGCGGCTCCTCCTCCACCTGCGCGACCGGAGGAAGCAGCGGCCACCGCCGACGCGGACGACCCGTCGCGCGGAAGCCGGGTTCCGCAGCTCGGTGCGGGCTCGGCGGCCTCACTCGACGCCGCCGCGGCTGCTGACGAGGCTGAGAAGCAGGCCGCCGCAGCGGTGAGCGATGCCAAGGCGGAGGCTGCGGCGGCGATGTCGCCCCAGGTGCCGCGGCGGGGGCAGACGTCCGACGATTGACTCCCGCCCTCGGCCGTCGGCGAGGCCGATGCCTCGTCAGGCGTCGGTGATTCGCGCCCTGGGCCGCGGATGCCGGCCGAGGAGTTCCGCCAACCCTTGGCGGGACGCGGCGAGGACCACGCGGTCTTCGGACCGCAGGACGTAGCCGGGGTGGAGATCCCACACGAGTCCGCCGGGCCGGTTCGCGCCGTCGTGCGCCGGAGTGGCGGCGAGGTCGGGCAGGCGCTCGCCCGGTTCCGCCGTGTCGAGGGCCAGGACGCGCCAGGCCCCGGGGCGGAAGGACTCGGCGATGGTGCGTCCCTCCAGGTGCGGGTGTCCGGCTACGTTGAGGGCGGCGAAGAGCAGCACGCGGCGTTCGACGGGTATGGCGCCGAGAACCTGTCGGCCCATCATGGCTCCGGCGAAGGCGGGGGCCGCGAGGCTGGACACGCTGCGGCTGCGGGTGAGGGCCCGTGGGTGGGCGGTGCGCAGGGTGCGGTGGACGACAGTGGCGAAGTCGTCGTCGTACAGCCGCAGTGCCGCCCGCAGGTCCGGTTTGACGGAGCGTGCGTACAGGGCGGCTTCCAGGTTCGTCGTGTCGCTGCTCGTGAGGGCGAGCAGGGAGTGCGAGCGGTGGATCTTGGCGGCTTCCAGCACGCCTTCCTGCGTGGCGTCCCCGAGGACGGTGGGGACGCGCAGACGGCGGGCGAGCGGGATACCGCGCGCTTCGGGGTCTTCCTCCACGCACACCACGGGGATGTCGAGTTCTCGGAGCCGGGCCAGCACACGGGTGCCGACCTTGCCGAGGCCGAGCAGGACGACGTGCCCGGACAGTCCGCGTGGTGGCCGGCGCAGCGCGGAGGCGGTGCGGAAGGTGCCGAGCGCCTCCAGGACGGCCGCGAGCAGCACCGGCATCAGCAGCAGACCGGCCAGGCCGGCGAGGAGCTGAAGCACCTGGCGTGCGGGGGATTCGTCGAGCGCGGGGTCGCCGATCGCGAAGAGGTCGAGCAACGTGAGGTAGGAGGCGTGCAGCAGGCCGGTGGGGCCGCCGGAACGGTCGCCGCCGGTCAGCCAGGTCGCGACGGCCACGCCGAGGACGCTGGTCACGAGCCCGGCCAGGGACCAGCGCAGCCGGCGCGAGAAGAGGGACCCCAACGGCAGTCCGCGCCCTGCCAGCCGTCGCGCCGCGGAACCGGAGGGGGTGTGCGTGACGGTTTCGAGGACCACCGTGCCGTGTCCGGTGGCGGCCGCGACCGTGTCGTCGTCGGGCAGGAGGACGGGCGCCTCTCGGCCGCTGGTGTCCGAACCGTCCGCTCCGGCCGGGTCGTTGGTGGTCGAGGACAGCAGGGCAAGCGTGCACAGGCCGGGATCGGCGACCCGGCCGTGGCCGGGCGGGGGTCGTTCCACGGCGCGCAGCAGCAGGCCGTCGGCCTGGACGACCTTGCTGGTGCCCGCGACGGCGGTGGCCGCGAGCGCGGGTGCCGCGGTGTCGGCGTCGGAGAGGACGGTGGTGGAGGTGTCCAGGGCTTCGGGGTCGAGGCCGGGGACGGCGAGGGTGGCGGCCTGGTCGAGGAGGTCCTCCAGGTGCTGGCCGAGCTTGCGGTTGTAGAGCCGGATGACCAGGCGCAGCCGGGGGTTGAGGCGGCGGGCGGCCAGCGCGGCGCGGATGTTGGTCTCGTCGTCGTCATGGACCAGCGCCAGCGCGGCGGCCTCACGTACGCCCACCTCGGCCAGGGTGGCTTCGTCGAGTTCCGCGGCCTCGACGACATGGGCCGTGGCGGGGTCGCCGGAGCCGGCCGGGGCCGTGGCGCGGTTCATCGTGGCCTGCACCCGGCCGAGCAGTGCGGCGGCGCGTGTCCTGCCGGTTCCGGCGCCGGGCCGTCGTGAGGGCGGTACGACGAGAGTGACCCGCTCCCGGTACACCGTGGCGAGTTCGGCGGCCAGTCGTTCGGCGAGCGCGTCGTCACCGCAGACGATCATGCGCTCGGGACGCGGCACATCTCGTGCGGGCTGGGGGAAGGTGAGCATGCCGTACGGCTCCTCCGGGTCGGGTGGGGGACGCGGCGCAGACCTGCTCCGCCTTCTCTTGTGAAGATCGCCGACCAGACTTCCCGGCACACCGCTGGGAACGGTACAGGTTCCTGACACGGCGTCATAGAGCGTCGACGGGCCCCAGCGTGGCTGACCGTCCGACTGTTCAGGGCACGGCATCAAAAACGCGTAAAGATTGCCGGAACCAGGCAATGTCCCCTCCGGCGTCCGCGTGTGACGATGCTTGCGACAACGGGGGAGCGCGAGGAGAGGCGGTGCGCGCGGATGGCCTGGTTTCTGGGGCTCGGCATTGCGGGGGTCGTCCTCCTTGCCCTGTCGTTCGTCCTCGACGGCGTGCTCGAGGGGCTGCTCGACGGGGTCGCCGCGCTGGACGGCCTGCTCGACGGGCTGCTGTCGCTGCCCGCGATCGCCGGGTTCGTGTCCATGCTCGGCTTCTCCGGGGCGATCGTCCTGGGCACCACCGAGCTGGGCGCGGTCGGGGCCACGCTGATCGGGGTGCCGGCCGGTGTCCTCACCGGCTGGTTCGCCTACCGCCTGAGCCGGGCGCTGATGGGTGACTCCTCCGGAGCCGCCCCGCGTGACGACGATCTGGTCGGCGCGTCCGGCTCGGTCGTGACCGCGATCCCCGCCGGTGGCTACGGCGAGGTGCTGGTGCGCCGGGCCGGACAGCCGGTGAAGCTCTCGGCGAAGAGCCCGGTCCCCGTGGCGCGGGGAGCCGAGGTCTGGGTCGAGCAGGCGCTGTCGCAGTCGGCGGTGTCCGTCCGCCCGGTGGAGCGCTGACCCGGCGGAGCCGCTCACTCCTTCCGGCGGCGTTCCGGCCGTGCCGTCGCGCCGTTCACTTTCACACACCCTTACCGAACGCCGTCCTGAGGGAGGGCTGAGGGGACAACACCATGAGTTCTGTCGTCATCGCGGTCGGAGGAGTCGTCGTACTCCTCGTGCTGATCGCGCTGGTCGTCGTCAGCCGGTACAAGGTCGCCGGCCCGAGTGAGGCGTTCATCGTCACGGGGCGGCGCGGCAAGAAGGCCACCGATCCTGACACCGGCCGGATCTTCACCGACAACAGCGGCCAGAAGGTCGTGGTCGGCGGCGGGGTCTTCGTCGTGCCGTTCGTGCAGCAGAAGTTCACCCTGGACCTGTCCTCGCGGCACATCCCGGTGGCCGTGCGCGGCGCGGTCACGCTGCGCGGGGTGAAGGCCAACCTGGAGGGTGTCGCCATCGTCAAGGTCGGCGGCAGCGAGGACGCCATCAGGGCCGCCGCACAGCGGTTCCTGATGCAGCAGGACGGCATCGTCGGCTTCACGCAGGAGGTGCTGTCGGGCGCCCTGCGGGCGATCGTCGGCCGGATGTCGGTGGAGGACATCATCCGTGACCGTGCCGCGTTCGCCGGGCAGGTCGCCGAGGAGGCGGAGGCCAGTCTGTCCGGGCAGGGACTGGTGCTGGACGCCTTCCAGATCCAGGACATCACCACCGAGGGCTCCTACCTGGAGGACCTCGGCCGGCCCGAAGCCGCCCGCGCCAAGCAGGAGGCCGACATCGCCGAGGCGGTCGCCCGACGTGCCGCCGAGCAGGCCCGGCTGAAGGCCGAGGAGGAGATCGCGGTCGCCCAGCGGACCTTCTACCTCAAGCAGGCCGAGATCAAGGCCGAGACCGACGAGGCCGCCGCCCGCGCCGCCGCCGCCGGACCGCTCGCGGAGGCGGCCCGGCAGCAGGAGATCCTCACCCAGCAGGAGAAGGTCGCCGAGCGGCAGGCCGCGCTGACCGACCGCCAGCTCGACACCCAGGTCCGCAAGCCGGCCGATGCCCAGCGCTACGCCGCCGAGCAGGAGGCCGAGGCCAAGCGCGTGGCGCGGGTCAAGCAGGCCGAAGCGGAAAAGGCCGCTGGCATCGCGGCCGCGCAGGCGGAGGCCGAGCGGGCCCGGCTGACCGGTGAGGGCGAGAAGCAGCGCCGCAGCGCGCTGGCCGACGCCCAGGCCATCGAAGGGCTCAAGCAGGGCGAGGCCGAGAAGGCCCGGCGCGCGGCCATCGCCGAAGCGGTCCGGCTGGAGGGCGAGGCCGACGCGGCGGCGATCGGCGCCAAGGGTGCGGCCGAGGCCGAGGCGATGCAGAAGAAGGCCGACGCCTTCGCCCAGTACGGCGACGCCGCTGTGCTGCAGATGCTGGTGGAGGTGCTGCCGCAGGTGGTGGCCAAGGCGTCCGAGCCGCTGAGCGCCGTGGACAAGATGACCGTCATCTCCACGGACGGCGCGAGCCAGCTCTCGCGCACGGTCGCCGACAACGTCGCGCAGGGCGTCGAACTCCTCGACCTCGCCGAGCTGCTGAAGGGCATCACACAAGGCGGCGGCGGAACGCAGCCCACGGCGCAGGCTGCCGAGGCCAACGGGAAGATCCAGATCGGCTGAGGCCGACAGGACCGGTTCAGGGGCCTTGCGGCATCGAGCCGCCGGGCTCCTGAACCCCCGATGCCCTGCCGGGCACGCCCGGCACGACACCTTTCGACCAGCGGACGCACGAAGACACGGGGGGTCCATATGCCTGAAGTACACCCCGGCACGCACACGACGACCGCGCTCGCGCTCCCCGCGACCGCGCGGGCAGTCGCCGACCACCGTCGGCGGGCCTGGCGCTGGGTCGGGACGGGGATCACAGCCGCCCTCATCGGGCTGGCCTTCGGACCCGGCGTCGACGAGGCCGGCGTCGGCTGGCTCCCCGCACTCGCCGGGTTCTGTGTCGTGTGCGGTCCTGCCGCGGCCGCTGTCGGAGTGGCGGCACTCGTCACCTCACGCCGTATGCGGCACGCCGTGGCTGCGCACCCGTGGATGGCCTGCGGGGCGGTCTCCATCCCCACAGGCCAGGGCCCGCCACGCGTGGTCCTGCGCCATCCGGTGACGGACACCCTGATCCCGCTGTCCGTCCGCACGATGGCGCCGCGTCATCACCTGGCCGATCCCGGACCGGGTGGGGTGCTGTGGTGGGCCGGAGACCCCGGCACCGGCGGGGTCATCGCGCCGCCCGGCGGGGAGCACCTGCTCCGGGTACGTCCCACGCGGTCCAGGCGCCTGCGCCGCAGGGACGCGGAAGCCGCCGTACGGCACGGGCTGCTGAGCAGGCCCACACCGCCGCAGCTCCCCGTTGACGCGGCAGCTCGGGGGCAGGACCTGGATCTGTCCTACGCGGCGTTGGCCCAGGCCGCCCACCGTCTGCGCCTTCCCGGCAGGGATGGGCCTGGCGACCGGCGGGAACCCGACGTCCGCGTCGTTCCCTGGTGGCGGGTGCGGGTTCTGCTGGAGATCTCGCAGGTACGGCCCACCGCGGTCAGCGCGGCCTTCGCCGTCGCGATGCTGCTGCTCTGGTGGCTCTGGGGAAGAGGGCTCAACAGCAACTCGGTCCCCTTGTTCGTCGGGGCGCTGTCGGCGTTCAACGCCCTTCGGTCCGGGAGGCTGGCGCTCCGCGCGGTGCCCGTGGTGAGGACTTTGCACCGTGCTGCCCGAGCACCGGTTCCCGTGCCCAAACGCTACGTCCTGCTGCCGGGCCTCGACGACGGGCTGGTCCTCGTTCTGTTCTCCGTTCACGGCGGTCCCGGGGACCTGCCGGAGGCCTGCGTCGAGGTCAATCCGCCCGGCGCTCCGAGACACCCGTGGGAAGGCATGCCGCCGCCGGCCGGAACCCTGGAACTGCGGGGCTGGCTGGACGACGCTCCCACTGTCGTCCCCTGGATCGACGGTCGCCCGCTGTGGCCTCGGTATCCGTACGAGAGCGTGGACCTGGACGATCAGCGGCAGCGGGACCGCTTCGCCGCTCTGACGGGCCACGGACGGCCCGAACGTGCGGGCGGCGTTCGGTGAGGCCCCGGGAGCGCGGGCGCGGCCGGACGTCTGTCACTGTGGTCCGCTGTGCGGCAGGAGAACACAGGCGGCGTGAAGACCCAGGAGGGCGTGTGGCACGGTCAGCGGTACCCGACGAGTACCTGGAGGGGTACGCCCGGATCCTGGCCGACGTCTGCGCCACCGGCCGACGCCTGACCCGGGAGGAGCTGGAGTCCCTGCGTGCCAGGGGGGAACATGCCGCGGAAGCGGGCCTGGGGCTGCGCGCCCTGGTCCGCCGGCACCTGTCCGCAGCCCGCGAACTGTCGCCCACCCTCTCCCCCGCAGGAATCGACCACGTACTCGCCGCCGTCGAGCAGGCGGTCGACGCCTTCGCCGAAGGACACGAGCGAGCGCAGAAACTCGCCGTACGGCAGGAGGAGGCCG
Source organism: Streptomyces sp. NPDC006140 (assembly GCF_040628815.1). Classification (NCBI taxonomy): domain Bacteria; kingdom Bacillati; phylum Actinomycetota; class Actinomycetes; order Kitasatosporales; family Streptomycetaceae; genus Streptomyces; species Streptomyces sp. NPDC006140. The sequence goes on along the minus strand of NZ_JBEXTS010000022.1, from coordinate 14,193 downwards.
CCCGGCGGGAGTTCGTCGACGACCTGCTCTACGGCCGCAGCGACCTGGGCCGCCTGGCCGAGCGCGCCGAACGCTTCGGCCTGCTCCTCTCCCGCGCCCACGCGGTCGCCGTCGCCCAGAGCGGCACGCCCGTCGACGACACCCACCCGGCGACCCGGCACGTCGACAGCGCGCTGGTCGCCCGCTTCGGCGAACGCCACATCCTGCTCACCACCAAGGACGGCCGGCTGATCTGCATCGCACCCGGCGACCAGGACGACGTCCTGGCCTTCTTCGCGAAACAGGCCCACGCGGCCACCGACGGCGGCCGGGTCGCCATCGGCCGCGCCCACCCCGGGGCCGGCGGTGTCGTCCACTCGTACGAGGAGGCCCTCAACGCCCTCGACCTCGCGGACCGCCTGGACCTGGAGGAACCCGTGCTGCGCTCCGCCGACCTGCTCGTCTACCCCGTCCTCACCCGCGACCGGCAGGCCATGGCCGAGCTCGTGCGCAGCGTCCTCGGCCCGCTTCAGGCAGCACGGGGCGGTGCGCAGCACCTCCTCGACACCCTCACCGCGTATTTCGACTCCGGGTGCACCGCCGCCGAGGCGGCACGCCGGCTGCGGCTGAGCGTGCGGGCCCTGACCTACCGCCTGGAGCGCATCCACAAGCTCACCGGCAGCAACCCGGCCGACCCCGTCCACCGTTACACCCTGCAGACCGCCGTGATCGGCGCCCGGCTGCTCGGCTGGCCCGACAACGAGGTCTGACCCGAGGGATTCGGCCCTTGCCGCCGCACGACGACCCACAGGGATGACTGAGCGGAGTGAGGACTCACTCACCCAAGGAAAACCAGACCGCCCGCCGCCGCGCCCCCGCCATGTCGCCGGAGCAGCGCCGGGAAATGATCATCCAGACCGCGATCCCGCTGATCACCGAGTACGGCTCCGCCGTGACGACCGCGAAGATCGCCCGCGCCGCCGGCATCGGCGAGGGCACGATCTTCCGCGTCTTCACCGACAAGGACGAACTGCTGCAGGCCTGCATGGCCGAGGCGCTCTCCCCCGAGCACGCGGTCCGCGAGCTCGAGGCGATCGACGTGCCCCAGCCGCTGCCCGGCCGGCTCGCGGAGGCGGCCGAGGCGCTGCAGGCACACATGGACAGGATGGGCGCGATCCTCGGCTCGCTGGGGCATCGCGGCGGCAAGCACCCCGGCACGGTGCGCGGCGCGGGCCGCAACGAGTCGACGACCCGTATCCGCGCGGCCCTCGCGGAGCTGCTGGAGCCCGACAAAGCCGGCCTGCGCCGGCCGCCGGAGCAGATCGCGGCCCTCTTCATCGGGCTGCTCTTCACCCAGCCGCGCACGGACGACGAGCCCGACCTGACCCCGCAGGAGCTGGTGGAGGTCTTCCTGCACGGGGCACTCTCGTGAGACGCCGGAGCGGTCCGGGGCGCGGCGTCCCGGCCAACCTGGCCCGGGCCTGACGGAGCGAGCGCAGCCCGGCAGGCTGAGGCCCAAGAGCTCCTGGTGCCACTGTGCTCAGTTCACTCGGCGGGCTTCAGACGAAAGGCGGGGCCGGGGATGCTCTCGATGTCTTGCGGCTGTACGGCGTGGCCCCGGCCGCAGCGGACCTGGGCGTCGACGTGCGCGCCGCATCCACGGTGCCGGGTCAGCATGGCCGGGCCCTCCGGGTCGGCGCGGTAGCGGTCGCCCCACTGCAGGAGCCCCATCACGGCCGGGACCAGATCCATGCCCTTGGGTGTGATCACGTACTTGGGCCGGCTCCGCGCCCCCGGCTCCTTGTAGGTCTCGGTGGCCAGGATCCCTTCCTCCACGAGCATCCGAAGCCGCGCCGCGAGGAGATTGCGAGGGCAGCCGAGGACGCGTTCGAACTCGTTGAAGCGGGACGAGCCGTACCAGACCTCGCGCAGGATCAGGATCGTCCACTTCTCGCCCACGACCTCCAGAGTCCGGGCGATCGAGCAGTTCGACGTGTCCCGGTCGAGACGGGGGTCCACGCCGGCGTCCTGCAGAGCTTCGGTCCTCGCATCCATGAGGGCGATTCTAGCCCCACCTGGGTTTACTTTCCTATACTCAGCTACTAGCGTCACCACCGAGACACCCACGCAGACAAGGCGGCCGGCATGAAGGCATTCGTCGTCGAGAAGTACGGCAAGGACGGCGCCCGCGCCGCAGAGGTACCCGAGCCCACCGTCGGAGAGCGCGACGTCCTGGTCAGAGTGCGCGCCGCCAGCATCAACCCGCTGGACAAGATGGTCCGCAACGGGGAGTTCAAGCAGCTCCTGAAGTACAAGCGCCCGTTCGTGCTCGGCCACGACGTGGCCGGTGTCGTGACGCGAGTCGGCTCCGCCGTACGCGGCTTCGAGGTCGGCGACGAGGTCTACGCCCGGCCGCGCGACCTACGGATCGGAAGCTTCGCGGAGTTCATCGCGATCGACGCGGACGATGTCGCGCCCAAGCCGGCCTCCCTCACGCTTCAGGAGGCAGCGGCGGTGCCGCTGGTGGCCCTGGCCGCCTGGCAGGTCCTCGTCGAGCGGGCGCACGTGAAGCCGGGGCAGAAGGTGCTCGTCCACGCCGGCGCCGGCGGCCTCGGGTCGACGGTCATCCAACTCGCCAAGCACCTCGGCGCCACGGTGGCGACGACCGCGAACAGCAGGTCCGAGGAGTTGGTCAGGAGCCTCGGCGCCGACGTCGTCGTCGACTACACCCAAGAGGACTTCTCCACGGTGCTCTCGGACTACGACCTGGTGCTCGACTCCGTGGGCGGGGCGAACCTCGAGAAGTCGCTCACCGTGCTGAAGCCCGGCGGCCTGGCCGTCAGTGTCGTCGGCCCGCCCGACGCCGGTTTCGCCGAGCAGCTCGGCGCCCCCTCCGTCATGAGCGTGGTCATGAACACCCTCAGCCGCAAGATCCGCAAGCGGGCCAAGGCGCTGGGCGTGCGCTACGAGTTCTTCTTCATGCAGGCCAACGGCTCCCAGCTGCGCGAACTCGGCGCCCTCTACGACAGCGGGAAGCTCCGCCCGGTCATCGACAGCACCTTCCCCTTCGACCAGACGCTCGAGGCGATGGCGTACGTCGAGCAGGGCCGCACCAAGGCCGGCAAGGTCGTCGTCTCGATGGCGCCCGAGAACGGCTGAGACCAAGCCGGCCGCACACCCTCCGTCCGCACGGTCAGATGAGATGCGCCGATCAGGCGTGCCCGCAGGCACGTCCGTTCACCGCACCGAGCCGAGCCGGCCGATGCCAGTCAGCCACAAGCGCCGGCCCGCACACGCCTGTCTGTGCCACACACCCGCCTGATCGAAAGATGTCCCCCATGACCTCTCTTCACGACCACCTGACCCTGCCCAACGGCCAGGTGCTGCCGAATCGGATCATGAAGGCCGCGTTGAGCGAAGGGCTCGCCGACAAGCGCAACGCCCCGGGCCCTCGCCTCGAACAGCTCTACCGGACGTGGAGCAAGGGCGGGTACGGACTGATCATCACCGGCAACGTCATGGTCGACCGCGGCCAACTCGGGGAGCCGGGCAACGTCGTCATCGAGGACGACCGCGACCTCGCCCTGCTCACCCGCTGGGCGGCGACGACCAAGGAGGCCGGCATTCCGACCTGGGTGCAGCTCAACCACCCGGGACGCCAGGCCAATCCGCTCGCACTCGGGCACACGCCGGTCGCGCCCAGCCCGATACCGCTCGCACTTCCCGGCGCCGCCAAGCCCCGCGAGCTGACGTCCGCGCAGATCGAGAACATCATCGAGCGGTTCGCGACCGCGGCCGAAGTGTGCGAAGCGGCGGGCTTCGCCGGAGTCCAGGTCCACGGAGCTCACGGCTACCTGATCAACCAGTTCCTGTCCCCGCTGTCGAACCGGCGTGACGACCAGTGGGGCGGCGATGCCGAGCGGCGGATGCGCTTCGTCCTGGAGATCGTCCGTCGCATACGGGCACGGGTGTCACCGCACTTCGCCGTCTCCGTCAAGCTCAACTCGGCCGACTTCCAACGCGGCGGCTTCACGGAGACGGAGTCCCGCGCGGTCGTCGCGGCTCTGGCCGAGGAGGGACTCGACCTGATCGAAGTGAGCGGCGGCAACTACGAGTCGCCGGCGATGACGGGCGTCTCGGTGGCGTCGACGCGTGCCCGCGAGGCCTACTTCCTGGAGTACGCCCGCACCGTGCGCGGTCTGGTGGGCGACATCCCGTTGGCGGTGACGGGCGGCTTCCGCTCGCGTGGCGCGATGGCGGACGCCGTCGCCGAGGGCGAATGCGACGTCGTCGGCATCGGGCGCCCCGCCGTCACTACGCCCGACGCCGCCGACGTGATCCTCACGGGGCGGGCCGAAGCGGTCGTCGCACACCGGATGCGCTACGGGATGCGCCGCGTACTGGGCAAGATCGCCGACCTCAAGACACTCGACGGCGTCCTCGACCTCAACTGGCACGCCGATCAGCTGCACCGACTGGGAGCCGGGCTCGAACCCGACCTGCGGCGCGGGCGTCTGGCCACCACCGTCTCCATGGTGCGGCGCAACGGCAGAACATCCTTCGGCCGCAAGCGCGGTGCTTGACGCCCGCCGAGGCTCACCCGGCTGGACGGGCGACATCCAGGTGCCGAGGCCACGTCTTCGGGGGACATGGCCCAGGGGACGTCGTAACCGGACCGAGGAGCGCGGGCGGGTTCTCCGCGCGGGGCCACCGGCGGGAATCAGGTGGTCATTCGGTGGGTGAGGGCACCGATGCCGGTCCTGACCGGGCCGGCGTGCCCGGCCAGGCCGCCATTGCCGCGTCGACCACCCGCTCCAGCGTCTCTCGCCCTGCTCCGTCGCACGCCTGCTGGTTCATCCCCTGGACGACCGCCGCATAGAAGGCGGCCAACCCGTCGGCGTCCACGTCGGCGGCGAGCAGCCCCGCGTCGATGTCGGCGCGGATGCGGGCGGCGATCGAAGCCTTCGTCTCCTCACGCATGGCCCGCAGCTTGGCCTTCACGTCCTGCGAGCCGGGCGCGCAGTTGGTCGCCCCGGTGATGATGAGGCAGCCCGGCGGGTGACTGGGGTCGGTGTAGTCGGCGGCCAGGCTCCGCAGCAGCGTGGCGAGGGCGGAGCGGGCGTCCGCGCCCTGCTCCAGACGGGCTCCGTGGCGGCGCATGTACAGCTGGACCGCCTCGTCGAACAGTTGGCGCTTGTCGCCGAAGGCGGCGTACAGGCTCGGCGGGTTGATCCCCATCGCCTCGGTGAGCGAGGCGACGGACGTCGTCTCGTAACCGTGCGTCCAGAACTCCCGCAGCGCGACGGCCAGGGCCTTGTCGCGGTCGAAGGCGCGCCGGCTCCGCCTGGGCGCGGCCTTGGCCGGGGTGTTTCCGCTGCTCATGACCGCAGCCTACCGCGAATCTGTAGCGACCGCTAAAGCCACTCTGCTATCGTCGACGGCCTCGCAACTTTAGCGATCGCTAAAGCAAGTCGGCCGGACAGAGCCGGCCGGCGTCACGGAAGGAACTCCTGATGACCGCTTCCAGCTCCGCCGCCTTCGCTCGCACCGTCCGCGGCACCGGCCCCGGCCTCCTCCTGGCCCACGGCGCGGGCGGCGGCATCGAGGCCAACTACGGGCCGATCATGGAGGGACTCGCCGCACGGCACACCGTCGTCGGAGTCGACTACCCCGGCACCGGCGCCACGCCGAAAACCCAGAGCCCCCTCGACATCGACGAGCTGGCCGGACAGCTGGTCGCGGCGGCCGATGCCGAGGGGCTCGACACGTTCGCGGTCAGCGGGTTCTCACTCGGGGGACCCGTCGCGATCCGCCTCGCCACGCGTCACCCCGAGCGCGTCACCTCACTCGTGCTGAGCGCCACCTTCGCGCACACCGACACCCGTACCGACCTGGTCGCATCCATCTGGCAACAGCTGTTCGAATCCGGTCAGCACAGCGTTCTCGCGGAGTACCTGAACCTGATGACGCTGAGCGAAGCAGCCCTGAACCTCCTCGCCCCCGCCCAGGTCCAGGCCGCCGCGGAACAGGTCGCGCTCACCCTCCCCTCCGGCACCGGCGACCACGTCGATCTGGTGCGGAGGGTCGACGTCCGCGCCGACCTCGCCGGCATAGCCGTCCCCACGCTCGTCGTCGTCACCACCGCCGACCCGCTCATCTCCCCGGCCCTGCAGCGGCAGCTCGCCGCCGCCATCCCCGACGCCGAGATCGCGGAACTCCCGACCGGACACCTGCCCTTCGTCGAACGCCCCGAGGAGTGGCTGAAGCTCATCAGCGACTTCCTCGCACGCGGCTGAAGGTCCACGTACCAGCCCTCGCCCAGGTGCTGCGCCTCGATCCCCGAGCGGTCGAGCGTCAGCAGGTGGACACTCGACCACCATGAGCGACTGGTTCCTGCAGCAGGAGTACGGAGTCCGATTCGAGTGGGGCCCCACCGGTGCCCGACAGTTGGCGCCGGATGTCGCGTGCCTGGTGGTGGTCGACGTGCTGTCCTTCACGACATCCGTGACCGTCGCCGTCGAGGCAGGCACCCAGGTCTTTCCCTATGCCTGGCGTGACGAGTCGGCGTCCACCTTCGCCCGGAACAAGACAGCGGCGCTGGCCGTCGGGCGGCGCGCCGTCACTTCGGCTTCACCGTGGTCGCTGTCGCCGGCACGACTGCGGCAAGCCCCGTTCACTCCCCGCCTCGTGCTGCCCTCACCGAACGGATCAGCCATCGCCGCGGCGGCAGGCGATTCCGCGGTGGTGGCGGGCTGTCTGCGTAATGCCACAGCTGTCGGGCGGTGGCTGGCCCGGCGCGGCTACGGAACGGTGGAACGTCCCCTCGCGGTGATCGCTGCCGGTGAGCGGTGGCCGGACGGAAGCCTGCGACCTGCCGTGGAGGACTTGCTGGGTGCCGGGGCGATCATCGACGAACTGACGTCGCGAGGCGTTGGCCCGCTGTCCCCCGAGGCGGTCGCCGCACAGGCATGCTTCACCCGGACTCTCGATGTCGCGGATGCCGTGGCTGCCTGTTCTTCGGGCCTTGAACTGGTCCGGAGCGGGTTCGCCGATGATGTGCTCATCGCGACCGAACTCGACGCCAGCGCGATCGTGCCCGTCCTGACAGACGGAGCCTTCAACCACAGCACCGACGGGACGGGTTCGCGACCGAGGACCGGTTCAGCCGGGTGAGGAGTGCCCGCGCCGACAGCCGGATCTCGTCACCACGACGGCATTCGGCCAACCCTCCACCCCCTTTTCCTCGTTCGGACAACCGCGCAACCGGTCCGTTCCTCTCACAGCGCGGGCGGAGCAAGTGCCCCTCACGTGACGGCCCCGGCCCGGACCTCGCGGACGCGCCGTGCCGCCTGCTTCCTTCTCACAGCACCGGAGGACGAGGGATCCATGACCACAAGACGCACCGCCCGGCTGCGGCGTACGCTGCTCGCCGGCACCACGGCCGTCGCCGTGACGGCCGTTACGGCCGGCATCGTGGCCGCGGCGCAGGAGCCCGCGAAGGCCGCGACCGGCCCCGAGCTGAGCCTCGTCGCGGCGACCACCTCGGTGACGCTCACCACCTGGAAGGAGGACCCGGGTGTGTACTTGGACCTCGGCACCTACCTCATCGCCGAGGGGACGCCGCTGGAGCTCAAGGTGACCCGGAAGTCCTACAAGGACCCGGTGACCGTCACCCAGACCGTGTTCCAGGGCGGCAAGACCAAGACGAAGAAGCTGCCCACGGGCACCGTGAAGGACTTCTCCGGGCTGCCCGGCTTCTCGGAGATCACCTTCACCGATGAAGCCGGCAACAAGGTCCTCACCCGCAGTGAGAGCTTCTGCCCGAACAACGCCAGCGGCCGCGTGCGGCCCGACGCGCCCTCCACCTCCAAGTATCCGGAGAGCTGCCCCACCAACCCCTTCACCCTGGGCTCCGTGTGGGGCGTCGAGAAGGGGTGGGCGGCCAACACCTACGGGGGCTCCTACACCGAGCCGGTCCAGCTGCCGGCCGGTACGTACACGGCCGAGGTCGGTGTCGCCAAGAAGTACCGCGACCTGTTCGGCATCGCCGACAAGAAGGCCACGGTCAAGGTGACCGTGGTGGAACGAAGCTACGAGGACGAAGAGCGCTCCACCGGGGCGGCGCCCCGCTCCGCGAAGGCCGGCGAGCACGCCGGACACGCCGGGCACGGTGCCGGTCACCAGGCGCCGACCGCCCACGCCGGTCACGCCCCGGGGCATGCCCCGTCCCCCGCCGAGGCGGCCGCGCCGGTGACGAGCGGTGCGGGTCCCTCGTACAACGTGGGCCACGGTCCGCTGAAGGCCGCGCCGCCGGCCCTGCCGTGGGCGCTGAAGAAGAAGCAGCTGAAGTCCGCACCGTCTCCGCGAGCCGGGGACAGCGGCGGCCAGACCGACGGCTCGCGTCAGGCGCCCGCTCTCGCACCGCCGTCGAAGCGGCCCACCGGCAAGCCCTCCGTCCCGGACGTCCCCAAGCCGGACCTGCGCTCGCTGCCGGCCTACGGCATCACCGTCACCGACGGCGCCGAGGACATCCCCGGCAAGGACTACCTGGCGTTCAGCGCCAACGTCTGGAACGCCGGCCCGGCGCAGCTCGTGGTGGACGGGTTCCGCTCGCCCGGCAAGGACAAGATGGACGCCTTCCAGTACTTCTACGACGCCAAGGGCAAGCAGGTCGGCTACACCCCGACCGGCACCATGGAGTGGGACCCGCGCCCGGGGCACGAGCACTGGCACTTCACCGACTTCGCCAGTTACCGGCTGCTGAAGGCCGACAAGAAGGAGGCCGTGCGCAGCGGCAAGGAAGCGTTCTGCCTGGCCAACACCGACGCGATCGACTACACGGTGAAGAACGCCAACTGGCACCCGAACAACACCGACCTGTCCACCGCCTGCGGTGAGGAGAACTCGATCTCCGTGCGCGAGGTGCTGGACGTCGGATCCGGTGACACCTACACCCAGGACCTGCCGGGCCAGTCGTTCGACATCACCGACGTGCCCAACGGCACCTACTACATCCAGGTGCTGGCCAACCCCGACAAGCGGCTGCAGGAAACCGACGTCGACAACAACAGCGCCCTGCGGAAGATCGTGCTCGGCGGCGAGCCGGGCAAGCGGACGGTCACCGTGCCGGCGCACGACCTGGTCGACGCCAACTGACCCCACCGCGCGACTGAGAGACCGTGTCCCCGCCCGAGACCGGGGCGGGGACACCAGCGCCCCGTCGCGCTAGGACTGGGAAGGGTTGCGGCACAGGCAGAACGGGTGTCCGGCCGGGTCGGTGTAGACCTGCCAGCCGTAGCCGTTCTCGCCGACGAAGCTCTTCTGGAAGGTGGCACCCAGCTCGGTCACCCGGCGGTGCTCGGGCTCGAACTCGTCCACTTCGAAGTCGAGGTGGAACTGCTGCGGATGCTCCTGGCCCGGCCAGCTGGGCGGCTGGTAGTCCGCCACCCGCTGGAACGACAGCTCTACGCCGTCGTTGCGCAGGTTGACCCAGTCCTCCGTGCTGATGTCGGTGTTGATCTCCCAGCCCAGCAGCTCGGCGTAGAACCCGGCCAGCTTCCAGGGGTCGGGGCAGTCAAGGATGACATCGGTGAACTTCAGCATTCGATCACCTTATGCGCGGCTCCGGACGCCCGCCACGTATTCAGTGCCTCGGGGCAGCACACGTGGGTCCCGCCTCAAGCGGGGGCGGCCAGTTTCGCGGCGCCGAAGGAGACGTCGAAGCGGTCGCACCAGATGCTGACGCTGCTGTACCGGGTCACGTCGACGTCGTCGGGCACGGTGTAGTTCTGACTGCCCTTGTTGCCCTTGAGCCCGCCGAGGCTGGTGTACTCACCGTCGTCGAACACGTGCCAGCCGGCGCGTCCCTCCTTGACCGGCGCGTCGGTGAGCCAGACGCGCAGGTCGGGGCCGTTGCTGGTGTCGAGCCCCTCCAGGCGCACCACATGGCTGCCGTCGGCCAGCCGTACGAGCTTCACGGTGCCGGACGTCGCGTGCTCGTGGCTGATCAGCTCGCCGGTCGCCACCGTCACCGGCACGGCCGGGGACGGAGCGGAGGAGGCGTCGGGCGGGGTCCCCGCAGGCGGCGTCGAGGAGGCCGCGGCCCCGGGCAGCGCTTCCCGCACCGTCTCGTCCTGCCACAGCTTCCACGGCTGGAACCAGTACAGCCCGAAGCCGGCTCCGGCGACCACCAGCACGAGCACGCCCACCAGCCATGGCCCGATCCGCACCGCTCGTCCCCGTCCCATACCGCCCGCCTCCCGGTAGTTCTTCGTCTCCCTCCCATTCAACGGGCTCGGCCGGTGTCGTGGGCCGTCCGGCCGATGACGAAACCCTTACGTCCGCCGGTGACCGGTCAGCGGTGCTCGGCGTTGTCCGCCCCGGGCTCTGTCAGGACGCGGCGGCGGGCAGTACCACCTCGAAGCGGCAGCCGCCGGGGATGTTGCGCACGGTGGCCCGGCCCTGGTGTGCCTCCACGATCCCCCGGACGATGGCGAGGCCCAGGCCCGCCCCGGCCGGGGGCGTCCGGGCGTGTGTGCCGCGCCAGCCGGTGTCGAAGACGCGCGGCAGGTCCTCCTCGGGGATGCCGCCGCAGCCGTCCGTCACCGACAGCACCACGCCCTCGGCGGACCGCTCGGCGGCGATGGCGACCGTGCCGTCGGCCGGGGTCCGGCGGATCGCGTTGACCAGCAGGTTGCCCAGGACGCGGCTCATCTCCCTGCCGTCCACCTCCACCGGCACCGGCTCGATCCGGTCCCCCACCAGCCGCACCCCGTGCTCCCGGGCGAGCGGATCGGCTCCCGCCAGCGCGTCGCCGACGAGGTCGTACAGGGACATCCGGGTGGGCGCGAGGGACAGCGTGCCGGCGTGGATGCGGGAGAGTTCGAAGAGGTCCCCGACCATGTCGTTGAGGCGTTCGACCTCGGTGCGGATCTGCCGCAGATAGCGGTCGGGGTCGGCGGCGACACCGTCCTCCAGGGCCTCCGACATGGCGCGCAGACCGGCCAGCGGGGTGCGCAGGTCGTGCGAGATCCAGGCGACGAGTTCGCGCCGGGAGGTCTCCAGCGCGCGTTCCCGCTCACGGGATTCGGCGAGTCGGGCGCTGGTGGCCGCCAACTCGCGGCTCAGCGACTCCAGTTCGGCGGTCGTCGGGCCGTCGGGGGCGGCGAAGTCACCGCCGTCGCCGAAGGAGCGCGCGGCCAGGGCGAGGGCGCGGCTGCGGGCGACGACCCAGCGGCCCAGCAGCAGCGCGGTGGCCAGGGAGACCACGGCCGCCATCGCGACGACCGTCGTGACGACGGTCAGGTCGTGCGGGGAGAGGAACATCGCCCAGGCGACGGCGAGCGTGCCCGCGAGCATGGCGACGACCCCGACCGCCGCGACGACGGTGAGCGAGGCGGTGAGCGAGCGGCGCCGGATCAGGCGCAGTACGCCCGCTCCGGCCAGGCCGGTGGCGGCGGCACCGGCGAAGGCGTACAGGGCGATGAGGAGGGTGTCGCGCACGGTCAGTCCTCCCTTCCCGTCGGGTCGAAGCGGTAGCCCACGCCCCACACGGTCTGGATCAGGCGGGGCCGGGCCGGGTCGTCCTCGACCTTGCCGCGCAGGCGGCGGACGTGGACCGTGACGGTCGACAGGTCGCCGAAGTCCCAGCCCCACACCTCGCGCATCAGGTCCTCGCGGCTGAACGCCCGCCCCGGGTGCCGCAGGAAGAAGGACAGCAGGTCGAACTCGCGGAGGGTGAGGGCGAGTTCGGTGTCGTGCTTGGTGGCGCGGCGGCCCTCCGGGTCGACGGTGAGGCCGGCCGCGCCCAGCCGGTGCCGTCCGGTGACGGCGGGCCTGCTGCGGCGCAGGACCGACTCCACGCGCAGGACCAGCTCGCGGGGGCTGAAGGGCTTGGTGACGTAGTCGTCGGCGCCGACCTCCAGGCCGAGGATGCGGTCCTCCTCGTCACCGCGGGCGGTGAGCATGATGACCGGCACGGGGCCCTGGCCGCGGATCCGGCGGCACACCTCCAGGCCGTCCATGCCGGGCAGCATCAGGTCGAGCACGACCAGGTCCGGCCGGTGCGCCGCGGCGCGGGTGAGGGCGGTGGGGCCGTCGTCGGCGCGGTCGACGGCGTAACCGGCGCGGTCCAGGTACCCGGCGACGATCTCGGCGACGGTCGGATCGTCGTCGACGACCAGGACGCGGGGGGAGGTGTCCGGCGTCCTGAGGGGCTCGTACGGCTGCTGCATGCCTCCAGCCTGGCACCCCCGCGCCGAGGTGCGACGCCCCAGGACGTCCCCGGCCTCCGACACCTCCCGCGAGTAATGGTCTCTGACGGCTTTCGCCCGCGTGGGAGCGCCCGGAGTTGCGCTTCGTCACTGCCTGAGCTCGGCGGCGCCGCCCGTGGTCGTCGCGGGCTTGGAGTGGAGGATGTCGCGGGCCTGGTCGGCGGCGCGGGCGGTGCTCTCGGAGACGAAGTCGAGGAACCGGGCGATGTTCTCGAGGCGCGCGCCGGCCGGCGTGCCCGCGCCGAGGATGCCGACACCTTGCTGCGCGGTCTCGACGATCTGGGCGATGGCCCGGGCGCTGGCCATCATCGACTGGTACCAGACGTCGTCGTCGACGATGTAGCGCTCGCGGCGGCGTTCGTCGCGTTCCCGACGGACGAGGCCCTGACCGTCGAGGAACGCGACCGCCTTGGAGATGGACGCCGGGCTGACCTGGAGGCGCTGGACGAGTTCGGACGCGGTGAGGCTGCCCGTGTCGCTGATGCAGAGGCAGGCCATCACCCGGGCCATCATCTTGGGCGTGCCGGACTGCATGAAGACGGTGGTCAGCGTCTCCTCGTACTCGCGCACGGCCTCGGCGTCACGTCCGTGCGGCTGCGGGGGCGCCTCCGCCGCACGGGGGGTGGCCTGCCTGCGCCGGTGGGCGCGGCGTTCCGTGGCACGGTGGGCCAGGTCGGCGCGGTAGGCCGTGGGGCCGCCGTTGCGCATCACCTCACGCGTGATCGTCGACGTCGGACGGTCGAGGCGTCTGGCGATCTCCGCGTAGGCCAGTCCGTCGGCCAGTCCCATGGCGATCTGCTGACGTTCCTGCTGTGTGAGCCTGCCTCCCGGCACCACGATCTCCCTTCGCGCTTCCCCCCGACTCGTCGAGAGTAGCGTTCGACTTCATTTCATTGCAACGAACGGAGTTGGCATGTTGCATTAGGCGGCATCATCATTGCAATGATTATGCCGCTGTGACCTGCTAATACCTTGAAAGCATGCAACGAGCTTGTTGCCTAGTTGTTGAACGCAACGTAGCGTTTCCGGTGTCAGAAACGACGAGCAGTCAGGAGAGCACCATGCAGACGTTCGACACCCCCGCCCCGATCTCCGCCGTCCTCGACATCCCCGCCGGGCGCGTCCGGTTCATCGCCGCCGACCGGGCCGACACCACGGTCGAGGTCCTGCCCGCGGACGCCTCGAAGAGCCGGGACGTGAAGGTGGCGGAGCAGACCACGGTCTCGTACGCCGACGGCGTCCTGCGGATCGAGGCCTCGGCGAAGAACCAGTACCTCGGCCCCTCCGGCTCCCTCGATGTGACGGTGCAACTGCCCGCCGGATCCCGGGTCGAGGCGAAGGCCGCCAGTGCCGAACTCCGGGGCGTCGGACGGCTCGGTGACGTCACCGTCGAGAGCGCGCACGGCGCGATCAAGCTCGACGAGACCGCGGGCGCCCGCCTCACCACCGTCGCCGGTGACGTCTCGGTCGGCCGCCTGGGCGGCTCGGCGGAGATCAGCACCGGGAAGGGCGACATCCGGATCGCCGAGGCCGTGCGCGGCACGGTCGTGCTGACCACCCAGGCGGGCGACGTGTCGGTCGGCGCCGCCGCCGGAGTCTCCGCCGCCCTGGACGCCGGCACCACCTACGGCCGGATCCGCAACACCCTCCGCAACGCCGAGGGCGCCACCGCCGACCTGACCATCCGCGCGACCACCGCCTACGGCGACATCACCGCCAGCAGCCTCTGAGGAGCACCCACCATGACGAATCCGGGCATCGCGGCGAACGGGCTGCGCAAGTCCTACGGCGACCAGACCGTCCTCGACGGCATCGACCTCGCCGTCCCCGAAGGCACGGTCTTCGCGCTGCTGGGCCCGAACGGGGCCGGCAAGACCACCGCCGTGAAGATCCTCTCCACCCTCATCACCCCCGACGCCGGACAGGCCCGGGTCGCGGGCCA
>NZ_JBEXTS010000021.1:0-133566 GCF_040628815.1 Streptomyces sp. NPDC006140 | reverse complement strand
CGGCACGGGCTCACGCTCGGCTCGCCGGTGGCGATCATGGTGGGCAACACCGAGTGGCCGAAGTGGGAGCAGGTCATGGCGGCCGACCCGGTCGACCCGGAGGTCCTGGCCGGGCTGGCCCGCAACGCGCCGCTGACCCGCCCGCGCCCGGGTCACGCCGACCTGGCCGGGATGCAGAAGTACGGCTTCGACGAGGCCCGGCCGATCCTGGAACGCGCCTCCGCGCGGGAGACGGCGGCGCGGGTGGCGCTCGGTGCGGTGGCCCGCTCCTACCTGAAGGAGACCACCGGCGTGGAGATCGTCTCCCATGTGGTGGAGCTGGCCTCGGCCAAGGCCCCGAAGGGCGTGTACCCGACGCCGGCGGATGTGGAGCGGCTGGACGCGGATCCCGTGCGCTGTCTGGACGCGGACGCCTCGAAGGCGATGGTCGCCGAGATCGACCAGGCCCACAAGGACGGCGACACCCTCGGCGGCGTGGTCGAGATCCTCGCCTACGGCGTGCCTGTCGGCCTGGGTTCGCACGTGCACTGGGACCGCAAGCTGGACGCCCGGCTGGCCGGTGCGCTGATGGGCATCCAGGCGATCAAGGGCGTGGAGATCGGCGACGGTTTCGAGCTGGCGCGCGTCCCCGGGTCCAAGGCGCATGACGAGATCGTGAAGACCGAGGAGGGCATCCGGCGGACCTCCGGTCGCTCGGGTGGCACCGAGGGCGGTCTGACCACCGGTGAGCTGCTGCGGGTGCGGGCGGCCATGAAGCCGATCGCGACGGTGCCGCGGGCGCTGCAGACGGTGGATGTGACGACGGGTGAGGCGGCGCAGGCTCACCATCAGCGCTCCGACGTCTCGGCGGTCCCGGCGGCCGGCATCGTCGCCGAGGCGATGGTGGCGCTGGTGCTCGCGGACGCGGTGGCGGAGAAGTTCGGCGGCGACAGTGTGGCCGAGACCCGCCGGAACGTGACCTCGTACCTCGACAACCTCGCCATCCGATGACCGGCCCACTGGTCGTCCTCGTCGGCCCGATGGGCGTGGGCAAGTCCACCGTCGGGCAGCTGCTGGCCGAGCGGCTCGGCGTCTCCTACCGGGACACCGACGACGACATCGTCGCCGCGCAGGGCCGGACCATCGCCGAGATCTTCGTCGACGAGGGCGAGCCCGCCTTCCGCGCGATCGAGAAGGCGGCCGTGCACAAGGCGCTCGCCGAGCACGACGGCGTCCTGGCCCTCGGCGGCGGCGCGATCCTCGACGCCGACACGCGTGCGCTGCTCGCCGGGCAGCGCGTGGTGTACCTGTCGATGGACGTCGAGGAGGCGGTCAAGCGCACCGGCCTCAACGCCGCCCGCCCGCTGCTCGCCGTCAACCCGCGCAAGCAATGGCGCGAGCTGATGGAGGCCCGCCGGCACCTGTACGAGGAGGTCGCCACGGCCGTGGTGGCCACCGACGGCCGTACGCCCGAAGAGGTCACCCAAGTGGCCTTGGACGCACTGGAGTTGAAGGACGCATGACTGAGGCAGTGACTCGGATCCAGGTCGGCGGCACGGCGGGCACCGAGCCGTACGAGGTCCTGGTGGGCCGGCAACTGCTGGGCGAACTCGGCGGGCTGATCGGCGACAAGGCCAAGCGGGTGGCGATCATCCACCCCGAGGCACTGGCCGAGACCGGCGAGGCGCTCCGCGACGACCTGGCGCAGCAGGGCTACGAGGCGGTCGCCATCCAGGTGCCCAACGCGGAGGAGGCCAAGACCGCCGAGGTCGCCGCCTACTGCTGGAAGGCGCTCGGCCAGTCCGGCTTCACCCGCACGGACGTCATCGTCGGCGTCGGCGGCGGCGCGACCACGGACCTCGCCGGGTTCGCGGCCGCGACCTGGCTGCGCGGGGTGCGCTGGATCGCCATCCCCACCACCGTGCTCGCCATGGTCGACGCGGCCGTCGGCGGCAAGACCGGCATCAACACCGCCGAGGGCAAGAACCTCGTCGGCGCCTTCCACCCGCCCGCCGGTGTGCTCTGCGACCTGGCCGCGCTGGACTCCCTCCCGGTCAACGACTACGTCTCCGGGCTCGCCGAGGTCATCAAGGCCGGCTTCATCGCCGACCCGGTGATCCTCGACCTCATCGAGTCCGACCCCGAGGCCGCCCGCACCCCGGCCGGTCCGCACACCGCCGAGCTCATCGAGCGCTCCATCCGGGTCAAGGCCGACGTCGTCTCCTCGGACCTCAAGGAGTCGGGCCTGCGCGAGATCCTCAACTACGGGCACACGCTCGGCCACGCCATCGAGAAGAACGAGCGCTACAAGTGGCGCCACGGCGCCGCGGTCTCGGTGGGCATGCACTTCGCCGCCGAACTCGGCCGCCTGGCGGGCCGGCTGGACGACGCGACGGCCGACCGCCACCGCACGATCCTCGAATCGGTCGGACTGCCCCTGCACTACCGCCACGACCAGTGGCCCAAGCTGCTGGAGACCATGAAGGTCGACAAGAAGTCCCGCGGCGACCTGCTGCGCTTCATCGTCCTCGACGGCCTGGCCAAGCCCACCGTCCTGGAGGGACCCGACCCGGCCGTGCTGCTCGCCGCGTACGGCGAAGTCGGGCAGTAAGTCCACCGGCGCGCCTTCCGCCCGGAATCGCCTTACGGGGCCGGGCACTTCGGACCGCCCCCGGCCGTTCACACATCGACGACCGGGGGCGGTACCGTTCGGTAGCAGCGGGTTCCGCCCCCGCTGTCAGCGCCCATCGCCTGTACGAGACGGAGTGGCACCGGATGCAGCACGCAGTGGGTTCTCCGCTGCCGCCGCCCCATCAGCCGGGGCACGGACCGGCCGCCGGCTGGTCGCCGGCCGCACACCACCCGGGTCCGCACCACCCGGGCGCGCACCAGGGCTCCGTGCCCGTGCCCCCACCGCCCCCGGCGCCGGGGTACCCCGCGCCGCCGCCGGGTCCCGCCGCGCCGCCGCCGGGTCCGGCCGCACCGGCACCGGGGCCGGTCCCGCCGCATCCGCAGGCCTCCGTTCCACCGCCGCCGGACACCACCGGCCATGTGCCCCTGCCGCCGGGCGGCCCGGTCGCCATGCCGAGCGCGCCCCCCGCCACGGCGGCCCCCGACCCCGCCGGTACGACGCTCGCCGTGCTGCTCATCGGCCCCGCCGGCGCGGGCAAGACCAGCGTCGCCAAGTACTGGGCGGATCACCGCCGCGTGCCCACGGCGCACATCAGCCTCGACGACGTCCGCGAGTGGGTCCGCTCCGGCTTCGCCGACCCGCAGTCCGGGTGGAACGACAACTCGGAGGCGCAGTACCGCCTGGCCCGCCGCACCTGCGGCTTCGCCGCGCGGAACTTCCTGGCCAACGGCATCTCGTGCATCCTCGACGACGCGGTCTTCCCCGACCGGCCGGTCGTCGGCCTCGGCGGCTGGAAACGCCACGTCGGGCCCGGCCTGCTGCCGGTGGTCCTCCTGCCCGGGCTGGACATCGTCCTGGAACGCAACGCGGAGCGCTCGGGGAACCGGCGGCTGTCGGACGAGGAGGTCGCCCGTATCCATGGCCGCATGGCCGGCTGGTACGGCTCCGGCCTGCCGATCATCGACAACTCCCAGCTGGACGTCCCCGAGACGGCGAGGGTCCTGGACGACGTCCTGGCCAGATCGATCGCGAGCCCGCCGCAGTGGTGAGCGCCCCGTAGGGGCGCGGGGAACTGCGCGACAAGCCCCCACGCACGCGCGGACGGCAGGCAACCCCGAGCGGCACCACCACCTACCCGGGCATATCAGGCACCGCCCACTTAGACGCCCTCAACCGGCGCCGAACCGGCGGAGCTCATACGCTCGGGTCATGTCAGAGGTGTACGCGGCCCGCCGGACGCGTCTGAGGGAATACTGCAACGCGGGCGGCAGCGCGGCGGCGCTGGTCTCCCGCCCCGCCAACGTGCGCTATCTCGCGGGCGCCGCCCCGCACGGCGCCGTTCTGCTGCTGGGCAAGACCGAGGACCTCCTGGTGTGCCCCGGCTCGTCCGCGGACCGCCCCACCCAGGAGCGCCCCGACGAGGCCCTGCGCGTACAGACCCTGCCCGGAGCCGCCGGCGGTGACCCCGCCGTCGCGGCGGCCGGCCTCGCCGCAGGCCAGGGCGCCGACTCCCTGGCCGTCGAGGAGCACCACCTCACCGTCGCCCGGCACAGAGCGCTCGGCTCGGTCGCCCCCCGGCTGCGCCTGGCCAATCTCGGCAGCGCCGTCGAGCAGCTCCGGGTCGTCAAGGACGAGGAGGAGATCTCCTGCCTCCGCATCGGCGCCGAGATCGCCGACCAGGCCCTCGGCGAACTGCTGGAATCCATCCTCGTCGGCCGCACCGAGCGCCACCTCGCCCTGGAGCTGGAGAGACGCCTGGTCGATCACGGAGCCGACGGCCCGGCCTTCCCGACCTCCGTGGGCACGGGGCCCAACGCCGGACGCCCGGGCCACCGCCCCACCGACCGCCGCGTCGAGGAGGGCGACTTCCTCTCCGTGTGCCTCGGCGCGACGTACCGCGGCTACCGCTGCGAGATCGGCCGCACGTTCGTCATCGGCACCGCTCCCGCGGACTGGCAGATCGAGCTGTACGACCTGGTCTTCGCCGCGCAGCGGGCCGGACGTGAGAGCCTGGTACCCGGCGCCGCCTGCCGGGACGTCGACCGGGCCGCCCGCCAGGTCCTGGACTCCGCGGGGTACACCGAGGGCCTCACAGTCCTCACCGGACACGGTGTCGGGCTCGAAATCGACGAGGACCCTCAGTTGAGCCCGGCGGCCATGGGTAAACTGGACGCTTGCGTGCCGGTCACCGTCGAACCGGGGGTCCACCTCCCGGGCCGGGGCGGCGTCCGGATCGATGACACGCTCGTCGTCCGCCCCGAGGCGGACGGCGGACCCGAGCTACTCACCATCACGACCAAGGAGCTGCTCGCCCTGTAGCCAGGCAGGCGCGTGCACCGGGGTCGTACGTCAGTCCAGGAGATTCCGCAACCGTGGCTTCCACGAACGACCTCAAGAACGGCATGGTGCTCAAGCTCGAAGGCGGCCAGCTCTGGTCCGTCGTCGAGTTCCAGCACGTCAAGCCCGGCAAGGGCCCGGCCTTCGTGCGCACCAAGCTCAAGAACGTGCTCTCCGGCAAGGTCGTCGACAAGACCTTCAACGCCGGCGTCAAGGTCGAAACGGCCACCGTCGACAAGCGCGACATGCAGTTCTCCTACATGGACGGCGAGTACTTCGTCTTCATGGACATGGAGACCTACGACCAGCTCATGGTCGACCGCAAGGCCGTCGGCGACGCCGCCAACTTCCTCATCGAGGGCTTCATGGCCACCGTCGCCCAGCACGAGGGCGAGGTGCTCTTCGTGGAGCTTCCGGCCGCCGTCGAGCTGACCGTCCAGGAGACCGAGCCGGGCGTCCAGGGCGACCGCTCCACCGGCGGTACCAAGCCCGCCACGCTGGAGACGGGTCACCAGATCCAGGTCCCGCTCTTCATCACCACCGGTGAGAAGATCAAGGTCGACACGCGCACCAGCGACTACCTCGGCCGGGTGAACAGCTAACCGTGGCTGCCCGCAACACGGCCCGCAAGCGCGCCTTCCAGATCCTCTTCGAGGGCGACCAGCGCGGCGCCGACGTCCAGACGGTCCTCGCGGACTGGGTCCGGCACTCCCGGACGGACACCCGGCAGCCGCCGGTGAGCGAGTACACGATGGAGCTGGTCGAGGGCTACGCGAAGCACGCGAAGCGCATCGACGAGCTGATCGCCCAGTACTCGGTCGGCTGGACGCTCGACCGGATGCCGGTCGTCGACCGCAACATCCTGCGGCTCGGCGCCTACGAGCTGATCTGGGCCGACGAGACCCCGGACGCCGTCGTCCTCGACGAGATGGTGCAGCTGGCGAAGGAGTTCTCCACGGACGAGTCGCCCTCGTTCGTGAACGGCCTGCTCGGCAGGCTGAAGGAGCTCAAGCCCTCGCTGCGCCGCGACGAGGTCTGAGGCAGACAAGACAGACAGAATGCCGGAGGGCCCGCGGCGGTGACGCCGCGGGCCCTCCGGCATTCCCGTACGCCGAGAGCCTTCGAAGCCGCCAGAACGCCGCCGGGGTGGCCGGAACCGTACGATTCCAGCCACCCCGGCGGCACGTTTCTGCTGGCCCCACGGATGGTCCCGCGGAGCGCTCAGCCCTCCTCGTGGGTCGCCACCGCGCGGCGCGCGTCCGCGTCCAGGACACCCCAGCTGATCAGCTGCTCGGTGAGCACCGAGGGCGACTGGTCGTAGATGACGGCGAGTGTGCGCAGGTCGTCCTGGCGGATCGAGAGCACCTTGCCGTTGTAGTCACCGCGCTGCGACTGGATCGTGGCCGCGTAGCGCTGCAGCGGGCCCGCCTTCTCGGCCGGCACCGTGGCCAGCCGCTCCAGGTCCAGGACCAGCTTCGGCGGCGGCTCGGCGGCGCCGCCCGGGGTCGTGCCCGGGAGCAGCTCCTGCACCGGAACGCCGTAGAAATCCGCCAGCTCGGCAAGGCGCTGCACGGTCACGGCACGGTCGCCGCGCTCGTACGAACCGACCACGACCGCCTTCCAGCGTCCCTGGGACTTCTCCTCGACACCGTGGAGGGAAAGGCCCTGCTGGGTGCGGATCGCCCGGAGCTTGGCCCCGAGCTGTTTGGCGTATTCGCTGGACATATAGCTCCCCGGCACTGTGTCGACGCGTCTGGCGTGGGTGCCAGCCCGCGCGGCTGGTAACTCACTGTGAGGTTACGCAGCGTTACTCTGCCGCGTCAAGCCGAATGGTCCGCACCGACTCTTCCGTGGTAGTGGCACCGCATTGGGCCGAATAGGTGATCCAAGGGGGCCGTCCGGGCGATCGCGAGGGCCTGCTACCGTGGATGGCGCAATCCCGACGTCCTTTAAGGTCCGTCCCGTGAGGCGGAGAAGGAGGTCCGTTTCATATGGACACGCACGACTCGCAGTCCGATGCCCGGCCCGTCCTCGAAGGGCCCGACATCGCGCGGGTACTGACCCGCATCGCCCACGAGATCGTCGAACGCGCCAAGGGCGCCGACGACGTGGTGCTCCTCGGCATCCCGACCCGGGGCGTCTTCCTCGCCCGGCGGATCGCCGACAAGCTGGAGCAGATCACGGAGCGCAAGGTTCCGTGCGGCTCGCTCGACATCACCATGTACCGCGACGACCTGCGCATGCACCCGCCGCGTGCGCTGGCCCGCACCGAGATCCCCGGTGACGGCATCGACGGCAAGCTGGTCGTCCTCGTCGACGACGTGCTCTTCTCCGGCCGCACCATCCGCGCCGCCCTCGACGCCCTGAACGACATCGGCCGCCCGCGCGCGGTGCAGCTCGCCGTGCTCGTCGACCGCGGTCACCGCGAACTGCCCATCCGCGCCGACTACGTCGGCAAGAACCTCCCCACGTCGTTGCGGGAGACGGTCAAGGTCCAGCTCGCCGAGGAGGACGGTCGCGACACCGTACTGCTCGGTGCCAAGCCGGACCCCCAGTAGCGCTCCAGGCGTACGCCGCTGTCGTACGCCGGCTCAGTGCGCGTGCTCGCGCGCCCGTCTGCCCCGAATCTCCCGTTTGAACTGCCTTACGGAGCCTGACAGATGCAGCGTCATCTCATCTCGGCCGCCGACCTCACCCGTGACGACGCCGTCCTGATCCTCGACACCGCCGAGGAGATGGCCCGGGTCGCCGACCGGCCGATCAAGAAGCTGCCGACCCTGCGCGGCCGCACGATCGTCAACCTCTTCTTCGAGGACTCCACGCGGACCCGGATCTCCTTCGAGGCCGCCGAGAAGCGGCTGTCCGCGGACGTCATCAACTTCTCCGCCAAGGGCTCCAGCGTCTCCAAGGGCGAGTCCCTGAAGGACACCGCCCAGACCCTGGAGGCCATGGGCGTCGACGCCGTGGTCATCCGGCACGGCGCCTCCGGGGCCCCCTACCGGCTGGCGAACTCCGGCTGGATCGACGCGGTCGTCGTCAACGCCGGCGACGGCACCCACCAGCACCCCACCCAGGCCCTGCTGGACGCCTTCACCATGCGCCGCCGCCTGATCGGCCCCGACGCCGGGATCGGCCAGGACCTCGCCGGCCGGCGCATCACGATCGTCGGCGACGTCCTGCACAGCCGGGTCGCCCGCTCCAACGTCGACCTGCTGCACACTCTCGGCGCCGAGGTCACCCTCGTCGCCCCGCCGACCCTGCTGCCGGTCGGCATCGAGACCTGGCCCTGCGAGGTCTCCTACGACCTCGACAGCACGCTGCCCAAGTCCGACGCGGTGATGATGCTGCGCGTCCAGCGCGAGCGCATGAACGCCGCCTTCTTCCCGACCGAGCGCGAGTACTCCCGCCGCTACGGCCTCGACGGCGACCGCATGGCGCGGATGCCCGAGCACGCCGTCGTGATGCACCCCGGGCCGATGGTCCGCGGCATGGAGATCACCGCCGAGGTCGCCGACTCCGACCGCTGCACCGTCGTCGAGCAGGTCGCCAACGGGGTGTCCATCCGGATGGCCGTCCTGTACCTGCTGCTCGGCGGCAACGAGCCCGCCGTCACCCAGACCCGTACCGAGGAGAAGCAAGACCGATGAGCAAGATCCTGATCCGTGGTGCGAAGGTGCTCGGCGGCGAGCCGCAGGACGTGCTGATCGACGGCCAGACCATCGCTGACGTGGGCAGCGGGCTGTCCGCCGAAGGGGCCGAGGTCGTCGAGGCCGAGGGCAAGGTGCTGCTGCCGGGCCTGGTCGACCTGCACACGCATCTGCGCGAGCCGGGCCGCGAGGACTCCGAGACCGTCCTCACCGGCACGCGCGCCGCCGCCTCCGGTGGCTACACCAGCGTGTTCGCCATGGCCAACACCTTCCCGGTCGCCGACACCGCCGGTGTCGTCGAGCAGGTCTGGCGGCTCGGCCAGGAGCACGGCTACTGCGACGTCCAGCCCATCGGCGCCGTCACCGTCGGGCTGGAGGGCCGCAAGCTCGCCGAGCTGGGCGCCATGCACGAGTCGGCCGCCGGGGTCACCGTCTTCTCCGACGACGGCAAGTGCGTCCACGACGCCGTGATCATGCGCCGGGCCCTGGAGTACGTGAAGGCCTTCGGCGGTGTCGTCGCGCAGCACGCGCAGGAGCCGCGGCTGACCGAGGGCGCCGAGATGAACGAGGGCGTCGTCTCCGCCGAACTGGGCCTCGGGGGCTGGCCGGCGGTGGCCGAAGAATCGATCATCGCCCGGGATGTCCTGCTCGCCGACCACGTCGGCTCCCGCGTGCACATCTGCCACCTGTCGACCGCCGGGTCCGTCGAGATCGTCCGCTGGGCCAAGTCCCGCGGCATCGCCGTCACCGCCGAGGTCACCCCGCACCACCTGCTCCTCACCGACGAGCTGGTCCGCACCTACAACCCGGTCTACAAGGTGAACCCGCCGCTGCGCACCGAGCGGGACGTGATGGCCCTGCGCGAGGCGCTCGCCGACGGCACGATCGACATCGTCGCCACCGACCACGCCCCGCACCCGCACGAGGACAAGGACTGTGAGTGGGCCGCGGCAGCCATGGGCATGGTGGGGCTGGAGACGGCGTTGTCAGTGGTCCAGGAGACCATGGTCGACACGGGCCTGCTGGACTGGGCCGGCGTCGCCGACCGGATGTCCTTCAAGCCCGCGCAGATCGGACAGGCCACGGGCCACGGCCGTCCCGTCTCGGCAGGTGAGCCCGCCAACCTCACCCTGGTCGACACGGCATACCGTGGGCTCGTGGAACCCGCGGGCTTCGCCTCGCGCAGCCGCAACACCCCCTACGAGGGGCGTGAGCTGCCGGGCCGTGTGACGCACACGTGGCTGCGGGGCAAGGCCACGCTCGTCGACGGGAAGCTCACGTGACACCTGTACTGCTGCTGGCCGCCGAGAAGGAATCGGCGCAAGTGACCGACTGGGCCGCCCGCATCGGCTGGGTCGTCGGCCTCGCCCTCTTCGTCGCGCTCGTCTACTGGCTGATGCGCGAGGGCTGGAAGTGGCGCGGCACCCTCCAGGGCGACCTGCCCGAGCTGCCCACCACCCCGGACGAGACGGGCGCGGTGCGCCTGACCATGAGCGGCCGCTACCACGGCTCCACCACCGCCGGGCAGTGGCTCGACCGCATCGTCGCCCACGGCCTGGGCACCCGCAGCCGCGCCGAGCTGACGCTGACGGACGCCGGACTGGACGTCGTACGCCCCGGGGCGGACGACTTCTTCATCCCGGTGGCACAGCTGCGCGAGGCCCGGCTCGACAAGGGCATCGCCGGAAAGGTGCTCACCGAGGGCGGCCTGCTGGTCGTCACCTGGGCACACGGCGACCGGCTGATCGACTCCGGCTTCCGCTCCGACCACGCGGCCGAGCACAACGAGTGGGTCGAAGCCATCAACTCCATGATCGACACGAACACCAGGGAAGGCGCCGAACGATGACCACCTCCACCAGGGGAGCCAAAACTCCCGCCGTACTCGTCCTGGAGGACGGCCGGGTCTTCCGCGGCCGCGCCTACGGGGCCGTGGGGGAGACCTTCGGCGAAGCGGTGTTCTCCACCGGCATGACCGGCTACCAGGAGACCCTCACCGACCCCTCGTACCACCGCCAGGTCGTGGTGATGACCGCCCCGCACGTCGGCAACACCGGCGTCAACGACGAGGACCCCGAGTCCAAGCGCATTTGGGTCTCCGGTTACGTCGTGCGCGACCCCGCGCGCGTGCCGTCCAACTGGCGCTCCCGGCGCTCGCTCGACGAGGAGCTGGCCGCGCAGGGCGTCGTCGGGATCTCCGGCATCGACACCCGCGCCCTCACCCGCCACCTGCGCGAGCGCGGCGCCATGCGCGTCGGCATCTTCAGCGGCGACGCGGTCAAGGACGACAGCGCGCTCCTCGCACGCGTGCAGGAAGCCCCGCAGATGAAGGGGGCGAACCTCTCCGCCGAGGTCTCCACCACCGAGCCGTACGTCGTGCCCGCGATCGGCGAGAAGAAGTTCACCGTCGCCGCCGTCGACCTCGGTATCAAGGGCATGACCCCGCACCGCATGGCCGAGCGCGGCATCGAGGTGCACGTGCTCCCGGCGACCGCGACCGTCGAGGACGTCTACGCGGTGAACCCGGACGGCGTGTTCTTCTCCAACGGCCCGGGCGACCCGGCCACCGCCGACCACGCCGTCTCCGTCATGCAGGGCGTCCTGGAGCGCGGCACGCCGCTGTTCGGCATCTGCTTCGGCAACCAGATCCTCGGCCGCGCCCTCGGCTTCGGCACCTACAAGCTGAAGTACGGCCACCGGGGCATCAACCAGCCGGTGCAGGACCGTACGACCGGCAAGGTCGAGGTCACCGCGCACAACCACGGCTTCGCCGTCGACGCCCCGCTCGACCAGGTCTCCGAGACCCCGTTCGGCCGCGCCGAGGTGTCGCACGTGTGCCTGAACGACAACGTGGTGGAGGGGCTGCAGCTCCTCGACCGCCCCGCCTTCAGCGTCCAGTACCACCCCGAAGCGGCGGCCGGCCCGCACGACGCCGCCTACCTGTTCGACCGCTTCGTGAAGCTCATGGAGGGCCAGCGTGCCTAAGCGCACCGATATCCAGTCCGTCCTGGTCATCGGCTCCGGCCCGATCGTCATCGGCCAGGCCGCCGAGTTCGACTACTCCGGCACCCAGGCGTGCCGCGTGCTGAAGTCCGAGGGCCTGAGGGTCATCCTCGTGAACTCCAACCCGGCGACGATCATGACCGACCCGGAGATCGCCGACGCGACCTACGTCGAGCCGATCACCCCCGAGTTCGTCGAGAAGATCATCGCCAAGGAGCGGCCCGACGCGCTGCTGCCCACCCTGGGCGGCCAGACGGCCCTCAACACCGCCATCTCGCTGCACGAGAACGGCGTCCTCGACAAGTACGGCGTCGAGCTGATCGGCGCCAACGTGGAGGCGATCCACAAGGGCGAGGACCGCGACCAGTTCAAGGCGGTCGTGGAGGAGGTCCGCAAGAAGATCGGCCACGGCGAGTCCGCCCGGTCCTACATCTGCCACTCCATGGACGACGTCCTCAAGGGCGTCGAGGAGCTGGGCGGCTACCCGGTCGTCGTCCGCCCCTCCTTCACCATGGGCGGCGCCGGCTCCGGCTTCGCCCACGACGAGGAGGAGCTGCGCCGCATCGCCGGCACCGGCCTCACCCTCTCGCCGACCACCGAGGTGCTCCTGGAGGAGTCCATCCTCGGCTGGAAGGAGTACGAGCTGGAGCTGATGCGCGACAAGAACGACAACGTCGTGGTCGTCTGCTCCATCGAGAACTTCGACCCCATGGGCGTCCACACCGGCGACTCGATCACCGTCGCGCCCGCGATGACGCTGACCGACCGCGAGTACCAGGTGCTGCGCGACGTCGGCATCGCGATCATCCGCGAGGTCGGCGTCGACACCGGCGGCTGCAACATCCAGTTCGCGGTCAACCCGGCCGACGGCCGCGTGATCGTCATCGAGATGAACCCGCGCGTGTCGCGCTCCTCGGCGCTCGCCTCCAAGGCCACCGGGTTCCCGATCGCCAAGATCGCCGCCAAGCTGGCCGTCGGCTACACGCTGGACGAGATCCCGAACGACATCACGCAGGAGACCCCGGCCTCCTTCGAGCCGACGCTCGACTACGTGGTCGTGAAGGCCCCGCGGTTCGCCTTCGAGAAGTTCCCGAGCGCCGACTCCACCCTCACCACCACCATGAAGTCGGTCGGCGAGGCCATGGCCATCGGCCGGAACTTCACCGAGGCCTTCCAGAAGGCCCTGCGCTCCCTGGAGAAGAAGGGCAGCCAGTTCACCTTCGTCGGCGAGCCCGGAGACAAGGACGAGCTGCTGCGCGCGTCGGTCCGCCCCACCGACGGCCGGATCAACACCGTCATGCAGGCGATCCGCGCGGGCGCGACGCCCGAGGAGGTCTTCGAGTACACGAAGATCGACCCCTGGTTCGTCGACCAGCTCTTCCTGATCAAGGAGATCGCCGACGAGCTGGCGGCCGCTCCGGAGCTGACCACCGACCTGCTCGCCGAGGCCAAGCGGCACGGCTTCTCCGACCAGCAGATCGGCGAGATCCGAGGCCTGCGCGAGGACGTCGTCCGCGAGGTCCGGCACGCGCTCGGCATCCGCCCGGTCTACAAGACGGTCGACACCTGCGCCGCCGAGTTCGCCGCGAAGACGCCGTACTTCTACTCCTCCTACGACGAGGAGACCGAGGTCGCGCCCCGCGAGAAGCCGGCCGTCATCATCCTGGGCTCCGGCCCGAACCGCATCGGCCAGGGCATCGAGTTCGACTACTCCTGCGTCCACGCCTCCTTCGCCCTGAGCGACGCGGGCTACGAGACCGTGATGGTCAACTGCAACCCGGAGACCGTCTCCACGGACTACGACACCTCCGACCGCCTGTACTTCGAGCCGCTGACGCTCGAGGACGTGCTGGAGATCGTGCACGCCGAGCAGCAGGCGGGCCCGGTCGCGGGCGTCGTCGTCCAGCTCGGCGGCCAGACCCCGCTGGGCCTGTCGCAGGCGCTCAAGGACAACGGCGTGCCGATCGTCGGCACCTCCCCGGAGGCCATCCACGCCGCCGAGGACCGGGGCGCCTTCGGCCGGGTCCTCAAGGAGGCCGGCCTCCCGGCCCCCAAGCACGGCACCGCCACCACCTTCGCCGAGGCCAAGGCCATCGCCGACGAGATCGGCTACCCGGTCCTGGTCCGTCCCTCGTACGTCCTCGGCGGGCGCGGCATGGAGATCGTCTACGACGAGACGCGCCTGGAGGCGTACATCGCCGAGTCGACCGAGATCAGCCCCTCCCGGCCGGTCCTGGTCGACCGCTTCCTCGACGACGCCATCGAGATCGACGTCGACGCGCTCTACGACGGCGAGGAGCTGTACCTCGGCGGCGTCATGGAGCACATCGAGGAGGCCGGCATCCACTCCGGCGACTCGGCGTGCGCCCTGCCCCCGATCACCCTCGGCGGCTTCGACATCAAGCGCCTGCGCGCCTCCACGGAGGGCATCGCCAAGGGCGTCGGCGTCCGCGGCCTGATCAACATCCAGTTCGCGCTCGCGGGCGACATCCTCTACGTCCTGGAGGCCAACCCGCGCGCCTCCCGGACGGTCCCCTTCACCTCGAAGGCGACGGCGGTGCCGCTGGCCAAGGCCGCCGCCCGCATCTCGCTGGGCGCGACCATCGCCGAGCTGCGCGCCGAGGGCCTGCTCCCGGCGAACGGCGACGGCGGCGAGCTGCCGTTCGACGCGCCGATCTCCGTCAAGGAGGCCGTCATGCCGTGGTCGCGCTTCCGCGACATCCACGGCCGCGGCGTCGACACGGTCCTCGGCCCGGAGATGCGCTCCACCGGCGAGGTCATGGGCATCGACTCCGTCTTCGGCACGGCCTACGCCAAGTCGCAGGCGGGCGCCTACGGCCCGCTGCCCACCAAGGGCCGCGCGTTCATCTCGGTCGCCAACCGCGACAAGCGCTCGATGATCTTCCCGGCCCGCGAGCTGGTCGCCCACGGCTTCGAGCTCCTGGCCACCTCCGGCACGGCCGAGGTCCTCAAGCGCAACGGCATCAACGCCACGGTCGTGCGCAAGCAGTCCGAGGGCACCGGCCCGAACGGCGAGAAGACCATCGTCCAGCTCATCCACGACGGCGAGGTCGACCTCATCGTCAACACCCCGTACGGCACCGGCGGCCGCCTCGACGGCTACGACATCCGTACGGCGGCCGTGGCGCGCTCCGTGCCCTGCCTGACGACCGTCCAGGCGCTCGCGGCGGCGGTCCAGGGCATCGACGCCCTCAACCGCGGGGACGTGAGCGTCCGATCGCTCCAGGAACACGCGGAACACCTGACCGCGGCCCGCGACTAGCAGCCCCGAGGGGGACACCGGAAACGGTGTCCCCCTCTTCGTGAGGACACCATGTACAAGATCTTCTTCCGCCTCGTCTTCAAGCGGCTGGACCCGGAACAGGCGCACCACTTGGCCTTCCGCTGGATCCGCCTGGCCGCCCGCGTGCCCGTGCTGCGCACCTTCCTCGCGGCCGCCCTCGCGCCCCGCCACAAGGAGCTGCGCACCGAGGCCCTCGGCCTGCGCATGCACGGCCCCTTCGGGCTCGCGGCGGGCTTCGACAAGAACGCCGTCGGCATCGACGGCATGGCCATGCTCGGCTTCGACCATGTCGAGATCGGCACGGTCACCGGCGAGCCGCAGCCCGGCAACCCCAAGCAGCGGCTGTTCCGCCTGGTCAAGGACCGGGCGCTGATCAACCGCATGGGCTTCAACAACGACGGCTCGCTCCGGGTCGCCGCCCGCCTGGCCTCCCGCACCCCCGTCTTCAAGACGGTCGTCGGCGTCAACATCGGCAAGACCAAGGTCGTCCCGGAGGAGGAGGCCGTCGCGGACTACGTGAAGTCCGCCGAGCGGCTCGCGCCCTACGCCGACTACCTGGTGGTCAACGTCTCCTCCCCGAACACGCCCGGCCTGCGCAACCTCCAGGCCACCGAGGCGCTGCGCCCCCTGCTCAGCGCGGTCCGCGAGGCCGCCGACCGCACCGTCGCCGCGCGGCGCGTCCCGCTGCTGGTCAAGATCGCGCCGGACCTCGCCGACGAGGACATCGACGCCGTCGCCGACCTCGCCCTGGAACTGGGCCTGGACGGCATCATCGCCACCAACACCACCATCGCGCGTGAGGGACTCGGCCTGAAGTCCGGCCCGTCCCTGGTCGAGGAGACCGGCGGCCTGTCCGGGGCGCCCCTGAAGGAACGCTCCCTGGAGGTCCTGCGGCGCCTCTACGCGCGCGTGGGCGACCGGATCACCCTGGTGGGCGTCGGGGGCGTCGAGAACGCCGAGGACGCCTGGCAGCGCATCCTGGCCGGTGCCACGCTGGTGCAGGGCTACAGCGCCTTCATCTACGAGGGGCCCTTCTACGCCCGCGCGATCCACAAGGGGCTCGCCGCGCGCCTGCGCACCAGCCCGTACGCCACGCTCGCCGACGCGGTGGGCGCAGACGTGAGGAGCTCCGTATGAGCCTGGAACCCTTCGGCGCGCGTCTGCGCCGGGCCATGGACGAGCGCGGCCCGCTGTGCGTCGGCATCGACCCGCACGCCTCGCTGCTCGCCGAGTGGGGCCTGAACGACGACGTGGCGGGCCTGGAGCGGTTCAGCCGCACGGTCGTCGAGGCGGTCGCCGACCGGGTCGCCGTGCTCAAGCCGCAGAGCGCGTTCTTCGAGCGCTTCGGCTCCCGCGGCGTCGCCGTCCTGGAGACGTCGGTCGCCGAGGCCCGGGCGGCCGGCGCGCTGGTCGTGATGGACGCCAAGCGCGGCGACATCGGCTCGACCATGGCCGCCTACGCCGAGTCCTTCCTGCACAAGGACGCGCCGCTGTTCTCCGACGCGCTGACGGTCTCGCCGTACCTCGGCTACGGCTCCCTCAGCCCGGCCGTCGCGCTGGCCCGGGAGAGCGGCGCCGGGCTGTTCGTGCTGGCGCTGACGTCCAACCCGGAGGGCGGCGAGGTCCAGCACGCCGTGCGCTCCGACGGCCGGAACGTCGGAGCGACGATGCTCGCCCACCTCGCCGCGGAGAACGCGGGGGAGGAGCCCCTGGGGTCCTTCGGGGCGGTCGTCGGCGCCACCCTCGGTGATCTGTCGTCGTACGACCTCGACATCAACGGCCCGCTCCTAGCGCCCGGCATCGGCGCCCAGGGGGCCACGCCGGCCGATCTTCCCAGGGTCTTCGGCGCCGCGGTGCGCAACGTCGTGCCGAACGTCAGCCGGGGAGTGCTACGCCACGGTCCCGACGCGGTCGCTCTGCGTGACGCCTCCGAGCGCTTCGCGGAGGAGATCCGTCACATCGTGGCGGCGTCCTGACCTCTTCCCGAGACCTCCGATGAGTGGTCCGGGGCCCGCTTGAGTCTGAATACATCCTCAAATCCGGGGCAGTATGTCCTAAATGCCCGTTCAGATGAAGGCTGACCAGGACTTTTCCGCTGTTCTCGCTGACTCTGGCGGACTTGCCCGCTAGTCTCCGACGAGAGTCAACGGGCAAGCGTGTTGCTCGTGGCTCCCCAGGTGTGGGGCGACTAGGTTCCTCACCGGTCCGTATCCGACAGTTCGACATCCGAGGTGACGTAGGCGTGGCTCTTCCGCCCCTTACCCCTGAACAGCGCGCAGCCGCGCTCGAAAAGGCCGCCGCGGCTCGCCGGGAGCGGGCCGAGGTCAAGAATCGACTCAAGCACTCCGGCGCCTCCCTCCACGAGGTCATCAAGCAGGGCCAGGAGAACGACGTCATCGGCAAGATGAAGGTCTCCGCCCTCCTTGAGTCCCTGCCGGGCGTGGGCAAGGTCCGCGCCAAGCAGATCATGGAGCGACTCGGTATCTCCGAGAGCCGCCGGGTGCGCGGCCTCGGTTCCAACCAGATCGCCTCCCTGGAGCGCGAGTTCGGCAGCACCGGCTCCTGAACCGGGCACTCCGGGGAAGCGAGTCCCGGGCACTCCGGGATTGCTGGATAATCGCTGCATGGCTGTAACACCCCGGGGGACGACCCCCGTACCCCCGGACGCACGTCCGCGGCTGACCGTGCTCTCCGGCCCCTCCGGGGTCGGCAAGAGCACGGTCGTCGCCCATATGCGCAAGGAACACCCCGAGGTCTGGCTCTCGGTGTCGGCGACGACCCGCAAGCCCCGCCCCGGCGAGCAGCACGGAGTCCACTACTTCTTCGTCACCGACGACGAGATGGACAAGCTGATCGCCAACGGCGAACTGCTGGAGTGGGCCGAGTTCGCCGGCAACCGCTACGGCACGCCGCGTGCGGCCGTGCAGGAGCGCCTGGAAAAGGGCGAGTCCGTCCTGCTGGAGATCGACCTGCAGGGCGCCCGCCTGGTCCGGGAGTCGATGCCCGAGGCCCAGCTGGTGTTCCTGGCCCCTCCCTCCTGGGAGGAGCTGGTGCGCAGGCTCACCGGGCGGGGCACCGAACCGCCCGAGGTGATCGAGCGCAGGCTCGAGGCCGCCAGGATCGAGCTGGCCGCCGAGCCGGAGTTCGATACGACGCTGGTCAACACCTCCGTCGAGGATGTGGCGCGCGAGCTGCTAGCCTTGATGAACGTCGTGTGACCATCGCTGATCGATCCGGTCCTCGCTGATCACCCCGACAGAATCTTTCCCATCCATCGGAAGGTAGAGCGTGTCCTCTTCCATCTCCGCGCCCGAGGGCATCATCAACCCGCCGATCGACGAGCTCCTCGAGGCCACCGACTCGAAGTACAGCCTCGTGATCTACGCGGCCAAGCGGGCCCGCCAGATCAACGCGTACTACTCGCAGCTCGGCGAGGGCCTCCTCGAGTACGTCGGTCCCCTCGTCGACACCCACGTCCACGAGAAGCCGCTCTCGATCGCCCTCCGCGAGATCAACGCGGGGCTCCTGACGTCCGAGGCCGTCGAGGGCCCGGCGCAGTAAGTCGTATTTGCAGCTTGATGCTGACTTTTCCACAGGCCCGGCAGGCCGACTGCCGGGCCTGTGGTGTGTCATGGAGTCGTACGGTGGGCCGGTCGCCGAGGTCCGGGTCGCCGAGGTCCGGGGAGAGACGGGGAGCAACGTGGACAAGCCGAAGGTCGTTCTGGGGGTCAGCGGCGGCATCGCCGCGTACAAGGCCTGTGAGCTGCTGCGGCGGCTGACGGAGTCGGGCCATGACGTGCGCGTGGTGCCCACCGCCTCCGCGCTGCACTTCGTCGGTGCCGCGACCTGGTCCGCGCTCTCCGGAAAGCCGGTCTCCACCGAGGTCTGGGACGACGTGCACGAGGTGCCGCACGTCCGCATCGGGCAGCACGCCGACCTGGTCGTCGTCGCCCCGGCCACCGCCGACCTGCTCGCCAAAGCGGCCCACGGCCTCGCCGACGACCTCCTCACCAACACCCTGCTCACCGCCCGCTGCCCGGTCGTCTTCGCCCCCGCCATGCACACGGAGATGTGGGAGCACCCGGCCACCCAGGAGAACGTGGCGACGCTGCGCCGCCGCGGCGCCCTCGTCATCGAGCCGGCCGTGGGCCGCCTCACCGGCGTCGACACCGGCAAGGGCCGGCTGCCCGACCCGGCCGAGATCTTCGAGGTCTGCCGAAGGGTGCTGGCCCGGGGCGTCAGAGAGCCGGACCTCAAGGGCCGGCACGTCGTGGTGAGCGCCGGGGGCACCCGCGAGCCCCTGGACCCCGTCCGCTTCCTCGGCAACCGCTCCTCCGGCAAGCAGGGCTACGCCCTCGCCCGCACGGCGGCCGCCCGCGGCGCCAGGGTCACGCTGATCGCGGCCAACGCCACCCTGCCCGACCCGGCGGGCGTGGACGTCGTACCGGTCGGCACGACCGTGCAGCTGCGCGAGGCGGTACTCAAGGCCGCCGCCGAGGCCGACGCCGTGGTGATGGCGGCGGCGGTGGCGGACTTCCGCCCGGCGACGTACGCGGCCGGGAAGATCAAGAAGAAGGACGACCAGGAGCCGGAGCCGATCACCCTGGTGCGGAATCCGGACATCCTCGCGGAGGTCTCCGCCGACCGGGCCCGCGCCGGACAGGTGGTCGTCGGCTTCGCCGCGGAGACGGACGACGTCCTCGCCAACGGCCGCGCCAAACTGAAGCGCAAGGGGTGCGATCTGCTGGTGGTGAACGAGGTGGGGGAGCGGAAGACCTTCGGTTCCGAGGAGAACGAGGCGGTCGTGCTCGGCGCCGACGGCAGTGAGACGGCGGTGCCGCACGGCCCCAAGGAAGCCCTGGCCGAAACTGTGTGGGACCTCGTCGCCGAGCGCCTCGGCTGATGCTCGAGTCGCCTCGGAAGCCGATCAAACCCGGCCGATCCAGGCGTGGCGCCTCTGGCCAACGCCGCTCGGCATTGGGCAGAATGCCCGTGCCGCAGGTCACAGCACTCCCGAGTGGCGAGACAGGGGGACCGTGGCCGAAGCGTGACCGATAAACTGTTCCACGGACGGCGCCGGGTGCAGCCCCCGCCGTCCGCCAATGATCAGCCAGCAGCCGCTGCAACCCCAGGGAGCGTTGTGTCCCGTCGCCTGTTCACCTCGGAGTCCGTGACCGAGGGTCACCCCGACAAGATCGCTGACCAGATCAGCGACACCATTCTCGACGCGCTCCTGCGCGAAGACCCGACCTCCCGGGTCGCCGTCGAGACCCTGATCACGACCGGCCTGGTGCACGTGGCCGGCGAGGTCACGACCAAGACGTACGCGGACATCGCGACGCTGGTCCGGAACAAGATCCTCGAAATCGGCTACGACTCCTCGAAGAAGGGCTTCGACGGCGCCTCCTGCGGCGTCTCGGTGTCGATCGGCGCGCAGTCGCCCGACATCGCCCAGGGTGTGGACACGGCGTACGAGTCCCGTGTCGAGGGCGACGAGGACGAGCTCGACAAGCAGGGCGCCGGCGACCAGGGCCTGATGTTCGGCTACGCGACGGACGAGACGCCGACGCTGATGCCGCTGCCCATCTTCCTCGCGCACCGCCTGTCCAAGCGCCTGTCCGACGTGCGCAAGAACGGCACGATCCCCTACCTGCGCCCGGACGGCAAGACCCAGGTCACCATCGAGTACGACGGCGACAAGGCGGTCCGCCTGGACACCGTCGTCGTCTCCTCGCAGCACGCGTCCGACATCGACCTGGACTCCCTCCTGGCCCCGGACATCAAGGAGTTCGTCGTCGAGCCGGAGCTGAAGGCGCTCCTGGACGAGGGCATCAAGCTCGACACGGAGAACTACCGGCTCCTGGTCAACCCCACCGGCCGCTTCGAGATCGGCGGCCCGATGGGCGACGCCGGCCTGACCGGCCGCAAGATCATCATCGACACCTACGGCGGCATGGCCCGCCACGGCGGCGGCGCCTTCTCCGGCAAGGACCCGTCCAAGGTGGACCGCTCGGCGGCGTACGCGATGCGCTGGGTCGCCAAGAACGTGGTCGCCGCGGGTCTCGCCACCCGCTGCGAGGTCCAGGTCGCGTACGCGATCGGCAAGGCCGAGCCGGTCGGTCTGTTCGTGGAGACCTTCGGTACCGCCAAGGTCGACACGGACCGGATCGAGAAGGCGATCGACGAGGTCTTCGACCTCCGCCCGGCCGCCATCATCCGCGACCTCGACCTGCTCCGCCCGATCTACTCCCAGACCGCGGCGTACGGCCACTTCGGCCGCGAGCTGCCCGACTTCACGTGGGAGCGCACGGACCGCGTGGACGCGCTGCGCAAGGCGGCGGGGCTGTAGTCCCCACGCTTCACCGCCGAGGCCCGGCTCCCTTCGGGGGCCGGGCCTCGGCGTGCCCCGGGGTCTGACGGGCGCCGTCGTCTGTCAGTGGTCTTTGGTAAGAATGCAAGCGTGAGCAGCGAGAACGAACAGGCGGGTGGCGGTGGCGAGGGTGCGCCGCCGGAGCAGCTCGCGCTCATCCGGGAGAGTGTGCGGAAGGCGAAGACCCCCCGGGCCAAGCCGCGTACGTGGCGGGGGGCCGCGCTCGCCAAGGAGCTGCCCGTGGCGCGGGTGCTCG
Organism: Streptomyces sp. NPDC006140; assembly: GCF_040628815.1. NCBI lineage: Bacteria > Bacillati > Actinomycetota > Actinomycetes > Kitasatosporales > Streptomycetaceae > Streptomyces > Streptomyces sp. NPDC006140. The sequence continues at coordinate 112,038 of NZ_JBEXTS010000021.1, read as the reverse complement.
TCGACAAGGGCGTGCTGCATCTCGACCGGTACTTCGACTACGCCGTCCCCGAGGAGCTGGACGAGCAGGCCCAGCCGGGCGTGCGGGTGCGGGTGCGGTTCGGGGCCGGGCGGCACCGGGTGCGGGAGGGGCGTCGCGAGGGCGGCGGGCTGATCGACGGCTTCCTCGTCGAGCGGCTGCCCGAGTCCGACTACTCCGGGCCGCTGGCCGCCCTCGCCCAGGTCGTCTCGCCCGAGCCGGTGCTGAGCGAGGAGCTGCTGGGGCTGGCCCGGGCGGTCGCCGACCGGTACGCGGGCAGCCTCGCCGACGTCCTGCAGCTCGCGGTGCCGCCGCGCAACGCACGGGCCGAGCAGCGCGCCTCCGCCGAGCCCCTGCCGCCGCCCCCGGCGCCCGAGGCCGGGTCCTGGCAGCGGTACGAGCGGGGAGCGGCCTTCCTGGAGTCGCTGGCCTCCGGCGGTGTGCCCCGGGCCGTGTGGAACGCGCTGCCGGGCCCCCAGTGGAGCGAGGAGCTGGCCCGGGCGGTGGCGGCGACGCTGGCCTCGGGCCGGGGGGCGCTGGTGGTCCTGCCCGACGGCCGGGCCGTCGCCCGGGTCGACGCCGCGCTGACGTCCCTGCTGGGGGAGGGACGGCACGCGGTGCTCACCGCCGACGCCGGTCCCGAGAAGCGGTACGCGCAGTGGCTCGCGGTGCGGCGGGGATCCGTCCGGGCCGTGATCGGGACCCGGGCCGCGATGTTCGCACCGGTGCGGGACCTCGGGCTGGTCGCCCTCTGGGACGACGGGGACGACAGCCACAGCGAGCAGCACGCCCCCCAGCCGCATGCCCGCGAGGTGCTCCTGCTGCGGGCGGCCCAGGACAAGTGCGGCTTCCTGCTGGGCAGCTGGTCCTGCACGGTGGAGGCCGCGCAACTCGTCGAGAGCGGCTGGGCGCGGCCCCTCGTCGCCGGGCGGGAGCAGGTGCGGGCAGCCGCTCCGCTCGTACGGACCGTCGGGGACGGGGACCTCGCCCGGGACGAGGCCGCTCGCGCCGCCCGGCTGCCGAGCCTCGCCTGGCAGGCCGTCAGGGACGGGTTGCGGCTGGGGCCGGTGCTGGTGCAGGTGCCCCGGCGGGGTTACGTGCCGCGCATGGCGTGTGCCAACTGCCGTGCCCCCGCGCGGTGCGGGCACTGCTCGGGGCCGTTGGAGACGCGGGACGGCGGTGCCCTGTGCTGTGGCTGGTGCGGCCGTGAGGAGAGCGGCTGGCACTGCCCGGAGTGCGGGTCCTTCCGGCTGCGGGCCTCGGTCGTGGGGGCACGGCGGACCGCCGAGGAACTCGGACGGGCCTTTCCCGCCGTGCCGGTGCGGACCTCAGGGCGTGAACATGTGCTCGACACGGTGCCGGGAGCGCCCGCGCTGGTCGTGAGTACGCCGGGGGCGGAGCCCGTCGCCGAGGGCGGTTACGCGGCGGCGTTGCTGCTGGACGGGTGGGCCATGCTCGGGAGGCCCGATCTGCGGGCCGGGGAGGACGCGTTGCGGCGGTGGATCGGGGCCGCGTCCCTCGTCCGGCCGCAGTCGGCCGGCGGCACGGTGGTGGTCGTCGCCGAGCCGACGCTGCGACCCGTGCAGGCGCTCGTGCGGTGGGACCCCGTCGGACACGCGGTGCGCGAGCTGGCGGAGCGGGCCGAGCTGGGGTTTCCGCCGGTGTCGCGGATGGCGGCCGTGTCGGGGCCGCCGGATGCGGTGGCCGACTTCCTGCGCACGGCCGAACTGCCGCCGGAGGCCGAGGTGCTGGGGCCCGTGCCGTTGCCCGTTCCCCCTCCGGGGCGACCGAGGCGGGCGGGGGCGCCGCCGCCCGGGGAGCAGTGGGAGCGGGCGTTGCTGCGGGTGCCGCCGGGGAAGGGGGCGGCGCTGGCCGCCGCGCTGAAGGCCGCGCAGGCTGCGCGGATGGCCCGGGGGAGCGGGAGTGGGAGTGGGAGCGGTGCCTGGGTCTGGGTGCGGATCGATCCGGCTGATATCGGGTGAGGGGGGTGTCGCATCGCCGGGGTGCGGACGGTGGGCGTTGCCCGGGGTGCGAGCGGTGGCGTCGCCCTGGGTGCGAAGGGTGGCGTTGCCCGGGGTGCGGACGGTGCGTCGCCCTGGGTGCGAGCGGTGGCGTCGCCCTGGGTGCGAAGGGTGGCGTTGCCCGGGGTGCGGACGGTGCGTCGCCCTGGGTGCGAACGGTGGCGTCGCCCTGGGTGCGAAGGGTGGGCGTTGTCCGGATGCGCGGCTGCCCTCCCGGAGGTGTTCCGGGAGGGCAGGGCGGGTAGGGGCAGTGGTAGGTCAGCCGTTGCGCGGGCCCGGGAAGGCGGTCGGCCTTGCCTCGTCGCGGAGTGCCGGGCTGCCTGCCGTCGGCTGCGTGGGCATGGAGCGGGCCGCGGGGACCGTCGGCACGGTGGGGAGGCCCGTGTTCACACTGACCGTGCGCGTGCCGGACGGCTCCGGCGTGCGCTCCGGCTCGGCCGCGGCCGGCTGGGCCGTGGCGCGGCGGGCGCCGTAACGGCGGTGGACCGCCTGTTTGGTGACTCCGAGCGCGGAGCCCACCGCGTCCCACGAGAAGCCGAGTGAACGGTCGAAGTCCACGGCCGCCGTGACCAGGGTCTCGACACTGTCCCGCAGCTCCTGGGCGAGACGTACCGTCGGGGCGGGGGCGCGTCCGTAGACGACGAAGCCCGTGGAGGGACCTGAGCGGCGCGGGCGGTAGACGTTGCCCAGCTGGGCGGTGAGCGTGCGCAGTGCGTCCACCTGCCGGCGGACCCGCTCGATGTCCCGCACCAGCAAGTGCAGGCTGGCCCGAGCCTGGGCGTCGTGGGTTGCGTGGTCGGCCATGAACAAGCCTCTCGAACCGGCGTTGAAAGGAATGGGCCGCGATCGCGGCCCGATGTGGTCAACTCTGTCTTGACCAACGCGGATTCGCTCCGCTGGTCACGGTGTGGGGGCGTGGGGGCATATGCGTGCGCCTGTTTGCGCGGGGCGTGCGCCTCGGCCTGCGGCCTTCGGCGTCGTCTCCCACCCGCGCACCGCCCGTAACTGTCCGCCGAGAGGCCCGGCTCTCCCGTGGGGGATGAGCGCCGTCGGCGGCTTCCCCGTTCCGGCTCATAGACTTGGGCGTTGCCCGTCGTCCACCCCGCCCGAGAGGCCCCCACCACCCCATGAAGCTCGTCTTCGCCGGTACACCCGAGGTCGCCGTTCCCGCTCTGGACGCTCTTCTCGCCTCCGGGCGGCACGAGGTGGCCGCTGTCGTCACGCGGCCCGACGCGCCGGCCGGACGCGGACGCAGGCTCGTCGCGTCGCCCGTCGCCGAGCGGGCGGAGGAGGCCGGGATCGAGGTGCTGAAGCCCGCGAAGCCGAAGGACCCCGAGTTCCTGGAGCGGCTGCGGGAGATCGGGCCGGACTGCTGCCCCGTCGTTGCCTACGGCGCGCTGCTGCCCCGGGTCGCCCTCGACGTCCCGGCGCACGGCTGGGTCAATCTGCACTTCTCCCTGCTGCCCGCCTGGCGGGGCGCCGCGCCCGTGCAGCACGCCATCATGGCCGGGGACGAGATCACCGGGGCGTCGACCTTCCTGATCGAGGAGGGGCTCGACTCCGGGCCGGTGTACGGGACGGTCACCGAGGAAATCCGGGCCACCGACACCAGCGGGGATCTGCTGACCCGGCTCGCCTTCGCCGGTGCCGGGCTGCTCGCGGCCACCATGGACGGGATCGAGGACGGCACCCTGAAGGCCGTGCCGCAGCCCGCCGAGGGGGTCACCCTGGCCCCGAAGGTCAACGTCGAGGACGCCCGCGTCGACTGGAACGCGCCCGCGCTGCGCGTCGACCGGGTGGTGCGCGGTTGCACCCCCGCCCCGGGCGCGTGGACCACCTTCCGCGGTGAGCGGCTCAAGCTCATCCAGGTGACGCCCGTTCCCGACCGGACGGACCTCGCCCCGGGGCAGATCTCCGCCGGGAAGAACAACGTGTACGTCGGCACCGGCTCGTACGGCGTGGAGCTGCTGTGGGTGCAGGCGCAGGGCAAGAAGCCGATGCGGGCGGCGGACTGGGCGCGCGGGGTGCGGATCAGCGAGGGGGAGCGGCTCGGGGGCTGACGCGGCGACACGTCCGGGGCCGCGTAGGCTGGAGGGCGCACTTCATCTCACCCCCGGAGCACCTTTTTCGTGAGCGACCAGCCCCGTCGGCCCCGCCCGTCCGGCAAGCCCTACCGTCGGCCCAAGAAGGACCCCGTCCGCATCCTCGCCTTCGAGGCGCTGAGGGCCGTGGACGAGCGGGACGCCTACGCCAACCTCGTTCTGCCGCCGCTGCTGCGCAAGGCACGGGAGAAGGAGGGCCCCGAGGCGTTCGACGCCCGGGACGCTGCGCTCGCCACCGAGCTGGTGTACGGCACGCTGCGGCGGCAGGGCACGTACGACGCGGTCATCGCGCGGTGCGTCGACCGGCCGCTCGGTGAGGTCGACCCGCCGGTGCTGGACGTGCTGAGCCTCGGCGCGCACCAGCTGCTCGGGACGCGCATCCCCACCCACGCGGCCGTGTCCGCCACCGTCGAGCTCGCCCGGGTCGTGCTGGGCGACGGACGGGCCAAGTTCGTCAACGCCGTGCTGCGCAAGGTCGCTCAGGACGATCTGGACGGCTGGCTGGAGCGGGTCGCGCCGCCCTACGACGAGGACCCCGAGGACCATCTCGCCGTGGTCCACTCCCACCCGCGCTGGGTCGTGTCCGCACTGTGGGACTCCCTCGGCGGCGGGCGCGCCGGCATCGAGGAGCTGCTGCGCGCCGACAACGAGCGGCCCGAGGTGACCCTGGTGGCCCGCCCCGGCAGGGCCACCGCCGAGGAGCTGCTCGGGGAGGACGCCGCCGTGGCCGGGCGCTGGTCGCCGTACGCCGTGCGCCTGGCCGAGGGCGGTGAGCCGGGTGCCATCGCGGCCGTGCGGGACGGGCGCGCGGGCGTGCAGGACGAGGGCAGTCAGCTCGTGGCGATCGCCCTCGCCAACGCGCCCCTGGACGGTCCCGACCGGCGGTGGCTGGACGGGTGCGCGGGCCCCGGCGGCAAGGCCGCGCTGCTCGGCGCGCTCGCGGCGCAGCGGGGCGCCGCCCTCGTCGCCTCCGAGAAGCAGACCCACCGCGCCGGGCTCGTGGCCAGGGCGCTGGAGGGCAACCCTGGGCCGTACCAGGTGATCGCCGCGGACGGGACGCGTCCGGCCTGGCGGCCGGGCAGCTTCGACCGGGTGCTGGTCGACGTGCCGTGCACCGGGCTCGGTGCCCTGCGGCGCCGTCCCGAGGCGCGCTGGCGGCGCCGCCCGGAGGACCTGGAGGGGTTCGCGCCGCTCCAGCGCGGGCTGCTGCGGAGCGCCCTGGAGTCGGTGCGGGTCGGCGGTGTCGTCGGCTACGCGACCTGCTCGCCGCACCTGGCCGAGACCCGGGCCGTGGTCGCCGACGTCCTCAAGCAGCATCCGGACAGCGACCTGCTCGACGCCCGGCCGCTGCTGCCCGGCGTACCGGACCTGGGTGAGGGGCCCGACGTACAGCTGTGGCCGCATCTGCACGGGACCGACGCGATGTACCTGGCGCTCATTCGCCGGACCGGCTGACCCCCGCCGGGACGCTCTCCCGGGCCGTTGCGCCGCCGTCCTCCCGGGCCAGCCGGTGCGGCCACCACACCTTCGGGCCCACGTCCAGGAACAGTGACGTCACCAGGATCGAGCGGACGACGAAGGTGTCCAAGAGCACGCCGAGGGCGACCGCGAAGCCGATCTCGGCGAAGGCGACCATCGGGAGGGTGCCGAGGGCGGCGAAGGTGCCCGCCAGGACCAGGCCGGCGGAGGTGATGACCGCGCCGGTGGCGGCCAGACCGGTGACCACGCCCGGTCTCGTGCCCTGGCGGGCCGCCTCCTCGCGGATGCGTGTGGTGAGGAAGATGTTGTAGTCGATGCCCAGGGCCACCAGGAAGACGAAGACGAACAGCGGGAAGTCCGTCGACTCGCCCGCGTAGTCGAACAGGTACCGGAAGGCGAGCGCGCTGATGCCGAGCGCCGCCGCGAACGACAGGATCACCGTCCCGATCAGCAGCAGTGGGGCGATCAGGGCGCGCAGCAGCACGCACAGGATCAGCAGCACGACCACCAGCACCAGCGGGATGATCAGCACGTTGTCGTGCGTGGTCGCCTCGTCCATGTCCAGCAGGGCCGCCGTACCGCCGCCCACCCGGGCGTCGGCGTCCGGTACCGCGTGCACGGTGTCCCGGACCCGCTCCACCGTCTGCTTGGCGGCCTCGCTGTCCGCCGGGGCGGTCATGGTGGCCTCGAACAGCACCCTGCCCTCGAAGGCCGGTTTCGTGCCGGGCGGCAGCCCGAGGGACTGCGGGACCACGCCCGGCGTCGCGGCGACCGCGCGGCCCACCTGCTCGGCCTGTGTCTGGTCGCTGACGATGACCAGGGGGTCGCCGCTGCCCGCCGGGAAGTAGCGCGCCGACACCTCCTGGCCGGTGATCGAGTCCGGTTTCCCGGTGAACGCGTCCGCGTTGCCGATGCCCTCCGCGCGCAGCTGGATCAGCCCCAGCGAGCAGACCGCCAGGACCAGCGCCGTCACGGCCCAGGTCATCCGCGGCCGGTGGGCGATGCGGCGGCCCATGCGGGCCCACACGCCCCGCTCGGTCGGTTCGGGGGAGCCGAGGTGTGGGACCACCGGCCAGAAGATCCACCGGCCGAAGATCACCAGCAGGGCGGGGAACAGGCTCATCATCGCCAGCAGGGCGACGGCGACGCCGATCGCGGCGACCGGGCCGAGGCCGCTCGTCGAGTTCATTTCGGCGGCCAGCAGCACCAGCATGCTCAGCACGACCGTCGCGCCGGAGGCGAGCACCGCCGGGCCGGCGCGGTGCAGCGCCAGGGCCATCGCCTCGTGCCGGTCCTCGTGCCGGCGCAGCTCCTCCCGGTAGCGGGCGACCAGCAGCAGGGCGTAGTCCGTCCCCGCGCCGAACACGAGCACCGTGAGGATGCCGGCGCTCTGGCCGTTGACCGTCAGGCCCGCGTGCTCGGCCAGCAGGTAGATCAGCGCCTGCGAGGCGAACAGCGCGCAGACCACCGCGACCAGGGGCACCAGCAGCAGGGTCAGGCTGCGGTAGGTGATGAGCAGCATGACGATGACGACGGCCATCGCCGAGAACAGCAGGGTCGAGTCGATGCCCTCGAAGCCCTCCGCGAAGTCCGCGGACGTGCCGCCCGGGCCGGTGATGTGCACGGCAAGACCGCCGCCGCCCTCCCCGACGTCCTCGCGGATGGAATCCACGGCGGGCGAGATCCGCTCCCAGCCCTTCTCGTCCATCGTGATCGGCACGAACACCTGGGCCGCGCGCGGATCGGCCTGCCGGTCGAAGACCGGACCCCGGGTCTGCGCGCCCATGATCCCGTGGTCGCGCAGCTCCTTGAGCTGCCGCACGTCCTCGGCGATCTCCGCCCGGTCCCGCGCCGTCAGCCCGCTGTCGCGCGCGTAGATCACGATCGCCGGGATCTGCTCGGGCCGGAAGTCCTCCGACTCCTGCAGCACCTGCGTCGACTCGGCGGACCCCGGCAGCCAGGACGAGGCGTCGTTGTCCTGCGCGTCGGTCAGCTTCATGGCGAACGGCGCCGCGACGAACAGCACCACCACCCACAACACCAACACCAGCCACTTGGCCCGCCGCCCGCAGACGAGATGAGCAACGCCCTGTTTCATCACATCCCCCTCCGCGGAAGCGCCCCGCAGGGGGCGCGGGGAACTGCGCGAGCAGCCACACACGGCCCGCAGCCGCCGTACCACCGTCCTCGTCCGGGACCGATGCCCACAACCCCCGGAGGGCATGGCAGGCTTAGGGCATGGCCGTGCAGATCAACCCCAGCATCCTCTCCGCCGACTTCGCCCGCCTCGCGGACGAGGCGAAGGCCGTGGAGGGAGCCGACTGGCTCCACGTCGACGTCATGGACAACCATTTCGTCCCGAACCTCACGCTCGGCGTGCCGGTCGTAGAGTCGCTCGCCCGTGCGACGGACACCCCGCTGGACTGCCATCTGATGATCGAGGCCCCCGATCGGTGGGCGCCCCAGTACGTGGAAGCGGGGGCCGGTTCCGTCACCTTCCACGTCGAGGCGGCCGCCGCCCCGGTCCGGCTCGCCCGGGAGATCCGGGCCAAGGGCGCCCGGGCCTCCATGGCGCTGAAGCCCGCGACCCCCATCGAGCCGTACGAGGACCTGCTCCCCGAGCTCGACATGCTGCTGATCATGACGGTCGAGCCGGGCTTCGGGGGACAGGCCTTCCTCGACATCATGCTTCCGAAGATCCGCCGCACCCGCGAGTTGATCAGCAAGCACGGACTGGAACTCTGGCTCCAGGTCGACGGCGGAGTCTCCGCTTCCACCATCGAGCGGTGCGCGGACGCCGGAGCCGACGTCTTCGTGGCCGGATCGGCGGTCTACGGGGCAAACGACCCGGCAGAGGCGGTACGTGCACTACGCACCCAGGCGGAGGCGACGACGGCGAAAGCCTCCTGGGCCTGCGACCACTGAGCCACAGCAAAGTGAACGGCTCTCATCAGGGCTGATCATCCGCGCCGGATCTGCAAGGATGAACGGCGAATCCAGAGTGTGAACAGCAGTGAGGAGATCGCCGTGTCGGGTATGTCGGCGGGCCGGTCAGCCATGCGGATGGGACCCGCTGAGCTGGTGCAGGCGGCGGCCATGGCCCGCCGCTTCTACCTCGAGGGCAAGTCCAAGATCCAGATCGCCGAGGAGTTCGGCGTCAGCCGCTTCAAGGTGGCCCGGGTCCTGGAGACCGCCCTCGAACGGGATCTCGTACGTATCGAGATCCGTGTGCCTGCGGAGCTGGACGCCGAGCGCTCGGACGCGCTCCGCGCCCGCTACGGCCTCAGGCACGCCGTCGTGGTCGAGTCCCCGGCCGAGGCCGAGGAGTCGCCCGACCCCGAGAACCTGGGAGAGGTGGCCGCCGACCTGCTCGGCGAACTGGTCGACGAAGGAGATGTGCTGGGCCTGGCCTGGGGCCGCTCCACCATCCACATGGCGGCGGCGCTCGACCGGCTGCCGCCCTGCACGGTGGTGCAGCTGACGGGTGTGTACGACGCCGGGACCGCCGAACGCGGCTCGGTCGAGGCCGTCCGCCGCGCCGCGCAGGTGTCCGGCGGGGACGCCCACCCCATCTACGCGCCGATGCTGCTGCCCGACGCGGCCACGGCCACGGCGCTGCGCAACCAGACGGGCATCGCCCGGGCCTTCGAGCACTTCGACAAGGTCACCGTCGCCTGCGTCTCCATCGGCTCCTGGGAGCCGGGCATCTCCACGGTGCACGACATGCTCAGCGACGAGGAGCGGGCGCACTACGCCTCCCTCGGGGTCGCCGCCGAGATGTCCGCGCACCTCTTCGACGCGGAGGGCCGCCGCGTCGGACGGGACCTGGGCGAGCGGTGCATCACCGTCAAGGCCGACCAGCTCCGCCGCATCCCCGAGGTCGTCGCGATCGCGGGCGGGCAGCGCAAGGGGCCGGCCATCGACGCGGTGCTGCGCTCCGGGCTCGTCACCAGCCTGGTGACGGACACGTCGGCCGCGGACTACCTGATGACGGCGGGCCCGGCACCGAAGCCCGCGCTCAACCGCGCCGACCCGGACGGAGTCTGACGGGTGGTCGGTCAGACGCACGGGGTGCACGACCCGGCGGGCCGGATCGTGGTCGTCCTCGACCTCGAAGGGGTCACGGACAAGGCGGGTCTCATGGACCGCTGCGCCCGTGACCTGTCCCTGCCCGAGTGGTTCGGCCGCAACTGGGACGCTCTCGCCGACTGTCTGGCCGACCCCGCCCTCTGGCCCGAGGGCGCCGTGGACCGGGGGCTGCTCGTCGTCGTCCGGGGCTGGCGGGCCTACGCCGAGGCGCGGCCCGAGGAGTGGCAGGTCGCGGAGGAGATCTTCGCCGAGGCGACGGACCGGGGCCCCGGCCTCTTCGTCACCCTCGGCCTTGGAGAATCCTCCGAACGGCCCCCTGACCAGCCTGGATGATTCGCTGGGGGACGTGTGCGCACCCGGCATGGGAGAATGAAGTACGTGCTCTTTTCCCCCTGGCCGGCCGGTCGGGGGGTCACCTCTGATCGACTGGGATGTGCAGCACGTGCGTTTCCTCAATGACATCCGGCCCGGGTACGACCTGACGTACGACGACGTCTTCATGGTGCCGAGCCGCTCCTCGGTCGGCTCGCGGCAGGCCGTCGACCTCAGCTCCCCGGACGGCACGGGCACCACCATCCCGCTCGTCGTCGCCAACATGACCGCCATCGCCGGGCGCCGCATGGCCGAGACCGTGGCCCGCCGCGGCGGCCTCGTGGTGATACCGCAGGACATTCCGATCGAGGTGGTCACCGACGTCGTCTCCTGGGTGAAGAGCCGCCACCTGGTCCTGGACACCCCGATCATCCTGTCCCCGCACCAGACGGTCGCGGACGCGCTGTCCCTGCTGCCCAAGCGCGCGCACAACGCCGGTGTCGTCGTCGACGAGCACCACAAGCCGATCGGCGTGGTCACCGACTCCGACCTGTCCGGCGTCGACCGCTTCACGCAGCTCTCCGAGGTCATGTCCCGGGACCTGCTGCTCATCGACGCGGGCATGGACCCGGGCGAGGCCTTCGACACGCTCGACCACGCCAACCGCCGCTACGCCCCCGCGGTCAACGAGGACGGCACGCTCGCCGGCATCCTCACCCGCAAGGGAGCCCTGCGTGCCACGCTGTACAAGCCCGCCACCGACGCGCGGGGGCGGCTGCGCATCGCCGCCGCCGTCGGCATCAACGGCGACGTCGCGGGCAAGGCACAGCAGCTGCTGGACGCGGGCGTCGACACCCTCGTCATCGACACCGCGCACGGCCACCAGGAGTCGATGATCAGCGCCCTGAAGCTGGTGCGCGACCTCGACCCGCAGGTCCCGATCGTCGCGGGCAACGTGGTCGCCGCGGCCGGCGTGCGCGACCTGATCGAGGCGGGCGCCGACATCGTCAAGGTCGGTGTCGGGCCGGGCGCCATGTGCACCACGCGCATGATGACCGGCGTCGGCCGGCCGCAGTTCTCCGCCGTCCTGGAGTGCGCCGCCGAGGCGAGGAAGTACGGCAAGCACGTGTGGGCCGACGGCGGTGTCCGCCACCCGCGCGACGTGGCCATGGCCCTCGCCGCCGGCGCGTCCAACGTGATGATCGGCTCCTGGTTCGCGGGCACCTACGAGTCCCCCGGCGACCTCCAGCACGACGCGCAGGGCCGCGCCTACAAGGAGTCCTTCGGCATGGCCTCCGCCCGCGCCGTGCGCAACCGCACCTCGGAGGAGTCGGCGTACGACCGGGCCCGCAAGGCGCTGTTCGAGGAGGGCATCTCCACCTCCCGCATGTTCCTCGACCCGGCCCGCCCCGGCGTCGAGGACCTGATCGACTCGATCATCGCGGGCGTCCGCTCCTCCTGCACCTACGCCGGCGCCGGCTCCCTGGAGGAGTTCGCCGAGAAGGCCATCGTCGGCATCCAGAGCGCCGCCGGCTACGCCGAGGGCAAGCCGCTGCACGCCAGCTGGAGCTGACCCGCCCAACGCCCTTGTGCACGGCCCCCGTTCGACCTGCCCGGCAGGCCGAGACGGGGGCCGTACGCGTCTGCCCGCGCAACGGTCGAAAACGGCGGTGCAACGAACCTCCGGTCAGCCCCCATGCACGCAATGATCTTGCGTGGATGCGCAAGGTTGCTGCATTTCGACAGCAACGCCGCTCCTCGTAGGCTGTCGCCTCGTACGTGGCGTGGCGGGGACTCCGCTCGGCGGGTCCCTGCTCAAGGGTGCCCGCGGTCCCTGCCGCCCTGACCGGCAGCGATGAAGGAGCCAGCGCGTGCTCGACCAAGGCGCACCCCCGCAGAATCCAGGCCAGACAGCCGCCCCCTCGTCCCCGGGCATCGGCGCGCGCCTGATGCGCCGCAAGCCCGTGGAACGCCTGGTCGCGGAGGGTGGCCAGGGCGAGGGAGGCTCGCTGCGGCGGTCCCTCGGGCTCTGGCAACTCACCATGATCAGCATCGGTGCCACCCTCGGCACCGGCATCTTCGTCGTCCTCGGCGAGGCCGTCCCGAAGGCCGGCCCGGCCGTCACGCTCTCCTTCGTCATCGCCGGCCTCACCGCCCTCTTCTCGGCCCTGTCCTACGCCGAGCTGGCCGGCAGCATCCCGGTCTCCGGTTCCTCGTACTCGTATGCGTACGCAACGATGGGCGAGCTGATCGCCTGGGTCTGCGGCTGGTGCCTGGTCCTGGAGTACGGCGTGTCGGTCGCCGCCGTCGCCGTCGGCTGGGGCGAGTACCTCAACGAACTGCTCGACGGGACCATAGGCGTCACCATCCCGGCCGCCCTGTCGGCTCCGCCCGGTGACGGCGGCGTCTTCAACCTGCCCGCGCTGATCGTCGTGCTCCTCGCGATGGCGTTCCTGCTGGGCGGTGCCCGCGAGTCCGCCCGCGCCAACACGATCATGGTCATCGTGAAGATCGGCGCGCTGGTGCTGTTCTGCGCGATCGGCGTCCAGGGCTTCCGCTCCGGCAACTACGAGAACTTCATGCCGCTCGGCATGGCCGGGGTCAGCGCCGCCGGTGCCACGCTGTTCTTCTCCTACATCGGCTTCGACGCCGCCTCCACGGCCGGCGAGGAGGCGAAGAACGCGCAGCGCGACCTGCCCCGCGCGATCATGCTGTCGCTGGTCATCGTCACCGCGCTGTACGTCCTCGTCGCCGCCGTCGCCGTCGGCGCCAAGCCCTGGGAGAACTTCACCGACTCCGAGGCCGCCCTCGCCCAGATCATGCGCGAGGTCACCGGACAGACGTTCTGGGGCACGCTGCTGGCGTTCTGCGCCGTCATCGCCATCGCCAGCGTCGTCCTGACCGTCCTCTACGGTCAGACCCGCGTCCTGTTCGCCATGTCCCGCGACGGGCTGGTGCCCAAGGTGTTCGCCAAGGTCCACCCGAAGACCGGCACGCCTCGCGCCAACACCCTGATCGTCTCCCTGTTCTGCGGAGTCCTGGCCGCCGCGATCCCGCTCGGGCAGCTCGCCGACGCCACCAGCATCGGCACCCTGTTCGCCTTCGCGCTGGTCAACGTGGCCGTCGTGGTGCTGCGGCGGACCAAGCCGGACCTGCCCCGCACCTTCCGCGTGCCGCTCTCCCCGGTACTGCCCGCGCTGGGCTTCGGCTTCTGCGTCTGGATGATGGGCAGCCTGCCGGCCGTCACCTGGGTGGTCTTCGGTGTCTGGATGGCCGCCGGGCTCGTGTTCTACTTCGTGTACGGCTACCGCCGTTCCCGACTCGCACCATCCGAGAAGTGATCGACCCACTGTGCTGAACGATCTCGACGAACGCATCGTGCACGCCCTCGCCGAGGACGCCCGCCGCTCCTACGCCGACATCGGCCACCTCGTCGGCCTGTCCGCGCCCGCCGTCAAACGGCGCGTGGACCGGCTGCGGGCCACCGGAGCCATCACCGGCTTCACCGTGCGCGTGGACCCGGGCGCCCTCGGCTGGGAGACCGAGGGGTTCGTCGAGATCTACTGCCGGGGCAACACCTCCCCGGAGACCATCCAGCGGGGCCTGGAGCGCTACCAGGAGGTCGTGGCCGCGTCCACCGTCACCGGGGACGCGGACGCGATCGCCCAGGTCTTCGCCTCCGACATGCGGCACTTCGAACGGGTCCTGGAGCGGATCGCCGGGGAGCCGTTCGTCGAGCGGACCAAGTCCGTGCTGGTGCTCTCGCCACTGCTGCGGCGCTTCTCGTCGGGGTCGCCGACCTAGGAGCTCCGCCGCGCGTGTTCACGGACCGCCGCCAGCAGGCGTCGTACGCCGAGCGCGTGGCCGCCCGTGGCCAGGACGAGCTGCCGGTAGAGAGCCCCCGCCGGGCCCGGGAACCTCGCCCGGGTCTCGGCGCGCAGCCGGGTGCGTCCGGGGCCGGCCGCGTCGAGGTGGAAGAGCAGGGCGTACGTCGAGAAGTGGTGGCGTCCGATCAGGATCAGCTCCGAGTGCGGCACAGCGGAAGCCACTCGGAAACCAGGGATCGTCGAGCCCACGGCCAGGGGGCGCGGCCCGGAGGACGTGCGGTCGGGGCAGCCGACCAGGCGTGCGTACCCGGCGCTCCGTCCGTCCCCGAACGAGCGGTCCAGAACCTCCCCGAGGCGCCCCCACACGACACCGGCGTCCGCCGCGACCACCGTCGTGTGCTCGTCGACGTACGGCAGGGACAGTGCTGCGACGGCGTCCATGGAGATCCCCTTCACCGGCGGGTACGGCTTTCCTTCCGCAGTCTCGCGCGCCGGGCCGTCCGCAGTCCTCGTCCGGCGAGCGGACCTCCCTCGCCGCTCGGCGGAGACGCCCGCCGCCCGCCTCCTCCCGGGGGAGGACGGCCCCGGAGGAATTCCCGCTGGGCCTACGGCGCCGGCCCGCCTACCATCGATGCCATGACCTGGCGACATTGATCCACCCGCCGCGCCTCCCGAGGACCGCCTCGGCCGCCGTACGTCCCGCACGTCCGGTGTCCGAACCGCCCCCTCGGGAAGGCCTCATGACTCTCTCACCCGTGCCCGCGACCGGTGTCCGCCGGCTGACGAGCACGCTGTACGGCTACGCGTTCCTCGAAGACTTCGTCCTGCTCTACCCGGTGTACGCGCTGCTGTTCGCCGACACCGGCCTGTCGGTCTGGCAGATCTCCTCCCTGTTCGCCCTGTGGTCGGTCACCGGCGTGGTGCTGGAGGTCCCCTCCGGCGCCTGGGCCGACGCCTCCTCCCGCCGGCTGCTGCTCTGCCTGGGCCCGCTGCTCACCGCCGCCGGCTTCGCGCTGTGGACGTTCCTGCCGTCGTACGGCGCCTTCGCCCTCGGCTTCGTGCTGTGGGGCTCCGGCGGCGCCCTGGTCTCCGGCGCGCGAGAGGCGCTGGTCTACGACGAACTGGACCGGCTCGGCGCGGCCGGACGGTACGCCCATGTGATGGGCCGGGCTCGGGCCGCAGGCCTGGTCGCCACCATGGCGGCGACGGCCCTGGCCGGACCGGTGCTCGCCCACGGCGGCCACACCGCCGTCGGTGCCGCGAGCGTGCTGGTGTGCCTGCTGGGCGCGGCGACGGCGACCCGCTTCCCGGAGCAGCGGACCCCGACGGCCGGGCACGACGGCTGGACCGCGACCCTGAAGGCCGGGCTCGCCGTGGCCCGGGCCGACCGGTCCGTACGCGGCGCGCTGCTCCTGGTCCCGGCCGTCACCGCCGTGTGGGGCGCCCTGGACGAGTACACGCCGCTGCTGGTGCGGGACACCGGCGTGTCCGACGCGCTGGTGCCCTACCTGCTCCTGCTGATCTGGGCGGGCGCCACGGCCGGGGGCCTGCTGGCCGGGGCGGGAGAACGCCTGGGCCAGCGAGGTTTCGCGGCACTGCTCGCGACCTCGGCCCTCGCCCTGGCCCTGGGCGCCGGCGCGGCCAGCCCGGCCGGCATCGCGCTCGTGGCGCTCGCCTTCGGCGGGTTCCAGGCGGCGAGCGTGCTGGCCGACGTACGGCTCCAGCGGCGCATCGACGACCAGGGGCGGGCCACCCTCACCTCGGTCGCCGGGCTGGGCACCGACGTGGCCACCATCGCCGTGTACGGCGGCTACGCGGTGCTCGGCACGGCGGCGGGACACGGCACGGCCTTCGCGTGGTGCGCGGTGCCGTACCTGGTGACCGCCCTGCTGGTGGCCGCGCCCGTGCCCGCTAGAGCGGGGGCTGCCAGGGAGTGACCGAGAAGTCGCCGGTGCCCTTCTCGACCTTCTCGAAGGGCGCCGAGCTGACGCACTTGGGCAGGTCCTCGATGGCGACCGGGGTGCCGGTCGTGGCCCAGCTGTAGCCGAGCCGGTCGCTTCGGCCGAGGTCCTGCACGGTGATCCCGACGCGCTTGCCCTTCGCGCCGGGCAGGTCGGAGGAGGTGATGACACCGGAGACGACAGCCACCTTGCCGCCGGTGACCAGACAGTCCACCTTCGCCTTCGCCCGGGCGCCCTTGCCGTTCAGGTAGTGGCTCCACTCGAAGGTGCCGGTGGCCTTCATCGGGTCGAGCTTGTGCTCGGCCGCCAGGTGCGCGTCGAACGAGAACGCGATGTCGTCCCCGGCGGACCGGTACAGCTTGGCCTTGCCGGTGAGGGCGGCGGCCTCGCGCTGCTTCCCCTCGGAGGCGGTGGCACCGGCTGTGCGCCGCCCGTCGTCGGCGGCGATGGCCGCGCCCGCCGCGGCGGTGGCGCAGAGCAGTAACGCGGCACCGATCACGGCGGTCTTCGTACGGCGGTTCATGGCCTTCATACGGCGGTTCACGGCCTTGGCGCGGCGGTTCATGGCGTTCGCACGGCGGTTCATGGCGGTCCTCTCGGCAGGTGAGCGCTGTGTGTCGCGGTGTTCGGAACGCTCATTACTCTCCCGGGCCCGGGCCCGCGCCACATCGCACCGGGGACGGGACCCCGCCTCCGCCGCCCGGCGGGGACAACTCCGCTCCGCCTGCCCCTGGGGGAGTACCGGACCTTCGCCTGCCCCCGGGGGAGTACCGGACCTCCGCCTGCCCCCGGGGGAGGACCGGACCGTACCCGCAACGAATCGCCGCCGACCGCCCGACGAACGCAATGATCCGCTCACGGACGCGCAACGGCTGCTCCTTGTCCGGCCGAAGCCGCCGACCGTACCGTCTATCCGGCCCCCTGAAACCCTCCGCGTACCGGTGAGGAACACGCATGCGCACCGCCCTGCTCCAGAGCTCCGGCCGACCCGGCTCCACCGTCGAGAACCTCAAGGTCCTCGACGAGGCCGCGGGCCGGGCCGCCGCCGCGGGCGCCGGGCTGCTGATCACGCCGGAGATGTTCCTGACCGGGTACGCGATCGGCGACGACATCGCCCGGCTCGCCGAGCCCGCCGACGGCGACTGCGCGGACGCGATCGCCGAGATCGCGACGAGCCACGGGCTGGCGATCGCCTACGGCTACCCCGAGCGGGCCGGCGAGACGGTGTTCAACTCCGCCCAGCTGATCTCGGCCGACGGCACGCGGCTCGCGAACTACCGCAAGACCCACCTCTTCGGCTGCTTCGAGCGCGACCACTTCACGCCCGGCGAGCAGCAGGTCGTGCAGGCGGAGATCGACGGTCTGCGCGTCGGGATCCTCATCTGCTACGACGTGGAGTTCCCGGAGAACGTCCGCGCCCACGCCCTGGCCGGCACCGACCTGCTGGTCGTCCCGACCGCGCAGATGCACCCGTTCCAGTTCGTCGCCGAGTCGATGATCCCGGTGCGGGCGTTCGAGAACCAGCTGTACGTCGCGTACGTCAACCGGGTCGGTGCGGAGGGCGAGTTCGAGTTCGTGGGCCTGTCCACGCTGGCCGGTCCCGACGGCGTAGCCCGGACCCGGGCCGGGCGGGGCGAGGACCTCGTCCTGGCCGACGTCGACCCGGCCTTCCTCGCCGCGTCGCGCGAGAACAACCCGTATCTGCGGGACCGGCGCCCCGGCCTGTACGGGTCGCTCGTCTGACACCCCCACACCCGCCTGTTCACACCTGTGCAAGGAGTCCGTACCCCATGACGTCCACCGTGCCCAACGCCGTCGAGCACGCAGACGCGCAGCAGCCGCCGATCACCATGTTCGGCCCGGACTTCCCGTACGCGTACGACGACTTCCTCGCCCACCCGGCGGGCCTGGGGCAGATACCGGCGACCGAGCACGGCACGGAGGTCGCGGTCATCGGCGGCGGCCTGTCCGGCATCGTCGCCGCGTACGAGCTGATGAAGATGGGCCTCAAGCCCGTCGTCTACGAGGCCGACCAGATCGGCGGGCGGCTGCGCACCGTCGGCTTCGAGGGCTGCGACGACTCCCTCACCGCCGAGATGGGCGCGATGCGCTTCCCGCCGTCCTCCACGGCCCTGCAGCACTACATCGACCTCGTGGGCCTGCAGACGCGGCCGTTCCCCAACCCCCTGGCCGAGGCCACCCCGTCGACCGTCGTCGACCTCAAGGGCGAGTCCCACTACGCCGAGACCATCGACGACCTGCCGCAGGTCTACCGGGACGTGGCCGAGGCCTGGGGCCGGTGCCTGGAGGAGGGCGCCGACTTCTCCGACATGAACCGCGCCCTGCGCGAGCGGGACGTCCCGCGCATCCGCGAGATCTGGTCCCGGCTCGTCGAGAAGCTCGACAACCAGACCTTCTACGGCTTCCTCTGCGACTCCGAGGCGTTCAAGTCCTTCCGGCACCGCGAGATCTTCGGCCAGGTCGGCTTCGGCACGGGCGGCTGGGACACCGACTTCCCGAACTCCATCCTGGAGATCCTCCGCGTCGTCTACACCGAGGCCGACGACCACCACCGCGGCATCGTCGGCGGCTCCCAGCAACTGCCGCTGCGGCTGTGGGAGCGCGAGCCGCAGAAGATCGTCCACTGGGCCCAGGGGACCTCGCTGGCGAGCCTGCACGAGGGCCGTGAGCCCCGCCCGGCGGTGACCCGGCTGCACCGCACGGCCGGCAACCGCATCACGGTGACCGACGCCCGCGGCGACATCCGCACCTACCGGGCGGCGATCTTCACCGCCCAGTCCTGGATGCTGCTGTCGAAGATCGACTGCGACGACTCGCTCTTTCCGATCGACCACTGGACGGCCATCGAGCGCACCCACTACATGGAGTCCTCGAAGCTGTTCGTTCCCGTCGACCGCCCGTTCTGGCTCGACAAGGACGAGGAGACCGGCCGGGACGTCATGTCGATGACGCTCACCGACCGTATGACGCGCGGCACCTACCTGCTCGACGACGGCCCGGACAAGCCCGCCGTCATCTGCCTGTCGTACACCTGGTGCGACGACAGCCTGAAGTGGCTGCCGCTGTCCGCGAACGAGCGGATGGAGGTCATGCTGAAGTCGCTCGGCGAGATCTATCCCAAGGTCGACATCCGCAAGCACATCATCGGCAACCCGGTCACCGTCTCCTGGGAGAACGAGCCCTACTTCATGGGCGCGTTCAAGGCGAACCTGCCCGGCCACTACCGCTACCAGCGGCGCCTGTTCACGCACTTCATGCAGGACCGGCTGCCCGAGGACAAGCGCGGGATCTTCCTCGCCGGCGACGACATCTCCTGGACGGCCGGCTGGGCCGAGGGCGCGATCCAGACCGCCCTCAACGCGGTCTGGGGCGTCATGCACCACCTCGGCGGCACGACCGACCCGACCAATCCGGGCCCCGGCGACGTGTACGACGAGATCGCTCCGGTGGAGCTGCCGGAGGACTGACCCGGAGGACCGACCGGGCGGCCGGGCCCCACGGGCTCGGCCGTCACGTCCGCGGGCCGGCGCGGGTCCTGATCCGCCTGGCGTAGCGGAGGTTCCGCGCCGCGCCGGCCCGTCCCGGGCGTGACCGGACGCGTGGCGCCGGTCGTGGCCGCGGGCCCGGGGCGGCACCGCGTACGGACTCGGCGGCCTCCTCGTCCTCGGGGCCGAGGGCCGGCAGCCTGCGGCGGATGACCATCGCTGCCACGGCGGCGATGGCGCTCACGGACACGGCGAGTCCGCCCAGGCCGGTGATCGCGTCGGCCACCTGCCGCCACAGGTCCCTGGCCCAGGAGACCCAGCTGTCGTCCTCGGGCGGCTCCACCGCCCGCACCGTCCAGGCCGGAGACGGCTTCTCCGCCAGCACCGTGTCGGTGTCGCGGAGGTAGGAGGTGATCGTGAGCGCGATGCCGAACGTCCCCGCACGCTCGGCCTGCATCTCCCACACCCAGACGGCGACGTCCTCGCGGGTCAGGACGTACTGTCGTTCCGACGACAGGGGCGTGCACCGCACCCCGGCGCCGGTGCAGTGCAGCTTCACGCCGATCTGCGTACCCGCTCTGGCGACCGTGTGGGTCCCGCCCAGGTCGGTCCGGGGCCGGGCACCCCGGATCTCCACCCGGAACCGGCGCGGCGGGGCGTCCGCCACCAGCCTCAGGGCTCGCGGGTTCGTGTGGACGACCGTGGCGTCGAAGAGCCGGCGACGCGCCTGCTCGATGTCCTCGAAGGCGTCGTACGGGGGTGCCGGTGCCATCGCGGCACCACCGGGCCGGTCCTCGTCCCCGCTTCGCGTGGCGAACCCGACGAAACTCCCCCAGACGAGGGCGAGCAGGAGCCCGAGCGCCACCCAGGAAACGCCGCCCAGGGCGTCGAGGACCAGGAGTACCGAGCTGCGCCGGCGAGTCGCCCACGCGCGTAAACCGACCATGCGCGCACAGCGTAGTGAACGATCCTGTCACCAGGACCGCGCCCCCAAGTCGACGTCCGCAGCGCCGAGTTGGATCACCCCTGCAACGGTGTGAGCAGCATGCGCCCCGCCAGGCCCACCGCCGTGTCCAGGTGTTCCGTGAACTCCCCGGCGATGTCGGGGAGTCCGCGCAGGGCCCACAGGGCCCGGGCCGCCGTCCAGGCCGCGTCGCGGGCCCGCTCCAGGCTCCAGGAGCCCAGCAGATGGGTCAGCGGGTCGGCGATCTGGAGGAGATCGGGGCCCGGCATCAGATCTTCGCGGATGCGCTCCTCCAGCGAGACGAGGAGATCACCCACCGCGTCGAACTCGTCCTCCAGGTCGGCGGGTGCGCAGTCGAGCGTACGACAGGTGTCCACGACGGCCAGTGCGAGATCGTGCCCGATGTGCGCGTTGATGCCCGCCAGCGCGAACTGCAACGGTCGTACCCCGGGATGGCGGCGGAGCTGGAACAACGGCCGCCAGCAGGCCGGTGCGCGCCGGTCCCCGGCCGCCGCCTCGACGGCGTCCAGGTACCGCTCGGCGAACCGTACGTCCAGCGTGATCGCGGCCCGCGGGTCCGCGAACCGCCCGGTGTCGACGTGCCGGTCCACCGCCTCCGTCACCGCCAGGTAGACGCGGTTGAAGACCGCCACCCCGTCCCGGGGGTGCAGGGACGCGCCGAGGGCGCGCATCCGGGAGATGACGGCGTCGACCGGTGTGTCCACGGCTGGGGGGACTTGTTCGCATCGCGGCATGCGGGCAGAGTCCCAGCTCTAGGCTGGCGGGAGTGCCGGCGGGCCCGGTGCTTCCCCGGAACGGGGGAACGCCGCCCGCCGCAGGGGGAGGGGGAGCAGCAGCGTGTCAGGCTCGCGTGCGCAGCGCCTGGCCGCCCGCAGGGCCGCGCGCAGGCGTGCCGCCCGGCGCGGCGCGATGGTCGTGGCGGCCTCCGTCGTGGTCGCGGCCGGCGCGGTCGCGGGGGTCCTCTCCGCGTTCGAGGACGGGCGCGGCCCGGACCAGGCCCGGCGCCCCCAGGTGTCCGCCCCGCCCCGGCCGGCGCCCCTGCCCGCCGAGCCGCCCTCGTCCCCGACCGTCGCCGCCGAGTCCGCGGTGCCCTCGCCCTCCGCGTCGGTGCGCAGGACGCCGAGCCGCACGCCGTCGCCGTCGAGAATCGAGCGGAAGCGGGAGCGGACCACGACCGTGACCACACGGCTCTACCGCCACCCGGACTCCCAGGTGCTGGACTGGGTCAGGGCCCACTCCGGCGACCCCCGGCACGCGGTCATCGCGTCCCGGATCGCCGACCAGCCG
The DNA here is from genome assembly GCF_040628815.1 of Streptomyces sp. NPDC006140. Taxonomy (NCBI): domain Bacteria; kingdom Bacillati; phylum Actinomycetota; class Actinomycetes; order Kitasatosporales; family Streptomycetaceae; genus Streptomyces; species Streptomyces sp. NPDC006140. The sequence goes on along the minus strand of NZ_JBEXTS010000021.1, from coordinate 90,451 downwards.
GCCGCCGTCTGGTTCGCCGAGTACGCGCCGGACACGCTCACCGCCCGGGTCGCCGCCGTGACGTCGGGCGGGGCCGCCCAGGGCCGGGTGCCCGTCCTCGTGCCGTACGCGATCCCCGGCCGCGACTGCGGCGGCCACTCCCAGGGCGGCGCCCCCGACCTGGACGCCTACGACGCCTGGATCGACCGGTTCGCGGCCGGGCTGGGCTCCGGAGAGGTCATCGTCGTCCTGGAGCCGGACTCGGTCGCCCAGGCCGAGTGCCTCTCCGCCGGGGAGCGCGCGGACCGCTTCGCCTCCCTGGCCCGGGCCGGACGCGTCCTCAAGGAGGCCAACCCCCGGGCCCGCGTGTACTTCGACGCGGGGCACTCGGGGTGGAACGCCCCCGGCAAGCAGGCGGCGTGGCTGCGGCAGGCCGGAGCCGCCTCGCCCGAGTCCTCCGACGGGATCTTCAGCAACGTCTCCAACTTCCACACCACCGCCGACGAGGTCGCCTACGACCGGCGGGTCCTGGACGCCCTCGGCGGCCCGGCGAGCCTGGGCGCCGTCATCGACACCAGCCGCAACGGCAACGGCGCCCCGGCCGACGGCCAGTGGTGCGACCCGGCGGGCCGCAAACTCGGCCGGACACCCACCCTCAGCACCGGCGAGCCCCGGATCGACGCCTACCTGTGGGTGAAGCTGCCGGGGGAGTCGGACGGCTGCAAGGGCCGCCCGGGGACCTTCACGGCGTCCTACGCCTACGACTTGGCCTCGTCGTAGGAGCTGGTGCCCTCGTCCAGCAGCGGCTGCTGCGTCTTCAGATGGGCCGGGGCGAAGGCCCGCAGCGCGTGGTAGCCGGTGATGACGACGAGCGTGCCCAGCGCGATGCCGCTCAGCGAGAACGTGTCCGTGAACTTCATGGTGACGTTGCCGACGCCGATGATGATGCCCGCCGCCGCCGGGACCAGGTTCAGCGGATTGCGCAGATCCACCCCGGCGTTGATCCAGATCTGCGCGCCGAGCAGCCCGATCATGCCGTACAGGATGACGGTGATGCCGCCGAGCACCCCGCCCGGGATCGCGGCGACGACCGCGCCGAACTTCGGGCAGACGCCGAAGAGCAGGGCGAAACCGGCGGCGGCCCAGTAGGCGGCCGTGGAGTAGACGCGGGTCGCGGCCATCACGCCGATGTTCTCGGAGTACGTCGTGTTGGGCGGGCCGCCGACCGCCGTGGACAGCATCGAGCCGACGCCGTCGGCCGCGATCGCCGTGCCGAGCTTGTCGTCCAGCGGGTCGCCGGTCATCTCGCCGACCGCCTTCACATGCCCGGCGTTCTCCGCGACCAGCGCGATGACGACCGGCAGGGCGACCAGGATCGCCGACCACTCGAACGACGGGCCGTGCAGGGTCGGCAGCCCGATCCAGTCGGCCTTGCCCACACCGGACAGGTCGAGCCGCCAGTGGTCGGTCAGCCTGCCGCTCGCGTCCACCGAGTGGATCTTGCCGAAGACCTGGTCGAACACCCAGGAGATGCCGTACCCGAAGATCAGCCCCAGGAAAATGGCGATCCGCGACCAGAAACCGCGCAGACAGACGACCGCCAGACCGGTGAACAGCATCACCAGCAGGGCCGTCCACTGGTCCTGCGGCCAGTACGTCGAGGCCGTCACCGGCGCCAGGTTGAAGCCGATCAGCATCACCACCGCGCCGGTCACGATCGGCGGCATCGCGGCATGGATGATCCGCGCCCCGAACCGCCGCACGGCGAGCCCCACCAGGAACAGCGCGGCCCCGACGACGAAGACGGCGCCGGTGACGGTCGCGCTGCTCCCGCCCTGGGCGCGGATGACCGCCGCCACCCCGACGAACGAGAGCGAGCAGCCCAGGTAGCTGGGCACCCGGCCGCGGGTGGCCAGCAGGAACACGACGGTCGCGACACCCGACATCATGATCGCGAGGTTCGGGTCCAGGCCCATGAGGACCGGGGCCACGAACGACGCCCCGAACATCGCCACCACGTGCTGGGCGCCGAGCCCGACCGTGCGGGGCCAGGAGAGCCGCTCGTCGGGGCGGACCACCGCGCCGGGCGCCGGGGTGCGTCCGTCGCCGTGCGGTTTCCAGCGGACGCCGAGATCCATGGTGCGGTTTCGCTTTCGTCGTGCGGGCGAGTGTCCGGACCATTGTCGGGGTGCGCCGGGAGGCGCGGTGACCGGGGCTGACCCGGGGGCCGGACCCGGCTCAGGGACGCGGGTCGGGGACCGCCGCGTCCGGCCGGCTGATCTTCGCCCGGTCGCCGGGGCGCAGCACCCCCGCGAACGCCACCAGACCGCACGACAGCGCCGCCACCAGGCAGAACGACACCATCAGGCTGGTCGCCTGCGCCAGCATGCCGATCGCGCTCGGCGCGATCAGGCCCGAGGTGTAGGTGATGGTCGCGACGCCCGCGATGGCCAGACTCGGATTGGCGCCGCTGCGGCCCGCCGCCGCGAAGCACAGCGGCACGACGACCGCGATGCCCAGCCCCATCAGCGCGAACCCGGCCATCGCCACCGCCGGGTGCTCCGCGACGACGATCAGCAGCCCGCCGAGCACGGCGAACACCCCGCTCGCCCGCACGGTCCGCACCGCGCCGAAGCGGTCCACCACCTTGTCGCCGGCGATCCGGGCGAGGGCCATGGTGAGCGTGAAGCCCGTCGTGCACGCCGCCGCGAGACCCGCCGAGGTCTCCAACTGCTCGCGCAGGTAGACCGCCGACCAGTCCAGGCTCGCGCCCTCCGCGAAGACCGCGCAGAACCCGATCGCGCCGATGAGCAGGGCCGACCGGGGCGGCAGCGCGAACCTCGGCGGCGGCTCCTCGTCCTCGGCGGGCTGCAGGTCGAGCACCCACCGGCAGGACAGCACGCCGATCACGGTGAGGACCGCGGCGGCCAGCACATGGTGCAGCCGGGCGTCCGAGCCGAGATGCGCGGCGAGCGTGCCGGCCGCCGAGCCGACCAGGGCGCCCGCGCTCCACATGCCGTGCAGCCCCGACATGATCGACCGGCGGAGGCGGTTCTCGACCTCGACGCCCAGCGCGTTCATCGCGACGTCCGCCATGCCCGCCGTCGCGCCGTACACGAACAGGGCCAGGCAGAGGGTGAGGAGGTTCGGCGCGAGGGACGGCAGGACCAGCGACAGCGTCCACAGCGCGATCAGTCCGCGCAGCGCGTTGCGGGCCCCGAAGCGGTGGCTGACACTGCCGGCGAGCGGCATCGCGACGGACGCGCCGAGCGCGGGGAAGGCCAGCGCGATGCCCAACTGCCCCGCGCTGACACCCGCGTGGTCCTGGATCCACGGCACGCGGGTGGCGAACGAGCCGGTCACGGCGCCGTGCACGGCGAAGACGGCGGCCACGGCGTACCGGGACCGCTTCACCTCGCGCAGATCATCGACCACGTTGCCCATTCTGCGGTCCCCCTCCAGGTCTCTGCCTCACTCGCGTCGCTGCGGGCGTAAACTATCAGGAAGCCTGCCTGATAGATAAGGGCGCAACCGGTCGGCCCGTCCGCCCGCCCCGCCGATCTGGGAGGATCCCGGCATGCCCGCATCCCCGAGCACCGCCCGGGCCATCAACGACCGGCTCGCCCTCACCCTGCTCCAACAGGAAGGCCCGCTCACGGCAGGGCAGTTGAAGCAGCTGACCGGCCTGTCCCGCCCCACCGTCGCCGACCTCGTCGAACGCCTCACCGCCGCCGGCCTGATCGCGGTGGTCGGTGAGGCCGGCGAGCAGCGGCGCGGCCCCAACGCCAAGGTCTACGGCATCGTCGCCGACCGGGCGCACCTCGCCGCCCTGGACGTGCGCACCGAGGGCGTCGCCGTGGCCGTCGCCGACCTGGTGGGGCGGGTGCTGGCCGAGGCGTCGGTGCCCATCGACGGCGACATGGGGACGGGCCCCGCCGTGGAGCAGGCGGTCGCGCTCGTCGAGCGCGTGGTGAAGGAGGCCGGCGCCGACCGGCTGCACACCGTCGGCATCGGCGCGCCCGGCCTGATCGACCCGGCGAGCGGCGAACTCCGCGACTCCACCGGACTGCCGGCCTGGCACCGCCGCCTGGTCGCTGCCCTCCAGGAGCGGCTGCCCGAAGCCCGCGTCAGCGTCGAGAACGAGACCAACCTCGCCGCGCTGGCCGAGCAGCGCGACGGAGCGGCCCGGGACCGGGACCCGTTCGTCCTGCTCTGGCTGGGCCACGGCACCGGAGCCGCCGTGGTCCTCGACGGAGCGCTGCGGCGCGGCGCCTCCGGCGGCACCGGCGAGATCGGCTTCCTCCCGGTCCCGGGCACCGCGGCCCCGCCGTCGGCGAAGGACTGCGCGGGTGGCTTCCACTCCCTGGCCGCGGCGGCAGCGGTCGTGGACCTCGCGGCGCGGTACGGGATGGCGCCGGAGCGGGGGGAGGGGCCGTCGGCGGTGGGCGTGGTGCGGGCGGCCGTCGGCGTGGTGGAAGCGGCGGTGCGCCGGGTGCGGGAGGCGGGGGGCGGGGGAGTGAGGGAGATCGGCGAGGCCGCGGCGTCCGCGGCATCGGGCGGGCGCCCGGCGTCCGGGCCCGTGGGCGAGAACGCCGGGGAGCCGGGCACCGGGGAGCCGGGCACCGGGGAGTGGGGCGCCGGGGAGTCGGGCGCCGCCTCCGCCGGCCGTTTCCTCGACGCCCTGGCCGACCGTCTCGCCGTCGGCGTCGCGGCGGTCGTCGCGATCCTGGACCCCGGGTGCGTGGTGCTCGGCGGCGAGGTCGGCCGGGCCGGGGGCGAGGAACTCGCCGCGCGGGTGCGGGAGCGCATCGCCCGGATGACACCCCTGCCCACCGAGGTGCGCCCGACCATCCTGGGCGGCGGCGCGGTCCTGCGCGGCGCGCTGCTGACGGCCCGGGAGCGCGCGCAGGACGAACTCTTCGCCCCTCGGGAGCGGGGGCTTCCGCCCTCCTGAAGGGGGGCGTGGGAAGGCCCGACGGCGGGCAAGGGCCGTCGTCACCGCCGCCGGGCCGGTCTGCGGGTTGAGGGGTGAAGGTCGCGGGTTGCGCCGACCCTAGAAAGGACTAGACCACGCGTCAATAGGTGCGTACCAACTCGGATCCGTCAAGGCCGGACCACCGCACGGAAGTTGGGCAGCCCTGTCGCGCTGGGGAAGGGTCGTGACACGTTCTGTGAGGCACCCCACACACTTCGCCGGTCTGGATGCCGATCAGGCGTGGCACACTGGCCATGTATCAGTAGCAGCGCACTCCGGGGTCGGTGAAAGTCCGAACCGGCGGTTACAGTCCGCGACCCGGTCGCCTCCAGCGGCCGGTTGACCAGGTGAAATTCCTGGACCGACGGTTAAAGTCCGGATGGGAGGCAGTGCGCGGCGAGCGGGCATCCGTGCGCGCCGCCCAGAAGTCCGTCCTCGGGGGCGGACTCCGTCCGGCGTCGTCCCCGGTGTTCCTGCTCGTACTTCTGTCGTCATCGACAGCCCCGGAGTCCGTGCCCGAAGAGGCAGGAGGACCCGGGAAGTGTTCACCGGAATCGTCGAAGAGCTGGGCGAGATCACCGCCGTCGAGACCCTCGACGACGCCTGTCGCTTCCGTCTGCGCGGCCCCGTCGTCACCCAGGGCGCGAAACACGGCGACTCCATCGCCGTCAACGGCGTCTGCCTCACGGTCGTCGACCACGAGGGCGACGAATTCACCGCCGACGTCATGGCCGAGACCCTGAACCGCTCCAGCCTCGGCGCCCTGAAGGCCGGCTCCCGCGTCAACCTCGAACGCCCCATGGCCGTCGGCGAACGCCTCGGCGGGCACATCGTGCAGGGCCATGTGGACGGCACCGGCGAGATCCTGGAGCGCAAGCCGTCCGAGCACTGGGAGATCGTGAAGATCTCTCTCCCCGCGGACCTCACCCGGTACGTGGTCGAGAAGGGCTCCATCACCGTCGACGGCATCAGCCTCACCGTCGTCGACGCCGGCCCCGACTACTTCACCGTCAGCCTCATCCCCACCACCCTCGACCTGACCACGCTCGGCCACAAGCAGCCCGGCGACCCGGTCAACCTCGAAGTGGACGTCATCGCCAAGTACGTCGAGCGCATGCTGGGCGACCGCGCGCGGGGGGCGGCCGAGTGAACTCGCTGAACTCCGAGGCGTTCGTCCTCTTCGGCCAGCACATCCTCTGGTCCGACATGGTCGGCAACCTCTTCGGCCTGGCCGCCCTCGCCCTCGGCTGGCGGCGCTCCATCTGGACCTGGCCCGTGCAGTTCGTGGCCGGCCTCATCCTCTTCGGCGCCTTCTTCGGCCACCTCACCGGCAGCGCCGGCAAGCAGGCGGTCGTCATGCTCGTCGCGCTCTACGGCTGGTGGCAGTGGCAGCGCGGCAAGGGCCAGGGCGAGGACGGCCACATCGCCGTACGGTTCGCCTCCTGGCGCGAGCGCGCCGCGATGACCGCGGCGGCCGCCGCCGGCACGGTCGCGGTGGCCCTGCTCTTCACGGCGTACCCGACCCTGTCCTGGGACCCCTGGCCGGACGCCTACATCTTCGTCGGCACGATCGTCGCGATGTACGCCCAGGCCCGCGGCATGGTCGAGTTCTGGTTCGCCTGGCTCCTCGTCGACCTCGTCGGCGTACCCCTCAACTTCGCCAACGGCTACGCCTTCTCCGGCTTCGTCTACGTCATCTACGGCGCGCTCGTCCTGTGGGGCCTGCGCGACTGGTGGCTGCGCTCGCGCGCGGCAGCACGGCCCACCCTGGAAGGAGCGCCGGCATGAGCACGGCACCGATCCTGTACAGCACCGACGGCGAGTTCGAGGACCTCGCGCTCGACCCCGTCGAGCAGGCCATCGCCGACATCGCGGCGGGCCGCCCGGTCGTGGTCGTCGACGACGAGGACCGGGAGAACGAGGGCGACCTCGTCATCGCCGCCGAGAAGGCGACCCCCGAGATCGTCGCCTTCATGATGAGCGAGTGCCGCGGCCTGATCTGCGCCCCCATGGAGGGCGACGAGCTGGACCGGCTGAAGCTCCCGCAGATGGTCGAGGACAACACCGAGTCGATGAAGACCGCCTTCACGGTCTCCGTCGACGCCTCCGCCGCCTACGGCGTGAGCACCGGCATCTCCGCCGCCGACCGCGCCACCACCCTGCGGCTGCTCGCCGACGGAGTCTCCGGGCCCGACGACTTCGTCCGCCCCGGCCACATCTTCCCGCTGCGCGCCCGGCCCGGCGGCGTCCTCACCCGCAACGGCCACACCGAGGCCGCCGTCGACCTCGCCCGCCTCGCCGGCCTGCGCCCCGCCGGCGCCATCGTCGAGATCGCCGGCGAGGACGGCCGCATGCTGCGCCTGCCCGAGCTGGTCCCGTTCGCCCGCAAGCACGGCCTGACGATCATCTCCATCGAGGACCTGATCGCCTACCGCCGCAGCAGCGAGCCCACCGTCCGCCGCGAGGCCAGGACCCAACTGCCCACCGCACACGGCACGTTCACGGCGTACGGCTACCGCTCCACCGTCGACGGCGTCGAGCACGTCGCCCTGGTGCACGGCGACATCGGCGACGGCCAGGACGTCCTCGTGCGCGTCCACTCCGAATGCCTCACCGGCGACGTCTTCGGCTCCGCCCGCTGCGACTGCGGCCCCCAGCTGGACGCCTCCCTGGCCCGCATCCAGGCCGAGGGCCGGGGCGTGGTCGTCTACCTGCGCGGACACGAGGGCCGCGGCATCGGCCTGATGTCCAAGCTGCGCGCCTACGAACTCCAGGAGCGCGGCCGCGACACCCTCGACGCCAACCTCGAACTCGGCCTGCCCGCCGACGCGAGGGACTACGGCGCCGGAGCCCAGATCCTCGCCGACCTCGGCGTGCGCAGCGTCCGGCTGCTGACCAACAACCCCGACAAGACCGACGCGCTCGTCCACCACGGCATCACGGTCAAGGCCCGTGTGCCGATGCCCGTGAGCGCCGGCGAGCACAACCTCCGCTACCTGCGCACCAAGCGGGACCGGATGGGCCACGACCTGCCCTGGCTCGACACGACCACCGTGCCGGCCTGCGGCAACCAGTAAGAGAGCAAGAGGGAGAGACGTGAGCGGCAAGGGTGCACCGGAGCTGTCCGTACGCAATGTGGGTGACCTCCGGGTCGCCGTCATCGCGGCACAGTGGCACGAGAAGGTGATGGACGGACTGGTGGACGGCGCCCTGCGCGCCCTGCACGACCTGGGCATCGACGAGCCGACCCTGCTCCGGGTCCCCGGCAGCTGGGAACTCCCGGTCGTCGCCAAGGTCCTCGCGGGCCGCGGCTACGACGCGATCGTCGCCCTCGGCGTCGTCATCCGCGGCGGAACCCCCCACTTCGAGTACGTGTGCCAGGGCGTGACCCAGGGCCTCACCCAGGTCTCCGTCGACACCGGCGTCCCCGTCGGCTTCGGCGTGCTGACCTGCGACACCGAAGAGCAGGCCCTGGACCGCGCGGGCATCGAGGGCTCCAGCGAGGACAAGGGACACGAGGCGGTGACGGCCGCGGTGGCGACCGCGGCCACCCTCCGCTCAGTATCCGAACCCTGGCGCTGACGAACCGCACCTGTGGCATAGGCTGAGCGTCACCATGTCCAAGAAGACGTTCGAGGAGCTCTTCACCGAGCTCCAGCACAAGGCCGCCCACGGCGACCCCGCCACTTCCCGCACCGCAGAACTGGTCGGGAAGGGCGTCCACGCCATCGGCAAGAAGGTCGTCGAGGAGGCCGCCGAAGTGTGGATGGCCGCCGAGTACGAGGGCAAGGACGCGGCCGCCGAGGAGATCTCGCAGCTGCTGTACCACGTCCAGGTGATGATGGTCGCCCGCGGCATCTCCCTCGACGACGTCTACGCCCACCTGTAAGCCGCACACCCGTTCCCGCAAGACACCACGCAAAGGAAGCCGACCTCATGCTGCGCATCGCCGTCCCCAACAAGGGTTCCCTGTCAGGCCCTGCGGCGGAGATGCTGCATGAGGCCGGCTACCAGCAGCGCAGGGAGTCCAAGGAACTGCGGATCGTCGACCCGACCAACGAGGTCGAGTTCTTCTACCTGCGCCCCCGCGACATCGCGATCTACGTCGCCTCCGGCCAGCTCGACATCGGCCTCACCGGCCGGGACCTGCTGATCGACTCCGGAGCCGACGCGGAGGAGATCCTCGCCCTCGGCTTCGCCCGCTCCACCTTCCGCTACGCCGGCAAGCCCGGCACCATCAGCGGCCTGGCCGACCTGACCGGCAAGACCGTCGCCACCTCCTACGAGGGCATCGTCGCGGCCCACCTCGCCGAGCACGGCATCGACGCCTCCGTCGTCCACCTCGACGGCGCCGTCGAGACCGCCATCCAGCTCGGCGTCGCCCAGGTCATCGCCGACGTCGTCGAGACCGGCACCTCGCTGCGCAACGCGGGCCTGGAGGTCGTCGGCGAGCCGATCATGCAGTCCGAGGCCGTCGTGATCCGCCGCACCGGCGCCGACCCCGACGACCCCAAGGTCCAGCAGTTCCTGCGCCGCCTCCAGGGCGTCCTCGTCGCCCGGACGTACGTGATGATGGACTACGACTGCCGCGTCGAGCAGCTGGAGAAGGCCGTCGCCCTCACCCCCGGCCTGGAGTCGCCGACCGTCTCCCCGCTGCACAACGAGGGCTGGGTCGCCGTCCGTGCCATGGTCCCCGCCAAGGAGGCCCAGCGGATCATGGACGACCTGTACGACATCGGCGCCCGGGCCATCCTGACCACGGCCATCCACGCCTGCCGTCTGTAAGAGGGGCGCACCCGATGTCCGACCTGCCCACCCTGCCCGTCACGTTCCGGCCGGGCAGCACCCGCGCGGTGCTGCTCACCGCCGCCGTCGCGATCCTCGTGGTGATCACGGCCGTGGCGATGCTGCTGGAGCAGCTCAGCCCCGCCGAACGCCTCAGCTTCGTCGTCACGGCACTGCTGCTGGACGCCGTGCTGCTCCTGCTGGCCCGGCCCAAGGTCGTCGCCGACGAGGACGGCGTCACTGTCGTCAATCTCACCAACAAGCGCCGGCTGGAGTGGGCCGAAATCCTGCAGGTGACCCTCCGGCCCGGCGACCCCTGGGTGTTCCTCAACCTCAGCGACGGCACCAGCCTGCCCGCGCTCGGCATCCAGCCGGGCATCGCCAAGCAGCGCGCGATCGCCGACGCCAGGGCCCTGCGGGCACTCGCCGAGGCCCGTTCCGTCGCGGACCCCCAGCGGCATCAGAGCTGACGCGTGGCCATTCGCACGGCGGTCGCCACTGCCGCTCCGGGCCGTGTCTTGATTAATCTGTTGGCGGAGGCGCAAAGGACGCGCCTTCGCCGCTGCTGCCCCGCCCGGTGCGCAGAGGCTTCCTGCTAACCGAGGAGTGACCCTCTCCGGCGATGGACGGATCGTCCTGCAGTACCTGCGCCGCCCCCTGCCGACATAGCGCGGACCGTGTCCGCGACCGTGCGGAGGCGGCGGCATCATGACCATCCCCCTGCTGCTCCTGGCAGCCGCGTTCCTGCTGATTCTCGCCAACGGATTCTTCGTGGCGGCCGAGTTCGGCCTCGTGACGGTCGAGCGGGCGGAAGCCGAGAAGGCCGCCGCCGACGGCGACCGGCGCGCCCACCGCGTCGTCGAATCACTCAGGGAACTGTCCTTCCAGCTCTCCGGCACCCAGCTCGGCATCACCATCACCTCCCTCGTCGTCGGCATGCTCGCCGAACCGGCGCTCGCCGAACTGCTGCACGGCCCGTTCACCTCGATCGGCGTCCCCGAGGGAGCCGTCTCCGGCGTCACGGTCGTCGTCGGCATGCTGGTGGCGTCCGCCGTGCAGATGGTGATCGGCGAGCTGCTGCCCAAGAACTGGGCCGTGTCCAGGCCGCTGCAGGTCGCGCGCTTCGTCGCGGGCCCGCAGCATGTCTTCGCCCGGCTGTTCCGCCCGGTGATCGCGGGCCTGAACGCCGTCGCGAACCGGCTCGTGCGGGCCCTGGGCTTCGAACCCGCCGAGGAACTGGCCTCCGCCCGCACCCCCGGCGAACTCGTCTCGCTGGCCCGCCACTCGGCCCGGGCCGGCGCCCTGGAACAGGACACGGCCGACCTCTTCGTCCGCACCCTGTCCCTCGGTGAGCTGACCGCGCAGCACGTGATGACGCCGCGCGTGAAGGTCAGCGCCCTGCAGTCCTCCGCCACCGCCGAGGACGTCGTCAACCTGACCCGCGCCACCGGCCTGTCCCGCTTCCCCGTCTACCGGGAGCGGATCGACGAGGTCGTCGGCATGGTCCACCTCAAGGACGCCCTGGCCGTGCCCGTCCAGGACCGGCTGCGCACCCCGGTGGGCCGCATCGCCCGCCCGGCGCTGCTCGTCCCCGAGACCCTGCCCGTCAAGCCCCTGCTGACCCGGCTGCGCAGCGAGCAGCCCATCGCGGTCGTCGTCGACGAGTACGGCGGCACGGCCGGAGTCGTCACGCTGGAGGACATCGTCGAGGAACTCGTCGGCGAGGTCCGCGACGAGCACGACGGGCACGACCTGCCCGAGCTGGCCGCCGCGCCGCCGGAGGACGGCAGGCCCGCCTGGGACGCCGACGGCAGCTGCCGGGTCGACATCCTGCAGCGCATAGGCCTCGACGTGCCCGAGGGACCGTACGAGACGGTCGCCGGGCTGATCGCCGACCTGCTGGGCCGCATCCCGGCCGTCGGGGACAAGGCGGAGCTGCCCGGCTGGCGGCTGTCCGTGCGCCAGGTCGGCCACTACCGCGCGGAGCGGGTCCGGCTCGTGCGCACGGCCCCCGTGATCACCCTGGCGGAGGCCGCCCGATGAGCGTGCTCCAACTCCTCTTCGCCGCGCTGCTCGTGCTCGCCAACGGCTTCTTCGTCGGTGCCGAGTTCGCGCTGGTCTCCGTACGCCGCAGCCAGATCGAACCCCTCGGCACCGCCCGCGCCCGGCAGGTCCTCTACGGCCTGGAGCGGCTGCCGCAGATGATGGCGGCGGCCCAGTTCGGCATCACCGTCTGCTCCCTCACCCTCGGCGCCGTCGCCGAGCCGACGGTGGCGCATCTGCTGGAGCCGGTCTTCGAGTGGATCCACCTGCCGCACGCGATGATCCACCCGCTCGGGTACGTCATCGCCCTGGCCACGGTCGTCTTCTTCCACCTCGTCATCGGCGAGATGGTCCCGAAGAACCTGGCCATGGCGGCCCCCGAGAAGGCCGCGCTGTGGCTCAGCCCCGGCCTGGTCTGGTTCGCCCGCTTCTGCAAGCCCATCACCGCCGCCCTCGGCGCCGTCTCCCAGGGCATCCTGCGGCTCTTCCACGTCGAGCCCAAGGACGAGGTCGAGGCCGTCTTCACCAGCGAGCAGCTCAACCGGCTGGTGGAGGACGCGGGCCAGGCGGGCCTGCTCGACCCGGAGGAGGCCGAGCGCCTGGAGGACGCCCTGGAACTGGGCTCCCGCCCGGTGACGGACGTCCTGCTGAAACGCGAGTCGCTGGTGACGGTCAGCCCCTCGGTCACCCCCGGGCGGATCGTCGAGCTCACGGCCCGCACGGGATACTCCCGCTTCCCGGTCGCCGCGGACAACGGTGCCTTCATGGGCTACCTGCACGTCAAGGACGTCCTGGACCTGGAGGACTCGGACCGGGCCGTGCCGCAGCAGCTGTGGCGGCCCATGACGACCCTGCGGTCCGAGCTGCCACTGGACGACGCCCTGACGGTGATGCGCCGGGCGGCGACCCACCTGGCGCAGGTCGCCGACGGGTCCGGAAAGGTGCTCGGACTCGTGGCGCTGGAGGACGTGCTGGAGCTGCTGGTGGGGGAGGTACGGGATCCGGCTCACCGGCAGGTGCGCGAGGTCCGGCTGACCGAGCCGAGGTCGGGCGAGGAGGTACTGGCGACGTAGCCCGGGCCGGGTGGGTGCGCAGCCCGGCGCCGCGGGGTGCCGCCCTCTGTGGGACGGGTGCCGCCCTGGGGGCACCTCCCAGGCCCTTGAGGCACTGGGGGAGGCACGACTGCCCGCAGGCTAGGTCGTCACAGTCCGGGCGGATCCTGCGGCCCCCGCCCGGACAGCACCTCCCCGTACGCCTGCATCAGGTCCGGCAGCCGCAGCGTCGCCAGATCCTCCCTGCCCAGCACCCCGGGATACACCGACAACCGCAGATCCCGGTACGCGCAGCTCTTCTCGTACAGCGTCCGCAGGAACCGCCCGTTGCCCAGCTCGTCGATCCACCCCTGGTCCACCACGTGCGCCGCGATGGACCGCAGCTCGTCGAGGGCCTCCTCGTCCCACAGGTCCCCGTTCTCCGCCGCGAGGACCTTGCCGATCTCGGTGAGTTCGAGGGGACGGTAGGACGGGAAGTCGACCCGGGTCGTGAAACGGGACGACAGCCCGGGGTTCGCGGCGAGCAGGCGGTCCATGCCCTCCGGGTAGCCGGCCAGGATCACCACGAGATGGTCGCGGTTGTCCTCGGCCCGCTTCAGCAGCACCTGGAGCGCCTCGTCGCCGTACGCGTCCCCCTTGCCGTAGCCCGAGTTGGACAGCGAGTACGCCTCGTCGACGAAGAGCACGCCGCCGAGCGCCGAGTCGATCAGTTCGTTGGCCTTCACGGCCGTCTGCCCCAGGTACTCGCCCACCAGGTCGGCCCGCTGGGCCTCCACCAGATGGTCGCCGCCGAGCAGGCCGAGCGCGTAGAAGACGCGGCCGAGGATACGGGCGACGGTGGTCTTGCCGGTCCCGGAGGGGCCGGAGAAGACGAAGTGGCGTTTCGGCGGCTGCACCGGAAGGCCCTGCCCGGCCCGCAGCCGGGCCATGTTCAACTGCGCGGACAACGCCTTGACCTGGCGCTTCACCGGCTCGAGGCCCACCATGCGTTCGAGTTCGGCCAGGGCCTCCTCGAGTAAGGCGGGGTCGGTGGGGCCGGCGGGCAGGGACGGTGCCGGGCCGGTCTTCTCGCGGACCAGCGGGTCGGCCACCGGCGGCAGGGGAGGGGAGAGAGGCGGCTCCGGGTCGGGCAGTCTCAGGTCGCGGCCCTCGGTGCCGAAGAGCGGGTCGAACCCGTCCGGCCCGTCCACGGCGTCCTGGCCGGCACCGGTGAGCGTGATCGCCGCGAGGTCGGCGGAGTCCTCGTAGCCGTCGCCCTCGGCGATCGCGGCGAGCCGCGCCGACGTGTCCATGAACGCCGGGTCGACTCGGTGCACGGCCCGGTAGAGGGGGAGCGCGGCGGCACTGCGGCCGGTGCCCTCATGCGCCCGGGCCAGCCAGTAGCGCAGCTCCTTGCGCTGCGGCTGCTCGCTGCGGCAGCGCATCAGGGCCGCCGACAGCAGCGGTTCGGCCTGCCCGTACATCTCCAGCCGGACCCGGGCCATGCCGCCGAACAGGCCCGCCTCGATGCCGAGCATCGGGTCGTCGAGCAGCGGGTCGGTGTGGCGGACCAGCTGCTCCCAGTCCTTGACCAGGTAGGCGCGGCAGGCGTGCAGGAAGCGGACCTGGTGGTCGGTGTCCACGGGAGGCAGCCCGGCGAGTGCCCGGTCCAGCTCGGGGACGTGGCGGCCGTCCAGCCAGTGGGAGGCGTGCGCGAGCAGCAGGTCGCGCGGGCTCTCCAGCACGGGCTGCACCCACCAGCCCAGCCAGTACCAGGAGTTGAGGGTGCGGCGGTAGCGGGTGCGCTGCTCCCCGAAGCGGTCGCGGTGGCGGAACATCTTCAGCAGCGCGGTCGTCGTGTCGACCCGCAGGGCGTGCAGTCCGAGCCAGCCGTCGGCCATCCCGGCGTCCAGCCGCACGGCGGTGCGGAACTCCTCCTCCGCCTGCGGATAGGCGCCCATGGTGTAGGCATCCACGCCTCGCAGCCAGGCGAGGTCGGCGGGGGCCTGCGGGCCCTGCGTGCCGAAGTCCATCACGTCCCCCACAAACCGTGCCCCCGTCGGTATGCCAACGAGCCGTCCCCCGGGCCCTGTTGTGGGCATCGTACCTGCGGGGGCGGCGCGCCCGTAGGGTGCCGCACGGGCCGTTCGGCGAGGTGGGAGCGGATGCGGCGCACCGGCGCACGGTGACCGAGGGTGAGCGTCCGACGCCGCGCGGAACCCGGAAAACCGGAGGAGGACAGAACGAAGCCCCCGATCACGGGGGAACAACCGGGGGCTTCGCGTCAGTGGGCGGCTCCAATGGGCCGCACATTGAGAACGTAAGACCTGTACGGCCCCCTGGTCAAGCCGAGTTGAAGCACTCCGGCAAGTTGTTCCGCAAGGCCCTTCACAAGTTCAGCACACCGCGGGCGGTCCGTCACCCTCAGTGAGGGGCTGGTCCGGTCCAACGGATCCCGCAGGCCCCGGAAGCACCTCGTACCCCTTCTCCCGCTGACGCACCAGGAGGTCGGCGAACGGCCGGGAGGGGTCGTCGGCGAAGTGCCGGCGTTCCGCCGGGACCCATCCGTTCCAGAACTCCCGCTGCTCCTCCCCGTCCCGCGACCGCCCCCGCGCCCAGGCATCCTCGCGGGGCAGCTCCATCCACAGCAGCAGCGCCAGGTGGGGGCGGAGCGCCCGGCGTCCCGCGCCGACGCCCTCCACCAGTACCACCGGCGCGGGCGGCAGGGGGCGCGGGGCGCCGAAGCGGCGGGCTCGCCAGTCGTAGGGGGCGTAGTGCGCGGTCCGGCCGTCGGAGAGCGGTCCGACGACCTGGTCCAGCAGGCGTCCGGTCCAGTCGAACAGCTCGTCGTGGCTGGCGATGTCGTCCAGGCGCAGCACCGGAGCGCCGCCCAGCGCCGCGGCCAACTGTGCGGTGAACGTGGTCTTCCCCGAGCCGGCGTGCCCGTCGACGCCGACGAGCCGGACCGGGCCGCAGGACGGGGAGAGGCGGCGGATCCGGGCGGCCAGGTCGCGCACGGCGGGCCCCGGTGCGGGGCGGAGGGACGGATTCATCTCGCGCAGCACTCTAACGACGGCCTCCTCGGCCCGTGCCACTGGTCGACGCCAATATTGGTGGGCGTGGCGCGTGTCGAGGTGCTGGCAGTACCCGGCGGGCTGTGCTCATATGTGGCGCACACGCGTGTGCGACCGACCGTGCCACGGACCTGCCCCGCCCCTGCCCGACTCCGACATCCGGGGGTCCCCCATGTGCAGAGCCGAACAGCCGTCCCGCAGAACCGTCCTGGCCGCCGCGGTCGCCGCCGCCGTCACGGCGAGCGCGGGTCCGGCGGCCGCCGACATCGAGGCGCCCATGACGACCGACACCACCGCAGACCCCGCCCGGGCGGTCCCGGCCCGTACCGTCGACAACCGGGCGTGGACCTCGTACGGCGACTGGTGCGGCGGCACGGCCAGGGGCACCCGGGCCGTCGCGGGCGCCCGCCCGGGCGTGGTGATCGCGACGCCCGCGGGCACCACCGACTACACGGACCCGCACACCGGCACCACCGCGCCCTGGGAGTACGGCACCTGGACGTCCCCCGTGCACCGGCTCGCCGTCCCCGCGACCGAGGCGATCGTCTCCTGGAACGCGCACACCCCGCCCGGCACCTGGCTCCAGGCCGAGATCAAGGGCACCTACACGAACGGCACCGGCACCCCCTGGTACGTGATGGGCCGCTGGGCGGCCGGCGACCAGGACATCCGGCGCACCTCGGTCGACGGCCAGAGCGACGACAGGAGCAGTGTCTGGACCGACACCCTGGCGATCGACGACCCGTCGACCGGCCCTCGCCTGACCTCGTACCGGCTCCGCCTGACCCTGTACCGCAGGCCGGGCACCCAGGCCACGCCCACCGTGTGGCGGCTCGGCGCGATGGGCTCCGACGTCCCCGACCGGTTCACCGTCCCGGCGTCCGAGCCCCGACTCGCCCGGGAACTGGCCGTCCCGCGCTACTCCCAGGAGATCCACAAGGGCCGCTACCCCGAGTACGACAACGGCGGTGAGGCCTGGTGCAGCCCGACGTCCTCCCAGATGGTCATCGAGTACTGGGGCGGCCGGCTCACCCCCGAGCAGCTGGCCTGGGTGGACCCGTCGTACTCCGACCCGCAGGTCTGCCACGCGGCCCGGTCCACCTACGACCACCAGTACGCGGGCTGCGGCAACTGGCCGTTCAACGCCGCCTACGCGGCCACCTTCGACGGCCTCCAGGGCGTGGTCACCCGGCTCGGCTCGCTCACCGACCTGGAGACGCTGATCGCGGCCGGCATCCCGGTCATCACGTCCCAGTCCTTCCTGAAGGAGGAGCTGACCGGCGCCGGGTACGGCACCGCCGGGCACCTCATGGCCGTCATCGGCTTCACCGCCGACGGCGATGTGATCGCCAACGACCCCTACTCGGCGAGCAACGAGGCCGTACGGCGGGTCTACCGGCGGCGCGAGTTCGAGAACATCTGGCTGCGGACCAAGCGGTACAACGCCTCCGGCAAGGTCGTCTCCGGCACGGGCGGCGTCTGCTACCTGTACTTCCCGGCGCGTCCGACCGCGGCCCAGAGCAAGGCCCTGGCAGCAGTGGGCGTACGCGTGTGACCAAGCTCTCGGCCGCACCATCCGCTCCGGGTGGCAAGGTGGACAGAACCTCGGGGGGAAGTCCGTCCGCACCACCGAACGAGCGAGAAGCCATGACCGCGCACTCCGCCACCGCCGGCCGCGTCCGTACCGGCGGCCCCCAGGAAGACGGCCCGAAGATCGTCGAGCACCTCATGGGCTGGGTTCTCGTGGTGGTCGTCGCGATGTTCGTGACACAGCTCGGACTGCTGTGACCTGACCCACGACCCGGCCATGGGGCCTGCCATACTGCGGATGTCCCGCCCCCGCCCGTGAGACCAGGGTCGAAATTGAATATCAGCCCCCAGCCTGCCGCGCGCCCCAGAGCCCGCGGCACCGAGCGCTCGACGGCGCGCCGTGCCGAACTCATCGCCATCGGGCGGAGGTTGTTCGCCGACACGTCCTACGACGCCCTCTCGATGGACGACATCGCCCGGCAGGCGCACGTCGCCAAGGGACTGATCTACTACTACTTCCAGTCCAAGCGCGGCTACTACCTGGCCATCATCCAGGACTCCGTCACCGAGCTGATCACCCTGGCGGCCGACAGCCTCGAACTGCCCCCGGTCGACCGGGTCCAGCGCACCATCGACAGCTACCTGCGCTACGCCGAGCACAACCAGGCCGCGTACCGCACGATCGTCAGCGGCGGCGTCGGCTTCGACACCGAGGTGCACGCCATCCGGGACGGCGTGCGCGAGGCCGTCGTCACGACCATCGCCGAGGGCGCGTACGGCCGCGCCGACGTCACCCCGCTGGCGCGGATGGGCCTGCTGTCCTGGGTGTGCAGCGTCGAGGGCGCCACCCTCGAATGGATCGACCGCCCCGAACTGCCCCGCGCGACCATGTGCGAACTGCTGGTGAAGACGCTCGGCGGCGCCCTGCGCGCGATCGAGGAGCTGGACCCCGCCTACCCGGCCCCGCAGCCCGCGCGCCGGGGCGCGTGAGAAAGGGGCGGAGGATCCGCCACGGACCCTCCGCCCCCGGTGCCGCTCCGGTCTACTTGATGGCCTTGATCAGCTCACCGTTCGCCGTGTCGCCGCTCAGCTCCCAGAAGAACGTGCCGCCCAGGCCCTGCTGGTTCTTGTAGGCGGTCTTGGTCGCGATGGTCGCCGGGGTGTCGTAACTCCACCAGTCGCCGCCGCATTTGGCGTACGCCGTGCCGGCCACCGTCCCCGTCGCCGGGCACCTGGCCTTGAGCACCTTGTAGTCCTCGATGCCCCGCTCGTACGTGCCCGCCGCCGGGCCGGTCGCGGTGCCGCCGGGTGCCGCCTGGGTGACGCCGGTCCAGCCGCGGCCGTAGAAGCCGATGCCGAGCAGCAGCTTCGAGGCGGGGATGCCGAGGCCCTTGAGCTTCGCGATCGTCGCCGAGCTGTGGTTGTCCGCCTTCGGTATGCCGGGGTACGAGGTCAGCGGCGAGTGCGGGGCCGTCGGGCCGGTGGCGTCCCAGGCGCCGAAGAAGTCGTAGGTCATCGGCAAATACCAGTCGACGTAGGGGGCGGCGCCGGCGTAGTCCGCCGCGTCGATCTTGCCGCCCGGGGTGGCGTCGGCGGTGATCGCCGCGGTGACCAGGTTCTTCGAGCCGAACGTGGCGCGCAGTGCCTGCATCAGGTTCCGGAAGGCCGCCTTGCCGCTGGTGTCGCAGGTGGCGCCGCAGGCGTTCGGGTACTCCCAGTCGATGTCGATGCCGTCGAAGACGTCGGCCCACCGGGAGTCCTCGACCAGGTCGTAGCAGGACTGGGCGAACGCGGCCGGGTTCTTCGCGGCCTCGCCGAAACCGGCCGACCAGGTCCAGCCGCCGAAGGACCACAGGACCTTGAGGTTCGGGTGCTTCTGCTTCAGCTTGCGCAGTTGGTTGAAGTTGCCGCGCAGCGGCTGGTCCCAGGTGTCGGCCTTGCCGTCGACGGACTCGGCGGCGGTGTAGGCGCGGTCGGTGGCGGCGTACGCGTCGCCCATGGCGCACTTGCCGCCGGTGACGTTGCCGAAGGCGTAGTTGATGTGCGTGAGCCTGGCCGCCGAGCCGGACGTCTCGATGTTCCTGACGTGGTACTTGCGGTCGTAGGTGCCCCATTCGGTGAAGTACCCGATGACCTTGGAGCCGGCGGCCTTGGGGCCGGGGGCCTTGGGGCCGGAGGCCGCCGTCGAGGCCGCGGCGGCCTCCTGAGCCGGGGTCGCCGCGGTGGCGGAGGTGCCCGCGCCGGCCAGGAGACCGGCGCCGAGGACGGCGCAACAGGCCGCGGACACGATGGTCCGGAAGCGGGAGCGGTGGGGGGTGGGCATCCGGTGTCTCCTCGTGGGGAGAGGGAACGCGCGCCGATTGGCATGAACGCGCTGAATCGGTGGAGCGAAACAGTAGGAGGACTAGACCAGTTCGGTCAATGGTGCGGACCAATTTCCCCGCTCCGGACGTCCGCGTGCGATTCTTGAGGTGAGCGGTCGTTAACTGGTGACGGG
The DNA here is from genome assembly GCF_040628815.1 of Streptomyces sp. NPDC006140. Classification (NCBI taxonomy): domain Bacteria; kingdom Bacillati; phylum Actinomycetota; class Actinomycetes; order Kitasatosporales; family Streptomycetaceae; genus Streptomyces; species Streptomyces sp. NPDC006140. Next base: position 70,537 of record NZ_JBEXTS010000021.1, on the reverse strand, counting down.
ATGCCTCCGATCGGGCATACTCACAGCGCACAGCCGCTGGTCAGCAGCTTCCGCGACCCGGGACTGCAAGCATCGGCCAGGCACCAGAACGACCCGGCGGCGCCGCCCCCACCCGCGGGCTCGTCCGCCACTGCCCGACAGGGAGGAGAGCGTCGCCATGCCCGACCGCGCCCCGCAGCCGGTGGACCGACAACTGCCCACGGAGGAGGCCCGGGACCTGATCTCACTCGTCCGCGACATCGCGCAGCAGGAGATCGTCCCGAAGGCGGCCGAGGAGGAGGACGCCGGCCGCTTCCCGCGTGAACTCTTCACCCTGCTCTCCCGCTCCGGCCTGCTCGGCCTGCCGTACGACTCCGAGTACGGCGGCGGCGACCAGCCCTACGAGGTCTACCTCCAGGTCCTGGAGGAACTCGCCGCGGCCCGCCTCACCGTCGGCCTCGGCGTCAGCGTCCACTCCCTCGCCTCCTACGCCCTGGCCGCCTACGGCACCAAGGAACAGCAGGTCGAGCACCTGCCCGCGATGCTCGGCGGCGGCCTGCTCGGCGCCTACTGCCTCTCCGAGCCGCACTCCGGCTCGGACGCGGCCGCGCTGCGCACCAAGGCCGTGCGGGACGGCGACGACTGGGTGATCACCGGCACGAAGGCCTGGATCACGCACGGCGGGATCGCCGACTTCTACACGGTCATGGCGCGCACCGGCGAGGAGGGCCCGCGCGGGATCACCGCGTTCCTGGTGCCCGGCGACGCGCCGGGGGTGAGCGCCGCGCCCCCCGAGAAGAAGATGGGCATGAAGGGATCGCCCACCGCCCAGGTGCACTTCGACGGCGTCAGGGTCCCCGACGCGCGGCGCATCGGCGAGGAGGGGCAGGGCTTCGCGATCGCCCTCTCCTCCCTCGACTCCGGGCGGCTCGGCATCGCGGCGTGCGCGATCGGCGTGGCACAGGCGGCGCTCGACGAGGCGCTGGCGTACGCGGCGCAGCGGCGCCAGTTCGGCAAGCCGATCGCCGACTTCCAGGGGCTGCGCTTCATGCTGGCGGACATGGCGACCCAGATCGAGGCGGGCCGCGCGCTCTACCTCGCGGCGGCCCGGCTGCGGGACGCGGGCCGGCCGTTCGCCCGGCAGGCCGCCATGGCCAAGCTGCACTGCACCGACACGGCGATGCGGGTCACCACCGACGCCGTGCAGATCCTCGGCGGCTACGGCTACACCGCCGACTTCCCGGCCGAGCGCTACATGCGCGAGGCCAAGGTGCTGCAGATCGTCGAGGGCACCAACCAGATCCAGCGGATGGTCATCGCCCGCCACCTCGTGGGTCCAGAGGGACGCTGAACTGGTCGAGGCCCCGCCAGGGAGCCGCGAGCCGCATCCACTCCGGGTCGTGCCGGCCCGGCAGGGTGCGGCCGCCTTCCGCCCAGGTCCGCATCAGGTCGCGGTAGATCGGCGGGTCCTGATAGCGCGGCGGAGCGGGCCGAACCGATTCTGCGGGCGGCGGGACGTACAGGAGGCGCTGACGCCCGGTCGCTGAGGAGATGGGGGTCATACCAGGGCAACGCGGAAGAGGCCGGACAGGTCACCCCACGTGGAATCGGGCGTGCGTTTCAGGGGTGCCGGTTCCTCGAACGGGCCCGGGGCCGGCGGACTGCCGCGACTGCGAACCCACCGGACCCGCGCCCCCGGGCGCACTGAACCGCACCACGGCAGTCCACGAGCCGTGGTGCGGGGCAGCTACTGAGGTGGAGCGAGCGGGCAGGGAAGGCCCGCGCTCAGGCCGCGTTGCGGCGCATGACCGGGACCCTGATGGGGCGTGAGCCCGGGCCGCCGACGTGCGAGAAGGGCTGGGTCCGCCAGTCCAGTCCCTGAGGGAGCGTCAACAGCAGGGCGGTGTCCTGCTCCTGAGGGTCCACCGACTCGTCCGCGGGGCGGGCGTCCGCGGCCCTGCGGCCGGTGCCGGCGCAGACCGTGAGTCCGAACGGGTTCCACGGCGAGGCGCACAGCGCGTGCTCCGGCAGGACTTCCTCGTCCGCCAGCAGGGCGATGGGCTGTGCGCAGTCCGGGCAGATCACCCGGAACATCTCGAACGTGTCGTAGGCGTCGAGTTCGTCGTCGAAGGCGTCGGGTTCGACGCCCTCCGGCTCGGGCTCGACGACGAGCTGCTGCCGCTTGGGTGCGGTGCGACCAGGGCGCTTAAGACTCTGCATTGGGTTCTCCCCCTCGGGCTGGGCCGTATCAGGCACTGCGGCCTCGACCACAGCAAGCACTTCCCGTCCCCCCTCGGCGGTAATCACGAGAACATTACGGAGACTGTTCGAGCGCTGTGGCGTTCGTCACATGCCGCACGCAGGTGTCCTCTGCGGCGGATTTGTCCCCCGAACGGCTGACCGTCGTCTTCCGGCCACATCACGAACCGGGTATGACCTGGGCTCCTCAGGTATCCGAGGAGATCAGCCGCACTGTAGGTTCTTGCGCCATGGAGGAGCTGGACCGACAGATCGTGCAGCTGCTCGTCAAGGACGGGCGGATGAGCTACACCGACCTGGGCAAGGCCACGGGGCTGTCCACGTCGGCCGTGCACCAGCGGGTGCGACGGCTGGAACAGCGCGGTGTCATCCGCGGTTACGCCGCGGTCGTCGACCCCGAGGCGGTGGGGCTGCCCATGACGGCGTTCATCTCGGTGAAGCCGTTCGACCCCAGCGCGCCGGACGACATCGCGGACCGGCTGGCCGGTGTGCCCGAGATCGAGGCCTGCCACAGCGTCGCGGGGGACGAGAACTACATCCTCAAGGTGCGGGTGGCCACGCCGCACGAACTGGAAGAACTGCTGGCGCGGGTGCGGTCGTTGGCCGGGGTGTCCACACGGACGACGGTCGTGCTGTCCACGCCGTACGAGGCGCGGCCGCCGCGGATCTGAGCGCCGGTTTTCGGGTGCGGGCTGTGTGTGGCTGGTCGCGCAGTTCCCCGCGCCCCTGAAGAGGGCGCCGAAAGCGACCCTGTGAAACTGTGCTGCATGAGTGAGTCCAGTGCGCCGACGAAGACGGTTCTGCTTCGTCGTGGTGAGGTTCATAGTCCCGCCGATCCTTTCGCTACCGCGATGGTCGTGGAGCGGGGGCAGATCGCCTGGGTCGGGTCGGAGGGAGCCGCCGAGGCATTCGCCGACGGGGTCGACGAGGTGATCGACCTGGACGGAGCGCTGGTCACCCCGGCGTTCACGGACGCGCATGTGCACACCACTGCCACCGGTCTCGCCCTGACCGGGCTCGACCTGTCCGACGCCCCCTCCCTCGAAGCCGCCCTCGCCCGCGTGCGGGACTTCGCCGCCGCCCGCCCCGACGACCGCGTACTGCTCGGACACGGCTGGGACGCCGCCCGCTGGCCCGGCGGCCGGCCCCCGACGCGGGCCGAACTCGACGAGGCCACCGGGCACCGGCCCCTCTACCTCAGCCGCATCGACGTCCACTCGGCGGTCGTCACGACCGCCCTGCTCGACCTGGTCCCCGGCGCCACCCGGGAGGACGGGCCGCTCACCGCCGACGCCCACCACGCCGTGCGCGCCGCCGCGTTCGCCGCCGTCACGCCCCGGCAGCGCACCGAGGCACAACGCGCCGCCCTCGCGCACGCCGTCTCGCTCGGCATCGGCACGGTCCACGAGTGCGCCGGCCCGGAGATCTCCTCCGAGGACGACTTCACGGGACTGCTGCGGCTCGCCGCCGAGGAGCCCGGCCCGCGCGTCGTCGGCTACTGGGCCGAGCAGGACGTCGCCAAGGCACGGGAGCTGGGCGCGGTCGGCGCCGCGGGCGACCTGTTCGTCGACGGCGCCCTCGGCTCGCACACGGCCTGCCTGCACGAGCCGTACGCCGACGCCGGGCACACCGGCAGGGCCTACCTGGACGCCGCCGCCGTCGCCGCCCACGTGACCGCCTGCACCGAGGCGGGGCTCCAGGCCGGCTTCCACGCCATCGGCGACGCGGCCGTGGACGCCGTGGTCGACGGCGTGCGGGCGGCGGCCGAGAAGCTGGGCCTCGCCCGGATCCGGGCCGCCCGGCACCGGGTCGAGCACGCCGAGATGCTCACCCCCGAGTCGGTCGCCGCCTTCGCCGAACTCGGCCTCACCGCCTCCGTCCAGCCCGCCTTCGACGCCCTGTGGGGCGGCGACGACGGCATGTACGCACAGCGCCTGGGGGCGGAGCGGGCCCGGAGCCTGAACCCCTTCGCCGCCCTGCTGCGCGCCGGTGTCCCGCTCGCCTTCGGCTCCGACAGCCCGGTCACCCCGCTCGACCCCTGGGGCACGGTCCGGGCCGCCGCCTTCCACCGCACGCCGGAGCACCGCGTCTCCGTGCGCGCCGCGTTCACGGCGCACACGCGCGGCGGCTGGCGGGCCGTGGGGCGGGACGACGCAGGCGTCCTGGTCCCGGGCGCCCCCGCCGACTACGCCGTGTGGCGCACCGGCGAACTCGTCGTCCAGGCCCCCGACGACCGCGTCGCCCGCTGGTCCACCGACCCCCGCTCCGGCACCCCGGGACTGCCCGACCTGACCCTCGGCCGCGACCTGCCCGTCTGCCTGCGCACCGTGGTCGGCGGGCACACGGTCTTCGTAGGGCCGGGCGAGTGATCTACGGGGGTGGCGCGCACGCGATCGTGCGCCGCACCCCCGGCGCGCGACCTGCGTATCCTCGGCCCTGACCAGGCCTTTGCCGTGGAACGCGCAGGTCAAACGGCTGTTGACAGGCGGCCGCAGGGGGCCGGTAGGTTCGGCCGAGTCCACCACCGGACGCCCGACCGGGGACCGTCCGCGCACTCGCCGCAGCGCCGCCGGGTCAGGGACGGTGTGCCGCACCGGGGCACCGCCACTGGGAGCCAGGCTCAGGCCGGCGCGGCGCCGAGGGAACGTTCCGGCCGGTCGGGGAGGTGTGACCCGGGTGGGGCCCGGGCGCTCAGTAGACAACGGCTTTGGGTCGATCCGCAGCCAGCGGGTCCCAGGTCGGCCCGAAGGGCGCCGGGCCCCCATCCGCCGTACGCTCGCCCCCGGAGGCGCGCTCTTACCCGCGTCTTGTCGATTCGACACCACCAATCGAACGTCCTGTCACGTCATCGCAGGCCGGGCCCACTATGGTGGTCCTCTGCGTATGGACATGAAGGGGCAGCAGTGAACGACGGCGACGGAACCCTCGCGGCAGGAGCCCAGGGGAGGAAGTTCGGCCCGCTCGGCACGGCCTTGGTGATCATCCCGACCTACAACGAGGCGGAGAACATCAAGAGCATCGTCGGCCGGGTGCGCGCGGCTGTCCCCGAGGCGCACGTGCTCGTGGCCGACGACAACAGCCCGGACGGCACGGGCAAGCTGGCCGACGAGCTGGCCGTCGAGGACGACCACGTCCACGTGCTGCACCGCAAGGGCAAGGAGGGCCTGGGCGCCGCCTACCTCGCGGGCTTCCGCTGGGGCCTGGAGCGCGACTACGGCGTGCTGGTCGAGATGGACGCCGACGGCTCCCACCAGCCCGAGGAACTGCCCCGGCTGCTCACCGCCCTGAAGAGCGCCGACCTGGTGCTCGGCTCGCGGTGGGTGCCGGGGGGCCGGGTGGTGAACTGGCCGAAGTCCCGCGAGGTGATCTCCCGGGGCGGCAGCCTCTACTCCCGGCTGGCGCTCGACCTGCCGCTGCGCGACATCACCGGCGGCTACCGCGCGTTCCGCCGCGAGACCCTGGAGGGCCTCGGCCTCGACGAGGTCGCCTCCCAGGGCTACTGCTTCCAGGTGGACCTCGCCCGCCGCGCCGTGAAGGCCGGCTACCACGTGGTCGAGGTGCCCATCACCTTCGTCGAGCGGGAACTCGGCGACTCCAAGATGAGCCGCGACATCCTCGTCGAGGCGCTGTGGCGGGTCACGGCGTGGGGCGTCGGGGAACGCGTCGGCAAGGTCACGGGGCGCGTCGCCAAACCGCCCGTCACGGGGCACGGCGCCAAGCCGTCCGTGACCGGCCGCGACACCAAGCCGTCGAAGCCGTAACCGCTTCCGGCCCGGCCGCGCACAGGAACGCCTGATCGGGGCCTTATCCCGTGCTGAGCCGGGGCCAGGCACACTGGAGGCATGACGACTGGCGCTCAGACCCCCAGCCATCCCGCCCGGCCCCGGCGCTCCCGCCTGCGCACGTTCCTGCCGTTGGGGATCGCCGCGTGGCTCGTGCTGGAGATCTGGCTGCTCACGCTGGTCGCGGGGGCGTCGAACGGGCTGGTGGTGTTCCTCGTCCTGCTGGCGGGCCTCGTGCTCGGCTCGGTCGTCATCAAGCGGGCCGGCCGGCGTGCCTTCCGCAAGCTCTCCGAGGCGCTGCAACAGCAGCAGAGCGGTGTGATGCCCGCGGCGGCCCGGCCGAACAGCGAGGGCAACGGCCTGATGATGCTGGGCGGTCTGCTGCTGATGATCCCCGGCCTGGTGTCGGACGCGGTGGGCCTGCTCCTGCTGCTGCCCCCGGTCCAGAAGGCCGTGAGCCGCTCCGCCGAGCGCACCTTCGAGCGCAAGCTCCGCGAGGCCGACCCGGGCACCCTGGGCGGCGCCTTCCAGCAGGCCCGGATGCACCGCCCCGACGGCAAGGTCGTCCAGGGAGAGGTCATCAGGGACGAGCCGGGGGACGCCCCGCAGGGGCCGCGTCCGCCGCTGACGCATTGAGCGGTTCGAGTGTTCTGAGCGGGTTCATACAGAAAACCGCGGGCGCCGTACATTTCGTACGGCGCCCGCGGTTCACTGACGCGCTGTTATTCCGGCCAGGCCCCGGAGGGACTTACGCCGACTTGCGGCTGTCCCGGGGATGAACAGCGATGTTCATCGCGCCGGAGCGCAGTACCGCCAGACGCTCCTCGAGGACCTCTTCGAGTTCCTCGCGGGTGCGTCGCTCCATCAGCATGTCCCAATGCGTACGCGCGGGCTTGGCCTTCTTCTCTTCCGGGCCGTCGCCGTCCACCAGGAGTGCCTGGGCCCCGCAGACCTTGCACTCCCACTCCGGCGGGATCTCCGCCTCGACCGAGAAGGGCATCTCGAAGCGGTGCCCCTTCTCGCATGCGTACTCCACGGCCTGGCGCGGGGCCAGGTCGATGCCGCGGTCCGTCTCGTAGCTGGTCACCACGAGGCGCGTGCCGCGAAGAGCTCGCTCACTCATGAATCGTGCCTCCCGGGCTTGTCGCCCACAGGACAGGTGTCGCTGTCGTCGTCATCCGGTCAACGTCCGGTCGGCGGTAAAGATTCCCGTTCCGGGTCCCGTTCCGGGTCATGCGTCGCCGTCGTAGCCGCCCTTGTTGTACCCACCAGCGCCCGGTTTGTCACATCTGCTAGCAGATGTAACCCAGCGTTTCGGCATCTTTGACGCGCAGTAACGGTACGCCTGGCAGGCCAAACGCGTACACTACAGCCCTTTCGCGTCGAGTGCTAAATCCTGTCAGGAACCGGATTCCCCGCATCCGCGATCGCACGCCGTACCGGAACCCGGGCGAGCAGGGCGAATCCCAGCACGAAGAACGCCACCAGCGAGATGATCGCGTCCCGGTAGCTCCCGGTGAGCTGGTAGGTGAGCCCGAACAGCAGCGGCCCGAGCCAGCTCATCCCGCGGTCGCTCATCTCGTACGCGGAGAAATATTCGGCCTCCTTGCCGGGCGGGACGAGATGGGAGAACAGGGAGCGGGACAGCGCCTGGCTGCCGCCCAGGACCAGGCCGATCCCGGCGGCCAGGACGAAGAACCACATGGGTGCCCCGGCCGGCAGGAAGAACCCGGCCGCGAGCGTCACCGTCCACGCCACCAGCGAGCCGAGGATCGTGCGCTTGGCCCCGTACGCCCGGGCCAGCCGGCCCATCGTCAGCGCGCCCGCCACCGCCAGCACCTGCACCAGCAGCACGGCGACGATGAGGGTGGACTGGCCGAGACCCAGTTCCTCGGAGCCGTAGACCGAGGCCTGGGAGATCACCGTCTGGATGCCGTCGTTGTAGACGAGGTAGGCGAGCAGGAAGGCCAGCGTCAGAGGGCGGCGGCGCATGTCGCGGACGGTCGCGGCGAGCTGCCGGAAACCCGGGAGGGCCGCCTCCCGGGCGGTGACCTTGCGGTCGCGCAGCCTGGTCAGCGGGATCAGGGCGAAGGCGCCCCACCACAGCCCGGCCGACGCCAGGCAGATGCGCACCGCCGTGCCCTCGGAGAGGCCGAAGCCGTCGTGCCCGGTGTAGAGGACCAGGTTGGCCACGAGGACCAGCGAGCCCGCCGCGTACCCGAAGGCCCAGCCGCGGGAGGACACCGCGTCCCGTTGCTCGGGCGGGGCGATCTGCGGCAGATAGGAGTTGTAGAGCATCATCGCCACGGACTGCGCCGCGTTCGCGACGATCAGGAGGGCGCCGCCGAGCAGGTAGCGGTCGCCGTCCAGGAAGAACATGGCCGTCGTGGCCGTGGCCCCCAGGTAGGCGGCGCCCGCGAGGAGCGGCTTCTTGCGGCCGGTGCGGTCGGCGGCGGCGCCCACCAGGGGCATCACCAGTACGGCCACGATCACCGACAGGGACACCGAGTACGCGAAGAAGGACCCGGCGCGCACCGGGATCCCCAGCGGGTGGACGAACCCGTCGGCGTCGGCCGACGACTCGGCGACCGAGGTCAGATAGGGGCCGAGGAACACCGTGAGCACGCTCGTCGAGTAGACCGAGCACGCCCAGTCGTAGAAGTACCAGCCGCGCTGCTCGCGTCTGCGCTCCGCGGCGCCGTCGGCCGGCGGTGTCCGCACGGTGTCGGTGCCCACCCGTGCCCTCGCTTCCCCGTGAACGCGCAGGGGCGACCGGCCCGGGCTCTCAGATCCAGACGCCGCGGTCCTCCATGACCTTGCGCAACGTGTCGATGTGATCGGTCATGATGCCATCCACACCGAGGTCGAGAAGCCGGTGCATGCTCTCGGGGTCGTTGACCGTCCACACGTGCACCTGGAGTCCGCGCGCGTGGGCGGCGCGGACGAAGCGGAGGTCCACGACCTGGATGCCGGACTGGATCTCCGGAACCTGGGCGGCTACCGCCGAACGGCGCACCGCCGCCGGCAGCCCCCAGGAGCGCAGCCGCAGGTTGAGCACGCCCCGGGTGCCGTACGACGTGGCCAGACGCGGACCGGCGAGGCGCTGGGCGCGCACCACGCGCGCCTCGGAGAACGAGCCGAGGCAGATCCGGTCCCAGGAGCCGGTCCGGCCGACCAGGTCGAGCAAGGGCAGCAGGGCGGCCTCCGCCTTGACGTCGACGTTCCAGCGCACGTCGGGGAACGTCTCCAGGAGTTCCTCGAAGAGGGGCACCGGTTCCTCGCCCGCCACGCGTGCCTGCCGTACCGCCTGCCACGGCAGGTCGGCGATCCGGCCCGCGCCGTCCGTCACCCGGTCCAGGGTCGCGTCGTGGAAGGCGACCAGCTTGCCGTCCCGGGTGGCGTGCACATCGGTCTCGATGTACCGGTAGCCCGCCTCGACGGCGCACCGGAACTGCCGCACCGTGTTCTCCAGGCCGTCCGCGGCCCCGCCCCGGTGGGCGAAGGGGATCGGGCCGGGATGGTCGAGGTAGGGGTGGCGTATCCGCGGGGTCACGGACGCAGTATCGCCCCTTCGGGTTGACCGGTGGCAACGACCGTGCTGCCGACGGGTGCCGCGGGGACGGCGAACACCCGCAGGAAGAGCTGGGCGAGCGGCCCGATGGACAGCGCGTACAGCAGGGTGCCGATCCCGACGGTGCCGCCCAGGGCGAAGCCGGTCGCCACGACCGTCAGCTCGATGCCCGTGCGCACCAGGCGGATGGAGACGCCCGTGAGCTGGTGCAGTCCGGTCATCAGGCCGTCGCGCGGGCCCGGGCCGAAGCGGGCCGCGATGTACAGGCCGGTCGCCGCGCCGTTCAGGACGATCCCCGCCGCCATCAGGGTCACGCGGAGCGCCCAGCCGTGCGCGTCGGGCACCAGGGCCAGCGTCGCGTCCATCGCCATGCCGATGACCAGCACGTTGGAGACCGTGCCGAGGCCCGGGCGCTGGCGGAGCGGGATCCACGCGAGCAGCACGGCGGCGCCCACGATCGTCAGGACGACGCCGATCGAGAGTCCCGTCCGCTCGGCGAGGCCCTGGTGCAGCACGTTCCACGGCTCCAGACCGAGCCCCGACCGGACGAGCAGCGCCGAACTCGCGCCGTACAGCGCGAGACCGACGTAGAGCTGGGTGAGTCGCCGGGCGAGACGCCCCCGCGTCGACATGATGTGCCCCCCTGTGGTGGTAGTGGACTGATGCATGACACCCTGTGGCTTGGACGGAGATGCCATCCAGGGCCAATCCGGGGAAGGTGGACTGATTTCGATGGCGCAGTGGACCTCGGCCGTGGGGGCGGCGCAGCTCGCCCGGCTCCTCAAGTCCCAGCAGGACCGCCCGGCGGGGCCCGGCGCCAGGCGCCCGCCCGCCTATCGCGCCCTCGCCGACGGCATCCGCCTGCTGGTGCTCGAAGGCCGGGTCCCGGTGGCCGCCCGGCTGCCCGCCGAGCGGGAACTCGCCCTCTCCCTCTCCGTCAGCCGTACGACGGTCGCCGCCGCCTACGAGGCGCTGCGCGGCGAGGGGTTCCTGGAGTCGCGGCGGGGCGCGGGCAGTTGGACGGCCGTACCCGCCGGGAACCCGGTGCCCGCGCGCGGACTGGAGCCGCTGCCGCCCGAGGCCCTGGGCTCCATGATCGACCTGGGCTGCGCGGCGCTCCCGGCCCCCGAGCCGTGGCTCACCCGGGCGGTCCAGGGCGCGCTTGAGGAACTGCCCCCGTACGCGCACACGCACGGCGACTATCCCGCCGGGCTGCCCGCGCTGCGGTCGATGATCGCCGAGCGCTACACCGAGCGCGGGATCCCGACCATGCCCGAGCAGATCATGGTGACGACCGGGGCGATGGGCGCGATCGACGCCATCTGCCATCTGTTCGGCGGGCGCGGGGAGCGCATCGCCGTCGAGTCGCCCTCGTACGCCAACATCCTCCAGCTGATGCGGGAGGCCGGGGCCCGGCTCGTGCCCGTCGCGATGGCCGAGGGGCTCACCGGGTGGGACATGGACCGCTGGCGGCAGGTCCTGCGGGACGCCGCGCCGCGGATCGCGTACGTCGTCGCCGACTTCCACAACCCGACCGGGGCGCTCGCCGACGAGGACCAGCGGCGGCGGCTGGTGGACGCGGCCCGGTCCGCCGGGACCGTGCTGATCGCCGACGAGACGATGAGTGAGCTGTGGCTCGACGCGGAGGTGCGGATGCCGCGGCCGGTGTGTGCCTTCGACCCGGCGGGTTCGACCGTGATCACGGTGGGGTCGGCGAGCAAGGCGTTCTGGGCCGGCATGCGCATCGGGTGGGTGCGGGCGGCGCCGGACGTGATCCGCAGCCTGGTCGCCGCGCGGGCCTACGCCGACCTCGGTACGCCGGTGCTGGAGCAGCTGGCCGTCAACTGGCTGTTCGGCACGGGGGGTTGGGAGCAGGCCGTGCAGGTGCGGCGGGAGCAGGCCCGGTCGAACCGGGACGAGCTGGTGGCCGCCGTGCGGCGGGAGCTGCCCGGGTGGGAGTTCGAGGTGCCGCAGGGCGGGCTGACGCTGTGGGTGCGGACCGGGGGGCTGTCCGGGTCGCGGATCGCGGAGGCGGGGGAGCGCGTGGGGGTGCGGGTGCCGTCCGGGCCGCGGTTCGGGGTGGACGGGGCGTTCGAGGGGTACGTGCGGTTGCCGTTCACCGTGGGCGGGGCGGTGGCCGAGGAGGCGGCCGTGCGGTTGGCCGCGGCGGCGGGGCTGGTGGAGTCGGGCGGCGTGGGGGGCAGCGAGGCGCCGCGTACGTTCGTGGCGTAGCGCGGGACGGTGGGGCCGGCCGGCGCCGGGGGCCGCTGAGTCGGGTGCGCGCCTGGCCGCGGCCCGGCGCGCCGCGCTAGCCCCGCTTCGCCTCTGTCGGTTTGGTCAGGACCGGGACGGGATTCGGCAGGGGGTCCTTGGTGAGGACCGGAACTGGATCCTGCGGGGGTTCTTTGGCGAGGACCGGTACCCGTTCGGGCTGCGGCTCCGGCGTCTCCGAGGCCACCGCCACCGGCACGGGTTCCGGCTCCTCTTCCGCCGGGACCGGTTCCGGCCCGCCCGGCGACCCGTCCGGCTCCGGGACCGTCTCCCCGTCCGCCGGTGTCGTCCGGGGCGGGAGGAGGGCCAGGACCGCCTCGCGGTGAGCGTCCGGTGTCGCGTCGTCGTACGGGTTCGGGGTGGCCGGGACCTGGAGGCGGTGGACGGGGCCCGTGCCCAGGCGGGCGTAGCCGCGGCCGGGTGGGACCTGGTCCACGGGGGTGGTGTGCGGGGGCGCGCCCAGGGCCGCCTCCAGTTGTCCCGCCGTCGCCGGGCCGAGGACCACGCGGGCCCGGGTGTGCTGTCGTACCGGCTCGCTCAGGGCGTCCAGGCAGTCCAGCTGGTCGGCCACGACCACCGTCACGTTCGCCGGGCGGCCGTGCCGGAGCGGGACCTGGAGCAGGGACTGCGGGTCCTTGCGGTCGTCCGCCGCGGCCAGATGCGTGAACGCGGTCGGGCGGTCCAGGAGGATCCACAGCGGCCGCTTGGTGTCGTCGGGCGGCGGCTGGCCCGCCTGGTGGGCGCGGTTGGCGGCGATGAGGCGGCGCTCCGTCTCGGTCGCGGCCCACTCCAGGCTGGCCAGGGCTCCGGTCAGGCCGCACTCGACGGCCAGGACGCCGTCCCGGCCGGTCAGGCACGCGTACTCGCCGGTGCCGCCGCCGTCGACGATCACGACGTCGCCGTGCTGGAGGGCCTGCAGGGCGATCGAGCGCAGCAGCGTGGAGGTGCCGCTGCCCGGCTGGCCGAGGGCGAGCAGGTGGGGCTCGGTGGAGCGCAGGCCGGTGCGCCAGACGACCGGGGGCACGTCACGTCGCTGCTCGCCGTAGCTGAGGGGGAGGGTGCGCCGGACCTCGGTCGGGTCGGTGAAACCGAGGACGGTCTCGCCGGGCGCGGTGACGAAACGCTGGGCGGCGATGTCGACGGGGAGCGGCATGAGCACGCTGACCGTCAACTGGTTGCCCTCCTCGTCCCACGCGAAGTGGTATTCGCGGCCCCGGCCCGACTTCGCGGCGAGGAGGTGCTCGATCCGGGCGCGGGCCTCGGCCTCGCCGTCGGTGAAGTACGCCGGGTAGCGGACCACCAGGTGCGAGATCCGGCCGCCGCCGTCGAACGCGTAGGTGGGGAACGCCTTGTCCCACGCCCCGCCGTGGGCATACAGCGGCTCGGGGTCCTCGGCGGCGGAGAAGTACGGCACCAGTGCCTCGTACAGCGACTTCAGGCGCTGGGCCTGCGTCTCGTCGGGCCCGTCGGGCGACGCCGGGGCGCGGTCCCGGCCCTGCCAGGCCGCCGCCGACATCAGGGTGATGACGGCGAGCAGCGGCCCGTACGGCACCAGCGCCACGACCAGGATCACGGAGGCCACCAGGAACAGCAGCGCCCCCCGTCGCTCCTTGGGGGTGTCGGCCCATCTGCGCCGGCCGGCCGCTGCCAGCCGGCGCAGACCGCGGGTGATCGTGATCAGCGGGTGGAGGACGTCCGTGGCGCTGTCGGCGGCCGTCCGGGCCAGCTCCCGGCTCCGGGCGAGCTGCGCGCTGCCGTTGCTCAGAATGCGGGGGAGGGGGCGCCGGGCCACTACTGCCTCCAGTCGATGCGTACGGGGAGCGGGGCCGTCAGAACTTGATTCCGCCGAGGAGGCTCGCCAGGCTCTCTCCGCCCGCCTTGATGCTCGGGGCGATGGCCGTGCTCGCCAGGTAGAAGCCGAACAGCATGGCGACCACGGCGTGCGAGGCCTTCAGGCCGTCCTTGCGGAAGAAGATGAAGACGACGATGCCGAGCAGGACCACGCCTGAGATGGACAGGATCATTTGAGGTCTCCTGGTTCGCGGGGACAGTCACCATGAGTACTTCCAGGATCACAGGATGTATCCATACGATAAAAGGTGCAACTGGGTGAAATCCGGACTATTTCCCCTGGGTGTGGTCTGTGCTGATCTTTACCTCGGGCACATCGGGTCATGTGCCGCGCGAGCCAGTACCCTGGCGATTCACTCGTACGGCTGCGGCACGCGCAGGCGTACCCACCCGACGATGAGCAGTGGAGAGGCGGTCCGCCCGATGACCGAAGTCCCCGACCCCGAGGTCGTGGAGCTGGCGACCAAGATCTTCGATCTGGCCCGGCGCGGACAGACCGAGGCGCTCGTGGCGTACGTCGACGCGGGTGTTCCGGCCAACCTCACCAACGACCGCGGCGACTCGCTCGTCATGCTCGCCGCGTACCACGGCCACTCCGACGCGGTGCGCGCGCTGCTCGCCCGCGGCGCCGAGGCCGACCGGGTGAACGACCGAGGCCAGACCCCGCTCGCGGGAGCCGCGTTCAAGGGGGAGACGGATGTGGTCAAGGCCCTCCTGGAGGGCGGCGCCGACCCGTCCGCCGGCACGCCCTCGGCCGTCGACACCGCACGGATGTTCGGCCGGACGGAACTGCTCGAACTGTTCGGCGAGCACTGAGCCGACCAGTCTGACCTGGAACGACTGAGAAAACGGGGGAGGCGGTACAGGGCCGCCGAAATTTCGGTCGCGGCAGACGGAAGTGCCGAGTCATCATGACGACGTGGTTCACGGACGTGATGGTTGGGCAGGTGTTGCCGCACCGCGCGGGCCGTGACGCGGTCCGCAAGGGCCACCGACGAGAGGCAGAGGAAGATGGTCTACAGCAAGCAGGAAACGGCGGGCACTCCGACGTGTTGTCGCGCGGCCAGGTAGTACACGTCCCCGGTTGCGTCGACGCTTGATGTGAGGCTGTTTCCCATGTTCGATCCGGTCATAGCGCCCAGCGGTACGCTGCTCGGCCTGCTCCAGCGGGGCCGCGGCGACGGCACACTGCACGCGCTCACCGCCCCGCGCCCCGAGGCGCTCGCGGCGCTGAACCACTGCGTGCTGCGCGATCCCCGCCACGACTGGCAGGTGGAGAACCGCTCCCTCTACTACGCCCGCCTCTACCTCGACCTGAACGGCGAGCTGGACGCGGTCGAGGCCCATCTCTTCGACGCCGAGGACGTCCTCGACACCGACGAGTCACGCACCGGCCTCGCCCTCGCCGTCCTCGGACACCTCGCCTCCTACGGCAGGCGGGACGCGCTCGAACTGCTGCGCAGGTACGCCGCCCACGGCACCAACTGGGCCTGGGCCCTGGACGAGCTGGCCCTCAGGGACGACGACGCGGGCCTGCGCGCCCTCGCCGCGCCCGTCCTCGCCCGCTTCCCGGCCGATCCGGAGGGCGACGCCGAGCTGGCCGCCGCCGTCCGGGACGCCTTCGAGCCCCGGCCGTGGCGCCTGTGGGCCGACGACCCGCGCGAATCCGTCGCCACACGCGTGCGTGCCGCCCATGAGACGGGCTCTTTCGACCGCTGGCAGCGGCAGATGCGGCCGACGGGTCCACGCCCCGGATGGAGCGTGCAGGCCGTCTTCGAGTGGGCCCAGCAGGGCATCGAGCGAGGCGCCGCCCTGCACGTCCCGGCGGCCCGCTGTCTCTCCGCCGTGGCGGGCCCCGAGGACCGGGCCGAGATCGTCCAGGCCGCCAAGGACGGCGGCGACGGGGCCCGGTGCACGGCCCTGCGCTATCTGGCCGACGGCAACGATCCCGACGCCCTCGACCTGATCGAGGGCGCCGTGGCAACCGGTTCGACGCTCGTCGTGGACGCCGCCGTCGACGCCTTCGAACGCATGCGCTCGCTCGCCGCCGTCGACCGGGCCCGCGGCTGGGCCCGGCGGCCGGACGCCCTCGGCGCCGCCGCCGGACGCCTCCTCGCCTGCCGGGGCGGCGTCCAGGACCGCGACCTGGTCCTCGCCGCCTTGCGCGAGGCGGTTCGGGGCGAAGGCCCGGACGCACCGACCCTGTGGACCCTCGTCGACGGCACCGGACGGCTCGGCATCGCCTGCGCCGCACCCGTCCTGCGCCACGTCTACCGCGAGACCGCCTCCTCCCATCTGCGCGGCCGGGCCGCCCGGGCCCTCGCCGCCACCGACCCCTCCTTCGCCACCGGCTTCGCCGTCGAGTGCCTGTGGGACTGCGAGGAGACCACCCGCGAACTCGCCGCCCGGCACGCCGAGACCGGCGACACCCGCGTCGTCGAGCGACTGCGCCGGCTCGCCGCCGACCCCGCCGAGGAGGCCGAGGTGCAGACGGCCGTCCGCAGCCGCATCGGTCCCGAGGAGACCGCTGTGTGACCCCCCTCGCGCAGGAAATCCAAGGCGGAATCAGGCCGCGGAGGTGAACGTGGGGTGACTCGCGGGTCAGGGGGGCATGGACACGGCCTGACCTGGGCGGGGGCGCCTCGGAACGCTCATAGGACGTTCCTCGTTCGGAAAGATCCACGTTGACGCGGCCACGTCCGGCACGGCGACAACACGGGTATGCGTGTCGTCATCGTGACCGAATCCTTTCCCCCCGACGTGAACGGCGTGGCCCACTGCGCGCTCCAGACCGCCCGGCACCTCGTCGAGCGCGGTCACGCCCCCGTCGTCGTCGCCCCGGCCCCCGCCCCCGGGAACAAGCCCGACGCGTCCGCGCCGTGCCCCGTCGTCCACGTCCCCTCCCTTCCGCTCCCCGGCTACCCCCAGGTCCGCGTCGCCCTCCCCAGCCGACGCCTGGCCGCCGCCCTCATCGAGCACCGTGCCGATGTCGTTCACCTGGCCAGCCCCTTCGTCCTCGGCGTACGCGGCATGGCCGCCGCAGCCCGCCTCGGCGTCCCCGCCGTCGCCGTCTACCAGACCGACCTGGCCGGATACGCCCGCACCTACATGGGCGCCGGCGAGGCCGCCGCCTGGCGGCGCATCCGCTCCGTCCACGGCGCCGCCGACCTCACCCTCGCCCCGTCCAGCGCCGCCCTGAACGACCTGGAGTCGCACGGAGTGCCCCGGGTCAAGCTGTGGCCGCGCGGTGTGGACACCGAACGGTTCCGGCCAGACCGCCGCGACGAGGCCCTGCGCCGCGAACTCGCCCCGAACGGCGAGCTGATCGTCGGCTACGTCGGCCGGCTCGCCCCCGAGAAGCAGGTCGAACTCCTCGCCGGCGTCTGCGGCCTGGAAGGCGTCCGGGTCGTGGTCGTCGGCGACGGCCCGAGCCGGCCCGGCCTGGAGCAGGCGCTGCCCGGCGCGGTCTTCCTCGGTCGGCGCACCGGTGACGACCTCGCCCGGGTCTTCGCCTCGTTCGACGTCTTCGCGCACACGGGCCCCTTCGAGACGTTCTGTCAGACGGTCCAGGAGGCCATGGCCAGCGGCCTGCCCGTCGTGGCGCCCGCCGCGGGCGGGCCGCTGGACCTGGTCGCCCACGGGCACACCGGGCTGCTGGTGCCGCCGCGCGACGCGAGTGCCGTCCGGGACGCGGTGCGGGCCCTCGCCGCCGACCCCGGGCTGCGGACCGCCTTCGGGGCCGCCGGGCGGGCCACGGTCGAGGGCCGCACCTGGGCCGCCGTCGGCGACCAGCTGATCGGGCACTACGCGAACGTGCTCGCCGGGCGCCGGACGGCGGTGGCGGCATGAACGCGAACACCGCCGACCGCCGGTCGCTGCGGATCGTCCGGCTGGCCAACTTCGTCGCGCCCGCGTCCGGCGGGCTGCGCACCGCGCTGCGCGAACTCGGCAAGGGCTTCAAGGCGGCGGGTCACGAGCCCGTCCTCGTGATCCCCGGCGAGCGGACGAGCGACCAGGAGACCGAGCAGGGACGGGTGATCACCCTTCCGGGGCCGCTGCTGCCCGGCACCGGCGGCTACCGCGTCCTCGCCGACAAGCGGCGGGTGGCCCGGCTGCTGGAGGAGCTGGCGCCGGACCGGCTGGAGGTGTCCGACCGGACGACCCTCAGGTGGACCGGCAAGTGGGCGCGGCGCGCCCGGGTCCCGGCCGTGATGGTCTCCCACGAGACCGCGGACGGCGTCCTGCGCACCTGGGGCCTGCCCGAGGGGGCCGCCCGGCGTGCCGCCGACGCCCTCAACGTCCGTACGGCCCACACGTACGCGCGCGTGGTGTGCACCACCGAGTTCGCCGAGCGGGAGTTCGTGCGGATCGGGGCGCGCAACGTCGTCCGGGCCCCGCTCGGCGTCGACCTCGTGCAGCGGCACCCCGCCCTGCGCGACCCGAACGTACGGGCGCGGCACGCGCGCGAGGACGAGACGCTGCTCGTGATGTGCTCCCGGCTGTCCGTGGAGAAGCGGCCCGGCACGGCCCTGGACGCCCTGGAGGCGCTGCGGCGGCGCGGGCGGCGGGCGGTGCTGGTGGTGGCCGGGGACGGTCCGCTGCGCGCGCGGCTCGAACAGCGGGCCCGCGAGGGCGGCCTGCCGGTCACGTTCCTCGGGCACGTCTCCGACCGCGGGCTGCTGGGCGCGCTCCAGGCGTCCGCCGACGTGGCCCTGGCGCCCGGGCCCGCCGAGACCTTCGGGCTCGCCGCGTTGGAGGCCATGGCGTGCGGCACGCCCGTGGTGGCGAGCGCGTCGTCCGCGCTGCCGGAGGTGATCGGCTCCGCCGGGGCCGTCGCCGCGGACCGCGGGGAGGCCTTCGCGGACGCCGTGGACCTGCTGCTGGAACGCCTCGAGGCGGACCGGCGCGAGGCGGCACGCGCGCGTGCGGAGTGCTTCGGGTGGAACGCGGCGGTCGACGCGTTCCTGGCCGCGCACGACGCGGCTGTGCCCGTGCGGCCGTACGTGCCCGGAGGCGTGGCATGAGAACCGCGCCGGGCGAGGGGGCTTCCCGCCGGTGCGAGGGGGCTGTGAGGTTCGTGGCCCTCGGGGACTCGCTGACCGAGGGAGTGGGGGACCCCGTGGGCGACGGGTGGCGCGGCTGGGCCGCGCTGCTCGCCGCCGGGCTGGGGACGGGAACCGTTCGGTTCACCAACCTCGCCGTGAGCGGATCGCAGACCCGGGACGTGCTGGAGCGGCAGCTGCCCGCCGCGCTGGAGCTGCGGCCCGACCTCGTGTCCGTCGTCGTCGGCGTCAACGACACCCTGCGCTGCACCTTCGACATCCAGGCCGTGGCAGCCCGCCTCGACCAGGTGTACGCGGCGTGCACCGAGCAGGGCGCGGTGCTGCTCACCGCCTGCCTGCCCGACCCGGGCGCGATGCTCGGGCTGCCGGGGGCACTGGCGCAGCCGCTGGCCCGGCGGCAACGGGCCGTCAACACGGTGGTGCACGCCCTGTCCGACCGGTACGGAGCCTTGCACGTGCACGCCTGCGAGGGCGACTGGATCACCGACCGCGCGATGTGGAGCGCGGACCGCCTGCACCCCGGCGAGCGGGGGCACCGGCAACTGGCCCTGCGCTTCCACGCGCTGCTCGCGGAGCACGGCCTCGCGACCGGGCCCGCGCCCTCGCCCGAGCCGGAGTTCCCCGCACCGACGAAATCCGCCGACCTGTGGTGGCTGGCCACGGCCGGCACCGGCTGGGTGGCCCGCCGCTGCACCGACCTGCTGCCCCAGCTCCTGACCCTCGCCGCCGACGAACTCCGGCACCGCGCCCGGGGGACGAGCGCCCGCCTCGATCTCCGGGCCTCGGCGGCGGTGTCGGCGGCCCTCGCCGCGCTGTCGGTGGGGGAGCAGACGGAGGCGGCCTGAGAGAGCAGAGCGTCACGTCGGCCGTCTCCGTCCCCTAGGCGCGCCGCACCGCCACGAAGCGGACCGGTGTACCGGGAACCGCCTGGGCGGCGGCCGGCAGGTCGGTGGCGCGGACCACCGCGATCACCGGGTAGCCCCCGGTGGTCGGGTGGTCGGCCAGGAACACCACGGGCCTGCCGTCGGGCGGGACCTGGACGGCTCCCAGCACCATGCCCTCGCTGGGCAGTTCCCCGGCCCGGGCCCGCTCCAGGGCGGGGCCCTCCGTGCGCAGCCCGATGCGGTTGCTCGTGGCGGACACCCGGTAGGCGCGGGAGAGGAAGGCGCGCACGGCCTCCGGCGTGAACCAGCCGTCACGCGGGCCGAGGGTCACCCGCAGGACCAGCTCGGCCGGTGGCGCCGGCTGCGGGGCGACGTCCACGCGCGCGTGCACCCCCGTCGGCCTGCCCAGGGGCAGCACCGTGCCGTCCGTGAGCGGCGCCGGGCCGAGCCCCGACAGCAGGTCGGTCGAGCGGCTGCCGAGCACGGGTTCCACGGCGATGCCCCCGGAGACGCCCACGTAGGCGCGTACGCCCGACACCGCCGGGCCGACGTCCAGCAGCGCCCCGGCGGGCACGCGCACCGGCGCGCCCCAGGCGGCGGGCCGTCCGTCCACCGTGACCCGGCAGGGCGCGCCCGCCACCGCCACGGTGACGGGCGAACGAGGACGCACGGCACAGCCGGTGAGGGTCGTCTCCAGCACGGCCGCCCCGGGCGGGTTGCCGGTCAGCCGGTTGACGAGGTCCGCGGCGGGCCCGTCCAGCGCCCCGGAGCGGGGCACGCCGAGGTGGGCGTGCCCGGGGCGGCCCCGGTCCTGCACGGTGGTCAGGGCGCCGGCCCGTACGACGGCGAGCGCGCGGTCCGTCATGAGCGCGCCTCGGGGACGAACCGCACGCGCGTGCCCGGCGACAGCAGCGCCGCCGGCACGCGCGCGTGGTCCCACAGCACGGCGTCCGTCGTGCCGATCAGCTGCCAGCCGCCCGGGGAGGAGCGGGGATACACGCCCGTGTACGGGCCCGCCAGCGCCACCGACCCCGCCGGGACGGCCGTGCGCGGGGTGGCCCGGCGCGGCACGTCGTAGCGCGGCGGCAGGCCGGTGAGATAGCCGAAGCCGGGCGCGAAGCCGCAGAAGGCGACCCGGAACTCCGTGTCCGCGTGGATGCGGGCGACCTCCCGCTCGGGCACGCCCCAGTGCGCGGCGACGTCGGCCAGGTCCGGGCCGTCGTAGCGCACCGGGATCTCGACCACCGCACGCGCGCGTGGGGGAGCGGGCGGGAGGTCGGCCGCGGTCAGTTCGGCGGCCACCCGGGCGGGCGCGTCGAGGCCGTCGAGGAGGACCGTGCGGGCCGCGGGGACGATCTCGCGGACGGACAGCGAGCCCTCCGCGCGGCGCCGCAGCAGCTCCGCGTGCAGGGCCTGGGCCGCGTCGCCCGAGGAGACCTCGACGAGCAGGGCGTCCTCGCCGACGGGCAGCACCTTCATGCGAAGGCCTCCACCCGGACTCCGGAGGACTTCAGCCGCTCCCGGACGCGGCGGGCCAGTTCCACCGCGCCGGGGGTGTCGCCGTGCAGGCACAGGGACCGCGCGCGCACCCCGATGCGCGTCCCCGAGCGGGAGACCACCTCGCCGGAGCGGGCCAGCCCCAGGGACCGCTCCACGACGGCCTCCGGGTCGGTGACCACGGCGCCCTCCTGGGAGCGGGGCACGAGGGTGCCCGCGTCGGTGTAGGCGCGGTCGGCGAACGCCTCCGTGACGACCGGCAGCCCGGCCTTCGCGGCCAGCTCCAGCAGGCGTGAGCCGGGCAGGCCGAGCACGGGCAGCCTGCCGTCCGCGAGGAGAACGCCGTCGACGACCGCGGCGGCCTGCTCCTCGTCGTGCACGACCCGGTTGTAGAGCGCGCCGTGCGGTTTGACGTAGGCCACGCGGGCGCCCGCCGCGCGCGCGAACACCTCCAGCGCGCCGATCTGGTAGGCCACCTCGGCCGCCAGCTCGGCGGGCGGCACGTCCATCGCGCGCCGCCCGAACCCGGCCAGGTCGCGGTAGGACACCTGGGCGCCGATCCGCACCCCGCGCTCGGCCGCCAGCGCGCACACCCGGCGCATGGTGACCGCGTCCCCGGCGTGGAAGCCGCAGGCCACGTTGGCGCTGGTGACGACGGACAGCAGCTGTTCGTCGTCGGTGAGCCGCCAGCGGCCGAAGCCCTCGCCGAGGTCGGCGTTCAGGTCGATCGAGGTCACTTTCACTCCTGTCAGGCCACGCGGTACTGCTCGTCGCGGGCGTCGGTGAGGAACATCTGCCCCGGGGCGTGGGTGAGGGCGAACGGCGGGCGCGAGGCCATGACGGCCGCCTGCGGGGTCACCCCGCACGCCCAGAACACCGGGATGTCGTCCGGCTCGGTGTCCACCGCGTCGCCGAAGTCGGGCCGGCCGAGGTCCTCGATGCCCAGCCCCGCGGGATCGCCGCAGTGCACCGGGCTGCCGTGCACCGCGGGCAGCAGGCTGCTCTCCCGGATCGCCGCCGCCAGGTGCTCGGGCGGCACCGGCCGCATCGACACCACCATGGGGCCGTGCAACCGCCCCGCCGGACGGCACGGCCGGCTCGTCACGTACATCGGGACGTTGCGGCCCTGCTCGACGTGGCGGATCGGCACGCCCGCCTCCGCCAGCGCCCACTCGAAGGTGAAGCTGCACCCGATGAGGAACGACACCAGGTCGTCCCGCCAGTACGCGCGCACGTCGGTCGGCTCGTCCACCAGCTCGCCGTCCCGCCACACCCGGTAGCGCGGCAGGTCCGTGCGCAGGTCGGCGCCCTCGGCGAGCACGGTCGTCCAGGACCCGGCGTCCGTGACGTCGAGGACGGGACACGGCTTGGGGTTGCGCTGGCAGAACAGCAGCATGTCGTAGGCCCAGTCGGCCGGCACCGAGATCAGGTTGACCTGGGTGTGGCCGCCCGCGACCCCGGCCGTGGGGCCCGTGAGGCCTTCCCGGAAGCGGGCCCGGGCCGTTTTCGGGCTCCACGCGCGCGCGTGCTCGTCGACGAGGACCAGGGGACGGTCCTCCGCGCTCGTGCGGTTCACGTGAGCTCCTTCCCGCGCGTCTCCGGCAGCCCGAGCAGGGCCAGTGCCGCGATGCCGTAGCCGATCGCCCCGAAGACCAGCGCGCCGCCCACGCCCCAGCTGTCGGCCAGGAAGCCGACCGTCGTCGGGAACACGGCGCCCACCGCGCGCCCGGTGTTGTACGTGAAGCCCTGCCCCGTGCCGCGCACCGCCGTCGGGTACAGCTCGCTCAGGTAGGAGCCGAAGCCGCTGAAGATCGCCGACATGCAGAACCCGAGCGGGAAACCCAGCACCAGGAGCAGGGTGTTGGCGCCGCTGGGGATGTTCGCGTACGCCAGGATGCAGATCGCCGACAGCAGGGCGAAGAGCCAGATGTTGCGCCGCCGGCCCAGTTTGTCGGTGAGGTAGCCGCCGGTCAGGTAGCCGATGAAGGCGCCCGAGATGAGGAACGCCAGATAGCCGCCGGTGCCGACGACCGACAGCTCCCGCTCGGACTTCAGGTACGTCGGCACCCAGGTGGCCAGCGTGTAGTAGCCGCCCTGGACACCGGTCGACAGCAGCCCGGCGAAGACGGTGACCCGCAGCAGGCCGGGCTTGAAGATCGCCTTGAACGAGCCCTTCTCCGCGCTCTGTTCGCGCGCCGCGGCCGCCTCGGGAGCGTCGTGCACACTGCGCCGCAGCCAGATGACGAGCAGCGCGGGCAGCGCCCCGGTCCAGAACATGATGCGCCAGGCCAGGTCGTCGCCCGCGATCGAGAAGACGAACGTGTACACGATCGCGGCGAGGCCCCAGCCCACGGCCCAGGAGCTCTGGATCGCGCCGAGCGTGCGCCCTCGGTGCTTGGCGCTCGCGTACTCGGCGACCAGGATCGCGCCGACCGCCCACTCGCCGCCGAAACCGAGGCCCTGGAGGGCGCGGAAGACCAGCAGCGTCTCGTAGTTGGGCGCGAAACCGCAGGCGACGGTGAACACCGCGTACGTGATCACTGTGACCATCAGGGCCTTGACGCGTCCGATGCGGTCCGCGAGGACGCCCGCGAGGGCGCCGCCGACCGCGGAGACCACCAGCGTGACCGTCGTGAAGAGTCCGGTCTGGCCGCTGTTCAGGCCGAAGTACGCGGACAGCGCGACCATGCTCAGCGGCAGCGTGAAGTAGTCGTACGAGTCCAGGGCATAGCCGCCGAAGGCACCGGCGAACGCGCGGCGGCCGCGCGGACCCAGGGCCCGCAGCCAGCCGAACGCCCCGTCGTCCGAGGTGCGTTCGGTGGTGGCGGGGCGCGGGTCGTCGGTGAGGGCCTGCGGTGGAGGAGTCGTGCTCATGGGCACCTCGCAGAGGGAGGACGGGGGGTGCTTCAGGGAGCCGTGCCGTGCGGAAGCGGTCGGCGCCGCGGTGAGGGAGGCGACGCCGTGCGTAGCACCGTAGAGGATTGTTCAACGATCCCTCAATACCCATGTTGGTTCGTTCTTGGGAACTGCGATTGAATTCCGGCATGGCAGAGCAGCTGAAGGACCTCGCCGACGACCGGGCTCTCCTGGGGCGCACCAGCACCGCGGAACGGGTCTCGGACATCCTCAGGAGCCGGATCGCCGAGGGCTACTTCCCGCCCGGCACCCGCCTGTCCGAGGACAGCATCGGCGGCGCGCTCGGCGTCTCCCGCAACACGCTGCGCGAGGCGTTCCGGCTGCTCACGCACGAACGCCTGCTCGTCCACGAGCTGAACCGGGGCGTCTTCGTCCGGGTCCTGACCGTGGAGGACGTCGAGGACATCTACCGCACCCGGCGGCTCGTGGAATGCGCCGTCGTCCGAGGCATGGGGGAGCCGCCGTACGGCCTCGACGGGCTGGCCGGTGCCGTGGAGGAGGGGCGTCGGGCGGCCCGGGAGGGTGACTGGAAGGGAGTGGGTACGGCCAACATCCACTTCCACCGGGAACTGGTGGCACTGGCCGGGAGCGAGCGCACGGCCGAGCTGATGCGCAGCGTCTTCGCCGAACTGCGCCTCGCGTTCCACGTGGTGGACGAACCCCAACAGCTGCACGAGCCCTATATCGCGCGAAATGTCGCAATCCTCCAGGCTCTTCAGGGCGGGGACCGCGAGCAGGCCGAGAGGCTGCTCGCCGGTTACCTCGACGACTCACTGGGGAGGGTCGTCGAGGTGTACCGCCGGCGCGTCGGCGAGGACGGCTGAGGCCGGGCGCCGCCGAGGCGTACCGCGTCGTTTGGGTCGATGTCAGACCCAGGACCTAGTCTGTGCACCGTGACTTCGCCTGCATCCACGGACAGCGTTCCGCCCCAGCTCAGCGCGGGGCCGCGCCCCGCCCTGGGGCCGGCCGCCGACGAGGGCCTGGCGCGCCGCCTGCGCGCCCTCGCCTGCACCGCGCC
This sequence comes from Streptomyces sp. NPDC006140, assembly GCF_040628815.1. Taxonomy (NCBI): domain Bacteria; kingdom Bacillati; phylum Actinomycetota; class Actinomycetes; order Kitasatosporales; family Streptomycetaceae; genus Streptomyces; species Streptomyces sp. NPDC006140. Next base: position 45,446 of record NZ_JBEXTS010000021.1, on the reverse strand, counting down.
GCTGCACGACCTGGACGCGCGCAAGGCCAACCTCGCCGGCGAGTACTCGGTGTACGGCATGGCGGAGGTCGCCCTCGCCGCCATCGACCTCGTCACGCTCAACATGGACTTCGACACGGGCGCCGACCACGACCAGATCGTCGCCCGCCTCATCCCGCGCATCGCCGCCCAGGCCCCGCAGCGCCCCGCCGCCGAGCACGAGCGGGTGGCCCGCTGGGTCCTGGAGAACCTGATCAACGTCGGCAGCGTCGACCGCGGCTTCCGCGCGGTGTACGGCACGTTCGCGGCGGACGGCACCTATGTGCGCAGGGACTACGACTTCAAGCTGATCGAGGAGGTCCCCGGTCCGGGCGGCACGGTGTACCTCCGCACGACGGACGAGGCGGTCAACGTCCTCGTCGGCGCCCTCGACACGGACGTCACCAGCGCGCAGATCGCCGCCGAGGTCAAGCTGGAGGTGCTGATCAGCCGCGGTCGGCTCGCCGACGCCCAGCTCGCGGCCGAACAGGCCCGCTACCGCACCGTGCAGTACTCGGAAACCCTGCGCAAGGCCCTGGACGCGACCCGGCGCAACGTCCGCGCGGTGGACTGGCTCACCACGGTGCCCGACATGATCGCCGAGGCCCTGGAGCACGTGGCCGACCGCTACCGCCACGAGAACGCGATCCTCACGAACATCCGCAAGGCCCGCGATGAGTCCGAGGACCCCGAGCACAAGCGGCGAGCCGCCGAGCTGGTCGACATCGTCAAGGACTGCATCCGCCGGCACACGCAGCTGCAGTCCCGGCTGCTGGAGGCGGGCCCCCTGTTCCGCGCCGAGCAGGACCGGCAGGCATTCGCCACGCCGACGACCACCTCGGGGATAGACCTGTACGGCCATCTCGTCGCGCCGGTCCTCCCGCTGCCGCTGGAGCAGGCCGTCCGCGTCACCGACGCGTTCTTCGCCCGCGGCACGGGGCTGCGCACACCGGTGTCCGTCCGGGTCGGTGACCTCGTCGACATACTGCTGACGCCGCCGGTGGAGCGGGAGCACCTGGGTGCGGAGATGCCCGAGCCGGACCTCATCGCCACGCCCGACGACAGCCGGTTCAGCGAGGAGCAGATGGCGGCGGCGCAGGAGCTGCTCGACCTGCCGGCGGACGCGCCGCGCCGGTTGTCCGGGTTGCTGGCCGAGGCCCGGCGGCAGGACCCCGAGCTGCCGTACCTGGTGGCCCTGCTGGCGGTGCACGCCGCGAGCCCGCCGGTCGGCACCGCCTACCGCCAGGGCGAGCAGAAACTGCTGTTCGCCGTGGACGACGGGACCGAGCTCGACGACCCGGAGTTCGGCGGGGCGGACCTGATCGTCGGCACCGCGCTGCTGGACGCGGCGGGGATGGCGGCGGACCGGACGGAGGCCGCGTGATGCTTCTGCCGGAGGGCGGCCGCGGGCCCGCCGTGGCCGGTCGCGCAGTTCCCCGCGCCCCAGAGGGCGCCGGCCCCAGACTGGTTTCCAAGATCAAGGAGTTCACGTCGTGAGCGAGCACGTCGAGTGGAGCGACGCGGAGAGCCCGGCCCCCGCGGCCACCGCCGCCGTCACCCCCGCCGACGCCGCCGACGCGGCGCGGCTCGTGTCCTTCGGGCTGCAGCCCAAGCTGCAGCCCGCCCGCGACCAGGAGTACGCGGACCTGCTGCGGCGCTACCGCGAGGACCCGCCGTTCGCGCGGCTCGCCGACGCGGTGGCGACCGGGCTGGGGCTGATCGTGCTGGAGGTGTCCCCGCGCTCGGGCATGGTCGTGACCGCCGCCGAGGACTCGGTGTTCGCCGTCCGCATGGGTGACTACGCGCGTCGTACGTCCGCCGACGGCGGCGACCGGTTCCTGCACGGGCTCGCCCATCTCGCCGTCGCCGCCATGGCGTTCCCGCGCCCCGAGGACCTCGCCGACGACGGCTACATCGGCCGGGTCACGGTCAACGGCGTCGACGCCTTCGTGCGCCAGGCCTGCCGCCGCCTGGAGGAGCGCGCCGCCGAACAGGGCGAGAACACCGACCCGGTGACCGACGCGCCCGGACTGGAGGCCGCCTGGCGGATCTGGATGCGGCGCAGCGCGACCGGCGCCACCAAGGACGCGCGCCGCCCGGCCGGTTCGACCACCGGCATCGTCGCCAAGGCCGTCGCCTTCCTCACCGACTCCGGCTTCCTCCAGCGCACCGGCGACGACAACGGCGGCACGTACCGCACGACCGCCCGCTACCAGCTCCAGGTCCGCGACATGGCCGGCAGCGCCGCCATGGCCGAGCTGCTGGAGCTGGGCGTCGTCCCGGTCACCGACGGCACACCCACGCTGCTGCCCGCCGAGGAGAGCGACGACCTGGAGCTGGTCGCCGACGCCGGGCTGCCGTTCCACTCCTCCTGAACACTCCCCACCTCACGAAGACTTACGAGAGTCCGCCATGTACGAGCTGTCCCGGGTCCGCCTCTACTCCATCGGGCCGGCCGGTGCGCGCTACGCCGACACCGTGCTCGACCTGCGGGGCGTGGGCGAGCCCGTGCCCGACCCCGCACCCACGCAGGCGGAGTTCTTCGAGGAGGAGCCCGTCGGCCCGCCGCGCCGGCCCGCGCCCGCCGGCGTGCTGTTCCTGGAGAACGGCGGCGGCAAGTCGGTGCTGCTCAAGCTGATCTTCTCCGTGATGCTGCCGGGACACCGCAACACGCTCGGCGGCGCCAGCTCCGGCGTCCTGCGCAAGTTCCTCCTCGCCGACGACTGCGGACACGTCGCGCTGGAGTGGCAGCACGTGCTGACCGGCGAGTGCGTCGTCGTCGGCAAGGTCAGCGAGTGGCGCGGGCGGCAGGTCTCCAACGACCCGCGGAAGTTCGCCGAGGCCTGGTACTCCTTCCGGCCCGGCCCCGGTCTCAGCCTCGACAACCTGCCCGTCGCCGAGTCCACCGCCGTACGCCCCCCGGTCGAGGGCCAGTCGGGGGCGCGCGGGCGGCGCCGCACCATGAAGGGCTTCCGGGACGCCCTCATGGAGGCGGGCAAGAACTACCCGCACCTGGAGGTGCACTGGGAGGAGATCCACGACCGCTGGATCGAGCACCTGGGCGACCTCGGCCTCGACCCGGAACTCTTCCGCTACCAGCGGGAGATGAACGCCGACGAAGGCGAGGCCGCCGGTCTCTTCGCCGTCAAGAAGGACGCCGACTTCACCGACCTGCTGCTGCGCGCCGTCACCGACACCCGCGACACCGACGGGCTCGCCGACCTGGTCAGCGGGTTCGGCAACAAGCTGGGCCGCAGGGCCGAGCTGATCGCCGAGCGCGACTTCACCGCCGGGTCCGTCGACCTGCTCGGGCGGATCGTCGAGGCCGCCGAGGCGCGCGCACGCGCGCGTGACATCCACGCCGGAGCCGAGCGCCGGACCAGGACGCTCGCCCGCAGGCTGTCCGCGCGCGGCGTCCAGGAGCGGGTGCGGGCCGCCGACCTCGCCCAGCGGGTCACCGCCGCCGCGTACGCCGTCACCCACGCCGAGGCGGCCCGCGAGCGCAGCGCGCTGATCTCCGCCGAACTCGCCTACCGGCACGCCTCCCTGGCCCTCGCCGCCGCCGAGAAGTCCGCCGCCGCGCAGAAACGCGAACTCGCCGACGCCCGCACGCTGTACTCCGCGTGGCAGGCCGCCGAGGCCGTCCTGCGCCACCGCGCCGCCGCCGACCGCGTCGCCCGCGTGTCCGCCGCGATCCAGGAGGCCGAGCGGGACGCCGCCCCCGCGCTGGCCGCCCGCTCCAAGGCCGCCGTCGACCTCGTCCGGGCCCTGCACGCGGCCGCGGAGAAGGCCGAGCACCACGCCAACGAGGAGGAGGAGCGGTCCGCCGCCCTCCAGGAGGTCAGCGACGCGGCCTACCGGGACTCCACCGCCGCCGCCACGCAGGCGCAGCGGGCCCGCAGCGAGGTCGGGCACCTCAAGCAGCGCCTCGCCGAGGTCGAACAGGAGACGGCCGAGGCGGTCCGGGCCGGCTGGCTCGACGACAGCGCGCCGGACGCCGACCCGGCCCGTGCCGCCCTCGCTGCCAGCGACGCGGAGAAGACCGCCGTCGCGGCCTGGGACTCCGCCCGCGAGGCGTCCCGCCGGGCCACGGAGCACGCCCGCGAGGCCGCCGCCACCGAGACCCGCGCCGAACTGACCGCGGCCCGCGCGGCGGACGCGGCCACGGCGGCGGAGCGGGCCTACGAGGCCGAGCGCCGCACCGCCGAGGCCCTCGCGGCGGAGGAGCGCCTGGCCGACCTGCTCAGCCTGACCCCCGAGACCCGCCCCGGCATCCCGCAGCCCCGCCACGGCACGGACGACGAGCAGCCCACCCCGTCCGGCCCCGGCGGGCAGGGCCTCACCGCCGAGGAACTCGACCGCTTCGCCGACGACCTGCGTGCGCTGCTCGACGACGCCGTCTCCTCCGCCGAACGACAGCTGTTCGAGCTGCGTACGGCCGCCGCCGACGACTCCCGCATCCTCGGCGCCCTCGGTGACGGCGGGCTGCTGCCGCCCGGCCCGGACGTGCTGGCCACGGTCGAGTTCCTCGGCGAACACGGCATCCCCGCGCTGCCCGGCTGGCGCTACCTCGCCCAGGCCGTCGACCCGGCCGACCACGCGCGCGTGCTGGCCGCCCGGCCCGAACTCGTCGACGGCGTGATCATCACCGACCCCGACTCCCACGCCCGCGCCCGCGAGGCGCTGGGGGACGCGGCGCTGCTGCCGCGTTCCGCCGTGGCGGTCGGCACCGCCGCCGCCCTGCTCGCCCCGACCCCTGCCCCGGACACCGACAGCGGCGACGTCTTCCTCGTGCCGCCGAACCCGGCCATGCACGACGAGCACGCCGCCGACGAGGAACGGCAGGCGCTGCGCGCCCGGGCGACCGAGCGGGACGAGGAGATCCGCACGCTCGCCGCCCGGCTCGGCAAGGACCGCGAGCTGGCCGCCCGGCTCGCCTCCTGGCGCACCGGCTGCCCCGCCGGCCGGCTGGCCGAACTGGCCCAGGCGGCCCACGACACCCGCGCGTTCGCCGAGGAGTCGGAAGCCGAACTGGCCGAGGCGCGCACCGTCCGGGCCGAGGCCGACGAGGCCGCCGCCGAAGCCGCACGCGTCCGCGACGAACGGCAGGAGGCCGCCCAGAAGGCCCGCCGCTCCGCCGACGCCCTCGCCGGGCTCGCCTTCCGGCTGCGCGAGCGGGCCGGCTGGCAGGTCAAGCTGCGCGAACTGGCCGACGAGGCCGCCGAGGCCGAGGCGAGCGCCCAGGCCTGCCTGGAGCGGGCCCGGGCCGCCGACGAGGACCGCCGTGCCGCCCAGCGCGCCGCCGACGACGCCCGCCGCACCGCCCGCGCGCTGCGCGCCGAGCGCTCCGAGATCGCCGGCGCCCCGGACGACGTGCCCGAGGACGACACCCAGACCCCGAAGGCCTCCCTGCCCGCGCTGCGCGAGGCATACCGGGCCGCCTCCCAGGTGTACGAGAAGGTCGGCGTGGGCGCCGACCTGCGCGCCGAGCAGGCCCGCGCGGAGAGCGACGAGAGCGCGGCCCGCGCCGAGCTGGACCGGCTGAGCAACAAGGTCCGCACGCGCGCGGAGCAACTCCTCGAATCCCCCGACGGCTCCGACGGGCCGAGCCGCCAGGCCGCCGCCGCCCGCGCCGAGGAACTGGTGCAGCTCCTCGAGACCCGCATGTCGACCGCGAGCGAGCAGCTCGGCCGGCTGCGCGGCGAGGCCGAACGGCACGCCCCCGAGGACGGCGAGGCCCACACCGACCTCCCCGAGGACCTCCAGCCGCGCGACGCCGAGCACGCGCAGACCCTGCTGCGCACCGCCACCGCCGAACTCGCCTCCCACACCGAGGCGCTCGACCAGGCCCGGGAGGCGCACGCCGAACTCCTCGACGCCCACCGCGCCGCCGAGGACGCGGCGAGCGGCTTCGACGAGATCGCCGCCATGCTCCGCGACCTGCTGCGCGAGCACACCACGGAGGAGGAGCAGGAGGAGTCCGAGCCGTACCCCGGCAGTCCGGAGGAGGCCCGGCAGGCGGCCGCCGAGGCCCGCCGCTCGCTGCGCGGCTGCGCCGCCGACCTGTCCGCCGCCGAGGCCGCCGTCCGCGAGGCGAGCGACATCCTCGTCCGGCACGCCAACTCCACCCGCTACGAGCAGGTCCGCACCCCGGCCCGGCAGCAGATCCGCGAACTGCCCGCCTCCGCGCTGCCCGAGCACGCCCAGAAGTGGGCGGACGCCTTCGCGCCCCGCCTGAGGGTCCTCACCGACGAACTGGAGCAGCTGGAACGCAACCGCGACTCGATCGTGGACCGGCTGCGCGGCCTGGTCGAGTCCGCCCTGGCCACCCTGCGCTCGGCCCAGCGGCTCTCCCGGCTGCCCGAGGGCCTCGGCGAGTGGTCCGGGCAGGAGTTCCTGCGCATCCGCTTCGAGGAGCCCGACCAGGCCACGCTCACCGAGCGGCTCGGCGAGGTCATCGACGAGGCGACCCGCGCCGCCGTCAAGAAGAACTCCGACCTGCGACGGGACGGCATGTCCCTGCTCCTCCGGGGCGTCGCGGCGGCGCTGCAGCCCAAGGGTGTCGCCGTCGAGATCCTCAAGCCGGACGCGGTGCTGCGCGCCGAGCGCGTACCCGTCGGGCAGATGGGCGACGTCTTCTCCGGCGGCCAGCTCCTCACCGCCGCCATCGCCCTGTACTGCACGATGGCCGCGCTGCGTTCGAACGACCGGGGCCGCGACAAGCACCGGCACGCGGGCACGCTGTTCCTCGACAACCCCATCGGCCGCGCCAACGCCACCTACCTGCTGGAGCTCCAGCGGGCGGTGTCGGACGCCCTGGGCGTGCAGCTCCTGTACACCACCGGCCTGTTCGACACCACCGCGCTGGCCGAGTTCCCCCTGGTCATCCGCATGCGCAACGACGCCGACCTGAGGGCGGGGCTGAAGTACATCAGCGTCGAGGAACACCTCCGCCCGGGCCTGCCGCAGCAGCCCCAGGCGGGGGAGGCGGTCCACAGCGAGATCACGGCGACCAGGATGTACAAGCGCCCGGCGCCCGCGACCTCTTAGGTCAGGCGTCCTCCCGCAGGAGATCCGCGCACTTCTCGCCGATCATCATCGTGGTGATGCACGGGTTGACGGTGACGAGATCCGGCATGACCGAACCGTCCGCGACCCGCAACCCCTGGACGCCCTTGACCCGCAACCGGGCGTCCAGGGGAGCGGACGGATCGTCGTCCGCGCCCATCTTCACCGTGCAGGACGGGTGGTACACCGTGTTGTGCGTCTTGTGGATGTAGTCGAGCAACTCGTCGTCCGTCCGCACCTCCGGCCCGGGCGCCAGCTCCGCTCCCGTCCAGCCGCTCAGCGCGGGCTGTTCCGCGATCCGGCGTGCCAGCCTCAGCCCGTACGTCATCACCCGCACATCGTGCTCGTGCGTGAAGTAGCGCGGGTCGACCCTCGGTTTGTCCCGGTAGTCCCGGGTCCGCAACCGCACCGTCCCCCGCGACCTGGCCCGCGTCACGTTGGGCGTGAGGCAGAACGCGTTCTCCGAGGTGGGGTAGCCGTGCCGGGCCGTGTTCATGTCGAACGGCACCGACCCGTAGTGGAACATCAGGTCCGGCCGGTCGAGCCCCGGCTCGGTGTCGTAGAAGATGCCCGCCTCCCACCACTGGCTGGACGTGGTGGTCATGGGCTGCCGGGCCTCCCACATGATCACGCCCTCGGGATGGTCCTGGAGGTTCTCGCCGACCCCCGGGGAGTCGACGACGACCTCCACGCCCACCTCGCGCAGGTGCCCGGCCGGCCCGATGCCCGACAGCATCAGCAGCTTCGGCGAGTCGATCGCCCCGCAGGACACGATCACCTCGCGGCGGGCCCGTACCGTCCGGGTGTGGATCAGATCCGGGTCGAGGTACTCGGCGCCCACGCAGCGCCGCCCGTCGAGGACCAGCCGCTTGGCGCGGACTCCCGTCCGCACCTCCAGGTTGGGCCGCTTGCCGAGAACCGGGTGCAGATAGGCGACCGAGGACGACTGGCGGATGTTGTTCTCGTCGGCGTTGATCTGGAACCAGTTGGCGCCCCTGACCACCGTCCGGCCCGTGTTGAAGGCGACCGTGGGGATGCCCGCCTGCGCGCACGCCTCCAGCAGGGCCGTGCCGCACGGGTCGTCGCTCTTCAGCGTGCGCAGCTTGACCGGGCCGGTGCGGCCGTGGTGGTCGCCGGGCGCGTCGTTGTTCTCCAGCCGCCGGTACAGCGGGAACAGGTCGGCCGCGCTCCAGCCCGCGCAGCCCGCGGCCGCCCAGTCGTCGAGGTCCTCGGCCGGCGCCCAGAAGGCGATGCAGGAGTTGTGGGAGGAACAGCCGCCGAGCACCTTCGCCCGGGCGTGGCGCATGAAGCTGTTGCCGCTGGCCTGGGGCTCGACCGGGTAGTCCCAGTCGTAGCCGGACTCCAGCAGGCCCATCCAGCGCTCCAGCCGCAGGACGTCGTCGTCGCCGACGTCGCTCGGGCCGGCCTCCAGGACGCACACCGTGACCGAGGGGTCCTCGGAGAGCCGGGCCGCCACCACGTTGCCCGCGGTGCCGCCGCCGACCACGACGTAGTCGAACTCATGCGTACTCATGGGTCCTCCTTCGGTCCTCAGTCGGCCGCCGGGGCGGTGACGGGAGGGGTGGCCGCGGCATCGGAGCGGTGCTCGGCGAGCACGCCGGTGCGGTGCCGCTGGACGAACCAGTAGTAGGCGAAGCCGCCGCCCGCGATGACCGCGACGAACAGCACCGCGCCCCAGCGCAGGTACCAGTGGTAGGGCTCCGTGGCGTTGTAGACGGCGGCCCGCGGCCAGATCAGGTTGAGCGTCATGGCCCCGCCCCACAGCACGGCCAGGATGTTGACCGGCAGGCCCCAGCGGCCCAGCGAGAACCGGCCCCCGTCCGCGGGCTGCCACTTCCCCCGCAGCCGGGCGACCAGCAGCGGCACCGTGACGCCCAGATAGGCGAGGTAGATCATGATGATGCCGATGCTGGTGACGACGGTGAAGATCTGCGGCTGGCGGATGTTGACCACCAGGATCGCCAGCGCGAGGATCCCGATGATCACGGTGGGCAGGACCGGCGTCTGGAACCGCGGGTGGCACTTGGCCAGCTTCGAGGAGGCGGGCAGGTTGTTGTCGCGGGCCATCGCGAACGCCAGCCGGACCGCCGCCGTGTGCACCGCCAGGGCGCACACCGTCACCGCGATCAACACGCACCACAGCATCGCCTTGCCGGCCGTCGGGCCGAGCACGTCGAGCACGATGTACTGCAGACCGTCCGTGGACAGCTTCTCGCCGTTCAGACTGGACACGCTCATCAACGCGAGCAACAGGATCAACCCGCCGAGGATGAAGGACGCGACGATCGCCCGGATGATCGCGCGCGGCGCGTTCCGGGTCGGGTCCAGGGACTCCTCGCCCAGCGAGGCGGCGGTGTCGAAGCCGTACATGACGTACGCCGAGGCCAGCGAGGCCACCAGGAAGGCGCCCAGGTAGCCGTTTCCGTATCCCGCGCCGGTGCCGTGCGTCTCCATGACGACCTGGGGACCCCGCGTGATGTGGACGGCGAACAGGACGATCAGTACGACAGTGGCGATCAACTCGATGAACACGCCCGCCGTGTTGATCCGCGCCATCAACTTGACGCCGAAGGCGTTCACCAGGGTGGTGAACAGGATCAACACCGCGGCCAGGATGACCGCGTTGGTCGCCACGTCGTACGTACCGGTGCCGTCCCCCACGAACTGGAAGAAAGACGAGATCTGCGGCAGCGTCAACTGGTAGGCCAGCGCCACGGCCGATATGGACACGATCGAGGCGATCAACATCATCCAGCCGGCGAGCCAGCCCAGATGCGGATTGCCTATCTTCTTCGACCAGTTGTAGACGGATCCGGCCACGGGATAGCGGGCGGCCAGCTCCGCGAAGCAGAGGGCGACCATGAACTGGCCCACGAAGACCATCGGCCACGACCACCAGTAGGCGGGGCCGCCGCTGCCGTAGCCGAAGTAGAACAGCTGGAAGGTGCCGGTCAGGATCGAGATGTAGCTGATCCCGGCGGCGAAGGTGTGGAAGTTGCCGAGGGTCCGTTTCAGTTCGGGTCTGTAGCCGAACTCGGTGAGTTCGGCGTCGTCCTGGCCGTGTGGGTCCGTGGACTGCGCGGGAGCTGTCATGGGCGGTTCCTCGATGCGTGTTCCGACAGGTCGGTTTCGGTCAGTCGAACCAACCCTGGGGGGTGGGACGGGTGTTGCGCCAGATGTGCTTCGTCTCGCGGTACTCGGCGAGCCCCGCGTGTCCCAGTTCGCGTCCGGAGCCGGACTGCTTGAAACCGCCCCACTCCGCCTGCGGGACGTAGGGGTGGTAGTCGTTGATCCAGACCGTGCCGAGCCGCAGCCCGGCCGCCACCCGCGCCGCGCGCGCCTCGTCGCTCGTCCACACGGCGCCGGCGAGGCCGTAGACCGTGTCGTTGGCGAGGCGTACGGCCTCCTCCTCGCTCGTGAACCGCTCGACGGTGAGGACCGGCCCGAACGACTCCTCCCGGACCACCGACATCCCCGCGGTGCACGCGTCCAGCACGGTGGGCAGGTAGTAGAAGCCGTCGGCCAGGTCCGGCCGGTCCGGGCGCGCCCCGCCGCAGCGCAGCACCGCGCCCTCCGCGAGGCCCCGCGCCACGTACGCCTCGACCTTGGCGCGGTGCGCCTCCGAGATCAGCGGCCCGGTCCGGGCCCGCTCGTCGAACGGCCCGCCCAGCCGGATCTCCCGCGCCCGCCGGACGACCTCGTCGACGAACCGGTCGTGCAGCGCGTCCTCGACGAGCAGCCGCGTACCTGCCGAGCACACCTGCCCCGAGTGCAGGAACACGGCCGTCAGCGCCATGTCGACGGCCGCCTCGAAACCGGCGTCCGCGAAGACGATGTTCGGGTTCTTGCCGCCGAGTTCGAGGGCCACCTTCTTCACCGTCCCGGCGGCGGCCGCCATCAGCCGGCGGCCGGTCTCCAGGCCGCCGGTGAACGAGACGAGGTCCACGTCCGGATGGTCGGCGAGCGGAGCGCCCGCCTCCGGACCGGCGCCGAGGACCAGATTTCCGGCGCCCGGCGGAAGCCCCGCCTCCGCCAGCAGCCGCACGAGGTGGATCGCGGTGTGCGGGGTCAGCTCGCTCGGTTTCAGCACGAAGGTGTTGCCGGCGGCGAGGGCCGGGGCGACTTTCCAGGCCGTCTGCAGGAGCGGGTAGTTCCAGGGCGTGATCAGACCGCACACACCGACCGGCTCGTGCACCACCCTGCTGTCGATGTCCTCCCTGCCGGTGTCCACGACCCGGCCGGTCTCGTTCGCCACGAGCCGCCCGAAGTAGCGGAAGCAGTTCGCGACGTCGTCGATGTCGTACGCGCTCTCCACGAGCCGCTTGCCCGTGTCCAGGGACTCGGCGCGGGCGAGGGCCTCCTTGTCGCGTTGGAGCAGCTCCGCGACGCGCAGCAGCAGATCGCCGCGTTCGGAGGCCGGGGTCCGGGGCCAGGGCCCTGCGTCGAAGGCCCGGCGGGCCGCGGTGATGGCCTCCGCCGTGTCCTCGCCGCCCGCCTCGTCCACGACCCCGACCAGGGATCCGTCGGCCGGGCAGCGGATCTCCCGGGTGTGTTGGTCGACCGCCCCCCGCCACTCGCCGTCAATGAACAGGTCCGGCATGCGCGCCTCCCAGCCGCTCGACCAGCCACTCGTGGAAGATCCCGATGTGGTGCTCGTTGGGGACCAGCACACCGCCCTTGCGGTACGCCCGGGAAGACATCGCCGGCTGCGTCCGTTCACAGGCGTCGAAATCCTGGACGTTCACCCTGTGAAAGAGCTCCACCGACCTCGACACGTCCGCCCCCGACGCCACCACCTCCGGGGCGTACAGCCAGTCGCACTCGACGACCGTGCGGTCCTCGGCGAGCGGGAACATGCGGTGCAGGATGACGTGGTCCGGGACGAGGTTGACGAACACCGTCGGCTTGACCGTGATGGCGTAGTAGCGGCGGTCCTGGTCGGCGCTCACCTCGGGGAGCTTGCCGAAGCCCTCGCCGCCGTCGACCGTGAAGCCCTTGACGTCGGCGCCGAACTCGGCGCCGTGGCCCACGTAGTACTGGGCCGCGTAGCCGTCGGCGAACTCCGGGAGCACCTCGGTCAGTTCGGGGTGGATCGTCGCGCAGTGGTAGCACTCCATGAAGTTCTCGACGATCAGCTTCCAGTTCGCCTTCACGTCGTAGGTGATGCGTTTGCCGAGCGCGAGGTTCTCCGTGCCGTAGTGCTCGATCGCGGCGACGTCACCGAGGCGCTCCACGGCGGCGTGCACGACCGTGTCCTCGAAGGAGGGCGGTTCGTCCGCCAGGCACACCCAGGCGTAGCCGAGCCACTCGCGCAGAGAGACCTTGATCAATCCGTACGCGACCCGATCGACGTCGGGCATCTTGATCAAGTTGGGTGCGGCGATCAACTTGCCGTCGAGGTCGTACGTCCAAGCGTGGTACGGACACTGGAGCGTGCGGCGCGTCTCGCCCGACTCCTCCAGGCAGAGCCGGGCCCCGCGGTGGCGGCAGACGTTGAGGAAGGCGCGGAGTTCGCCCTGGCGGTTGCGGGTGATGATGACGTTCTCGCGGCCGACCTGGACGGTGCGGAAGACGCCCGGCCGGTCCAGGTCGGAGCTGCGGACCGCGCAGAACCACAGCGACTCGAAGACGCGCTCCTGCTCCTGCCGGAAGACGTCCGGGTCGGTGTAGTAGTGCCCGGGGAGGGTGGCGATCAGGCTCGGAGTGATCGGGGTCGTCGTCACGAGGGAACGCCTCCTACCGGCGGATACGGGTCATCTTCGGGTCGAACAGCGGCTCGTCGGCGACGGTGGCCGGGACCTTCTCGCCGAAGTACTCGATGTGCACGCCCGTGCCGGTGGCGAGCCCGGCGGGCAGCCAGGCGTAGGCGACGCAGCGGCCGAGCGTGTAGCCGTACGACGCGCTGGTGACGTAGCCGGCGGGGGCGCCGTCGACGTACACCGGCTCCTTGCCGAGGACGACGGCGGCGGGGTCGTCGAGGAGCAGGGGCGTGAGGCGGCGCGTGGGCTCCGGGCGGTCCCGCAGGGCGGCCCGCCCGACGAAGTCCTCCTTGTCCATCCGCACGGCGAAGCCGACGCCCGCCTCGAACGGGTCGTGTTCGTCGGTCATGTCGACGCCCCAGGCGCGGTAGCCCTTCTCCAGGCGCAGGGAGTTGAACGCGGAGCGGCCGGCCGCGATCACCCCGAGCTCCCGGCCGGCCTCCCACAGCGTGTCCCAGAGCCGGAGCCCCAGGTCGGCGGTGGTGTACAGCTCCCAGCCCAGCTCACCGACGTAGCTCAGCCGCAGGGCGGTCACCGGGACGTGCCCGATGTACGTCTCCTTCGCGCGGAAGTAGCCGAAGGCCTCGTGCGAGAAGTCGTCGGGGCTGAGCGGCTGGACGAGATCGCGGGCGAGCGGGCCCCAGACCCCGACGCAGCAGGTCCCGGAGGTGATGTCCCGGATGTGGACGTCGGCGGGCGCGTGGCGCAGCAGCCGGTCGAGGTCGGCGGGGGAGTTGGCACCGACCTGGAAGCGGTCGGGGGCGAGGCGGGCCACGGTCAGGTCCGAGCGGATGCCACCCGACTCGTCGAGAAGCAGCGTGTAGGTGACCGCTCCCGGCTTCTTGCGGAGGTTGTTGCTGGTCATGCGGTCGAGGAAGCCGAGGGCGCCGGGGCCGGTCACCTCCAGGCGGCGCAGGGGCGTCATGTCGTACAGGGCGACCTTCTCGCGGGTCGCCTTCGCCTCGGCCGCCGCGACGGGTGACCAGTGGCGGGCCGCCCAGGCGTCCCGCTCGGGGAGAGGCCCGAGCGCGTCCACGAGAGGGGCGTTCGCCTCGTACCAGTGCGGGCGCTCCCAGCCGCCGCCCTCCAGGAAGTACGCCCCGAGCTGCTGCTGCCGGGCGTGGAAGGGGCTGACCCGGAGCGGACGCGGCTCCTCCATCGGCTGGAGCGGATGGATGACGTCGTACACCTCGATGAACTGCCGCGCCCCGCGCTGAAGGACGTACGACGGTGAACGCTGCGCCTCCTCGAAGCGCGTGAGGTCGCACTCGTGCAGGTCGAGCGAGGGCCGCCCGTCCACCATCCACTCGGCGACGGCCTTGGCGACACCGGCGGAGTGCGTGACCCAGACGGCCTCGGCCAGCCAGAACCCGCGCAGCGTCCGCGACTCGCCGAGGACCGGCATGCCGTCCGGGGTGAAGGAGAAGACGCCGTTGAAGCCCGACTCGATCTCGCTGTCGCGCAGGGCGGGCATCAGGCGTCGGCAGTCCGCCCAGCTGGGGGCCCAGTCCTCCTCGGTGAAGGGGTAGGAGGACGGCATGTCCATGTTCCGGGAGCGGGCCTCGTCGTACGGGAGGACCGCGAACGGGTCGACGGGCAGGGGCCGGTGGGCGTAGGAGCCGATGCCGATGCGGTCGGTGTGCTCACGGAAGTACAGGTCGCGGTCCTGGAAGCGGAGGATCGGCTTCGAAGCCTCCGCGGTGGCACCGCTCAGCTCGGGGAGCGGCCCGGTCCTGGCGTACTGGTGGGCGAGCGGTTGCAGCGGCACGTCGACTCCGGCCATGCGGCCGATGACCGGGCCCCAGAAACCGGCGGCCGAGACGACGTGGTCGGCCGGGAAGGTTCCCCGGTCGGTCACGACGGCGGTGACCCGGCCGTCGTCCCGTTCGATGCCGGTGACTGTGTGCCGGTCCAGGAAGCGGGCGCCCCGCGCGGTGGCCCGGGCCAGCTGCGCCCGGGCGGCGAGAAGCGCGCGGGCCAGGCCGTCGTCCGGGGTGTGGAAGCCGCCGAGGACGATCGACTCGTCGATCAGGGGCCACAGTTCCTTGCAGCGGGTGGCGCTGACGACCTCGCCGCGCACGCCCCAGGAGGCGGCGTAGCCGGCCCTGCGGTGGAGTTCGGCGAGGCGCTCCGGGGTGGTGGCCAGCTCCAGGCCGCCGACTCGCTGGAAGCAGGAGACGCCGTCGACGTCGAGGGAGCCGAACTTCTCGACCGTGTAGCGGGCGAGGGCGGTGAGGGTCTTCGACGGGCTGGTCTGGAAGACGAGGCCGGGCGCGTGCGAGGTGGAGCCGCCGGGCGCGGGCAGGGGCCCCTGTTCGAGGACGGTGACGTCGGTCCAGCCGCGGGCCGTCAGCTCGTCGGCGAGGGAACAGCCGACGATGCCGGCGCCGACGACGACCACGCGGGGGATTTCGGGTGTGCTGGACATGCCCCTCCTTGCCGGGACGGGATGAACGCGCTGGGGCTGGGTGTTTGTCGGGAGGCAGCTTTGTGCGGCTCAGGGCGCCGGCACGTTCCGGCGCTCCGCCGCGATCGTGGTGTCCGGGCCGTGCCCGGTGTGGACGGTGGTGGCGCCGGGCAGGGTGAGCAGCCGGTTGCGCAGCGACGCCTCGATCGTCGGACGGTCCGAGTAGGAGCGGCCGGTGGCGCCCGGGCCGCCGTGGAACAGGGTGTCGCCGGTGAGGACGACGTCGAGGAAGGGGGCGTGGAGGGAGCAGCTGCCCCAGGTGTGGCCGGGGGTGTGGATGACCCGGAGTTCGATCCCGGCGACGGCGAGGACCTGGCCGTCGACGAGGTCGCCGTCGGGCTTGCGGTGGGGGTGCGTGCGGGACCACAGCTCGCGGTCGTCGGGGTGCAGCAGGACCGGCGCGCCGGTCAGGGCCGACAACTCGGGCGCCGCGTCGATGTGGTCGTCGTGGGCGTGCGTGCACACGATCGCGGTGACCCGGCGGCCCGCGACGGCCTCGTGGATCGCACGGGCGTCGTGCGCGGCGTCGACGACCAGCACCTCCTCGTCGTCACCGACGAGCCAGACGTTGTTGTCGACGTCGAACGTCTCGCCGTCGAGGCTGAACGTGCCCGAGGTGACGACGCGCCGCACCCGCACGGCGCTCACAGGACGACCACCGAGCGCAGCACCTCACCCCGGTGCATCTTCGCGAACGCCGCTTCCACCTGGTCCAGCGCGATCGTCTCGCTGACGAACGCGTTCAGGTCCAGCAGCCCGTACAGGTACTGGTCGATCAGGAACGGGAAGTCGCGGCTCGGCAGGCAGTCGCCGTACCAGGACGACTTGATCGCACCGCCCCGCGAGAACACGTCGATCAGCGGCAGTTCGAGCTTCATCTCGGGTGAGGGCACGCCGACCTGGACCAGCAGACCCGCGTGGTCGCGCATGTAGAAGGCCTGCCGGAAGGTCTCGGGGCGGCCTACGGCGTCGATGGCGATGTCGACGCCGAAGCCGCCGGTGAGCTCCCGCACCGCCTCGATCGGGTCCGTGCCCCGCGAGTTGACGGTGTGCGTCGCGCCGAACTTCTCCGCCTGGTCGAGTTTCCTGTCGTCGATGTCCACGGCGATGACCTTCATGGCGCCGTTGAGGCAGGCGCCCGCGATCGCCGCGTTGCCGACTCCGCCGCAGCCGATGACGGCGACCGAGTCACCCCGGCCGACGTTGCCGGTGTTGACGGCGGCGCCGTAGCCGGCCATCACGCCACAGCCGATGAGGCCCGCCGCCTCCGGCCGGGCGGCCGGGTCGATCTTCACGGCCTGCCCCGCCGCCACCAGGGTCTTCTCGGCGAAGGCGCCGATCCCGAGGGCGTTGCTGAGCGGTGTTCCGTCCAGCAGGGTCATCGGCTGGGCGGCGTTGCGGGAGTCGAAGCAGTACCAGGGGCGGCCACGGCGACAGGAACGGCAACTGCCGCACGGGGCACGCCAGGCGAGCACCACGTAGTCGCCGGGTTTCAGCTCGGTGACACCCTCGCCGACCGCCTCGATCGTGCCGGCCGCCTCATGGCCCAGCAGGAACGGGAAGTCGTCGTTGATCGCGCCCTCCCGGTAGTGCAGATCCGTGTGGCAGACCCCGCAGGCCTGCACGGTGACGAGGACCTCTCCCGGCCCGGGGTCGGGAACCACGATCGTCCGCACCTCGACGGGTGCGCCCTTCTCGACAGCGACTACGGCTCGGACCTCATGTGGCACGACCTAGCTCCTCTGCTGTTGCGCAATGCACGATGGGTTGCGCGATGGGGAACATAGTGGGAACGCCATCGAGGGGCCGTCAAGAGGTGCGGGTCATGGTTCGCGTCAACCCTTGGAAAACAGCACGGGACGGGCGAAACCCGCCGGACACACAACAGCGCGGGACCAGGCGTTTCGCCTGGTCCCGCGCTGTGTGCCCTACGCTCTCGGCGCCCTGCCCGCGCTACGTCAGAAGCCGTAGCCCATACGGCGGGACAGCTCGGCCGCCGCCGCCTCGGTGCGCTTCGCCACCTCCGGCAGCCGTTCCGGACTCAGCCGGTACACCGGTCCCGAGACGCTGAGCGAGGCGATGACCTTGCCGTCGTGCGCGCGGACGGGCGACGCCGCTGCCGCCAGCCCGATCTCCAGCTCCTCGACCGTGATCGCGTACCCCTGGCGCACCACGGTGTCCAACTCGCCGCGCAGCATGGACGCGACCGTGACCGTGCGCTCCGTGAAGCGGTGCAGCGGGCGCGCCAGCAGGCCCTCGCGCAGGGTGGGCGGCATGTGGGCGAGCAGCACCTTGCCGCTGGACGTGGCGTGCAGCGGGGTGCGGCGGCCGAGCCAGTTCTGCGCGGTGACGGAGGCGGTGCCTCTGGCCTGCATGATGTTGACCGCCGCGTCGTCGTCCAGGACCGCGATGTTGACCGTCTCGCCCAGCTCGTCGGCGAGTTCCCGGCACACCGGGACACCCTCCTGGGACACGTCCAGCCGCACTGCCGCCGCCCCCGCGAGGCGTAGTACGCCGGCGCCCAGGTAGTACTTGCCGCGGTCCTTCGCCTGGGCCACCAGGCCGCGGTTCTCCAGCACGCCGAGCAGCCGGAACGCCGTGGACTTGTGCACGTCCAGCTCGTCCGCGATCTCGGTGACGCCCGCCTCGCCGTGCCGGGCGAGGATCTCCAGGACGCTCACGGCCCGGTCCACCGACTGGACGGCACTCGCCGCGCCTCTGCCGCCCTGCTTCGCCGTGCTCTCCGTTCGGTTCTCGTCGCGGTCGGACTGCTTCTCCGTGCCGGTCATGGCTGAACTCTCACCACCTGTCGGCCCTGTTTGGGCCGCATCTGCGGGAAACCCTTGACGCGACGGTCGTCCCGCCCGGATTCTGTTGCGCATAGCGCTTGCTCATGCGCCATGTGAAACATCATGTTACCGAAGCGTCCGGATCTCGGAAGGGGACGAACTCCCGGTGGGAGACTCGTCCCGATCGCGGGACCGGACCCATGTGCACCAACACCTTTCCGTGCCCGGACCCGCCCCGGTCCGGCACTCCCTGAACTGCCTACAGTCTGGCCGAACGGCTCCGGGCCATGCGTCCCGGACCGAGAGGGGGGGCCCGTGATTCCCGTCTGCCGCCTCGAAGACCTCCCCAAGGGCGAGTCCATCCGCATCGAGACGACACCGCCCGTCGCCGTGTTCCACACCGACGACGGCGAACTCCACGCCATCGACGACACCTGCACCCACCAGGACGCCTCCCTCTCGGAGGGCTGGCTGGAGGGCTGCCTGGTCGAATGCCCGCTGCACGCCGCCTCCTTCGACCTGCGCACGGGCCTGCCGACGTGCCTCCCGGCCCGCCGCCCCGTCCGCACCCACCGCGTCACCGTCGACGGCGGCGTCATCCACGTCCACCTCGCGGCGGAGGAGGGGACGGCGGCGTGACGGGGCAGGACCGGGGGGCGGCTGGGGGTGCGACCGGCCTCGGCGCCGGGGGTGCCTGCGGGCGGCGTACCGAGACGCGCCCGGCGGGCTCGCCGGACGGTGAGCGGGGGCGGCGCCGCCCTGCCATCACGCCAGACGGCGAGCGGGGGCGCCGCCGCCCTGGCGTCAGGCTGGACGCTCCTGGAGCGCGGACTGCGACCGGCGCGGCCGGCAGTGGTCCGGGCGTGGGGAGGAGGCGTCGCCGCCCTGGCGTCAGGCTGGACGCTCCTGGAGGGCTGACTCCGACCGGCGCGGCCGGCAGTGGTCCAGGCGCCGGAAGGAGGTACGCCGCATGCGAACCGTGACCATCGTCGGAGCCTCGCTCGCCGGCGTGTACGCCGCCCGGGAACTGCGCGCCCAGGGCTACGACGGGCGACTGGTGATCGTCGGCGACGAACTCCACCATCCCTACGACCGGCCTCCTCTCTCCAAGGACTTCCTCACCGGCCGCGCCGACGAGACCCAACTCGCCCTCACCGACGCCGAGGAGACCGCCGAACTCGGCGCCGAGTGGCTCCTCGGCGTCCGTGCCCGGGCGCTCGACGCCCGAGGCCGCACCGTCCTGCTGGACGACGGCCGTACCGTCTCCACCGACGGCGTCGTCATCGCCACGGGTGCCTCGGCCCGCCGTCTCCCCGGCGACAGCCTCGCCGGAGTCCACACACTCCGCACCCTCGACGACGCCCTCGCCCTGCGCGAGGAACTCAGCCGTGGCCCGCGCCGCGTCGTCGTCATCGGCGGCGGCTTCATCGGCGCCGAGACCGCCTCGTCCTGCTCCTCCCTCGGTCACTCCATCACCGTCGTCGAGGCCGCCCCGCTCCCGCTCGTGCCCCAACTCGGCGCCGACATGGCGGCCGTGTGCGCCGCACTGCACCGCCGCGGCGGCGTGGACCTCGTCACCGGCACCGGTGTGACCGGCCTGCGGGGCACCGCCACCGTCACCGGCGTGGACCTCACCGACGGACGCACCCTCCCCGCCGACACCGTGATCGTCGGAATCGGTGCCGTCCCCAACACGGCCTGGCTGGTCGGATCCGCCCTGGCCCTGCGGGACGGCGTCCTGTGCGACGACGGGTGTGTGACGACCCTGCCGCAGGTGGTCGCCGTCGGCGACGTCGCCTGCGTCGGCGGCCACCGCGCCGAGCACTGGACGTCAGCCACCCAGCAGCCCCGCGTCGCCGTGACGAACCTGCTCGCCGGACACACCGTCAAGACCGCCGACGCGGTGCCCTACTTCTGGTCCGACCAGTACGGCGCACGCATCCAGTTCGCCGGCCGGCGCCGGGACGGCGACACCGTCCGCATCGCCGAGGGCGAGCTCTCCGACGGCGCACCGTCCGAGGGAGGCTTCCTCGCCCGCTACGAGCGCGACGGCCGTACGACCGCCGTGCTCGCCGTGGACCGCCCGCGTCCCTTCATGCGGGCCAGACGCGAACTCGCCAGGGACGCCGGGGAGGAACGGGTGCGGTCCGTCATCCCGTGAGCGGGGACGGGCTCCGGGATCCGCTGAGCGTCGGTCGCGGCCCGGGGCCCTGCCAGACCCTTCGGTCGCAACCTCTGCACCAGCGGCGCACCTTCTAGGCACACCTTCTATACGAGGGCCGCGCCCGCCGCACCTGCCTTACGAGCACCACCTTCTGCCCGAGCACCGAACCTGCCGTACGAGCACCGAATCTGCCGTACGCGCGCCGAACTCCCCTTACGAGTGGGACAACTGCCCGGCCCCACCCCGCCGGCGTATCCGCTCCTGGGCGCGTTCCGCCGAACGTGCCTGACGCCGGGCCCGGCGCCGCTCGCGGCGCAGGGCCCGTGCCGTGCTGCTCGGCATGGACACCACTCCGTTGCGCTGGTTCCAGACCTGACGCGTCACCCACACGTCGAGTGCCCCCCACGTGGCCGCGATCGTGCTGACCACACTGCTGATCACCATGGGGAACGCCAGCCAGGACCCGGCCATCGTGCACAGGAAGGCCACCATCGCCTGAATCAGCGTCACGGCGATGAGCAGGACCGCCCGCACAGCCGCCGTGCGCACCGGATCCGGCAACCGGCGCCGCCGCGCCGGCTCCTCGACCCACAAGGGCCGGTAGTGCTGCTGCTCGCGTATGCCTCGGCCCACCTCGGGGGCCAGGACGTCCGCCTCGCGAGCCCTTGCCTCTGCCTCGGCAGCCGGAATGCCGTGATCAGCCGCCTCGGGATCCCGATGCCCTGTCACCTGCGCCCCGCCAGCCCTGGGCGCCCCGCGCCGCTCCGCCGTGCCCATCAATGTGTCACTCCCCACCGCCAGCAGACCGCTCGCCCGCATCCGAAGACCCGTGCTCCCCAGTGGCTGCCCGGCTTGCGCTGTTTTACGCCGCCCGGGTTCGGGATGCGGCTCCTGTGGCCGATTCCGCCCCCATTTCCCGTAGTGAAGGACGAACGACCCGCCACGAAGATTCCCGGAAACCGAAAAATTTCAGCCAACCGCCCTGGCCGACCACGGGGATTGGCCCGTACGCTCACCATCGGTTTCGGGGAGACAACTCCTGCAATGCCCGGACAACTCCCCACACCTCGTGGCTGGCGCGGAAGTTCAGCCTCCGGACCGGTCTTCGAGTTCCCTGTGCGTCGGTAGTAGGCTCGCGCCGTTTGTTGACGCACATGTGTACCCCCGGTAGACCGGGGGCCCGAGCTGGGGGAGGCCATGCGCTTTCGCGGGAAGTCCATCCGCCGGAAGATCGTGGCGCTGCTTCTCGTGCCGCTGGTGTCCCTGACCGCGATCTGGGCCTTCGCCACCGTGCTCACGGGACGCGAGGCGAGCGACCTGTTCAACGTGTCGTCCGTGGTGGAGAAGATCGGCTACCCCGTCGAGGACACCGTCCGCGTTCTCCAGGAGGAACGCCGCCAGACCCTCGTCTACCTCGCCGACCCCCGTGCCTCCGACGGGCTCGCCGCGCTGCGGCGCAGCCGGACCGCCACCGACGAGGCCGTCGGCAGCATCCGCGAGAACGCCGAGAACCCGGACGTGCGCGACGCGATGGGCCAGGACACCGACGAGCGGCTCACCGCGGTCCTGGACGCCTTCGAAGGCATCGAGTCGCTCCGCCGCAGTGTCGAGGACGGCACCGTCAACCGCTCCCAGGCTCTCGACCTCTACAACCGTCTGGTCGACCCGTGCTACGTCCTGCTGGCCAACCTGCACGTGGTCGACAACGTGGAGCTGGACAAGCAGTACCGCGCGCTGGTCAACCTCGCCCGCGCCCGTGAACTCCTCTCCCGCGAGGACGCGCTCCTCGGCTCCGCCCTGATCGTCGGCAGGATCTCCCACGCCGAAGAGCGCGAGATCTCCGACCTCGTGGCGCAGCGCACCCTGATGTACGACGTCAACCTGCAGCTGCTGCCTGTCGCCGAGCGTGACCGCTACGAGAGCTTCTGGAAGAACGCCTCCTCCGCACCGCTGCGCGTGGCCGAGGAAGCGGCCCTCGACTCCGGAGCCGGAACACCCCGCGGCGTCACCGCGAAGAGCTGGGACAGCGCCGCCGGCAACGTCCTCGACGAACTCGGCACCCTCAACGACCAGGCCAACGACCGCTACCAGGACCGCGTCCACCCGGTGGCCATCGGCGTCATCGCCAAGGCGGTCATCGCCGGCGCCCTCGGCCTGATCGCACTGCTGCTCTCCCTCTTCCTGTCCGTACGCGTCGGCCGCACCCTCATCCGCGACCTGCGGCAGCTGCGACTGGAGGCCCACGAGGCGTCCGGAGTACGACTGCCCAGCGTGATGCGCCGCCTGTCCGCGGGCGAGCAGGTCGACGTCGAGACCGAGGTCCCGCGCCTGGAGTACGACAAGAACGAGATGGGCGAGGTCGGCCAGGCCCTCAACACCCTCCAGCGCGCCGCCGTCGAAGCCGCCGTCAAACAGGCCGAACTGCGCGCCGGTGTCTCCGAGGTCTTCGTGAACCTCGCGCGCCGCAGCCAGGTCCTGCTCCACAAGCAGCTCACCCTGCTCGACGCCATGGAGCGCAGGACCGAGGACACCGAGGAACTCGCCGACCTGTTCCGCCTCGACCACCTGACCACCCGCATGCGCCGGCACGCCGAGGGCCTGGTGATCCTCTCCGGCGCCGCTCCCTCCCGCCAGTGGCGCAAGCCCGTCCAGCTCATGGACGTCGTACGCGCCGCCGTCGCCGAGGTCGAGGACTACGAGCGCATCGAGGTCCGCCGTCTTCCGCGTATCGCCGTCACCGGCCCGGCCGTCGCCGACCTCACCCACCTCGTGGCCGAACTCCTGGAGAACGCCACCGTCTTCTCCCCGCCGCACACCGCCGTCCAGGTCCTGGGCGAGCGGGTCGCCAACGGCTTCACGCTCGAGATCCACGACCGCGGCCTCGGCATGGCCGCCGAAGCGCTGCTGGACGCCAACCTCCGGCTCGCCGAGACGCCGGAGTTCGAACTGTCCGACACCGACCGGCTCGGCCTGTTCGTGGTCAGCCGTCTCGCCCAGCGGCAGAACGTCCGGGTCTCCCTGCAGCCCTCCCCGTACGGCGGCACGACCGCCGTCGTCTTCATCCCCGACGCGCTGCTGACGGACGACGTCCCGGACACCAACGGCTTGGGCTTCCGGCTCGACCGGCCCCAGCTGGCCAAGGAGAGCGAACCCAAGGACACCCGCCGCGCCGCACTGTCCCAGGCGCCCGCACGGACCGGCCTGCCGGCCTCCCTCCTGGACGGACCGGTCGAGCTCGAGGCCCCCGTCGATCTCGACGCCGTCGACGGCTTCCCCGGTGCCATCGAGGACGAGGACAGCGAACACGGCGGCCTCTTCCGCCCGCGCCACTCCCTCACCCGCGCCCCGAACGAGACGGCGGGCCGCCGTACCGACCCGCACCAGCAGACCGCCGACTCCCGCAGCGCACGGGACCGCACGGACACGGACGGCGAGCTGAGCGCCCCGGTCCCGCTGTCCCGCCGCCACACCCCCAAGCTGGTCAGCTCGCACGGGCGTCCCGTCACCGAGCAGCGCCCCCGGCGGGGCAAGACCGAGGAGGAGACCGCGGGCACCGGCCGAGCGGACTCGGGGGCCACACCCTCGCTCCCGTCCCGCCGCCGGGGTGAGGAGTCCGCGAGCGGTCGCGACACCGGACGGACCGGGCCCGAGCCCGCGCTTCCGGTGCGCCGCCGCACAGAGGGCTCGCCGTCCGGCAGCGAGTCGCAGCCGGACGCACCGCCGCCCCTGCCGGCCCGTCGCCGGGGGACGGACTCCGCTCGCCGGGGCATCGGCGCGGCCGGCCGGAACGAGGAACCCACCGAAGCCCCTGCCTCGTCCGGCAGCGGCTTCGGTGACCGGTCGGAGCCGTCCTCCCTGCCCCGGCGGACACGCCGCGCGGAGATCGCCTCGAGCGGCCCGGACGCACCCGACCGCCTCTCCGGCACCCCGGCGGAGACGCCCGGCGCGCCCATGCGCCCCAGGACCGGCTCCGGAGCCGCGCCCCAGGAGACCGGCGCGGCAGGACGGGGGGACGACCCCCGCTCCGCACCCCAGACGCCTCGCTCCGGCACCGCGCCGCTGCCCCGGCGCGTCCGGCAGGCCAACCTGGCCCCGCAGCTGAAACGGGGCCCCGAGCCCCGTACGGAGGCCAGGGCCGAGCCCGCCGAACGCGACGCCGAGGAAGTACGCAGCCGAATGGCCTCGCTCCAGCGCGGCTGGCAGCGCGGCCGCGAGGAGAACGCCGCGGGCGATGCCGCCCACAGCGGCGCAGCACGACAAGGAACGACAGAGGGGGACGGTCGATGACCGCACCGAAGGCGACCGGCCACACCGCGAACAGCAAGGGGGAGCTGAACTGGCTCCTCGACGATCTCGTGGACCGCGTCGCGAGCATCCGCAAGGCCCTCGTGCTCTCCGGCGACGGGTTGCCGACAGGGTTCTCCAAGGACCTGACCAGGGAGGACAGCGAGCACCTCGCCGCCGTCGCCTCCGGGTTCCACAGCCTCGCCAAGGGCGTGGGACGCCACTTCGAGGCCGGCAACGTCCGCCAGACGGTCGTCGAGCTCGACGACGCCTTCCTGTTCGTGACGGCCGCCGGCGACGGCAGCTGCCTCGCCGTCCTCTCGGACGCCGACTCGGACGTCGGCCAGGTCGCCTACGAGATGACACTCCTCGTGAAGCGGGTGGGTGTGCATCTGGGCGCCGCTCCGCGCACCGATCTGCCCGCAGGCGGGTAGTGGGATGACATGAGCGCTGACGGTCAGGGAAGAAGCCACTGGTTCGACGACGAGGCCGGACCGGTCGTCCGTCCGTACGCCATGACGCGCGGCCGCACCAGCAGCCAGGGCCAGCACCGCCTGGACCTGATCGCGGTCGTGGTCACGGAACCGCACGCGGACGACCCGGAGGCCGACCACATGCTCTCCCCGGAGCACGTGGACATCGTCGAACTGTGCCGTGACGTCCCGCAGTCGGTCGCCGAACTCGCAGCGGAACTCGACCTGCCGATCGGGGTGGTACGGGTCCTTGTCGGAGATCTCGTGGACGCGGAATTCGTCCATGTGAACCGGCCCGTACCCCCGGCCGAACTGCCGGACGAGAGTATTCTGCGCGACGTGATCAACGGCCTCCGGGCGCTGTGAACAGCGCGGAAGCGAGGTACTGACGTGACTGGCTGGCAGTTCTGGGTCGACCGGGGCGGCACCTTCACCGACGTCGTCGCGCGTCGCCCGGACGGCCGGCTGCTCACGCACAAGCTCCTGTCGGACAATCCGGCACGCTACGCCGACGCCGCGGTCGAGGGCGTCCGCACCCTGCTGTCCGGCTCCGCCGACCCAGTGGAGACCGTACGCATGGGGACCACGGTCGCCACCAACGCCCTCCTGGAGCGCAAGGGCGAACGCACCCTCCTGGCCATCACCCGCGGCTTCCGCGACGCCCTGCGCATCGCCTACCAGAACCGCCCGAGCATCTTCGCCCGCCGCATCGACCTGCCCGAGCTGCTGTACGAACGGGTCGTCGAGGTCGACGAGCGCATCGACGCCGACGGCACCGTCCTGCTCGCGCCCGACCTGGACGCCCTCGCCGGGCCCCTCCAGGAGGCGTACGACGACGGCATCCGGGCCGTCGCCGTGGTCTGCATGCACAGCCACCTCCACCCCGCCCACGAACAGGCTGTCGGGGAGCTCGCCGCCCGCATCGGCTTCCCGCAGATCTCGCTCTCCAGCGAGGCCAGCCCCCTGATGAAGCTCGTCCCCCGCGGGGACACCGCCGTCGTCGACGCCTACCTCTCGCCCGTACTGCGCCGCTACGTCCGGCAGGTCGCCGACGAACTCGAAGGCGTACGGCTGATGTTCATGCAGTCCAACGGCGGCCTCACCGAGGCCGGGCAGTTCCGCGGGAAGGACGCCATCCTGTCCGGCCCGGCCGGCGGCATCGTCGGCATGGCCCGGATGTCGCAGCTCGCCGGCTTCGACCGCGTCATCGGCTTCGACATGGGCGGCACCTCCACCGACGTCTCCCACTTCGCGGGCGAGTACGAACGGGTCTTCACCAGCCGGATCGCCGGCGTCCGGCTGCGCGCCCCCATGCTGGACATCCACACCGTCGCGGCCGGCGGCGGCTCCGTCCTGCACTTCGACGGCTCCCGCTACCGCGTAGGGCCGGACTCGGCGGGCGCGGACCCGGGACCCGCCTGCTACCGCGGCGGCGGTCCGCTCGCCGTCACCGACGCCAACGTCATGCTCGGCCGGATCCAGCCCGCCCACTTCCCGAACGTGTTCGGCCCGAACGGCGACGAGCCCCTCGACGAGGCACTCGTCCGGGACCGCTTCACCGCCCTCGCGCGCGAGATCAGCGAGCGGACCGGCGACGACCGCACCCCCGAGCAGGTCGCCGAGGGCTACCTGCGGATCGCCGTCGCCAACATCGCGTCCGCCGTGAAGCGGATCTCCGTCCAGAAGGGCCACGACGTCACCCGCTACGCCCTCACCACGTTCGGCGGCGCCGGCGGCCAGCACGCCTGCATGGTCGCCGACTCCCTCGGCATCCGCACCGTCCTCGTGCCGCCCATGGCCGGTGTCCTCTCCGCGCTCGGCATCGGCCTGGCCGACACCACCGCCATGCGCGGACAGTCGGTCGAGGCACCCCTGGGCCCCGCCTCCATGCCCGGCGTCCGCAAGATCGCCGAAGACCTCGAAGCGGCGGCGCGCGCCGAACTCCTCGCCGAGGACGTCCCCGAGGAGCGCATCGAGGTCACCCGTCGCGCGGAGCTCCGCTACGACGGCACCGACACGACCCTCACCGTCGAACTGACCGAGCCCGACACGATGCGGCGAGCTTTCGAAGACCGTCATCGCGCCACGTACTCCTTCACGCTCGACCGCCCGATCGTCGTCGAAGCCCTCTCCGTCGAAGCCACCGGCATCACAGAACCCCCCGATCTCTCCGCTCTCGCTCCCCACGGAGCCACCCAGGACGGCAGCCCCCCGCCGCCACGGACCGTCCGCCTCCACACCGGCGGTTCCTGGCGGGACGTACCCCTCCACCGCCGCGAGGACCTTCCCCCCGGCGACCCCGTCACCGGCCCGGTGATCATCACCGAAGCCGGCGCGACGACCGTCGTCGACGACGGCTGGCGGGCCGCGGCGACCGACGACGGGCATCTGCTCATGGAACGCGCCGCGATTACGCAGAGTTCCGATCTCGACACGAAAGTCGACCCGGTTCTGCTCGAGGTCTTCAACAACCTCTTCATGTCCATCGCCGAGCAGATGGGCGCCCGCCTCGAGTCCACCGCCCAGTCCGTCAACATCAAAGAGCGTCTGGACTTCTCCTGCGCCCTCTTCGACCCGGACGGAAACCTGGTGGCCAACGCCCCCCACATCCCCGTCCACCTGGGCTCGATGGGAACCAGCGTCAAAGAGGTCATCCGCCGGCGCGGCCCCCGCATGCGCCCGGGCGACACGTACGCCGTCAACGACCCGTACCACGGCGGCACCCACCTGCCCGACGTCACCGTGATCACCCCGGTCTTCGGCACCCCATCGCCGGGCAACACGGAGAGTGACCCGGAGATCCTCTTCTACGTCGCCTCACGCGGCCACCACGCCGAGATCGGCGGCATCGCCCCCGGCTCCATGCCCGCGAACAGCCGCACCATCGAGGAGGAAGGCGTCCTCTTCGACAACTGGCTGCTCGCCGAGAACGGCCGCTTCCGCGAGGAAGAGACCCTCCGCCTCCTCACCGAGGCCCCGTACCCCTCCCGCAACCCGAAGACCAACCTCGCCGACCTGCGCGCCCAGATCGCCGCCAACCAGAAGGGCGTCGACGAGGTCGGCCGCATGATCGAGGAGTTCGGCCTCGACGTCGTCCAGGCCTATATGCGGCACGTCCAGGACAACGCCGAAGAGGCCGTGCGCCGCGTCATCGACGCCCTCGACGACGGCGAGTACGCCTACGAGACCGACTCGGGCGCCGTCATCCGCGTGACCGTACGCGTGGACCGCGAGAACCGAGCCGCCACCATCGACTTCACCGGCACGTCCGCGCAGCTGCCCACCAACTTCAACGCGCCCTTCTCGGTCGTCAACGCGTGCGTCCTGTACGTCTTCCGCACCCTCGTCGCCGACGACATCCCCCTCAACGACGGCTGCCTGCGCCCCCTGAGCATCGTCGTGCCGCCCCGCTCCCTGCTCGCGCCCGAGCCGCCGGCCGCCGTCGTCGCGGGCAACGTGGAGACCTCCCAGGCCATCACCGGTGCCCTCTACGCCGCCCTCGGCGTCCAGGCCGAGGGCTCCGGGACCATGAACAACGTCACCTTCGGCAACGCGCGCCACCAGTACTACGAGACGGTCGCCTCCGGCTCGGGAGCGGGCGACGGCTTCCCTGGCGCACCCGTCGTCCAGACCCACATGACCAACTCACGCCTCACCGACCCCGAGGTCCTGGAATGGCGACTGCCCGTGCGCCTCGAGGAGTTCGCGGTCCGGCGCGGCAGCGGCGGCGCCGGACGG
The DNA here is from genome assembly GCF_040628815.1 of Streptomyces sp. NPDC006140. NCBI lineage: Bacteria > Bacillati > Actinomycetota > Actinomycetes > Kitasatosporales > Streptomycetaceae > Streptomyces > Streptomyces sp. NPDC006140. Next base: position 16,665 of record NZ_JBEXTS010000021.1, on the reverse strand, counting down.
TGGCGTGGCGGCGACGGCGCCGTCCGCCGCATCCGCTTCCTGGAGCCCATGACCGTCTCCACGCTCTCGCAGCACCGTCGCGTCCCCCCGTACGGTATGGCGGGCGGCGAGCCGGGCGCTCTCGGCGCCAACCGAGTGGAACACGCCGACGGCACGGTGACCGACCTCGGCGGCAGTGGCTCCGCTGACGTCGTCACCGGCGACGTACTCGTCATCGAAACCCCCGGCGGCGGAGGCTACGGCCCGCCGTCGCCCGACCCCCATCAAGCAGGAGAAGAGATCGATGATCTTCGGGCGTTCTGAGCGCGGCAAGCCTCCGGTCGAGCCCGTCACGCTCAAGATCCTGGTGGCCGGCGGCTTCGGCGTGGGCAAGACCACGCTCGTCGGCGCGGTCAGCGAGATCAGGCCGCTGCGCACCGAGGAACTGCTCACCGAGGCCGGGCGCCCGGTCGACGACATCAGCGGCGTGGAAGGCAAGCACACCACGACCGTGGCCATGGACTTCGGCCGCATCACCCTGCGCGAGGACCTGGTGCTGTACCTCTTCGGCACGCCCGGACAGGAGCGGTTCTGGTTCATGTGGGACGAACTCTCCGAGGGCGCGCTCGGTGCCGTCGTGCTGGCCGACACCCGGCGCCTGGAGGACTGCTTCGCCGCCGTCGACTACTTCGAACGGCGCGCCATACCGTTCCTCGTCGGCGTCAACTGCTTCGAGGGCGCCCCGCGCTACCCCGTCGAGGACGTCCGCCAAGCCCTCGACCTCGACGACGGCGTACCGCTCATGATGTGCGACGCCCGCGACCGCGAGTCCGTCAAGGAAGCGCTCATCGGCGTCGTCCAGCACGCGATGGCCTACGCGGCGGACCGCCGCCACACGGTGACCTCCTGACCGGAACAGACCGGCGGGCACGGCCCGTACCCCCGCCGACAGGGGTACGGGCCGCAGTCGGAAACGGCCCTCCACGCGCGCGTGGCTAGCTGTCGCCGTCCTCCTCCCAGCCGAAGCTCCGCTCCACGGCCTTGCGCCAGTTGTGGTACTCGCGGTCCCGTACCGACGCCTCCATGGACGGCGTCCACTCGACGTCCTTCTGCCAGTGCGCCTTGAGTTCGTCCAGGTCGTTCCACACACCGGTGGCCAGACCGGCCGCGTACGCGGCGCCCAGACAGGTCGTCTCGGAGACCTTGGGCCGCACCACCGGCACGTCGAGCACGTCCGACTGGTGCTGCATGAGCAGGTTGTTCTTCGTCATGCCGCCGTCGACCTTCAGGGTGGTGATGTGCACCCCGGAGTCCTGGTACATGGCGTCCACGACCTCGCGCGTCTGCCAGCTCGTCGCCTCCAGCACCGCGCGCGCGAGATGCGCCTTAGTGACGTACCGGGTGAGGCCGGTGACCACGCCACGCGCGTCGGAGCGCCAGTACGGCGCGAACAGGCCAGAGAACGCGGGCACGATGTACGCACCGCCGTTGTCCTCCACGCTCGCCGCCAGGGGCTCGATCTCGTCGGCGGTGCGGATGATGCCGAGCTGGTCGCGGAACCACTGGACCAGCGCGCCCGTTATGGCTATCGACCCTTCCAGGCAGTAGATCGGCGCCTCACTGCCGATCTTGTACCCCATGGTCGTCAGCAGGCCGCTCTTCGACGGCACCGGGCGGTTGCCCGTGTTGAGCAGCAGGAAGCTCCCCGTGCCGTACGTGTTCTTCGCCGTGCCCACGTCGTAGCAGGCCTGCCCGAACACGGCCGCCTGCTGGTCGCCCAGCGCCGAGGCCACGGGGACACCGGCGAGCTGGCCGACGGCGGTGCCGTACACCTCGGCGGATGATTTGATCTCGGGCAGCATGGCCTCGGGAATGTTCATCGCCGAGAGGATCGAGGAGTCCCACTGGAGGGTCTCCAGGTTCATCAGCATGGTCCGGCCGGCGTTGGTGACGTCGGTGACGTGCTGACCGCCGTCCGTACCGCCGGTGAGGTTCCAGATCAGCCACGAGTCCATGGTGCCGAAGGCGATCTCACCGCGTTCGGCGCGCGCCCGCAGGTCGGGCACGTTGTCGAGCAGCCAGGCCGCCTTGGGCCCGGAGAAGTAGGTGGCCAGCGGCAGCCCCGTCTGCTCGCGGAAACGGTCCTGCCCGTCCGATCCGCCCAGCTGGTTGCAGAGCGCCGCCGTCCGCGTGTCCTGCCAGACGATGGCGTTGTGCACCGGCTTGCCCGTCGCGCGGTCCCACAGGAGGGTCGTCTCCCGCTGGTTGGTGATCCCCATCGCGCTCAGCTGGTCGGCGCGCAGCCCGGCCTTGGCGATCGCCCCGGCGACCACCGCCTGGGTCTTGGACCAGATCTCGGTGGCGTCGTGCTCGACCCAGCCCGGCTTGGGAAAGATCTGGCGGTGCTCGCGCTGGTCGACGGCGACGATCGCGCCGTGCTGGTTGAAGACGATGCAGCGGCTCGACGTGGTGCCCTGGTCGATCGCTGCGACGTACTTCTCGGCGTTGTCCGTCATGACTACCCCTCGGGCTGGTTCAGAAGGCTGCGTTGTAGATGAGGCCACCCAGCAATCCGCCGATCAGCGGGCCGACGACCGGGATCCACGAGTAGCCCCAATCGGACGTTCCCTTGTTCGGGATCGGCAGGACGGAGTGGATGATGCGCGGTCCGAGGTCACGTGCCGGGTTGATGGCATACCCGGTGGGACCACCCAGGGACAGACCGATGCCGACGACCAGCAGGGCGACCAGGAGGATCGCGATGCCGGATCCGTAGATGCCTTCGGTCTGCCCGGCGATCTGACCGATGCCGATTCCCTCCACGTGCCGGTTGCTGCCGACGAGGGCAAGCAGGGGCAGCACCAGCGCGATGGTGGCGAGGATCTCGGTCATCAGGTTGGCCACCGGGTTCCGGATCTCGGGGATCGTGGAGAAGATGCCCAGCGTCGGAACCGGTTCGTCCTCCGTGCCCTCGGTGGTCCCCGTCTTGCGCACGTTGGCCTGGAACTGGGCGAAGTACACCAGGTACGCCAGGATGGCCCCGATCATGGCTCCGGCCATCTGCCCCAGGATGTAGATCCAGACCTTGTCCCACACACCGGTGTCGACGGCGAGACCGAAGGTGACGGCCGGGTTGAGGTGCCCTCCGGAGAGGGGAGCGGCGGTGTACGCGCCGGCCAGCACGGCGAAGCCCCAGCCGAACGCGATCACGATCCACCCGGAGGCCCGTGCCTTCGAGAACCTGAGGGTGACGGCCGCGCACACTCCGGCGCCGAACAGGATCAGGATCGCCGTGCCGATCAACTCGCCGAAGAAGATGTCCCAGTTACTCATGGCGGCTCCTAGGCCGTGACCCGGAACGGTCCGCCCCAGGCCTCACGTGCAGGGTGCGTTTCCCATGGCTACTTCAGCCGAAGGCAGGGGTCCCGCGCCCCGCCCGGCATCCGTGACGAGCGTGCCGTCGCAGCCGAATCGCCCGTGGGGAATGGGCCTTGGCGCAGGCGCTTCCACGCGCCGCAGTGCCGGATTACGCCGAGTATGTACGGCGATGTCGACTGACACCGGAAGTGTTCACCGGCACCCAAAGGGCGTCAAGGTAGCCGACCGCAACGGTTGACGGCCATGTGACGGTCGCCCGGGTTTCTGCCGGGCCGGGTGGCCGGTTGCGCGGCCGCGGCGGTACCCGGTCGGGTCGTTGTTCAGATCTGGGTCGGACCCGCGCGGACCTTGTGCGCCGCGCGAGGCATGACGGGTGGTGTCCGGCCTTCGCTGAGCCCCGCCCTTGGCGACTGCCCAGCCTCACCTGACTCCTCGCTTGCTCGTGTCCAGCATCTACCTGACCTGCCGGTTTCTCAACCGGACCAGTCGGGACCCGCTGCAGGCCGCCGTGCGGGGCCTGCCGGGGCAGGTTCCCGGCGCCCAGACGCCGCCCCTGACAGCGCCGCGGACCGCATGTGCCGAGCCCACCGGAGCTCCGCCAGATCCCCTGCCCCGCTCGCCGCTGAAGCCCCTACGAGGGGCTCAGAACCCCATGCCCGCCCCTCCGGGCCCACGCGACCCCGCATGCGGCTCAGAGCGCATTCATGTCCTCACCCCACGCGACCTGCAAGCCGCCCAGAACCCACGCTCGCGCCCCTCCGGCACTGCGAGCGATACAGAACCCCCGAATACCCGGCCCTTCCCGCAGCCGCCCATCACCCCCCACCGGGTTCCGCCACGCCACACCCCGCCGCTGCCGGTTCGGAGCCCCGGCGCGTCTCGTGGCCGGGCGATCCCGCGCGGCCCAGCACCCAACTCGCCCCGTGCAAGGCCTTCGCCGCCTTCTTCAGCGGTGCCAGGCAGGCCGCCGCCTGCCGGTGGTCCGCCACACTGCCCGGCGCGCACAGCACCGTCGCGAGCGACAGCGTGACCGGCCGCCCGCCCGCCGACCAGGGCGCGTCCAGCACGGAGGCGGCCAGCGGATCGAGGCCGTCCGGATCGGCCAGGACCAGGAAGTCGTCCCCGCCGATGTGCCCCACGCGTGCCCCGCCCGTGGCGGCCTGCTGGAGTGCTCGGCCCACTGCCCGGATCAGCTCGTCGCCCGCCGCGAACCCGGCCCCGTCGTTGACCTGCTTGAAGTGGTCGACGTCCAGCCAGCTCAGCGCGAACGCCCGCCCGGCAGCGATGCGCCGGTCCACCTCCTCGGTGATCGCGTCCGAGCCCGGCAGACGCGTCAGCGGATTGAGTCCGGCCGCCTCCTCCACCCGCGTCTCGGCCAGCGCGCGCACGAGGTCCGCAAGCCGTACGACCCCCACGCACCGCCCGTGCTCGTCCACCACGGCCACGTCGTCCGACGTACGGTCCCGTCCGCCGACCGCCACCACGTCCAGCACCTCCCAGGCGGTCGCGTCGACACCCACCGTCCGCGGCGGGTCACCGAGCTTGGCCGCGGGCCGGTCGGCGTACAGGGCGTGCCCGTAGCGTCCCGACATCGACAACAGGAAGCGGGACCGGTGCACCGACCGGACCGGTACCCCGGCGGTGTCCACGAGCAGCACCCCGGACACGTCCGGCGAGCCGGTCAGCAGCGCGCGCACCTGACCCGCGGACGCCGTGGCGGGCAGCAAGGCTGCGGGCCGCACGAACTCCCGTACCGACGGCCCGGACCGAGGCACCGCCATACCGCCGGGGGAGCGGGGCGGAACGTAGACGTCCGCGGCGGGCAGCCGGGCCGGCGGCGCGAAGAGCTCGCCCTGTGCCAGCTGTGCCCCGGCCGCCCATGCCGCCGCGCACTGCCCCTCGGTCTCCACGCCCTCCACGGCCAGGAGCGCTCCCAGTTCGTCGCACAGCGTCCGCATCGACCGCACCACCGCGGGCCGCGCCAGCAGCGACGCGTCCAGTTTCACGAGGCCGGGCGCGATGTCCGAGAGCAGCCGCAAGGGCACGTCCCCGTCCCCCACGCCGTCCGCGCAGATCCGGAAGCCCTGGCCGCGCAGTGTGGCGACCGCCTCCAGCAGCGCGTGCTGCGGCACGTGCGTGTACGGCGGACAGACGTCGATCGTCACCTCCCACGGCAGGCGCCCCGCCTCGCGCACGGCGTCGTGCAGGGAAGGGAGACCGCCGAGGTCGGCGAGGGTGCCGGCGAACACGTTGACGAACAGCGGGAGCAGGGTCTCCTTGCGCACCGCCGCACGGACCGCTGACACCGCCAGCCGGCAGTCGAGTTCGGGATCCCGACGGGCTTCGGCCAGGATGTCGCCGCTCTCCGGGCGGGCGAGTATCTCCAGTCCCGCGACCGCCCCGGTCGCCAGGTTGACCACCGGTTGGAAGGCGAAGCGGAGAGTATCCGTCCAGGAGCGCACGGGAGCATGATGACTCCACCGGCGCACGCTCAGGCCCAGTTCATGAGACGTTCACGCAGGATTCCGGCGCGGTCACACAGCGTATGGCCAGCGTCCGGCGCGGCCGTACGACCCGCACGGAGGCGGTGCGTGACCCGCATGGCGCCATGCGGTCGTGCAGTCTCCGGCAGAGCGGCTCACCGCACCGCGATCACCGCCGACCCGTGCCCGAAGAGCCCCTGGTTCGCGCTGAGGCCGACGCGCGCTCCCGTCACCTGCCGGTCACCTGCCTCGCCTCTCAACTGCCAGGCCAGCTCACACACCTGGGCTATCGCCTGGGCCGGTACCGCCTCGCCGAAGGAGGCCAGTCCACCGCTGACGTTCACCGGTATGCGACCGCCCAGGGCCGTCGCCCCGTCGCGCAGCAGCTTCACGCCCTCGCCCTCACCGCACAGCCCCAGGTCTTCGTACCACTGAAGCTCAAGGGCGGTGGAGAGGTCGTAGACCTCGGCCAGCGACAGGTCTTCCGGCCCTATGCCGGCCTCGTCGTAGGCCGCCCGCGCGATCGACGTCCGGAACGTCTCCCCGGGCGGGTCCACCGCCACCGCGACCGCGGAGTCCGTGGCGATGTCCGGCAGGTCCAACACGGTGTTGGGGTAACGCGGGGTCACCGTGGAGACGGCCCGGATCCGCACCGGCTCCGCGTGCCCATGCCGCCGCGCGTACTCCAGGCTCGACAGCACCAGGGCCGCACCGCCGTCGGAAGTGGCGCAGATGTCGAGCAGCCGCAGCGGATCGGCGACGACGGGGGAGGAGGCGACCTCCTCGGCCGTGACACGGCTGCGGTAGCGGGCGTTCGGGTTGACCGCTCCCATCGCCGCGTTCTTCACCTTCACCTGTGCGAAGTCCTCCGGCGTGTCGCCGTGCACAGCCATGCGTCTGCGGGCGTACAGCCCGAAGTAGACCGGGTTGGTCGCCCCGAGGATGCGGAAGCGCAGCCAGTCGGGATCGTCGGGCCGGTCGCCGCCCGCCGGGCGGAAAAATCCCTTGGGAGCGGCATCGGCCCCGACCACCAGCACCACATCGGTGAGGCCGGCGAGGATCTGGGCCCGCGCGGTGTCGACGGCCTGTGCACCGGAGGCGCACGCCGCGTACACGCTCGCGACCCGGGCTCCTTGCCAACCCAGTGCTTTCGCGAATGTCGCTCCCGCGACGAATCCCGGGTAGCCGCCCCGCACCGTGCCCGCGCCGATGATCGAGCCGATGTCCCGCCAGTCCAGCCCGGCGTCGGCGAGGGCCGCGCGGGCGGCCGCCACGCCGTACTCGACGAAGCTCCGCCCCCACTTGCCCCACGGATGCATGCCCGCGCCGAGCACCGCCACTTCGTCCGTCACGCCTTCACCCCCGTCGGCCGCCACTGCCACGTCGTCCACGTCGTCTCCGCGTCCTCATGGAGCACGCCGGGCACGACCTCCGCCTCCATGCCCACCGCCAGATCCGAGGCGGTGACCCCCGGAGCCGCCTGTCCCAGCACCACGATCCGCTCGGCCTCCAGCTCCACAGCGATCAACGCGCACGGCTCCCATGGAAGTTCCGGATCGCTCACGTAGGGTGACGGCGGCCGATACCGGCTGTCCGTGTACGACCAGACGCGCCCGCGCCGGGACAGCGGGATCTCCTCCAACTCCCCGCCCGCACAGCCCGGGTTGCGGCAACGGTGGTCCTCGCGTGGGAAGAAGACCGAAGCGCATGCCGTGCAACGCGTGCCGAGCAGCCGGAAACCGTCCCCCTCCCCGGCGAACCACCCCGCCACCACAGGTGTACGAGTACGCGCCACAGCCCCTCCCCACAGCTAGATCTGACGGCCCGTCAGGAGTCTGTCACGATCCGCCGAAGATCGGCAGGCCACCGCCCCGGACGCGACAGGCAGTCACAGCGCCTGTCCCTTCCCCACCGGGGACCACTCCTGGTAGACGCAGGCAGCGCCCACTGAGCCGCCTGCCCGAGACGCCCTCCCCGTGATCGGCTACAGTCCGCCGCGTGTCCGAAACTCAGCACTCCAGTTCCAACTCCGCGCCGGACTCCCACTGTTCGAGCTGCGGCGCGCCCTACGGTGAGGGCGTCTCCGGCTGGCCCCGCACCTGCCCGGCATGCGGCGCCGTGGCCTACCGCAACCCGCTCCCGGTCGCGGTGGCCCTCCAGCCCGTGTACGACACCAAGGGCATGGCCCTGGTGGTCATCACACGAACCGTCGCTCCCGCGCGCGGGGGCATCGCCCTGCCCGGCGGCTACATCGACGACCGCGAGGACTGGCGGCAGGCAGTCGTACGCGAGCTCAAGGAGGAGACCGGCATCGATGCGGCCGGCCGCGACGTACGCCTCGTCGACGCCATGAGCTCGCCCGACGGACACCTGCTGCTGTTCGGTCTCCTCCCGGAACGCCCGGCCGAGGGCCTGCCGCCCTCCGCTGCCACGGACGAGACCGAGGGCTGGCACCTCCTGCGCAGGCCGGAGGAGCTCGCCTTCCCGCTGCACACCGTGGCCGTCCGGGCCTGGTTCGAGGGCCGGTACTGAGCTCAGCGCTCCCCGGCCCCGCGGACGCGCACCGGGTGGGGCGGCGCGCCCCCGCCGTCCTCGCCCTCCCGCTCGACGACCACCCGCGAGCCCGTCCACCGGGTGGTGTAGCGCTCGATCTCCGGCTCGTCCCAGCCCTCGCCCCCGTCCGGCACGACCAGCCCGCCCCCGGTCCGGCCCCGGGCGGGTGCCCAGACCTCCAGTTCCAGCCCGCCGTCCTCCCCGCGCACGGGAAGCACGGCACCCGCGCGTGCGAACACCGGGATCCGCGACAGGGGCGCGTCGACGAGCACCGGCGCCGGCCCCTCGTACGCCTGCTCCGTCGCTGTGTCGTACCAGAGTCCCCGCGGCAGCTGCACGGCACGCCGGTCCGCGCCCGGATCGAGCACCGGCGCCACCAGCAGGCTGTCCCCCAGCAGGAAGGCGTCCCCGCAGTCCCGCAGCACCCGCTCCTCCGGTGCGGCCCACCACAGGGGCCGCACGTAGGGAGCCCCGGTCCGCCGGGCCAGATGCGCCAAGGTCATGAAGTACGGCAGCAGCCGCCGGCGTTCCACGAGCGCCACGCGCGCGTGCTCCAGCACCTCCGGACCGAACTCCCACGGTTCCCTCCGCCCCGCCCGCAGACTCGCGTGCGTCCGGAAGAGCGGCAGATACGCGCCCAGCTGGAACCACCGCAGGTACAGCTCGGGTGAAGGATCCCCGTCGAAGCCTCCGATGTCCGGACCCGAGTACGGGACACCGCACAGCCCGAGCCCCATGACCAGCGCCAGAGACGCCCGCAGTCCCGGCCAGCCGGTGGCCACGTCCCCCGACCACGTCCCGCCGTAGCGCTGCATGCCGGCCCACCCGGAGCGGGAGAACAGAAACGGCCGCTCCTGGGGCGAGAGTTTCCGCAGCCCTTCGAAGCCCGCCCGGGCCATGCACAGCGCGTACACGTTGTGCGCCTCACGATGGTCCCCGCCCCGCCCCTCCAAGGAGTGCCGCGCCGAACGCGGCAGCGTCGTCTCCCCGAAGGCGTTGAACGAGGTGGGCTCGTTCATGTCATGCCAGAAACCCGAGAACCCCTGCGTCAGCCGCTCCTCGTAGAGACGGCCCCACCACTCCCGCACGCGCGCGTGCGTGAAGTCGGGAAACACCGCCTCCCCGGGCCACACCACACCCTGCACAACCTGCCCCGACGCGTCCCGCACGAACGCGTCCTCCGCCACGCCGTCGTCGTACACCGCGTTGCCGGGCAGGGCCTTCACGGCCGGGTCGACGATCGACACCAACCGGATGCCGTCCCGCCGCAGCTCCTCGGCCAGAACCGGCAGCTTCGGGAAGCGGTCCTGGTCGACGGTGAAACCCTGATGAGCGTCGAAATGGTCGATGTCCAGATGCACGGCGTCGAGCGGAAGACCGTGCTCCAGATACCCCGCGACGATCCGCCGCACCTCCTGCTCGCTGCCGAACCCCCACCGCGCGTGGTGATGGCCGAGCGCCCACGCGGGCGGCAGCGCCGGCGCCCCGGTCAGCGAGGCCCACGCGAGCAGCACGCGCGCGGGGCTGCCCACCATCACCCAGCAGCGCAGCGGACCGCCGTCCATCCGCAGCTCGCTCGTCCCGGCGCGATCGTGCCCGGAACCCGCACCCTCCTCGCCCTCCCGCAGGGTCACCGTGCCGTCCCACGAGCTGTCGTGGAACACCAGATGGGTACCTCCGTCGGACACCACCAGCTGCACCGGCATCGTGATGTACAGCGGGTCGTCACCAGGCGCGAAGGCGTGCCCGGGATCGGTGTTCCACAGCCGGTACGTCCCGTCCGGCAGCCGAGGACCCGAAGCACGCCCCCCGAGACCGAAGAACCGCGCGTCGGCAGCCACCTCCGACCGCTGCATCCACCGCGCCTGGCCGCCACCGACCGGCTCCCACCACCGCGGCGGCAGATCACGGCGAAGGGTCACGCCGCCCGGGGTGCGCACCTCCACCGCGCCGTGCCGCGAGACGACCACCGTCGCCCGCTCGGCCACCACCCGCCAGCCGCCGTCCTTGTCCGGCTCCAGCACCGCACGAGGGTCCGGCTCCGGACAGCGGCCGGCCAGCGCGTACGACGGCTCGGGCTCCGCCCCGTCCCAGCCCCAGAAGACGGCCCCGTTCACCGCGACCAGAATCCGCAACTCCGACCGGCTGAACCGGACGACACCGCCCCCCGGCCCCGGCTCCACCCCCTGCACGGGCCCGGGCACCCGCGCCCGCTCCGCCCCCCGCGACGGCAGCCCGGTGGCGTCGGCCCGCCGCCTGCGCCACGCTGCTCGTACGGTACGCACACCCTGCGCCGCCCCCACCGAACCCACCGCTTTCACCGAACGCACCAGGTCACGACCGTTCATGCTGCTCACCCTGCCACTGACCGCCCCACGAGCGCGTCTCGTTCAACTGCCGTTCACCCGTGTCAGGACCACATCTTCACGACACCGACTATGTGGGGCGCACCCTGGTGCCGAAGTCGATCACGTGGCATTGTCCGTGCCAGCCGCGTCACGCGCACACCCCAGCCCGTGCGCGGAGGACGCACACGACGCGCACAGTCCGGGAGCCGACCATGTCGACCGATAGTCCTCAGCCGCTCTGGCAGCCCGACCCCGAGCGCATCGCACGGGCACGCATCACCAGGTTCCAGGCCTGGGCCGCCGAGCACCACGGCGCCCCCGCCGAGGGCGGCTACGCGGCCCTGCAGCGCTGGTCCGTCGATGAGCTGGAAACCTTCTGGACAGCCGTCACCGAGTGGTTCGACGTCCGCTTCTCGACCCCCTACGCGCGCGTGCTCGGCAACCGCTCCATGCCGGGCGCCCCATGGTTCCCCGGGGCAACCCTCAACTACGCCGAACACGCCCTGCGCGCCGCCGACACCCGCGCCGACGAACCGGCTCTCCTGTACGTCGACGAGACACACGAACCAAGCCCCGTCACCTGGACCGAACTGCGCCGCCAGGTCGGCTCCCTCGCCGCCGAACTGCGCGCCCTCGGCGTGCGCCCCGGAGACCGCGTCAGCGGCTACCTCCCCAACATCCCGCAGGCCGTGGTCGCCCTCCTCGCCACAGCAGCCGTGGGCGGCGTATGGACGTCCTGCGCGCCCGACTTCGGCGCCCGCAGCGTCCTCGACCGCTTCCAGCAGGTCGAACCCGTCGTGCTGTTCACCGTCGACGGCTACCGCTACGGCGGCAAGGAACACGACCGGCGCGAGATCGTCTCCGAACTGCGGCGCGAACTGCCCACCCTGCGCGCCGTCGTCCACATCCCCCTCCTCGGCACCGACGCGCCCGAGGGCGCCCTGGACTGGTCGGCCCTCACCTCCGGCGACACCGCCCCCGTCTTCGAGCAGGTGCCCTTCGAGCACCCCCTGTGGGTGCTCTACTCCTCCGGCACGACCGGCCTGCCCAAGGCCATCGTCCAGTCCCAGGGCGGCATCCTGGTCGAGCACCTCAAGCAGATCGGCCTGCACTGCGACCTGGGCCCCGAGGACCGCTTCTTCTGGTACACCTCGACCGGCTGGATGATGTGGAACTTCCTCGTCTCCGGCCTGCTCACCGGCACCACGGTCGTCCTCTACGACGGCAGCCCCGGCTACCCCGACACCGGTGCCCAATGGCGGATCGCCGAACGCACGAAAGCCACCCTGTACGGCACGTCGGCCGCCTACGTCATGGCCTGCCGCAAGGCCGGCGTGCACCCGTCCCGCGACTTCGACCTCTCCTCCGTCCAGTGCGTCGCCACCACCGGCTCACCCCTGCCGCCGGACGGCTTCCGCTGGCTCCACGACGAGGTCCGCGACGACCTGTGGATCGCCTCCGTCAGCGGCGGTACGGACGTGTGCTCCTGCTTCGCCGGAGCGGTACCGACCCTCCCGGTCCACGTCGGCGAGCTGCAGGCCCCCTGCCTCGGCACCGACCTCCAGTCCTGGGACCCGAACGGCAGCCCCCTGATCGACGAGGTCGGGGAACTCGTGGTCACCAACCCCATGCCGTCGATGCCCATCCACTTCTGGAACGACCCCGACGGCAGCCGCTACCACGACAGCTACTTCGACACCTACCCCGGCGTATGGCGGCACGGAGACTGGATCACCGTCACCTCCCGCGGATCCGTCATCATCCACGGCCGCTCCGACTCCACGCTCAACCGCCAGGGCGTTCGCATGGGATCCGCCGACATCTACGAAGCCGTCGAGCGCCTCCCCGAGATCCGGGAGTCCCTCGTCATCGGCATCGAACAGCCCGACGGCGGCTACTGGATGCCCCTCTTCGTGCATCTGGCCCCGGGAGTCACCCTCGACGAGTCCCTGCTGAACCGCGTCAAGCAGACCATCCGCGAGCAACTCTCACCGCGCCACGTCCCCGACGAGATCATCGAAGTGCCCGGCATCCCGCACACCCTCACCGGCAAGCGCATCGAGGTCCCGGTCAAGCGCCTCCTCCAAGGCACCCCCCTGGAGAAGGCGGTCAACCCGGGCTCCATCGACAACCTCGACCTGCTGGCCTTCTACGAGGAACTGGCCCGCAAGCGCGCCTGACCGGCGTCTTGGACCACTCCCCGTCACGGTGGGTAGATGCTGCTGGCATCAGCCACACCGCCATGACCTGCGTTTTCTTCATCGGTCGAGTAGGTGATCCCCCTGGCAGCCCCCATTGTCAGTGCCGCCGGTTACTGTGAGTGAGCACTGATCGACCGTGCACAGGGGGAACACAATGGCGCACACTGACAGCAGGACCATGCGACGCGTCCTGGGCCGCGAAATCGCAGGCACCATCGGCCTGCTGACCGACGAGCACGACTTCCGGGCCATGCGGCGCTACCGCAGCTTCACCTTCGACGACCACGCGACCTACCTCAAGCAGATGGAGGCCCTCCTCAGGACGCGGGCCCTGCAAGGCAGCCACACCACGGTGGCCCTCTTCGACCCGGAGGAATACGCCGAGTTCTGCGAACAGAAGGGCCTGGACCCCGACATCCCGTCGACCCGCACCCGTTTCACCGCGCACCTCGCGCTGACCGGCCCGAGCCTCCCGTACGAGGGCCAGCCCCTGGCCGACCTCCTCTCCTCCCTCGTCGACGAAGCCGTCCGGCAGGCCACCTGGGAGTACGCGACCACGCTCCTCGCCCGCCTGGGAGCCTGCACCTCCTGCGGCGAGGACATCGGACGCGCCGCCTTCACCCGCGCCTCGGAACTCCTCGTCCGCATCCTCGACACAGCTCCACCCGGGGACCGGCACCTCGTCTGCAGCGTCACCGGACCACCCGAAACCCTCGTCGCCGCACTCCACGCCACCGACACCGGCAACGCCCTGGAACTCGACGAGACCGAAGCCCTCGAATTCACCACGGTCCTGGCCCTCGGCCTGGCCACCGAAAGCCCCGGCGGCCTCGTCATCCGGGCCAGCGCCCCAGGCACCCCCGACCGCGTCTACGGCTGGCGCCTGCGCGCATACGGACTCACACCCCTCACCGCGGGAGAGGTCTTCGACGCCTACTGCACCGACATCGACTCCGGGGACCTCATCTCCCCGGAATCCAACGTCGACTACTGCGCACCACCCGACCTCGGAGACGAGAAACCCACACGGGGACACCACCACTGAAACCCGGAGGGGCGCCCCACCTCAGTGGAGCGCCCCTCCCGGGCAGCCGATCAGCCGACCACATCCGGCCTACTCGCCGGACAGCACCGCCTGCGCCGCGCTCCGCGCGTCCTCGGCGCTGTCCGACGCCCGGGCCGCGGCGGCGGCCCGCTCGCACTGCGCCAACGTGTACTTCGCCAGCGTCGCGCGGACGTAGGGGATCGACGCCGAGCCCATGGAGAGAGAGGTGACGCCCAGACCAGCCAGCACACAGGCGAGGAGCGGGTCGGACGCGGCCTCACCGCACACACCACAGCTCTTGCCCTCGGCCTTCGCCGCCTCGGCGGACAGCGCCACCAGGTCGAGCAGCGCGGGCTGCCACGGATCCTGAAGACGGGAGACCGCACCCACCTGACGGTCGGCGGCGAACGTGTACTGCGCCAGGTCGTTCGTCCCCAGCGACAGGAACTCGACCTCCTGCAGGATCGAGCGTGCCCGCAGCGCGGCCGACGGGATCTCGACCATCGCACCGAACTTCGCCCGCAGCCCCGCCTCACGGCACGCGTCCGCGAAGGACCGGGCATCCGTACGGTCCGCCACCATCGGGGCCATGACCTCGAGATAGACCGGCAGCCCCTCCGCGGCCTTCGCGAGCGCCGTCAGCTGCGTGCGCAGGACCTCGGGGTGATCGAGCAGCGTCCGCAGGCCCCGCACGCCCAGCGCGGGGTTCGGCTCGTCGGCCGGAGTGAGGAAGTCGAGCGGCTTGTCCGCACCCGCGTCCAGCACCCGCACCACGACACGCCCCTCGGGGAACGCCTCGAGCACCTGCCGGTACGCCGCGATCTGCTTCTCCTCGGACGGCGCCTGCTTGCTGTCATCCAGGAAGAGGAACTCGGTACGGAACAGACCGACGCCTTCCGCACCAGCCTCCACGGCGGCCGCCACATCCACAGGGCCACCGATGTTCGCCAGGAGCGGCACCTTGTGACCATCCGCGGTCGCTCCAGGCCCGGTCGAGGCGGCCAAGGCAGCCTTCCGCTCGGCTGCCGCGGCCTCGAGCTGCGCCTTCTTCTCATCGCTCGGCTCGACGAAGATCTCGCCCGTGCTGCCGTCGACGGCGATCATCGTGCCTTCGGCGAGCTCACCGGCGCCCGGCAGCGCCACGACGGCCGGCACCCCGAGCGCGCGGGCCAGAATCGCGCTGTGACTGGTCGGGCCGCCCTCCTCGGTGACGAAGCCCAACACGAGAGTGGGGTCGAGCAGCGCGGTGTCGGCAGGCGCGAGATCACGGGCCACAAGGACATAGGGCTCGTCGCTGTCGGGGACACCCGGCATCGGCACCCCCAGCAGACGGGCGACGATACGGTTCCGCACGTCGTCGAGGTCGGCCACGCGACCGGCGAGGTACTCACCGGCGCCGGCCAGCAGCTCGCGGTACGAGGCGAACGCGTCGTACACCCCGCGCTCGGCCGTGCTGCCGACAGCGATCCGCCGCTCCACGTCGGCCATCAGCTCGGGGTCCTGGGCCATCATGGCCTGGGCCTCGAGCACCGCCTGGGCTTCGCCTCCCGCCAGATTCCCGCGCGCCATCAGGTCGGCCGCCACAGCCTCCACGGCCTTGCGGGCGCGCCCCTGTTCACGCTCCGCTTCCTCCGCCGGAATCTGCTTCGCGGGCGGCTCGAGCACCGCCGTTCCCATATGCCGAACTTCGCCGATCGCCACACCGTGGCTCACGCCGACGCCTCGCAGCGTTGTCTCCATCTCACCCGTCTCCGATAGTGCGGCGGGTCCCACCGCCGCGTTGGTTGTCCTACTCGCCGTCATACGACGGCACAGACGTCACTTCCAGAGGAAGAGACTGTCGCCGGCCTTCACATCACCGTTGTCGCGAAGATCGGAGAGCGCCTCGGCCGTGGCTTCCAGTGCTACGACCGGGCAGACCGCGGACTTGCCTGCGGCCTCGACGGCCGCCGGGTTCCAGCGCACGACGCCCTGACCGCGCCGGACGGTGTCGCCCTTGTTCACGAGCAGCTCGAAACCCTCTCCGTTGAGCTGCACGGTGTCGATACCGAGGTGGGTGAGCACGCCGTGTCCGCTCTCGTCGACCACGACGAACGCGTGCGGGTGCAGGGAGACGATGACGCCGTCCACGGGGGAGACGGCTTCGGAAGGCTCGCGTACGGGGTCGATCGCTGTGCCCGGGCCGACCATGGCCCCGGAGAAGACCGGATCCGGCACGGCTGCCAGTCCGATGGCGCGTCCTGCGAGTGGGGACGTCACGGTGGTCATGGGAAGCCTCCCAGGGGTGGAGATCGATAGGGGCCGTCCGTATCGGTACCGGACGGCACACTGCTCAGCAGCGTATGTCACCTGAAGTGCCGGTTCCGCGCAGGCACTCCAGAGTGGTCTAGACCATACCCCAAAGGGATTTGCACCGGCTCTACGGCCGCGTGTACAGTCGTACTCCTGCTTGGGGATGAGCGACGCAAGCTCGCGTCCTCGCCCGGCAGCAACCAACTTGTCAGATCCTATCTCGGGGTCGCCTTCTGCATGCCTGCAGGACGGTGGTCAGAGGGCCGGAAAAACACTGATAGAGTTTGGAACACCGAAGGGAAGCGCCCGGAGGAAAGCCCGAGAGGGTGAGTACAAAGGAAGCGACCGTTCCTTGAGAACTCAACAGCGTGCCAAAAGTCAACGCC
>NZ_JBEXTS010000020.1:0-160078 GCF_040628815.1 Streptomyces sp. NPDC006140 | reverse complement strand
TCTACCCGCCCACCGTCCTCACCGGCATCACCCCCGACGCCGCCATCAACGACACCGAAGTCTTCGGCCCCGTCGCCGCCATCCTCACCTTCGACGACGAGGACGAGGCCATCGCCGCCGCCAACAACACCGAATTCGGTCTGGCCGCCTACCTGTTCACCCAGAACCTCGACCGTGCCCTGCGTGTCGCCGAACGCCTCGAAAGCGGCATGATCGGCCTCAACACCGGCCTCGTCTCCAACCCCGCCGCCCCCTTCGGCGGCATCAAGCAGTCCGGCCTCGGCCGCGAAGGCGGCCGCGTCGGCATCGGCGAATTCCTCGAATACAAGTACATCGCCGTCCCAACAGGAGCCTGACATGCCCGAACGCCTCGTCGTCCTGTACCGGGGCAACCGGCCACCGGCCACCGGGCTCATCGAACGCCTCGCGGACACCGTCTACGCCACCGAGGAGGAGCTGCCCTACGTCCTCCCCGGCGCCGACGCCCTCCTGGCGTGGGTCACCCTCACGCCGGCCATCCGCGAGGCCTGGCCCGACAACCCCGACAAAGCACCCCGCTGGGTCCACGCCTCCTCAGCGGGCGTGGACTCCTTCCTCTTCCCCGCTCTCGTCGACGATCCGGGCGTCGTCCTCACCAACGCCCGCGGCGTCTACGACCAGCCGACCGCCGAGTACGTCCTCGGACTGATCCTCGCCCTCGCCAAGGACTTCCCCGGCACGTGGGAACACCAGCAGCGCCGCGAATGGCGTCCGCGCCCCAGTGACAGCATCACCGGACGTACCGCTCTGGTCTGGGGCACGGGGCCCATCGGCCGGGCCATCGCCCGGCTGCTGGGTGCCGCCGGGATGCAGGTGTGCGGCGCGGGCCGCAGGCCCCGTACCGACGACCCCGACTTCGGCACGGTCCACGGCCCGACCAGCCTGCCGTCCGCGCTGGCCGAGGCGGACTACGTCGTCCTGGCCGCGCCCCTCACCGAGGAGACCCGGGGCATGGTCGACGCGTCCGTGCTGGTCGCCATGAAGCCCGGCGCCCGGTTGATCAACGTCGGCCGGGGCGGACTCGTCGACGAGGACGCGCTCATCGACCATCTCGCCGCCGGACGGCTCGCCGGCGCGGCCCTGGACGTCTTCGGCCAGGAACCGCTGCCGGCCCGGTCCCCCCTGTGGGACATGCCCGGCGTGCTCATCTCCCCGCACACGGCGGGCGAGACCACCAGCGAGCGCGAGGCACTCGTCGAAGTGTTCCTCGACAACCTCACCCGCCGCATCGAGGGCCGCCCCCTGCGCAACGTCGTGGACAAGCGCCGAGGCTACGTGGTGGACGAGCCGTACTCCGCCTGAAACGGGAGGACTCGGAGTCCCTCCGGGGGGTCAGGCGCCCTTCCCCCGTCCTTGCACGCTGCCCGTGACGGCCAGCACGGACAGCACCACCAGCGCGGCGGCCGGGCCGAGCACCGTCCAGGGGGCCAGTTCGGCGTACGGCTGGTTCTCCGACAGCAGGCGGCCCCACTCCGGGGTGGGCGGCTGCTCGCCCAGGCCCAGGAAGCCGAGGGACGCCAGGACCAGGACGGTGGTGGGCAGCCGCAGCAGGGCGTTGCGCACCAGGGGCGGGACGACCGCGGGCAGCAGGTGGCGGCGCATCAGGTGCAGCCGTCCCGCGCCGAGGGCCACGGACGCCGCGATGTGGCCGCTCGCGCGTTCCTGCTCCACGAGCGCCGCGGTCTGGGCGGCGTACGGGCTCCAGCCGACCACGCACACCGCACAGGCCGCACCCCACACGGACGGCCCGGTCACACCCGCGATGAGCAGCCCCGCGAGCACGGCGGGCAGTGTCGACACGACCTCGGTCGGGCCGGCGCCCGCCCGCGGTGCCATGCCCAGGAGAAGTCCGGTGAGCGCGCTGACGGCCGTCACGGCGAGGGCGACAGCGGCCGTGCGCAGCGCGCCGTGGCCCAGCCGGGCCAGCAGGTCCCTGCCCAGGGCGTCCGTACCCAGGGGGTGTTCGAGGGACGGGGGCAGCAGGCGCGCCGCCGTGTCGACCTGGAGGGGATCGCGCAGGAGGCCCGCCGTCACCAGCGCGAGCAGGGCGAGGGCGCAGGCCGCGGTGATCCAGCGCAGGGAACGCGGCACGGTGAGCGGCGGCCGGTGCAGGGCCGGCAGCGCGCCGTCGCGCAGGGGCCGGCCGAGCAGCGCGTGGCGCAGGGCCCGGATCAGGACGCCCGCGGCGACACCGAGCAGGACCAGGGCCAGGGTCGCCGTCTGCAGGACCGGGAGGTCCTGGGCGACGGCCGCCTCCAGGGCGAGCCGGCCCAGCCCGGGAATGTTGAAGATCTTCTCCACCGCGACCGCACCGCCGACCAGGGCCACGACGGTCGGCAGCAGCTGCGGCAGCATGCCGGGCAGGGTGCGGCGCAAGGCGTTGCGGGCGATGTGGCCGGGCGGGAGCCCGATGGCGTAGGCCGTGCGCGCCCACGGTTCGTGGAAGGCGGCGGGCAGCGCCTGGTCGAGGATCCCGCCGAGCATCGCCCCCGAGGGGACGCCGAGGGCGAGCGAGGGCAGCACCATCGACTGCGGTCCCTCCCACCCGCTGGACGGGAACCATCCCCACCACACCCCGCACACCGTCGCCAGCACCGAGGCGAGCAGGAACTTCGGCAGCGCGGCCAGGACGGCGGCCGTGCCGCCCGCCCGGTCCCGCCGCAGCCGGCGCCGGGAACCGAGGAAGAGCGTGCGGGCACACACCAGTCCGGCCACCAGGGCCGTGACCACGAACGCGCCCAGCATCAGCGTCAGGGAGACCGACAGGGCGGTCGTCACCTGCGGCATGACCGGTTCACCGGAGACCCACGAGACGCCCGCGTCCCCGTGTGACAGGCCGCCCAGCCAGTGCGCGAGATGCGCCAGCGGGCCCTCGTCCAGCCCCAACTGCTCCCGCACGGCTGTCAGCTGCGCGGGCGTCGGAGCCTCGTCCGCCGAGCGGGCCCGCAGCACGGCGCGTGCCGGGTCGCTGCCCGACAGCCACGGCAGCATGGCCACCGCGGTCAGCAGGGCGGCCCCGGCGAGGACCCGGCCGGCCGCCGACCGGCCTGCGGACGAGCGGGGGGCGTAGCGGTGAGCGATGGCCATGCCGTTACTTCAGATGCGTGTCGAGGTCGACCAGGGACCGCTCACGCGGGTCGAGGACGACGCCCTCGACATCGGTGGCTATGCCCTGCACGACCTTCTCGTGGACCAGCGGAACGACAGCGTCGGTGCGCAGGATCTCCGCCTCCGCCTTCATGATCTTCTCCTGGCGCCGTCCCGGGTCGCTCTCCGCGGCGGCGGCCTTGATCGCCTTGTCCACACCGGCGTCCTTGAGCCGGGCGATGTTGTAGACGCCGTCGCTCGTGAAGTCGCTGGCCAGGTAGGCGACCGCGTCACCGGTGTCCAGGAGTGTCACGCGGGAGAAGACCAAGGCGTCGTACCGGCCCGCGAGGAGGTCGGACTCCATCTGCGTGTACTCGCGCACGTCCAGCTTCACGTTGAACCCGGCCTTCTCCAGGCGCTGCTGGAGGACGGCCGCCGCCTCGGGCAGTTCGGCGCGGTTGGTGATGGCGGCCAGACGCAGCGTCTCGCCCTTGGTCTCGGCCTTGACCTGGCCGGGTGTCGCCGCCTCGGCCCGCCCGGTCACCGCCACGCGCCGGTCGGCGGCCCAGGGGACGGCGGGCCCGAAGAGGCCCTGCGCGGGGTCGGCGTACCCGCTGAAGACGGAGTCGACGAGGTCGGTGCCGTCGACGGCCTCGCGGGCGGCCGCCCGCAGGCCGGGGTCGGTGAACATGCCCTTGCCGGTGTTGAGGATCAGGCTGTCGGTGCGTACCGAGGCGACCTCGTGCCGGGTGCCGGCCTTGAGCAGCTTCGCCTGCGAGGTCGGGATCCACTCGGCGATGTCGGCCTCACCGCCGCGCAAGGCGTTGGCGCGTGCGGTGCCGTCCGGGATCCAGGTCACGTCGATCCCCGATGACTTGGCCTTTCCGCCCCAGTAGCCGTCGAAGCGGTCGAGCGTGGCCGCCGACTTCCCGTTCAGCTTCTTGATCTCGAAGGGGCCGGTGCCGGTGCCGACGGGGCTGACCGTGCCGTCCTTCGCGTACGCCTTCGCCGACAGGACGGCGAGGGCGGGGCTGGCCAGCCGCAGCGGCAGCACCGGATCGGGCGTCTTGGTGGTCAGGGTGACGGTGTCGCTGTCGTCGGCCTTGGCGGTGAGCGTCACGTCGCTCAGGACGCGGGGCTTGGGCTTGGCCGCGCTCGCGTGGTCGAGCGCGTTCACCACGGCCTGGGCGGTGACCTCGGTGCCGTCCTGGAACTTGGCCTTGCGCAGCTCGAAGGTCCAGGTGGTGTCGTCGTCCTGCTTCCAGGACTTGGCCAGGGCGGGCCCGGCCGTGCCGTTCTTGCGGAGGGCGGTGAGTCCCTCGGCGACGGACAGCTTGCTCAGCACGGTGGCGTCGTTGCTGTAGGGCGACAGGGCCTGCACCGGGGGGATGGCCAGTGCGACCCGCAGCCGTCCGCCCGATCCGGCGCCGGCGCTGTCGCCCTGCGCGAAGCAGCCGGCCAGCAACGGGGTGAGGGCGAGGGCCGCTATGAGGCGGTGGGTGGTGGTGCGCACGTGAAGTCCTGTCGTCTTGCGAGGTGGGGCATGCCGCCGCAGCCGCTGCCGGCCTTGATCGACAAGCGTTAAATATAAGGGCAGCCTTACCGAACTTCGCAACGGGAGGGTGAAATCTCAACAACTGGACGGTTCGGGGAGGTCGACCC
The DNA here is from genome assembly GCF_040628815.1 of Streptomyces sp. NPDC006140. Lineage (NCBI taxonomy): Bacteria > Bacillati > Actinomycetota > Actinomycetes > Kitasatosporales > Streptomycetaceae > Streptomyces > Streptomyces sp. NPDC006140. The sequence continues at coordinate 155,290 of NZ_JBEXTS010000020.1, read as the reverse complement.
ACGTCTCCGGGCTGTGCCATCGTGGGCGCCGGGCGGAGGTGAGTCGCATGACCGGCGCGGACCCGGGGCTGTTCGGCCCGGACTCGGTGACCTGGCAGACGCACGGCGACCCGATGATGTGGATCGCCGGCATCCGCGCGCTCTACCTCCAGGCCCTGCACCCGCGCGCGGTACGCGGCGTCCTGCAGAACTCCGACTTCCGCCGGGACGCCTGGGGCCGGCTGCTGCGCACCGCGAACTTCGTCGGCACGACGACGTACGGCACCACCGAGGCCGCCGAGCGGGCCGGCGCCCGGGTCCGGAAGATCCACAGCATGCTGTCGGCGACCGACCCGGACACCGGCGAGCGCTACCGCGTCGACGAACCCGCCCTGCTGCTGTGGGTGCACTGCGCCGAGATCGACTCCTACCTGCACGTCCTGCGCCGGTCCGGGTTCCGCCTCACCGACGCCGAGGCCGACCGCTACCTCGACGAACACCGGCAGAGCGCACGCCTGGTGGGCCTCGACCCGGGCGCCGTACCCGCGAACCGGGCCGAACTCGCGGGGTACTTCGAGAAGGTGCGCCCCGACCTCGCCGCCGGATGCGAGGCACGCGAGGTGGACGACTTCCTCCTCCGCCCGCCGACGCACCCGCTCCTCATACCGGCGCGCGAAGTGCTGTGGCGGCGCGTGGCACAACTGGCGTACGCCTCCCTGCCGCCGTACGCCCACGAGCTGTACGGCAGACCGGCCCCCGCACCCGCCACCGTCACCCGGCAACTGCGCCTCACGGGCCTCCTGCTGCGCCGTGTTCCCGCAGGTCTGCGCTGGCAACTCCCGCCCAAACACATCCTGCGCGCCGTGGCGAGGCTCGGCCCGCACACGCGTCCGGCACCGTACAAACTCGGACGGTAGGCCGCCATACTGAGGGGCCAAGGGGAGGGGCGGGCGAACAGCTACCGGGGGGAGCGTCGCGCGAGATGGGGGACAGCAGGCTCATTCACGGCCGGTACCGGCTGCTCGACCTGATCGGGCGCGGCGGCATGGGCGAGGTGTGGCGGGCACGGGACGAGTCCCTGGGCCGGCACGTCGCCGTCAAGTGCCTCAAACCGCTGGGCCCCAACCACGACCACGCCTTCACCCGTGTGCTGCGCGAGCGGTTCCGCCGCGAGGCCCGGGTGGCCGCCGCGCTCCAGCACCGGGGCATCACCGTCGTGCACGACTTCGGCGAGTCCGACGGTGTCCTCTACCTCGTCATGGAACTGCTGGACGGCCGCAACCTCAGCCAGCTCCTGGAGGACAACAAGCAGCACCCGCTGCCGGTCGCCGACGTCGTGGAGATCGCCGAGCAGGTCGCCGCCGCCCTCGCGTACTGCCACGAACAGGGCATCGTCCACCGGGACCTGAAGCCCGCCAACATCGTGCGGCTCGCCGACGGCACGGTGAAGATCTGCGACTTCGGCATCGCCCGCCTCGGCCACGACATCGGCTTCACCTCCCGGCTGACCGGCACCGGCATCGCCATGGGCACCCCGCACTACATGTCCCCGGAGCAGATCAGCGGCACCGAGGTCGACCAGCGCAGCGACCTGTACTCGTTCGGCTGCGTGCTGTACGAGATCGCCACCGGCGTACCGCCGTTCGACCTCGACGACGCCTGGGCGATCCTCGTCGGCCACCGCGACACCCCGCCCCGCCCGCCGCGCGAACACCGCCCCGAACTGCCCGAGTACCTCGAACGGGTCGTCCTGGACCTGCTCGCCAAGGAACCCTCACAACGCCCCGGCGACGCCCGCGAGCTGGCGCGCAGGATCAGCGGGCACCGCGCCGCGCCGGCGTATGTGCCGACCGTCGTGGCGGCCGGGCCCGCACCCGGGGCGCCGGCCCGCGCGGGACGGCTGCCGTCCTGGACCCGCGGCATGACCACCGGGCACAAGGCGGCGGGCGCCGGGCTGCGCACCACACCGCCGGACCCGGCGGCCGGACTGTCCGGCGAGTGGATCGCGCGGCCCGCCACCGGCCCCGTCGAGGAGCCCGTCCCCGAGGAGCGGCCCACCCCGTCCCCCGAGGTCCTGACCGCCCTGGCCGGCCGGCACAACGCGGGCCTGAGCCTCGGCCGGCTCGGCCGCTGGGCGGAGGCGGGGGAGGTGCACCGGGCGGTCGCCGCCGAACGCGAGCACCTCCTCGGCCCCGACCACCCCGACACCCTCGCCAGCCGCTACGAGGTCGCCTTCACCCTCAGCCGCACCGGCCGCGCCCCGGACGCCCTGCGCGAGTACAAGCACGTCGCCGAGGCCAGGATCCGCACCCTCGGCGCCGACCACCCCGACACGCTCGCCGCCCGCCAGGAGATGGCCTACGTGCTCGGCCAGCTGAACCGGCCCTTCGACGCCCACCGCGTCTACACGTCCGTGCTCGCCGCCCGGGAGCGCACGATGGGCCCCGACCACCCCGACACCCTGCGCTGCCGGCACAACCTCGCCTTCAACCTCAGCCGCCTCGGCCGCCTGGAGGACTCCTACCGCATGGCCCGCGAAGTCGCCGCCGCCCGCGCCCGGGTGCTCGGCCCGGACCACCCCGACACCCTGGTCACCCGCTACGAGGTCGCCTACGCCCTGGGCCAGCTGGGCCGCTGGCCCGAGGCCCTGGAGACCTACCTCGAGGTTGCCGAGGCCCGCGGCCGCGCCCTCGGCCCCGACCACCCCGACACCCTCGCCGCCCGCCACGAGATCGGCATCAGCCTGGGCCGCCTCGGCCGCGGCGCGGAGGCCCTGGACCTCTACAGCGCCCTGGCCGAGGACCGCACCCGGATCCAGGGCCCCACCCACCCCGAGACCCTGCGCGCCCGGCACGGCCGCTGCGTCAACCTCGGCCGCCTCGGCCGCTGGGCGGAGGCCCTCGCCGAGTCCCGGGACGTGAGCGCCCTGCGCGAGCGGGTGCTCGGCCCCGATCACCCGGACACCCTGGTCAGCCGCCGCGAGGTCGCCGTTGGCCTGGGCTGGCTGGGCCGCTGGGCCGACGCGCTCACCGAGTACCGGCGCGTGGCCGCCGCCCGCGAACGCGTCCTCGGCGCCGACCACCCCGACACCCTCGCCAGCCGCAACGACGAGGCGCACTGCCTGCAGCAACTGGGCCGCGGCGCCGAGGCCGCGGCGCTGTACCGCAGAGTGGCGGCCCTGCGCCAGGAACGGGCGTCCGGCGGGCAGTGATCCCTGACGGCGGAGGGCGCGTCCCGGTGGGCGGTGAGCCTTGACGGCGGAGGGCGCGTCCCGGTGGGCGGTGAGCCTTGACGGTGGACAGTGCGTCGGGCGGGCGTGAGCCCTGACGGCGGCCAGTGCGTCCGGTGGGCAGTGCGGCCTTCCGGCGGACGGCGCGTCCGGTAGGCGGTGCGGCCTTCCGGCGGACGGCGCGTCCGGTGGGCGGTGCGGCCTTCCGGCGGACAGTGCCTGTGGCCGACCCGGATCACCCCGTGTTACGAAGAAACATGACCGCACCCCTGGGACCCCGCGCACACCGGACGTACGACGCCGTCATCGTCGGCGGCGGCCACAACGGCCTGGTCGCCGCCGCCTACCTGGCCCGGGCCGGCCGCTCCGTGCTGGTGCTGGAGCGGCTGGACCACACCGGCGGCGCGGCCGTGTCCACCCGGCCCTTCACCGGGGTCGACGCCCGCCTGTCCCGCTACTCGTACCTGGTCAGCCTGCTGCCCAAGAAGATCGTCCGGGACCTCGGCCTCGACTTCCGGGTGCGCACCCGCACCGTCTCCTCCTACACGCCCGCCGAACGCGACGGCCGCCCCACCGGGCTCCTCGTCGGCGGCGGCGAACGACGGACCAGGGAGGCCTTCGCCCGGCTCACCGGCTCCGACAGCGAGTACCGGTCCTGGCAGGAGTTCTACGGCATGACCGGCCGCGCCGCCCAGCGGATCTTCCCCACCCTCACGGAGCCGCTGCCCACCCGCGAGGAGCTGCGCCGCCGCCTCGACGACGAGGAGGCCTGGCGGGTGCTGTTCGAGGAGCCGATCGGGGTCGCCGTCGAGCGGCACTTCGCCGACGACCTGGTGCGCGGCGTGGTCCTCACCGACGCCCTCATCGGCACCTTCGCCGACGCCCACGACCCCTCGCTGAAGCAGAACCGCTGCTTCCTCTACCACGTGATCGGCGGCGGCACCGGCGCCTGGGACGTGCCCGTCGGCGGCATGGGCGCCCTCACCGACGCACTGGCCGACACCGCACGCGCCGCGGGCGCCGTCCTCGCCACCGGCCACGAGGCGCTGCGCATCGCCACGGACGGCCGTACGGCCGAGGTCGCGTATCGCACCGCCGACGGCGAGGGCACCGTCGCCGCCCGGCACGTCCTGGTCAACGCCTCCCCGCAGGCCCTGGCGGACCTGACCGGCGACCCGGCCCCCGGCCCCGCCGAAGGCGCCCAGCTGAAGGTGAACATGCTGCTCAAGAGGCTGCCACGGCTGCGCGACAGCTCCGTCGACCCGCGCGAGGCGTTCGCCGGTACCTTCCACATCGCCGAGGGCTACGAGCAACTGGCCACCGCCCACGCCCAGGCCGCCGACGGCGACCTGCCCGCCGCGCCGCCCTCCGAGATCTACTGCCACTCCCTCACCGACCCGAGCATCCTCGGCCCCGGCCTGGCCGAGCAGGGCTACCAGACGCTCACCCTCTTCGGCCTGCACACCCCGGCCCGGCTGTTCGAGCGGGACAACGACGCCGTCCGCGAGGAACTCCTCAAGTCCACGCTCGCCCAGCTCGACGCCCACCTTGCCGAACCCCTCGCCGACTGCCTGGCCACCGACGCGGACGGACGGCCCTGCATCGAGGCCAGGACCCCGCTCGACCTGGAACGGGACCTCGGGCTGCCCGGCGGCAACATCTTCCACCGCGAGCTGAGCTGGCCCCATGCCCAGGACGGCACCGGCCGCTGGGGCGTGGAGACCCGGCACGCGAACGTGCTGCTGTGCGGGGCAGGTGCCGTGCGTGGGGGCGGGGTGAGCGGGGTGCCCGGGCACAACGCGGCCATGGCGGTCCTTGAAGGCGGGCCGGCTGAATCACTGCCCCTCGTCAACCAGTGACCGCACCGCCTCAGTCGGCCGACGGCGTCCATCCCACCGCTTCGACGCGCGACGCGTCCGCCGGGCGCGCCTCGTCGAACAGGACGCCGTCGGCCGACTCCACCCGCAGCCCGTCCACGTAGACCCCGCGGCCGACGTACAGCCGGTCCGTCGCGTACCGCCAGCGCACGGCCAGAGCCCGCGCGGCGGGCAGGTCGGCGGTCAGCCGGTGCCAGACGCGGCCCGACCAGCCGGTGACCGAGCCCGACGGATGCCGCCGGGGGTCCTCGCCCCGGCGGGACGTCGTGAAGGGCACCGGACGCCAGGACGCACCGCCGTCGGTCGTGGCCTCCAGGACCAGGACGTCGGCCTTCGGCTCGGTGTCCCACCACAGCGCGCAGCGCAGCCGCGCCCCGCCGGACGACGTGTCGAGCGCGGGGAGGGTCAGCGTCGCCGTGGCGGAGAGGGCCATCCCGGAGAACCAGGCCGTGCGCCCCTGGGCCGGCCGGACCGGCACGGCCCGGGCCAGGTTGTTCGCGGCGGCCACCCGGGGAGCGGAACCGGAACGCCAACTGCGCACCGGGTGGACGGAGTTGCCGAGGACGACGAGGAACGAGTCGGTCGTCGGGTCGAGCACCAGCGAGGTGCCCGTGAAGCCGGTGTGCCCGGCACTGCGCGGCGTGGCCATCGCGCCCATGTACCAGTGCTGGTAGAGCTCGAAACCGAGGCCGTGCTCGTCGCCGGGGAACGCCGTGTTGAAGTCGGTGAACATCAGCTCCACCGACTCCGGTTCCAGGATCCGGGCCCGCCCGTAGACACCCCCGTTGAGCAGCGTACGGGCGAGGACCGCGAGGTCCCACGCGTCGGAGAACACGCCCGCGTGGCCCGCGACGCCGCCCAGAGCGAAGGCGTTCTCGTCGTGCACCTCGCCCCACACCAGACCGCGGTCCAGCCCGGACCACGGCTTGCGCGCGTCCTCGGTGGCCGCGATCTTCGGCCGCCAGGAGGCGGGCGGGTTGTAGCGGGTGCGGCGCAGGCCCAGCGGGGCGGTGATCTCCTCGCGCAGGAGGGTGTCCAGGGAGCGGCCCGTGACCCGTTCCAGCACGAGCTGCAGCGAGATGAGGTTCAGGTCCGAGTACAGGTAGGCCGTGCCCGGGGCGCTGACCGGCGCCTCGTCCCAGATGCGCCGGAGCTTCTCCTCGTAGGTGGGCGCGCTGTACAGCGGGATCCAGGCGCGGAAACCCGAGGTGTGCGTGAGCAGTTGGCGGATCGTGATGTCCTGCTTGCCCGCACGGCCGAAGTCGGGCAGGTACGAGGCGACCTTCGCCTCCAGTTCCAGCTTCCCGCGCTCCATCTGCTGCACGGCGAGGAGCGAGGTGAACAGCTTCGACACCGACGCCAGGTCGAAGACGGTGTCCTCGGCCATCGGGATCTGCTCGCCGGGCGGGAACTCGATCCCGGTGTCGGTCTTCTCGTCGTAGGCCCGGTAGCGCACCGCCATGCCGATGGGCCGGTGCAGCGCGACCGTGCCGCCGCGTCCGGCGAGCAGGACGGCGCCCGCGTACCAGGGGTGCGCGGGGGAGGGGCCGAGGAACGCCTCGGCGTCGGTGACGAGACGGCGCAGGTGGGAGGGGAGCAGTCCGGCGCGGGCGGCGGAGCCGTGCCGCAGGGTGGGCCGCCCCGTGACCGGGGCGGCCTCGGCGGGTAAGGGGGCGAGGGCCAGGGCGCCACCCAGGACCAGGGCACTCCTGCGCGTCAGCCCGCCGTTCGTCGTCGCTCTGTCTGCCGTGCCTTCGGTCACCGCGCATCCTCCCGCCGAACCGCCCTGGACGTCCCGGACAGTATGTCCCGCGGGCACCGCCCATAAATCTGACGGTGTATCAGGAAACCCCTTCCGTCCTCCGGAGGAGTCCGGCATCCTGCGCCCATGCAGACGGAGCTGAGCAAGCAACTGGGAGTCGAGCACGCCGTCTTCGGCTTCACGCCGTTCCCCGCCGTCGCCGCGGCCATCAGCCGGGCCGGCGGCTTCGGAGTGCTCGGCGCGGTCCGCTACACCGCCCCCGACGACCTCAAACGTGACCTGGACTGGATCGAGGCACACAGCGAGGGCAGGCCGTACGGCCTGGACGTCGTCATGCCCGCGAAGAAGGTGGAGGGCGTCACGGAGGCCGACGTCGAGGCGATGATCCCCGAGGGGCACCGGCAGTTCGTCAAGGACACCCTCGCCAAGTACGGCGTGCCCGGCCTCCCCGAGGGCGAGGCGTCCGGGTGGCGCATCACGGGGTGGATGGAGCAGGTCGCCCGCACCCAGCTCGACGTCGCCTTCGACTACCCGATCAAGCTGCTCGCCAACGCCCTCGGCTCCCCGCCCGCCGACGTCATCGCCCGCGCCCACGACCAGGACGTCCTCGTGGCGGCCCTCGCGGGCAGCGCCCGGCACGCCCGCAAGCACCAGGACGCCGGCATCGACATCGTCGTGGCGCAGGGCTACGAGGCGGGCGGCCACACCGGCGAGATCGCGTCCATGGTGCTCACCCCCGAGGTCGTCGACGCCGTCGCCCCGCTGCCCGTCCTGGCCGCCGGCGGCATCGGCAGCGGACGGCAGGTGGCTGCCGCGCTCGCCCTCGGCGCCCAGGGTGTGTGGCTGGGCTCCATATGGCTGACCACCACAGAAGCGGACCTCCACTCGCCCGCCCTGACGCGCAAGCTCCTCGCGGCCGGCTCCGGCGACACCGTGCGCTCCCGCGCCCTGACCGGCAAGCCCGCACGACAGTTGCGCACCGAGTGGACCGACGCCTGGGACGACCCGGACGGACCCGGTCCGCTGCCCATGCCGTTGCAGGGCCTGCTGGTCGCCGAGGCCGTCTCCCGCATCCAGAAGTACGAGGTGGAACCGCTGCTCGGTACCCCGGTCGGGCAGATCGTCGGGCGGATGAACAGCGAACGCAGCGTCCGGGCCGTCTTCGACGACCTCACCCGCGGCTTCGAGCAGGCCGTGGACCGCGTCAACCGCATCGCCGGAAGGAGCGGCCAGTGAACAGCACCGTCCCCCCGGGCTTCTGGGCCCAGGCGGCACAGGACCCCGGCCGTGAGGTGCTCGTCGCGCCCGACGGCACTCAATGGACCGCCGGACGGCTGCACGCCGCCGCCAACCGGCTCGTGCACGGACTGCGCGCGGCCGGGCTGGAACACGGCGACACCTTCGCGGTCGTCCTGCCCAACGGCGTCGAGTTCCTCACCGCGTACCTCGCCGCCAGCCAGGCCGGTTTCTACCTCGTGCCCGTCAACCACCACCTGGTCGGGCCGGAGATCGCCTGGATCGTCTCCGACTCCGGCGCCAAGGCTCTCCTCGCCCACGAGCGGTACGGCGACGCGGCCCGCCACGCCGCCGACGAGGCCGGCCTCCCGGGCACCCACCGGTACGCCGTCGGCACGGTCGAGGGCTTCCGCCCGTACGCCGACCTCCTCGACGGGCAGCCCGAGTCGGCGCCCGCGGACCGCACCCTCGGCTGGGTCATGAACTACACCTCGGGCACCACCGGCCGCCCCCGCGGCATCCGCCGACCGCTGCCCGGCACACCGCCGGAGGAGGCCTACCTCGGCGGCTTCCTCGGCATCTTCGGCATCCGGCCCTTCGACGACAACGTGCACCTGGTGTGCTCGCCGCTCTACCACACGGCCGTCCTGCAGTTCGCCGGAGCGTCCCTGCACATCGGACACCGGCTGGTCCTGATGGACAAGTGGACCCCCGAGGAGATGCTCCGCCTCATCGACCGCCACCGCTGCACCCACACCCACATGGTCCCCACCCAGTTCCACCGGCTGCTGGCCCTGCCCGACGAGGTGAGGGACCGCTACGACGTCTCCTCCATGCGGCACGCCATCCACGGCGCCGCCCCCTGCCCCGACCACGTGAAACGGGCCATGCTCGACTGGTGGGGCCCCTGTGTGGAGGAGTACTACGCGGCCAGCGAGGGCGGCGGCGCCTTCGCCACCGCCGAGGACTGGCTGAAGAAACCCGGCACCGTCGGCAAGGCCTGGCCCATCAGCGAACTCGCGATCTTCGACGACGACGGCAACCGGCTGCCGCCCGGCGAACTCGGCACCGTCTACATGAAGATGAACACCGGCGGCTTCTCGTACCACAAGGACGAGGCCAAGACGCGCAAGAACCGCATCGGCGACTTCTTCACCGTCGGCGACCTCGGCCACCTCGACGAGGACGGCTACCTCTTCCTGCGCGACCGCAAGATCGACCTGATCATCTCCGGCGGCGTCAACATCTACCCGGCCGAGATCGAGTCGGCCCTGCTCGCCCACCCCGCCGTCGCGGACGCCGCCGTCTTCGGCATCCCGCACGACGACTGGGGCGAGGAGGTCAAGGCGGTCGTCGAACCGGCCCCCGGACACCGGCCCGGCCCCGCCCTCGCGGCCGACCTCCTCGACCACTGCGCCCACCGGCTCGCCGGGTACAAGCGGCCCAGGAGCGTCGACTTCATCACCGAGATGCCCCGCGACCCCAACGGCAAGCTGTACAAACGGCGGCTGCGCGAGCCGTACTGGGAGGGCCGGACCCGACCGGTGTGAGGCGACGCCGCGGCTTAGGTATCGCGGAGCGGGGGCCGGCGTCATCCTTTGGTCGGCCCCCGCACGCCCTCCGGCCGATGTCCGGCCGGGCCCCGCCTCCCTAGCGTCGAACCATGACCATCGCGACCACAGAGGGACCGCTGAAGCGGGGGGCCGTACAGCCGGGCGAGCGGGCCCTCGCGCCCGATCTCGCGCGCGGCATCATGCTGCTGGGCATCGTGCTGTCCAACACCGCCTTCCACCTGTGGGCGGCCCCGCGCGGACCGTCCGGATGGCAGCCCGTGGACGGCTCCTGGCTCGACCACGCCGTGCAGTTCACCATGATCATGGCGCTGGACCTGCGGATCTACCCGCTCTTCGCGTTCCTCTTCGGCTACGGCATGATGCAGCTCTACCTCCGGCAGACCGCCGCCGGCACCGACGGGCGCGACGCCGCGAGGATCCTGCGCCGGCGCAGCCTCTGGCTGATCGTCATCGGCCTGACGCACGCCGCCCTGCTCATGTCGGGCGACATCATCGGCTTCTACGGAGTCCTGAGCCTCATCCTCGGCGTGGCCTTCCTGCGGCGCGGTGAACGGGCCCTGACCTGGGGGATCCGGATCGGCATCGCCCTGATCCTGCTCGTCTCGGCCGGACCCGTCGTCGCGGCGCTGCTCCGGGGCGAGCTGGGCACGTTCGGCGACGCCGGCGCCGAACCGGGCTTCAAGGCGTACGCGCCGGACGAGGAGAACGGGCTCACCGCCGCCGGCATCCGGCTGGAGACGGGTCTGTTCATCACCTTCGCCGCCGCCCCGCTGACCCTCGTCGGCGGCGGTTACGTCCTCTTCCTGCTGGGCTTCAGGGCCGCGCGGCACCGCGTCCTGGAGGAACCCGGCCGCCACCGCACCCTGCTGCGGCTGACCGCCGTGCTCGGCATCGCCACCGGCTGGCTCGGCGCGCTGCCCGCCGCACTCGCCCACACCGGCGTCCTGCGCGTGCCGGACGACATGCAGAGCGAGTCCGGAGCGCTCACGGTCCTGCGCGACGTGACCGGCAACGCCGCCGGCCTCGGCTACGTGGCCGCCGTCACCCTCTTCGCGCGGTGGTGGACCACCCGCAGGCCCCGGCGCGGCGCGACGGCGGTGGCGGCGGTGACCGCCGTCGGCAAACGGTCCCTGTCCTGCTACCTCGCCCACTCGCTGCTCTTCGCCCCGGTGCTGGCCGCCTGGGGCCTGGGCCTCGGCGCGCACCTGGGCAGCGCCACCATGGCGCTCTTCGCCCTGGCCGTCTGGCTGGTCACGGTCGCGGGAGCGTACGTCCTGGAGCGGGCCGGCCGCCGGGGCCCGGCCGAAGTGCTGCTGCGGCGGCTGATGTACGGCTCCCGCCGGGCGTGAACGGGGTGCCGCCCCCGCGGGAGCGGCACCCCTCACTCGGTTCAGCGGCGCTCGTGCACCCGCACCACCCTCAGCTCCGGCGAGGACCGGATGTCCTTCTCGCAGAAGCGCGACGTCACCCACTTCTCACCGGAGAACAGCCGGGTCTGGTCGGCGAAGTGCGGCGAGTCCGGGTTCGACGACTGGGAGTACGCGAGCAGGGTGCGGGCCACCGGGCAGCGACCACCGTCCCAGCCCACCGCCTGGAGGTGGCTGGTCCCGAACGGCACTTCCGTGTAGCCGCCCCCGGCCGCGTCCCACGTCGGCTCCAGCACGTTCCACACGCCGAGCCGCCCCGAGCCGCCCGGCATCGCGAGGCGCTTGCCGTCACGGACGACGAACTGGTGCGCGCCGAGCGGCGCGTCGAGCGCGATGCCCGCGCCGCGCAGCTCCGTCACCGCGTCGGCGAGGGCGGCGGCGAAGCCGGGAGCGTCCGTGTTCAGCGTGTTGGGGGTGCGCACCGGGTCGGCCGCCGAGAACGGCACCTTCCACAACCGGTCCTGCGGCACGGTCTGTTCGAGCCTGCGCCAGAACCGGTCGAAGAGCAGCGCTCCCCGGCTGCCGGTGTCCATGGTGCGGTCCCAGGCCTTGAGCACCCCGCAGGCCGCCGACACGTCGACGGCCGTGCCGCCGCTGCCCGTCGCGGTGCCGCCGGGCAGCGCGGCACACGCCCGGGCGACGTCCTCGGCGGCGAGGTCACCCGCGGGCGCCCGGTTGGCGAACTGCTGCCGCTGCAGGTCCCGTACGGTCAGACCGCCCCGGTCCGCCATCGTCGCCACGTCCTCGATCCCGCCCCGGGTGCGCAGGCCCAGCTGGGTACCGACCGTGCCGAAGACCCGCTCGTACCCGGTGACCGGCCGGTCGGCGTTGGTCATCCACGCGGTGCCGTTCGAGTTCTCCACGTACGGGGCGTCCTGAAGCGTCGGCATCCTCGCCGGCCCGAAGATCCCCGGCCGGACCGCGTCGGGGTCGCTGCCGAGGGCGCAGTCGCCGCGCGAGCCGTCGAGGATCGCGACCCCCGAGGCCGGATAGGTGGTCCGGCCCAGCTCCGTCGAGCAGCGCTCCGCCAGTTCGTCGGTGATGCGGGGGAGTACCTGGGACTGGGTGAAGAGGGAGTGCCCCGCGCGGTCGGCCGCGATCGTGTTCACCCACGGGAGGCCCTGGTGCCGTGCGAGGGAGGCGCGGATCCCGTCCGTGTCGCGTGCCTTGCCGAAGCCCAGCGAGGTGTCGGCGAAGCGGAGGTTCGTGGCGTTCGGGTCGTGCAGGGCGTACGCCGTCGAGGTGGTCCAGGGCAGCGGCACCTGGGAGCTGAGGGAGGTGACGACGGGGCCGTAGCGGGTCCACCACTGGGTGCGGGTCACCGGCGCGCCGTCCTGCACGGCGACCGTCACGGTCCGCTTCGTCATGCGTTCCGGCCGGCCGTCCACCAGGTACGTCGTGGGATCGGCCGGATCCAGCGCCAGCCGGTGGAAGTTGGCCGGTACGCCGGTCGAGACGGTGTGGCTCCACGCCACATGTGCGTTGAAGCCGACGGAGACCGCCGGAGTGCCCAGCAGCGAGCCGCCGGAGACGTTCAGCTCGCCCGGGATCGTCTGCTGCGACTGCCAGAACCGCCGCCCGCCCTGCCACGGGTAGTGCGGGTTGCCGAGCAGCAGGCCGCGGCCGTTCGCCGTCGTGTCGCCGCGGAAGGCGACCGCGTTGGAGCCCATGCCGGGGTCGCCCCACAGCTCGTCCGCCGCCTTCGCCACGGCCTTCGCGTCCGGCAGGCGCGGGGACGGGGCGGACCGCGTGGACGGAGCGGAGGGGGCACCGGAAGCCTCGGCCGGTCCGGCGGGTCCGGCCGGCGGCTGCGCCGCGGTGATCGTCTCGACGAAGCGCCCCTCACCGGAGATCGAGGCGATGGCGAGGCCGCGGGCCGCCACGTCGAGTTCGGTGACCGGCCGCACCCAGGCGGCGCCCGCGCACCCGGGATCCGTGATCTTCCGCTGCTTCAGCCAGGCGTTGTAACCGGCCGCCCAGCCGCGCATCATGTCCCGGACCTCACGGCTCGGGCCCGCGGGAGCGGGCTCGGCGAGCAGCTTCTCCACCGTGCCGGCCTGGCGGACCCCGCGGAAGTACAGGTCGCTGGCGAGGTTCGTGCGGGCTCCCGAGAGTTCACCGCCTGCGGCCGCCTCGGCCCCGAAGTACCGGGACCGCTCGCCCCGCAGGGTCACGAACCCCTCGGCGAGCGTGCAGACCTCGTCGGCGGCCTGCGCCCAGCCCGTGCCGAAGCCCAGGTCGGCGTAGTCCCCGGCGAGGATGTGCGGAATGCCGTACTCCGTGTAGCGGATGACGGCGGACAGGCCGTCGCCGGACGGGTGCTGCTCCGGCCGCCCCCGGTCCGGGGCGGCGGCCGCGGGTAACGCGGACGCGGCCGTGAACAGGGCCGTGGCCCCGAGAACGAGTCGTCTCCAGCGGGTGCGCATCGTGCCTCCCGGCTTCGTCGAGCAGAGGGATGGCCGAGCGCGCGGACCGGCACCCGGCTGTCAGTTCCATGACATGTGACGCGAGTGACAGCGGTGAGGTTGATCGCGGCGCACTTGACCTCCCCCCGGCACCCGCCCAGGATCGACTCCCATGACGACGCCCGGACACGGCAGCACGGTCGACGGAGTCCTGCGGCGCAGCGCCCGGCGCACCCCGGCGCGCGTCGCGGTGGAGTACGGCGAACGCAGCTGGACGTACGACGAACTCGACACCGCCGTCTCCCGCGCGGCGAGCGTCCTCCTCGCCCAGGGGCTGTCCCCGGGCGACCGGGTCGGCGCCTACGGCCACAACTCCGACGCCTACCTCATCGCCTTCCTCGCCTGCGCCCGGGCGGGCCTGGTCCACGTCCCGGTCAACCAGCACCTGACCGGCGACGAACTCGCCTACATCGTCGGCCAGTCGGGCAGCTCCCTGGTCCTCACCGACCCGGACCTCGCCTCCCGACTCCCCGGCGGCGTACGGACGTTGCCCCTGCGCGACGCCGACGGCTCGCTGCTCGCGCGGCTGGCCGAGGCACCCGTCCACGACGGCCCCGAGCCGCGCGGCGAGGACCTCGTGCAGCTCCTGTACACCTCCGGGACGACCGCCCTGCCCAAGGGCGCGATGATGACGCACCGGGCCCTGGTGCACGAGTACCTGAGCGCGATCACCGCCCTCGACCTCAGTGCGGGCGACCGCCCCGCACACGCGCTGCCGCTGTACCACTCGGCGCAGCTGCACGTCTTCCTGCTGCCCGGCCTCGCCGTCGGCGCGACGAACCTCATCCTCGACGCACCCGACGGCGACCGGCTCCTCGACCTGATCGAGGCGGGCCGCGTGGACAGCCTGTTCGCCCCGCCCACCGTCTGGATCGCCCTGTCCCACCGCCCCGACTTCGCGACGCGCGACCTGAGCGGCCTGCGCAAGGCCTACTACGGGGCGTCGATCATGCCGGTCCCCGTCCTCGAACGGCTCCAGGAGCGCCTGCCGGACCTGGCCTTCTACAACTGCTTCGGCCAGAGCGAGATCGGCCCCCTGGCCATGGTGCTCGGCCCCGGCGAACACAAGGGCCGCATGGACTCCTGCGGCCGTCCCGTCCTGTTCGTCGACGCGCGCGTGGTCGACGAGAACGGCGACGACGTCCCCGACGGAACCCCCGGCGAGATCGTCTACCGCTCCCCGCAACTGTGCGAGGGCTACTGGGACAAGCCCGAGGAGACCGCCGAGGCCTTCCGCGACGGCTGGTTCCGCTCCGGCGACCTCGCCGTACGCGACGCCCAGGGCTACTACACGATCGTCGACCGCGTGAAGGACGTCATCAACTCCGGCGGCGTCCTGATCGCCTCGCGCCAGGTCGAGGACGCCCTGTACACCCACCCCAAGGTCGCCGAGGCGGCGGTCGTGGGCCTGCCCGACGCCCGCTGGATCGAGGCGGTCACGGCCGTCGTCGTCCCCCACGGCGAGGTCACCGAGGCGGAACTCGTCGACCACGTCCGCGAGAAGCTCGCCCCCTTCAAGGCGCCGAAGCGGGTGGTGTTCGTGGCGGAACTGCCGCGGAACGCCAGCGGGAAGATCCTGAAGCGGGAGCTGAGGAAAGACCTCGGCGGCGAGCCGGGCCCGGCGGCATCCGGGTAGCGCGGCACCCCCTCCGACCGGCACCCCCTCCGACCGGCGTCCCCGGCCGGCCCTCAGAACCTCGTTGCGGGCGAAGTCCCCCGGACACGAGGATCTACGGCATGCCGTACTTCAATGCCCCGGACGGAACCCGGCTCGCCTGCCACCTGCGCGGTTCCGGCGAACCGCTCGTCGTGCTGCCGGGCGGGCCCATGCGCGCCTCCGCCTACCTCGGGAACCTCGGCGGCCTCGACGCGCACCGGCAGTTGGTGCTCCTGGACCTGCGCGGCACCGGGCAGTCCGCGCTGCCGGCCGACCCGGCGACGTACCGCTGCGACCGTCTGGTGGACGACGTCGAGGCGCTGCGGCTCCACCTGGGCCTGGAGCGGATGGACCTGCTCGCGCACTCGGCGGGCGGCAGTCTCGCCATGCTGTACACGGCCCGGTACCCGCAGCGGCTGTCCCGGCTGGCGCTCGTCACGGCCACCCCGTGGGCGCTGGGTCTGCCGGCGACGGCGGAGCAGCGGCTCGCGGCGGCACGGCTGCGGGCGTCGGAGCCCTGGTTCCCCGAGGCGTTCCCGGCGTTCGAGGCGTGGCTGTCCGGCACCGGCGACTTCGACCCCGTGTTCGTCCCGTTCTTCTACGGCCGTTGGGACGACACCGCTCAGGCCCACGCCGATCGGGAGGAGGACGAGACGAACGACGACGCGGCGGGCGTCTACGGCGCTGACGGCGCCTACGACCCGCCCGCGACGCGGGCCGCCCTCGCCGGGGTCGCGGCCCCGGTGCTCGTCCTGGCCGGGGGAGCCGACGGCGGCCCCAGCCCGGCTCTCGCCCGCCAGGCCGCCGACGCCTTCCCGGCGGCCGAGTTCGTGGTGCAACCGGGTGCGGGCCATTACCCGTGGCTGGACGACCAGGAGTGGTTCACACGGCGCGTGGCCGCCTTCTTCTCCTGACGGGCGCGGCGGGTCCCTCTGCCGTCGGCAGAGCGGCCCGTCTCGGCCCGGCCCGTCGCCTACCGTCCCCGGTATGGACACACCACCGCGCACCGTACAGGCGAACGACATCACCCTGGCCTACCGCGTCTGGGGACCGCAGGACGCACCGCCCGTCCTGCTCCTGCACGCCCGCGGCGCCGACGGTGCCGACTGGGCGGAGACCGCCCCGGCGCTGGCCGCCGGTCCACGCCGGGTGTACGCCCTCGACCTGCGCGGCCACGGCCGCAGTGACTGGCCCGGCGACTACGCCTTCGAGACCATGCGCGACGACGTCCACGCCTTCCTCGGCGCGCTCGGCATCCGCGGCGCCGACGTCGTGGGCCACTCCCTCGGCGGCGTCGTCGCCTGCCTGCTCGCCCAGCACAGTCCGCGGCTGGTGCGGCGGCTCGTCCTGGAGGACGTGCCCGCGCCCGTCCCGCTGGACCCGCCGCGGCCGCCCGCCGAGCGTCCCGACGGGGACCTGCCGTACGACTGGGCGATGATCCTCGCCACCGACGAACAGCGCAACGCCCCGAACCCTGTGTGGTGGGACCACATGGGGCGGATCACCATGCCCACGCTGCTGATCGGCGGTGGCCCGACCAGCCTGATCCCCCAGGAACAGATCGCCGCGCTCGCCGGGCTGCTGCCCGACGCCCGGCACGTCACCATCGACGCGGGGCACCTCGTGCACGAGAACCGGCCGAAGGAGTTCCTGGCGGCCGTGGCGGAGTTCCTCAGCCCTGCGGTCCTCAGCCCTGGGGACCGTACGCCGTCATGAAGCGGTCGCGGAACTTGTCCATGCCCCACCGGGGCGCGTCCGGCGCGGGCTTGAGACCGTCGGTCCAGCCCCAGTCGGCGACCCGGTCCAGAACCTTCTCGTCCCGGGCGACGATCGTGACCGGCACGTCCTTGCCGGTGTCCCCGGCGGTGACCGTCGGCACCGGCTGGTGGTCGCCGAGGAAGACGAGCACCGTGTCCTCGTCGCCGTAGCGCTCGACCCACTCGGTGAGGCTGCGGATCGAGTACTCGACGGCCTTCCGGTACTCGGTGCGGACCTTCTCCGGGTCCTTCCAGACCTCCGCGGGGTCGGTGCCCTCCTTCTTGATCCGGTGGAACACCGAGCCGTCGCCGAGGTCCTCCCAGTCGATCATCCGCGCGATGGGGGACCAGGGGTTGTGGCTGGAGGCCAGGATGATCTCCGCCATGATCGGCTCACGGTCCTTCTTGCCGTGCTCCAGGCGCTGGAACGCCTCCATGCTGAACTGGTCGGGCACCGGCGTCCAGCTGAAGTACGGGCCGTGGTAGCCGAGGTGCTCGGAGTCGTAGATGTGGTCCAGGCCGAAGTACTTGCCCTCCGGCCAGGCCCGGCGCACACCGGGGACGATGCCGACGGTCCGCCAGGCGCCGGTCTTGCGGAAGTAGTTGGTCAGCGTCATACGGTCGCTGGTGGTCAGGCTGCGGTACCGCTGCTGGTTCTTGATCCACAGACCGGACAGGAAGGTCGAGTGGGCGAGCCAGCTGCCCGCGCCCGTCACCGGCGACTGCAGCCAGCCGCTGCGCGACTCGAACCCGGCCGCCTTCAGTGAGCTCGTCCCCTCCTTGAGCACCGCGTCCATCCGCGGTGCCATCGCCGGGTCGTCGATCGCGACCCGGCCGTAGCTCTCGATGAACGTGAACAGGACGTCCTTGCCGCGCAGGCCCGTCAGCAACTGGTCCGGCGGCGTCTTCGCGAAGGCGTCCACGGCGGCCTGCTTCTCGAAGACCCGGGCGTCCCGCAGCCCCGCGCGCACCTGTTCGACCCGGTTGCCGAGGAACTCGGCGTTGCCCTTAGTGGCGACCGGCACGCCGCCGAGCTGCACGCCCAGCGTCATGCAGGTGATCCACGCCGTACCGAGGATCAGCGTCGTACGGGCCGCGACGGGACGGTGACCGACCATCAGGTTCGTCAGTCGCACCACCGCGAGCGTCGTGAGCACGAGCACGGCGACGAAGAGGACGATCACCCCGATCACGGCCAGCACCTGGCCGGTGCGGCCGAAGGTCTCCCGGAGGAAGTCGGTGGCGTGCTCGATGAGAATCCAGTCCAGGACCAGATCGAAGGGCCGGGCCAGCACCTGGTAGAAGCCCATGTCGACGAATTTCAGGATCGTGGTCAGCCCGAGGAACACGCCCGTGACGACCGCCGTGATCCGCCGGGGCCTCGGCGGCAGCGCGAGCAGCAGGCCCGCGAGCAGCACGCCCTCGGCCGGGATGCGGACGAACGACGCGAACTCGATCCGCTCGATGCGGTTGGGCACGAGCAGCGCGAACACCACGAGAGCCCCGGCCAGCACGGTCGTCCCGATGGAGACGCCGCGTGCGGCACGGGGGTGGCGCCGCCGCCAGCCGAACCAGCCGGGCCGCGTCACGCCCCCTGCGGCGTCCGGAGTGTTCTCCGCGGCCGCTGCCTTCCCGCCGTCCGGGTCCTCCGCGTCCCCGTCGGGCCCCCCGTCCGCTGCCACCGCCTCCGTGTCGTCGTCCGGTTCCGCCCCGCCCTCGGTCCTGTCCGATTGCTGGTGGGAGCGAGTGAAGAGCGACACCCGGTGGTCCTTCCGTGCGGTCTTGCGTGCATGGCGAACAGAGCCCGGTGACCGAGCCTGCCACCACCAGTACGTCCGCACGTCACCTCGGGTTCAATCGGCGGGCGGGAGATTCACCCGTTCGCCGCCACCGCCACCTCGCGCGCCCACCGGTAGTCCGCCTTGCCGCTCGGCGACCGCTGGATGGCCTCCGTGAGCACCAGCTGCCGCGGGATCTTGTAGCCGGCCAGCCGGTCACGGCAGTGCGCCCGGATGTCCTCCAGCGACGGGCGCGCCGCACCCTCCCGCAGTTGCACCACGGCCGCCACGTGGTGTCCCCACCGGGGATCCGGCACCCCGGCCACCAGCGCGTCGTAGACGTCCGGGTGGGACTTGAGCGCCTGCTCGACCTCCTCCGGGTACACCTTCTCGCCGCCGGTGTTGATGCACTGCGAGCCACGGCCCAGGACGGTGACCACACCCTCCGCGTCGACGGTGGCCATGTCGCCCAGCAGCACCCACCGCTCGCCGTCCTTCTCGAAGAACGTCTCGGCGGTCTTGGCCGGGTCGTTGTAGTAGCCGAGCGGCACATGGCCGCACTGGGCCACCCGCCCCACCTCGCCGGCGGCGACCGGCTGGTGCGTGGCGGGATCCACCACCTGCGTACGGGCGTTGACGCGGACCCGGAAGCCCCGCTCCGGGCCCGCGTCCTCGGTCGCCGTGCCGTTGAACCCGGACTCCGAGGAGCCGAAGTTGTTCAGCACCATGGCGTTCGGCACCAGTTCCTGGAACTGCCGGCGGACCGTGTCCGACATGATCGCGCCGGACGACGACACACTGAACAGCGACGAGCGGTCGATGTGCCGCAGCGGGCCGCGCAACGCGTCCACCAGCGGCCGCAGCATCGCGTCGCCCACCAGCGAGATGCTGCTGACCTTCTCCTTCTCCACGGTCCGCAGCACCTCCTCGGGCACGAACTTGCGGTGGATCACCACCCGTTGCCCGAAGTTGAAGCCGATGAACGCCGTGAGCGTGGAGGTGCCGTGCATCAGCGGGGCCGTGGGGAAGAAGGTGATCCCCGCCCCGCCGGCCGCGACCCGCCCGGCCAGCTCCTCCGGCTTCTTCACCGGCTCACCGGTCGGCGCGCCCCCGCCGAGACCGGCGAAGAACAGGTCCTCCTGGCGCCACATCACGCCCTTGGGCATCCCGGTCGTACCGCCGGTGTAGATGATGAACTGGTCATCGCCCGAGCGCGCCGGGAAGCCCTGCTCGGGGGACCCGGCGGCCTCCACCTGTGCGAACTCCACACAGGGCAGGGCGGCCGCTCCCGGCGCCGGGGTGCCGACCCGGATCAGGTGCCGGAGCTTCTCCGCGCGCGGCCGCGCCGCCGCCACCCGGTCCGTGAACTCCGCGTCGAAGACCAGCGCCACCAGATCCGCGTCCCGGTAGAGGTACACCAACTCCTCCTCCACGTAGCGGTAGTTGACGTTGACCGGGACGATCCGCGCCTTCAGGCAGCCCAGCACCGTCTGGAGGTACTCCACGCAGTTGTAGAGGTGGAGCCCGAGGTGCTCGCCGGGCCGTATCCCGCTGTCGAGCAGGTGGTGACCGACGCGGTTGGCCGCAGCGTCCAGCTCCGCGTACGTCAGCCGGCGCTCCGCGCCCGTACCGGGATGGTCGACGTGGACGAGCGCCTCACGGCCGGGAACGACGTCGACGACCGACTCGAACAGGTCGGCAAGGTTGTACTCCACCGCTCCTCCTGACCCCGGGACGTGCCTGGCATCGGACGGTTCGCCGGTCATCAGAGCAAAGGGCGCCCCAACTGTGAAGGGTCCGCGCGAGAAAATCTGACTGTCTGTCAGAAAACCCTTGAAGTGCCTCACGGCCTACTGCAACCTGTTCTCGTTCCAGGAGAGGGGAGTTCGCCATGGGCGGGACGGAACACCTCACCGTGCAGCGCGAAGGCGCCACACTGGTGCTCACGCTCAACAGGCCACAGGCCAGGAACGCGCTCTCGCTGCCGATGCTCGTCGGCCTGTACGACGGCTGGCTCGAAGCCGACGCGGACGACTCGGTCCGGTCGATCGTCCTCACCGGCGCGGGGGGCTCGTTCTGCTCGGGCATGGACCTCAAGGCCCTCGCCGGGAACGGCATGGCGGGGGAGGAGTACCGGGACCGGCTCAAGGCCGACCCTGACCTGCACTGGAAGGCGATGCTGCGCCACCACCGGCCGCGCAAGCCGGTCATCGCCGCCGTCGAGGGGTACTGCGTCGCGGGCGGCACCGAGATGCTCCAGGGCACCGACATCCGCGTCGCCGGCGAGTCCGCGACCTTCGGCCTGTTCGAGGTGAAGCGGGGCCTGTTCCCCATCGGCGGCTCCACGGTCCGCCTACCACGCCAGATCCCGCGCACCCACGCCCTGGAGATGCTGCTCACCGGCCGCCCCTACAGCGCCCCCGAAGCCGCCGCCATCGGACTGATCGGCCACGTCGTCCCCGACGGCACCGCCCTCGACAAGGCCCTGGAGATCGCCGAGCGGATCAACTCCTGCGGCCCGCTCGCCGTCGAAGCCGTCAAGGCCTCCGTGTACGAGACCGCCGAGATGACCGAGTCCGACGGTCTCGCTGCCGAACTCACCCGCGGATGGCCCGTGTTCGACACCGCCGACGCCAAGGAGGGCGCCCGCGCCTTCGCGGAGAAACGACCGCCCGTCTACAAACGCGCCTGACCGAAGGAGCCCCGCTCCATGCCCGAAGTCCTCAAAGCCCCCCTGGTCGTCGAGTTCCCCTTCACCCGCTCCCTCGGCCCCGTCCAGAGCGCCTTCCTGACCGGCCTGCGCGAACGCGTCGTCCTCGGCGTCCGCACCGGCGACGGCCGCGTCCTCGTCCCGCCCGTCGAGTACGACCCCGTCACCGCCGAGGAGATCCGCGACCTGGTCGAGGTCGCCCCCACCGGCACGGTCACCACCTGGGCCTGGAACCCCGCCCCCCGCCGCGGCCAGCCCCTCACCACGCCCTTCGCCTGGGCCCTGGTCCGCCTCGACGGCGCCGACACCGCCCTCCTGCACGCCCTCGACGCCCCCGGCCCCGACGCCGTACGCACCGGCCTGCGCGTCCGCGTCCGCTGGGCGGCCGAACGCACCGGCGCCATCACGGACATCGCCTGCTTCGAGCCGTACGACGGCGCCTCGGGCGAACCGGCCGGGCACACCGGCGTGTTCCAGGACCCGGTCACCGGCATCGTCGCCCCCGCCCGCCTCGACTACACCTACTCACCCGGCCGCGCCCAGACCGCCTACATCAACGCCCTCTCCGGCCGCCGGACCGTCGGCGAGCGCTGCCCGGCCTGCCGCAAGGTGTACGTCCCGCCCAGGGGTGCGTGCCCCACATGTGGGGTGGCCACATCCGAACAGGTCGAGGTCGGGCCGCGGGGCACCGTCACCACCTTCTGCATCGTCAACATCAAGGCGAAGAACCTCGACATCGAGGTGCCGTACGTCTACGCCCACATCGCCCTCGACGGCGCGGACCTCGCGCTGCACGGCCGCATCGGCGGCATCCCGTACGACGAGGTCCGCATGGGGCTGCGCGTCGAACCCGTGTGGACCGAGGGCGCCCGCTACCCCGACCACTACCGGCCCACGGGCGAACCCGACGCGGACTACGACACCTACAAGGAGCTGCTGTGACGAGCACACCGCCGCACCGCGAGATCGCCGTCGTCGCCTTCGCCCAGACCGGCCACCGCCGCACCAGCGACGAGCTCTCCGAGGTGGAGATGCTCATGCCGGTGCTGCACGAGGTCCTCGACCGGACCGGCCTGAAGACCGCCGACATCGACTTCACCTGCTCCGGCTCCAGCGACTACCTCGCCGGCCGCGCCTTCTCCTTCACCCTGGCCCTCGACGGCGTCGGCGCCTGGCCGCCGATCTCCGAGTCGCACGTCGAGATGGACGGCGCCTGGGCCCTGTACGAGGCCTGGACCAAACTCCTCACCGGCGACGCCGACACCGCCCTCGTCTACTCCTACGGCAAGTCCTCGCCCGGCCCGGTCCGCGACGTCCTCACCCGCCAGCTCGACCCGTACTACGTGGCACCCCTGTGGCCCGACTCCGTGGCCCTCGCCGCCCTCCAGGCGCAGGCCCTCATCGACGCGGGCGACACCGACGAACCGGCGCTCGCCGCCGTCGCCGCCCGGAACCGGGAGTCGGCGGCCGCCAACCCCCACGCTCAGCTGCGGGGAACCGTGCCGCGGGGCGACTACCTCGTGCGGCCCCTGCGCACCGGCGACTGCCCGCCCATCGGCGACGGCGCCGCCGCCGTGATCCTCGCCGCGGGCGACCGGGCCCGCCAGCTGTGCGCACGCCCCGCCTGGATCCGCGGCATCGACCACCGCACGGAAGCCCACGGCCTCGGCGTGCGCGACCTGACCGACTCGCCCTCCACCCGCCTGGCCGCCGAACGGGCCGGCGCCTTCGAACGGCCCGTCGACACCGCCGAACTGCACGCGCCCTTCACCGCCCAGGAGATCGTCCTGCGCAAGGCCCTCCGCCTCGGCGACGACGTGACCGTCAACCCCTCCGGCGGGGCCCTCGCCGCCAACCCGATCATGGCCGCCGGGCTCATCCGCGTCGGAGAGGCCGCCGCCCGCATCCACCGCGGCGACTCCGACCGCGCCCTCGCCCACGCCACGTCCGGCCCCTGCCTCCAGCAGAACCTGGTCGCCGTCCTCGAAGGGGAACCCCGATGAGCAAGGAGCCCGTGGCCGTCGTCGGCATCGGCCAGACCAAGCACGTCGCGGCCCGCCGGGACGTCTCGATCGCGGGACTGGTCCGGGAAGCGGCCCGCCGGGCGTTGGACGACGCCGGATTGTCGTGGGCCGACATCGACGCCGTCGTCATCGGCAAGGCGCCCGACTTCTTCGAGGGCGTCATGATGCCGGAGCTCTACCTGGCCGACGCCCTCGGCGCCGTCGGCAAACCCATGCTCCGCGTGCACACCGCGGGCTCCGTCGGCGGCTCCACCGCGCTCGTCGCCGCGAACCTCGTCGCCGCCCGCGTCCACGGCACCGTCCTCACCCTCGCCTTCGAAAAGCAGTCCGAGTCGAACGCCATGTGGGGCCTGTCCCTGCCCATCCCCTTCCAGCAGCCCCTGCTCGCCGGGGCCGGCGGGTTCTTCGCCCCGCACATCCGGGCCTACATGCGGCGCAGCGGCGCACCCGAGACGATCGGCGCCCTCGTCGCCTACAAGGACCGCCGCAACGCTCTGAAGAACCCCTACGCCCACCTGCACGAACACGACATCACCCTGGAGAAGGTGATGGCCTCGCCCATGCTGTGGGACCCGGTCCGCTACTCGGAGACCTGCCCGTCCTCCGACGGCGCCTGCGCCATGATCCTCACCGACCGGACCGGAGCCGCCCGGGCACCGCGACCGCCCGCCTGGATGCTCGGCGGCGCCATGCGCAGCGAACCCACCCTCTTCGCCGGCAAGGACTTCGTCTCCCCGCAGGCCGGGCGGGACTGCGCCGCCGACGTCTACCGGCAGGCGGGGATCACCGACCCCCGCCGGGAGATCGACGGCGCCGAGATCTACGTGCCGTTCTCCTGGTACGAACCCATGTGGCTGGAGAACCTCGGCTTCGCCGACGAGGGCGAGGGCTGGAAACTAACCGAGGCGGGCGTCACCGAACTGGACGGGGACCTGCCCGTCAACATGTCGGGCGGCGTGCTGTCCACCAACCCCATCGGAGCCTCCGGCATGATCCGCTTCGCCGAGGCGGCGCTCCAGGTGCGCGGGCAGGCCGGAGAACACCAGGTGGAGGGCGCCCGCAGGGTCCTCGGACACGCCTACGGCGGCGGATCGCAGTTCTTCTCCATGTGGCTCGTGGGAGACCGGCCGCCGGACTCGTGAAAGGTCCCCCTCATGTGCCCTGTTGGCCATGGGACGCGATCGCTAGGCTGGCCGCGGACGACGCAATCGGGAGGAGCACGGACGTGGCCGAGACCACCACCCAGCAGCGACCGCTCACGGGCTGGGACAAGCCGGACCTGGACCTCAGCAAGGCACAGTGGCAGTCCAGCAGCCGCGGCCTGGGGGATGTGCAGATCGCCTTCGTGGAGGGCTTCATCGCCATGCGGAACAGTGGCCGCCCCGAAAGCCCTTCCCTGATCTTCACGCCCGCCGAGTGGGGCGCGTTCGTCTCGGGAGCGCGGGAAGGGGAGTTCGATCTCACCTGAGACCTCCGCCGGCCGTGTGGGCCGATCCCACGTGACACGTCCGACGCAGCCGAGTCGGCCGGTCTGACCCGACACGGCGGGTGAACCATTCCGGGCGGCCGTGATCCGACGGCCGATCCGGGGGTGTTCCGCCCGCGTTTGCGGACACGCGTACCGAGGCACCGCCCCGGGACCGGCAGCTGAGCCAGGCTGGCCCGGGAGACAACGGTCGTGTCCCGGAGGTGAGGACCCATGAGCACTCTGCCGGTCGTCGTGGCGGTCGACGGTTCGGACGACAGCCTGCGCGCCCTGGAGTGGGCCGTCGACGCCGCCCGCCGGCGCTCGGCGCCGCTGCGCGTGGCGCACGTCCGCCAGTACGCCCACTGGGCCCAGCCCGAGTTCCTCGCCGCCGGGTCGGCGGACCCGCAGGACGACCCCGTCCTCGACCGGGCCCGGGCCCACCTGGAAGGCCGCGTCGATCTGCCCGCCACCGAGTACCTCGGCCTGGAGGGCGCGACCTCCGCGATGCTGCCCGAACTGGGCGCCACCGCCCAACTGCTGGTCCTCGGCTCCCGGGGCCGCGGCGGCTTCGCCGGCCTGCTGCTCGGCTCGAACAGCATGACCGCCGCCCGTGACGCCGAGTGTCCCGTCGTCGTGGTGCCCCGGCCCGGCCGCGAGGCCGACGACCAGGAACCGGCCGGTCCCGGCCCGCGGGTGGTCGTCGGCCTGAAGGTGGACGGGCCCGACGAGGCCACCCTCGAGTTCGCCTTCGCCGAGGCCGCCCGGCGCGGCGCCCGGCTCCAGGCGGTCGCCGCCTACCCCTGGCCCGCGCAGCCCTGGATGCTGCCCGGGGAACTGCCGCCGCCGATCGTCGACCAGGAGGTGATCGAGGACGAGGCCCGGGTCCTCGCCGAGGGCTTCCTCGCCCCGCACCGCGAACGGCACCCCGAGGTCCCGGCCGAGCCGGTTCCGGCCCCGGGCGACGCGGCCGGACACCTCGTGGCGGCCTCCCGGGACGCCGACCTCGTCGTCGTGGGCCGCCACCGGCGGCACCTGCTGGCGCCCGCCCGCATGATGGGCTCGGTCACCCACGCGGTCCTGCTGCACTCCGCCTGCCCCGTAGCGGTGGTCCCGCCCGCGCCGCCGGAGGACTGACCTCGCCGTAATGGATACGGGCGGGCCTATCATTAGCCGCATGCGGGAACCGATCAGCAGGGACGCCCGGCTCGCCCTGGACCTGGCCCTCACCATCCGGCACGACGGGAGCGGTGGCGTCACCGACGACCTGACCGGCCCGGCCGACCTGACCGCCTGGGTCCGGGCCCACCCCGAGGTCCTGCCGGACACCGGCCGTTTCACCGCCGGCGCCGCGCAGCTCGCCGCCGTCCGCGAACTGCGCGCAGCCGTCCGCGCGCTCTTCGCCCGTGCCGTGCGCCCCGGCGAACCGAGCCCCGCCGACGCGGCCCGTCTGCTGCCCGTGCCGGAGGCCGTACGCCTGCTGAACGAGGCGGCCGCCCGTACCCCCACGGTGCCCGTCCTGGACTGGCCCGACGAGGCCGCCCCCGTCGTGCACCGGCAGCCCGTCCGGGCCGACGACGAACTGACGGCGTCCCTCGCGCACGCCGTGATCGCGTTCCTCGCGAGCCCGGAACGCGAACGGCTGCGGGCCTGCCACGCACCGCGCTGCGTGCGGTACTTCCTCAAGGA
Organism: Streptomyces sp. NPDC006140; assembly: GCF_040628815.1. Taxonomy (NCBI): domain Bacteria; kingdom Bacillati; phylum Actinomycetota; class Actinomycetes; order Kitasatosporales; family Streptomycetaceae; genus Streptomyces; species Streptomyces sp. NPDC006140. Next base: position 128,661 of record NZ_JBEXTS010000020.1, on the reverse strand, counting down.
GCACGCGCGCCAGGAGTGGTGCAAGCCGTCCTGCGGCAACCGCGCCCGGGTGGCCCGCCACCATCAGCGCCACAAGGCGACGGCCTAGTCCGGCGGTCCGGCCCGAGCAGCCCGCCCCCGGCCGACGGCGCGGGCGGCGCGATCCGGTCCGGCCGGTACGCCGCCCGCCCCGCACTTCGCAGGCCCGGGCACGTACCATGGCGGCATGTCGTTCCTCCGCCGCCGCAGCGCCACTCCCGCCGGGCCCGACTTCGACGTACTGGCCATGGACCCGGGCGACTGGCCCGGCAACCTCGGTGCGGGCCTGCTGCCCGCGCCCGACGGCACCTGCCAGGGCGTCTTCCTGCGCTACGACCTGTTCGGCGGCCGCGGCCCCGCGATGATCATCGGCAATCTGCCGGAGGGCTCCCCGGCCCGCGACGTCCCCGAGGGCGAGGTCCCCTTCGAGGTGGCCCAGCTGCTCCTGGCGCTGGAGAACGACGAGGAGGTCACCGTCGTCGGCACCGAGGACGTCCCCGTGATGCAGGGCGACAACCTCCTGATCGTGCGGCGCGTCAAGCTCTCCGAGGGCCGTATCTCCTGCGTCCAGTTCGACCGCAGCGACAACGTCCTGGTGACCATCGCCGCCTGGGACCGCCCCATCACGGACGACCTGTACGCCCTCCTCAAGCCGCTGCCCGCGGAGCTCTTCCAGCAGGGCTGAACCCGGCGGCGACCCGCACACACGAAAGGGCCGCTGTGCGCCTGACCAGGCGTACAGCGGCCTCTTCGTCCCCGTCAGCGAGTGCCGACCGCCGCGCGCACGGCCCGCCGGGCCAACTGGCAGTCGTCGTGCAGCCGCCGCAGCAGCAGCCGCTGCTCCTCGCCGGACGGCGCAGCACCAGGGTGGGCCGTACCCGGTGCCGCCGGGGTCGCGTCGTGCATCGAACGCTGCACGGCCGTCTCGTACGTCCGGATCTCACGCGTCAGCACCAGCATCAGGTTCACCAGGAAGGCATCCCTGGACGCCGGGCCCGCCGACTGCGCGATCTGGCTGATCTGGCGACGAGCCACCGGTGCGTCCCCGAGCACCGACCACAGCGTCGCCAGGTCGTAACCCGGCAGGTACCAGCCCGCGTGCTCCCAGTCCACCAGCACTGGACCGGCCGGTGACAGGAGGATGTTCGACAGCAGTGCGTCGCCGTGGCAGAACTGGCCCATGCCCTGCCGCCCGGCCGCCTGCGCGATGCCGTGCAGCAGCTTCTGCAGGTCGCCCAGGTCCCGGTCGGTGAGCAGCCCCAGCTCGTGGTACCGCGAGATCCGGGCCGCGTAGTCCAGCGGGGCGTCGAACGTGCCCGCCGGGGGCCGCCAGGCGTTCAGCCGGCAGATCGCGCCGAGCGCCGCCCTGATGTCGGCCCGGGGCGGTGCCTCGGCCGGGTGTCGCTGGAGGGCCGCCACCCGCCCCGGCATCCGCTCGATCACCAGGGTGCAGTTGTCCGGGTCCGCCGCGATCAGTCGCGGCACGCGCACGGGAGGGCGGTGCCGGACGAACGAGCGGTACGCCGCTATCTCGTGGCGGATCCGCTCGGACCAGGCGGGGGAGTGGTCCAGTAAACACTTGGCGACGGCCGAGCTGCGACCGGTCGTACCGACCAGCAGCACGGACCGGCTGCTGCGGCGCAGGACCTGCACCGGGGAGAACTCCGGGCAGATGCGGTGCACCGACGCGATGGCCGTGCGCAGCTGCGCGCCCTGGGGGCCGGACAAGTCGAGTCTCCCGCTGAGCGGTTGGGTGCCGAGCACCGCGCCGCGCCGGGCCCTGCCCGCTCCGAGCACGGGGGCCGCCGGCCGCGCGGGGGCGAGGTAGGGGCCGCTGTCCGTGGGACGCGGGTGGAGCGGCCGGGGCGGTGCGGACACGGAGGACGATGCTGCGTACATGGGCGAGACAGATCCCTTCGTGTGCCTGCGACGACAGCGCACCACCCGGCCCGGACTCCCGGGATCACCCTGGGGAATGTCCCTGCGGCGACCGGGTCGGGGTGGCGCGTTCCTACCTGACACCGGATGGCCGGTGGCACACCATCTGGCGCACCCTGGCGAACCCTGGCGAATAGTCGCCCGGCAAGTCTCCCCGGGCTACTGTCAACTCAGCCGAGAACCTGGGGGCTTGACGTGAGCGGACAACCCAACACCCGGCTCGCGGACCTGTTCGGCCTGGCCGGCTGGTCCAAGGGCGAACTCGCGAGGCTGGTCAACCGGCAGGCGGCGGCCATGGGCCATCCCCAGCTGTCGACCGACACCTCCCGGGTGCGGCGGTGGATCGACATGGGAGAGATCCCCCGCGATCCGGTGCCGCGGGTGCTGGCGGCTCTGTTCACCGAGCGTCTCGGCCGTGTCGTGACCATCGAGGACCTCGGTCTGGTCCGGCACGGGCGTGCGGGGAAACGGCAGGGCGGCGGGAGCCCGGAGGCTCCCGACGGTGTGCCGTGGGCGCCCGAGCGGACGGCTGCGGTCCTCACCGAATTCACGGGAATGGACCTCATGCTCAACCGACGCGGCTTGGTGGGCGCGGGCGCCGCGCTCGCCGCGGGATCCGCACTCAGCAGCGCCATGTACGACTGGCTGCACACCGACCCTGCCCTGACGGCCGACGCTCCCGACCTCGACCATCCCCTGCACGCCGACCCCGCTGGGTTCGACCGCTACGAGGCCGCCCCCATCGGGTCGCAGGAGATCGAGGAACTGGAGCGCTCGGTCGAGGTGTTCCGCGCCTGGGACGCGGCCCGCGGCGGCGGGCTCCAGCGCAAGGCCGTGGTGGGCCAGCTCAACGAGGTGGGCGGCATGCTCGCCTACCGTCACCCACCCCACCTCCAGCGGCGCCTGTGGGGCGTCGCCGCCAACCTGGCCGTCCTCGCGGGCTGGATGTCGCACGACGTCGGCCTGGAGCCCACGGCCCAGAAGTACTTCGTCATCGCCGCGCACGCGGCCAGAGAGGGCGGGGACCGGCCCCGCGCGGGCGAGGCGCTGTCCCGCGCGGCCCGCCAGATGGTGCACCTGGGCAGGCCGGACGACGCCCTGGACCTGATGAAGCTCGCCACGTCCGGCTCGGGCGACGAGGTGCTGCCCCGCACCCGGGCGATGCTCTACACCATCGAGGCCTGGGCACAGGCATCCATGGGCAAGGGCCAGGCCATGCGCCGCACGCTCGGGCAGGCGGAGGACCTCTTCGTCTCCGACAAGGCCGACGTCCCCCCGCCGGACTGGATGCAGACCTTCAAGGAGGAGGACCTCTACGGCATGCAGGCCCTGGCCTACCGCACGCTCGCCGAGTTCGAGCCGGGCGCGGCCGCGCATGCCCAGCACTACGCGGAGAAGGCACTGGCCCTGAGGGTCGACGGCCGGCAGCGGTCGAAGATCTTCGACTACCTGTCGATGGCCTCGGCCTGCTTCATCGCGGACGACCCCGAACAGGCGGACCGCTACGCGCGACTGGCCCTGGTGTCGATGGGTTCCAACTCCTCCCACCGCACCTGGGACCGGCTGCGCCAGATGTACCGGCTCACCGCCGAGTACGCCGGATACCCGAGGATCCAGGAGCTGCGGGAGGAGATCAAGCTCGCTCTGCCGAAGACGAAGGGCAGGGGCGGCACCAGCGCACGGGCCTGATGTTCCTATGACGTGACCTTGACGGCGAGCAGACAGGCGTTGTCCTCGCGCTCGCTCGCGCCGAACTCCTCGACGACCGTCTGCACGCAGTCCTCCGCGGTGCGGTTCCCGGCGAGGCGCGGGGCCAGGTCGAGGAGGAGGTTCGCGGCCGCCGTTCCGGTGTGCCCGGGCACCAGTCCGTCGGTGTGCAGGAGCAGCAGGTCGCCCACCCGGAGGGTTTCCTCCGCCTGCCCGTAGACCGGCCCCGAGGTGGCGCCCAGCAGGACGCCGTCCGGTGCGTCCAGCGCGCGTCCCGTCCCGTCGCGGAACAGCAGCGGGGCGGGGTGTCCGGCCTGCGCCCACACCAGGGTGTGGGTGCCGGGCCGGTAGCGGCAGCAGACGGCGCTGCCGAGGGCGGGTTGCACGGTGGCGTCGAGTAACTGGTTCAGCCAGGCCATCAGCTGTCCGGGCTGCGCGCCGGCCATCGCCATGCCGCGAACGGCGCCGAGCAGCATGGTCATGTTGGACGTGACACCGACCCCCTGCCCGGTGAGGTCGCCGACGCTGAGGAGTGTCTCGCCGTCGGTCAGTTCGAGCGCGTCGTACCAGTCGCCGCCGATCAGGGTGGTCGTGGACGCCTGGAGGCGCCGGGCCGCGAGGTCCAGGGTCCGCGGGCCCCGGTGCGGGAGCCGCAGGGAGCCGCGCCATGGCGGCAGCACGGCTTCCTGCAGCTCTACCGCGAGCCGGTGCTCGGTCCGCGCGGCCTCCCGCTGGTGGTGGAGCGAGTCACGGGTCTCGCTCACCACCCGCTGGCTGCGGCGCAGTTCGCTGACGTCCCGCAGCACGGCCCACATCGAGGCGGTGCTGCCGTCAGTGTCGAGCACCGGTTCGCCCATCATGTGCACGGTCCGGACGGCGCCGTCCCGGTGTGCGATGCGGAACTCGCCGTCGATGGGCCGGGCGTCGACGAGGCAGTTCGTCACCATCGCCGTCAGCTTCGGCCGGTCCTCGTCGAGCACCAGGGACGGCAGCTCGTCGAGGGTGAGCGGGGGAGCGGCGGGGTCGCGGCCGAGGATCTGGTAGAGCTCCCCGGACCAACTGGCCTCGTCCGTCAGCAGGTTCCACTCGGCGCTGCCGACCCGGCTGAGCAGCGAGCCCGGCGGGGGTGTGGCCGGCTCCGGCGTCCGCGCCGTGGGCAGCGGGCCGTCCCGCAGCTGGGCCAGGTGCTGGTCGAGGTCGTTGAGCTGGTGCAGGGCGAGGTCGTACAGGGCGCGCTGCCAGCGTCCTTGCGGGTGGTCCGCTTCCTCCTCCTCGGCGCCCCGGCGCACGGCGTCCACGTCGCCCTTGAGCCGCCGCGTCTGCGATATGAGGGCGTCGACCGAGCCGCGTCCGGGCGGCTGGGCGGCTGGGCGGTCCGCGGAGAGGTGGGACGGCATGACGCACTCCGATGCGGGGACGGTACGGCCAGGGCGGACGGAGGGACCGTTACGACTGTCGCACAGCCCGCGACGCCCTGTAAGGGATTTGGCACCACACGATACGGTGGTGCTTCTGGCATATGCCACAGTCTCACGGAGTTACTCCGAGGTAGGCGCGGGGCGCGCTCCTCGGAGGCCCAAGTCGTAGATTACACAGGGTATTTGACGCCTCGTCGGACGCCGGGCATCAGTTCCCGCGCATGTTCGACGGCCTTGTGTTCGATGCCCGGGTCAGTACCTCAGCACTCCGGCGATGCCCTCCGCCTCCCCGAGGGTGCCGTCCGGAACGAAACGGACGTCGGCTCCCGTCTCCAGGCACTGCTCGACAATCTCGTCCACGATGTCCTCGCGGGAGTCGAGGTCGCCGTCCGCGGCGAGGACCAGGTGGTCCCCGGCGTCCTGGACCGTCACGCGGTAGTTCTCCTCGACGGCCAGCAGCCGGACGCGGCCGTCCCGGGCGCTCTGCCACAGCTCGTCGACACCGGCGGCGAACGCCCGTCGCCCCCGGGCCGTTTCGAGGGCCCGGGCCACGGCGTCCGTGCTGCTGCGGGCCTCCTCCTCGAGCACCGGACGCAGGGCCTGCCACACCGCCTCGGGGGTTCCGTGCGCGAGCCCGCCGTGCGGGACGTGCACCGCGCCCTTGGCGGCGCTGCCGACCTCGTCCAGCAGGGAGAGGGCGGCCGGCTCGCCGGTGACGTACAGCCGCCGCGGGTGGTCGCGCAGGACGGCGCCCAGCGCGGTGTCGGTCTCGCGCAGGAACTGGCGGGTGCGTTCCTCGCGGAAGGCGCTCGGCAGGTCGCCGACGCGCTGTTGCCGCTCCGGGTCGAAGTTCTCCACCCGCCGGGTCAGCGGGAAGCCGCCGACGCGGGCCTCGGTGACGCGGTCGACGCCGCCGTTCCAGAGCGTGACGCGGTCGGCGGCGAGCGACAGCGCCCAGAACGGCCGCTCGGCCGTCTGCGCGGAGACGAGGTTGCGGGTGAGGAAGGTGTCCGAGAGCACCACGCGTTCGGGCACGGGCCGGGCCAGTGACCACACCTGGTGCTCGCCCGGAGCGGCGAAGATCACCAGGCCGTCCTCGGCGTGCGTCAGATCGATCTCGGACAGGGCGCGGTCGAGGTGCCGGCAGACCTCGGCGCGTCGCTCGCGGCTGACCGCCGGATCCGCCTCCAGCTGCCGCTTGGCCTCGGCCACCACATTGCGCAGCCGGACCTGGTCCTGGGCGTTGTCGGGTTCGCGCCGGTGCGTCGGCGTCAGCACGGAGACCGCGGGGTAGGGGCGCGGGCGCCGCAGTTCGGCAAGGATCGCGGGACTCAGAACGTGCTCCATGACAGCACGATAGAGCGGATTCACCTGTAGGGCATTTGGGGCAATCGGCCTGAGGGCTCGGGTGCTCGCGAGTGCCTTCGCGGGTGCAGGCTGGGGGAGGAGGTGGCTGCCGATGGCACGCCTGGTGGTGGACGGCGACGAGGTCGTGGTCCGGCTCGCGCCGCGGGAAGCGCTGCCGGCCCGGCGCCGCGAGGTGCGGGTGCGCTCCGCGGACGTGCGGGACGTGCGGGTCGAGCCGGAATGGTGGCGGGCTCTGCGCGGCACGCAGCTCGGCGGCCGCTGCCGCCCCGGCCGGTGGTGCGTCGGGGAGCGGCTCCACGCCCTGGGCCGGGATTTCGTCGCCGTCCGGGCTGGGGCCCCCGTCGTGGTCCTGGAACTGCGGCGGCCGGTGCCGTTCACCCGCCTCGCCGTCTCCGTCGCGGACGCCGGGCGGGTCGCCGAGAGCGTTCGGCGGCGGCTGGGTGCGTGAGGGCGGGCGGGCCGTCACGGACGTACTTCCCCTTCGGCTGAGGGCCGGGCCGGCTCACTCCGTGTCGTGGTCCGAGCCGCAGGAGCTGCCGTCCGGCGGGAGCGTGCCGTACAGCAGGAAGGCGTCGACCTTGCGGTGCACGCACGTGGAGGAGCCGTAGCCGGTGTGGCCCTCGCCCCGGTTGTCGAGCACCACGGCCGACGACCCGAGCCGCTCGGCCGTCTCCATCGTCCACCGGTACGGCGTGGCGGGGTCGCCCCGGGTGCCGACGAGCAGCATCCTCGGCGTGTCGACGTCCTTGACCTCGTCGCGGATGAAGTCGGTGCCCTTGGGGCGGCCGTAGCACATCAGCACCTGGGTGAGCCGGTACCGGCCGAAGACCGGTGACGCGCGTTCGTAGCGGGCGCGCAGCCGGCCGAGCTCCCGGCCGACCTGCGCGGCGGCGGGGCGGTCGGGATCGTCCGCGCAGTTGACCGCCATCAGGGCCGCCGGCAGGTTGTCCAGGGGCACGTCCTCCGGGTCGGTGAGACCGGCGTGCGGGGCCCGCAGCGGCGGGAGGAGGAAGCCGCCGGACAGGAAGGCCTCCAGGCCGCGCGTGTCTCCGTCCTCGAGCAGCCGCGCGATGGCCCGCTGCAGCGAGGGCCACAGCTCCCGGCTGTACAGTCCCTGGGCCAGCGCGCCCGCGAAGTCCTGCCCGGAGAACTCCTCGCCGAAGTCCGTCGGCACCGGCTCCTCGTCGAGCGACTCGACCACCTGTACGACGTGCTCCCTCGCCTCGCGGGCGTTCCGGCCGAACGGGCAGGCGATGTCCTCCGTGCACCAGGTGAGGAAGTTCTCCAGTGCGGTCTGCTGCCCCTGCGCGCTCACCACACCCTGTTCGGCCAGCGGCTCGGTCAGCGTGTCGACGCCGTCCAGCACCATCCTGCCGACCCTGTCGGGGAACTGGGCCGCGTACACCGCGCCGAGCCGGCTGCCGTACGAGAAGCCCAGGTAGTTGAGCTTGTCGTCGCCGAGCGCGTCGCGCATGACGTCCAGGTCGCGGGCGGCGTTCACGGTGCCGATGTGGGGCAGGACGGGGCCCGAGTGCTCGGCGCACTCGGCCGCCGCGTCGCGCAGCTTGCCGAGCACGGCCTGCGGGTCGGTCACGTCGGCGTTGCCGTCGGTAGCGTCCAGGGCCTCGCCGGAGGCGTTGCCGCAGCTGACCGGTGAGGAGCGGCCGACGCCGCGGGGGTCGAAGGCGACCACGTCGTAGCCGTCCGTCAGGCCCATGAAGTCCTTGCCGCCCATGGCGAGTTGGGCCACGCCCTGGCCGCCCGGGCCGCCGAAGTTCAGCAGCACCGAGCCCCGGGACTTGCCCGTCGCCCGGTAGCGGGCCACGGCGACATCGAGGGTTCCCTTCTCCGGCCGGGAGTAGTCGAGCGGCACGGTGACCTTGCCGCACTGCAGGTCCTTCGGTATCTCCGCGCCCGCGCAGGCCGACCAGCGGACCTTCTGGTCGTAGAAGCGCGTCAGGCCGGGCGGGGGGTGGTCGGCGGCCGGCAGCCCCGTACCCAGCAGGGCGAGCCCGGCCGTGCCGGTGACCGCGCAGCGCCGGAGCGAGGGGTGCGTGGACAGCTTGGCCAGCATCGATGCCTCCCAAGGGCGCCCCACGGCGCCCTCGCCCACGATAAGCGGGCCCTTGCGGGAGCGCCTCCGCACGAGCGGGGCCGGGCGAAGTGCCTTACCCTGCGCCGCCGCACCCCGCATACGAAGGGTTTTACCGCTAGTTCGACAACCGGGCCGCTCGATGGAGTGAAAGGCCGATAAGCCATAACTCGGATCGGGGGCGTCGCGTTTTGTCTCATGCGGGTGAGTGCCCGCGACGATGTCTGGAAGGCAGGGAACCTATGAGACGGGTTACCCGAAACGGTGTGATCGCCGTCGCCGCCGCCTCGGGCGCGATGGCCCTGACCGTCCCCGCCCACGCCGGTTCCGGGGCGGACGGCTCGGCGGCCGGTTCGCCCGGGGTGGTCTCCGGCAACACCATCCAGCTGCCGGTGCACGTCCCGGTGAACGTGTGCGGGAACACCGTGAACGTGGTGGGGCTCCTGAACCCCGCCGCGGGCAACAGCTGCGCGAACAAGAGCAGGCCCGCGGATCGCCCCGGGGACCGGCCCGGCAAGCCCGGCGGCGCGGTCGCCCGGGGCAGCGGAAAGGATTCCCCGGGCGTGGTCTCGGGCAACGGGATCCAGCTGCCCGTCGACCTGCCGGTCAACGTCACCGGCAACTCGGTGAACGTGGTCGGCATCGGCAACGCCTCGACCGGCAACGAGTCCTCGAACACACCCGGCGAACGCCCGGTCCGCCCCCACCACCCACCGGAGCCGGCCCCGAAGCCCTCCACCCCACCGCGCGCGCACCCGGCGCCGGAACCGGCCCCGCACACCCCGCAGCAGACCCGGGACGCCCTCGCCCACACGGGCACCGACCACACCCTCCCGGCCGTCGCGGTGAGCGCGGCCCTCGTGGCGGGGGGAGTGGTCCTGCGCCGACGGTTCCGCCCGGGGACGGACGGCTGAGACAGCCACCCGGCACGGGGGCCGGCCGTTCCCGGGGCTCCCCCGGGGGCCGCGGCCGGTGTCCTCAGACCGCCTCCGCCACCCCCGTGAGCAGCACCATCCCCGAGTCGCCGTAGTCCGGCAGGGTCGGGTCGGTGTCGATGTGGGTGACGTCCAGGTCGCGGGTCAGCGGGGTGAAGACCTCGGTGACCGTCGTCGGGCTCACCGGGCAGCCCGGCCAGCGGGAGGCGGGGCCGATGCGGTAGGTCGGCATGTTCTCCATGAACGCGGCGACCAGGTGGCCGCCCGGCGCCACCACGCGGACGAAGGTGCGGCAGAAGTCGGCGAACTCGGCGAAGTCCTCCGTGGCGCCCTCGGCCACGAAGTGCATGGAGGCGAGTCCGTACGTGCCCGGCCGCAGCGTCCGCACATCGGCGTGGACGACGTTCACCGGGGCCAGCGCCCCGGCCAGGGTCGCGGGCACGGCCGGGTTGAGCCGCCGGCACAGCGCGTGGAAGGGCAGCCAGCTCGCGTCCGGGCGGTGACAGATCTGCTCCTGGAGGTAGGCGACGTTGCTCGACCCCGCCTCCACGGCGTCGATCCTCCGGCTCACGGCGGACGCGAGGACGAGCGGGTAGAGGTTGGGGCCCGCACCGAACTCCACCGAGCGGGCGATGCCCCCGGGCGGCAGGCGCCGGTAGTAGGCGGAGTGGTGCGCGATGACCGCCGCGTCCGAGGGATGCACCTCGCGGTAGTTCTCCGCGAGGTAGTCGGCGACCGGCCAGCGGTCCCAGTCCACGTCGTCGTTGTGCGTCGTCATGGCCGTCTAGCCCTTCAGCCGCAGCGGGAAACGTTCGGACAGCCGGGTCAGGGTGCCGTTCAGACGGTCGATGTCGTCGTCCGAGTTGAGAGCGGTGAGCTGGATGCGGAAGCCCACCCGGTCGCGGGGGACGAGGGGGTAGGCGGCCAGCGTCACGTAGATGCCCTCCTCCCACAGGAACGCGGCGACCGCGTCCAGGTCCGCGGGGTTCGCCAGCGGTACCTCCACGATGGGCAGCCGGTCCGTGTTGAGGGTGCTCACCCCCAGGTCGTCCAGGTGGTCGAGCACCCGCACCGTCTTGCGGTACAGGTCGGCCCGGATCGCATCGCCCCGGCGTTCGTTGACGTCCAGCCCGGCCAGCGCGGTGGCCAGGGACGCCGTCGGGGACGGCCCCGAGTACAGATAGGGAGCCGCCGCGGTCTTCAGCCGGTTCTTCAGCTCCGACGGCAGCGCCAGGAACGCCAGCAGCGACGAGTACGCCTTGGAGAAACCGCCGACCAGCACGATCCCGTCGTACGACTCCCCGGTGTGCCGCACCACGCAGTTGCCGCGCATGCCGTACGGGCACGGCTCGCCCGGCCCGCGTTCCCCGATCACGCCGAAGCCGTGCGCGTCGTCGACGTACAGCGTCGCGCCCTCGGCGCGGCACACCGCCGCCAGCGCGGGCAGGTCGGGGATGTTGCCGCTCATGCTGTTGACGCCGTCCAGACACACCAGCCGGGGCGTGCCCGGTGGCACCCCGGACAGCAGGGCGCGCAGCTCGTCGAGCCGCCCGCCGTGGAAGCGGTGCAGGGTGGCACCCCGCCCACGGGCCACCACGCAGCCGTCGTAGACGGTCCGGTGGGCGGTCGCCTCGACGAACACGTGACCGTCCTCCGCGAGCGCCGGGATCACCGAGGCGTGCACCAGTGTCAGCGTGGGCAGCAGCAGCGTGTCCGGCGCGCCGAGCAGCGCGGCGAGCCGCTCCTCGATGTCCGGGTACAGGCGCGGACTGCCCAGCAGGCGCGACCAGCTGGGGTGCGTGCCCCACTCGCGCACCGCGGGATCGACCGCGTCCATGACCTCCGGGTCCCAGTCGAGTCCGAGGTAGTTGCACGACGCGAAGTCGATCAGCCAGTGGTCGCCGCTGCGGATGTGGCGGCCGCGCACCTCGTCGAGGACCGCGTCGCTCATGGGACTGGTGCGCCGCAGGTGCTCCAGGTCCGCCCAGCGCGCCTCCCGGCGTCCCCGGGCGGCCTCCACCCGCGGGCGCGGCGTACGGGGCGGCGCGAAGGGGCGGGTGCTCGGCTCCCGCAGCACGTGGGCGCTCTGCTCCACGGTCAGGGGCCGGGCGAACAGGTAGCCCTGCCCGAAACGGCACCCCATCCCGGCCAGCAGATCCCGTTGCGCGGCATCCTCGATGCCCTCGGCGATGACCTGCAGGCCCAGGGTGTCGGCGATGCGCACGATGCCCTCGACCAGGGCGACCTGCTGGGCGTCGCGCGCGATGTCGTCGATGAACGACTTGTCGATCTTCAGCACGTCGATGGGGAAGTCCCGCAGGTAGCGCAGCGAGGAGAAGCCGGTGCCGAAGTCGTCGACCGCGATGTGCACCCCGAGTTCCTTGAGCGTGTGCAGCACCGTCTGGAGCCGGTCGTCGCGGTGCAGCAGCACCGTCTCCGTCAGCTCCAGCTGCAGCGACCCGGGCTCCAGCCCCGGCGTGCTGAGCGCCTGGCCGACCTGCTCGACGAAGCCCGCGTCGCGGAACTGGCGGGCGGAGACGTTCACACTCACGTACGGGGCACGGGAAGGCCCCGGCAGCCGTTGCAGGCCCGCGATGTCGCTGACCGCGTTCTCGAGCACCCACGAACCCAGCGGGCCGATGTGCCCGGTCTCCTCGGCCAGGCTGATGAACTGGTCCGGCGTGACGGGCGACCGCTCCTCGGCCGGCCAGCGGACCAGCGCCTCGAACCCCACGATCTCCCCCGCGGTGATGTCCACGACCGGCTGGTAGCGCAGCGCGAACGCCTTGTCGGCGACCGCCTGGGCCAGCTGCGACTGCAGGTCGTGCCGCTCGACCATGCGGCTGCGCAGCAGCGGCCGGAAACGGCGCCACTGCCGCTTGCCCGCCGCCTTCGCCGCGTACAGCGCGAGGTCGGCGTGGCCCAGCAGCTCCTCCGCGTCCGTGCTGTCGCGCGCGGTGGCCACGCCCACGCTCGCGGACACCGTCACCGACTCGTCGTCCAGGTCGAACGGCCGTCCCAGCGTCTGGATCACCTGGGCCGCCAGCAGCTCGGCGTCGAGCGGCTGCTTGGCGTCCTCCATCAGCACCGCGAACTCGTCACCGCCGAGCCGGGCCGCGGTGTCGGTGCGCCGCAGGGTCCGGGACAGCCGGTTGCCGACGGCGATCAGCAGATGGTCGCCCGCCCGGTGCCCCATCGTGTCGTTGACCAGCTTGAAGTCGTCGAGGTCGATGAAGAGCAGACAGGTCAGGGCGGACTCGCGGCGACCGCGCAGCAGGGCGCGTTCGATCCGCTCCAGCAGCAGCGTCCGGTTGGGCAGGCCGGTCAGCGAGTCGTGGAAGGCCCGCTGGGTCAGCTCCTGTTCCAGCCGCCGCTGCTCGGTCACGTCCCGCAGGGTCACCACCAGCCCGGACACGGTCCGCTCGTCCCGGAAGTCGCTGAACCGCACCTCCACCTCGACGCGCCCGTTCCCGCGCCGCACCCACCAGTGGTCATGCCCCGCCGGCGATCCCCGCTCCCGTACGGCGGTCAGCTCCCGGGTGGCCCGCTGCCGGTCCCCCGGGTCCACCAGCTCCGGCAGTGACACGCCGACGAGGTCGTCGGTGCCGAACACGGACCGCGCGGACGGGCTGGCGTACCGGATGGTGTCGTCGTCCTCGAGGATCAGGATGACGTCGGAGGCGTTGCGGACCAGGGTGCGGAAGTACGCCTCGTTCTCCCGCCGGACCACTTCCCGGCGCAGCTTGACCCGCTCCATGGCCAGGCCCGTGTGCGACGCCAGGATCTCCAAGGAGCCCCAGGTCTCGGTGAGCTGCCGCTCCGGGCCGGCGACCAGCAGGACGCCCGGGATCGCCCCGGCCGGGCGGTCCGGCTGGGTCATCGGGCACACCAGGACGGACTGCAGGGCGTCCAGCTCGGCGCCGACGCTGTCGTGGAGGGCGGCCGGGCTGACCAGGCGGGTGCCGCCCGCGCCGAGGTCCCCGATGCGCTCCGACGGCAGCAGCACGGTCCGGTGCGGTACGTCCGGCCCCAGCAGCCGGTCGACCGCGGTACGGCAGGACTGGTCGACCTCCGTCTGGTGGAAGGCCGAGACCAGTGAGGCGGCGGCCCCGCGCAGTGCCAGCTCCCGCGTCACCGCGTGGCGATGGGCCACGACCATGCCGGCCAGCCGGAGGATCACCAGCAGGAACAGCACCGCGGAGAAGGCCGCGATCACGGCGGCGTCCCGGGTCTGCTTGCTCAGCCCCTCGTACAGCAGGATTCCCGGCGCGATCAGCGTGGCCACGGCCAGGATGACCAGTCGGCGCGGCGGCGGGAGCAGGGACTCGCGCTGCGGCACGGAGGCGGTCAGTTCGACCATCGAGGGATGCAGGGCGGCCAGGCCCCAGGCGGTGTAGAAGGCGATCCACCCCGTGTCGAGGAGGGTGCCCGTCTGCCACATGCCGTTCAGTTGCAGGATCCCGTAGGCGATGTCGAAGCCGAGCAGCGTGACGGTGCCGACGACCAGCAGACCCACGGCACGGTTGTGGCCGGTGACCGGGCTCGGGGTCAGCAGCCGGGCCAGCAGGGCCAGCACGAGGACGTCGCCGAGGGGATAGGCGATGCTGATCGCGCGCTGCTGCCAGGTCATCCCGTCCACCACCGTCAGCGGCTGCACCAGGTACACCCACACGGGCAGCGCGAGGCCCGCCGTGACGATCAGCGCGTCGAGCAGGCTCGGCAGGTCGCGGTCGGCCCAGCGGTGGCGCACCAGACCGGACAGGCCGATCGCGAAGAGCGGGTAGGTGGCGAGGTAGCAGGCGTCGGCGGGGGACGGGAACGGGTTGGAGGCGTCGAAGTACTCCTCCATCACGTTGTAGTAGGTGTCACCCGTGATGAAGGTGAGCAGCCCGCCGGCCAGGAACCACCAGGGCCACTGGTGGGCCGGCCGGTGCAGGCGCACGCCGGCCAGTACGGCGGTGACGCCGGCCAGCCCGATGACGGCCCACAACGCGGGAGCCAGCACCGGCACGGTCAGGTAGACGATCGTGACGGCCGTGACCAGGGCGATATAGGCGGCCATCAGCCGCCGCGCCGGCAGCAAGGACATGTGCCTCCCCCCGTCGGGGAGACCGGGGTGTACACCGGGTCTTGTTGAATTCGATCGTAAGTTCGCCCGCGTGGCTCTGCATCTCGGGGCCGGTCATGCGGCCGGGGGAGCGGGCGGGGGTCGGGCGGCTCGGGCGGTGTCAGCCGCGTCCGCGGTGGAACCGGACGTGCAACTCCCGGACACTCTCCGTGAGTTCGGGCACGGGCCCGTCCACGACTACACCGGGTGCGACCTCGTGGACGGGGAGTGTCCGGACCGGTGGCGCGGGGACCCGCAACTCGCTCAGCCAGGACGAGAGTTGCTCGGAGGAGGCGACGTAGACGATGCGTCCCAGGCCGACCCAGGCGTGCGCGGCCGCGCACATCGGGCAGTGCTCGCCGGAGGTGTAGACCGTGGCGGCCGCCCGCTCCTCGGGGGAGAGACGGGCCGCCGACCAGCGCGCCAGTTCGAACTCGGGGTGCCGGGTGCGGTCGCCGGAGGCCACCCGGTTGTGGTCCTCGGCGAGGACCGTGCCGTCCCCGTCGACCAGGACCGATCCGAACGGCTCGTCCCCGGCCCGCAGCGCCTCGGCGGCGAGCTCCACGCAGCGGCGCAGGTACGGCAGTTCCGTGTCCTTCACGACCATGGTGCGGCCCTTCCCCGTGACGATGTGATCAACAGGACCGTACCCGGAAATGGCGTTGCCGGGCCGGGCGGCCGGTGGTGGAGTGCACCCATGGAACACATGGATCATGCCGCGCTGCTCGCCCTGTTCGACCGTGACCTGAGAGAGGGAGCCCGGCCGGACGGCCCCGACGCCCGGGTCGAGCGCACCGGCGACGTCGTGCGCCAGGTCGCCACCGGGAAGGGCTGGAACGGCGTCCTGTGGTCCGCCCTCGACGAGGCCGGAGCGGAGGCGGCCATCGCCGAGCAGATTCGCCACTACACCGGCCTCGGCCTGGACTTCGAGTGGAAACTGTACGGACACGACCGGCCGGCGGACCTCGGGGCTCGGCTGCGCGCGGCGGGTTTCACGCCCGGGCCGCAGGAGACGCTGATGATCGGCGAGGCCGCGGGTCCGGTCGTCGACGCCGAACCGCCGCAGGGGGTTCGCGTCGTGCCGGTCACCGACGCGCCGGGGGTCGACCTCGTGGCCGAGGTCCACGAGAAGGCCTTCGGCGCGGACAGCTCCTGGCTGCGTCACCAACTGCTCGCGCGACTGGCGGCGGACCCGGGCACCGTCGTCGCGGTCGTGGCGATGGCCGGGGACGAGCCGGTGAGCGCGGCCCGCATGGAACTCGTGCCCGGCACGCGGTTCGCCGGACTGTGGGGCGGCGGCACCGTCGAGGGCTGGCGCGGCCGCGGCATCTACCGCGCCCTGGTGGCCCACCGCGCCCGCGCCGCCGCGGCCCGCGGCTACCGCTACCTCCAGGTCGACGCCTCCAGCCAGAGCCGCCCCATCCTGGAACGCCTCGGCTTCCTGCCGCTGACTTCGACGACGCCGTACGTCTACGAGCCGTGACCCACTGCGGCGCCGTTGGCGGGCCGCTCGGCCCTGTGCCTCAGGGGTCGGGTGCCGTCGTCGGGTGCCGTCGTCGGGTGGCCGCGTCTGCCGTCGGGTGGCCGCGTCCGCGCGGCTGGTGGGCCGCGCGGACGGGTTGTGTCGTGCCGTACGGGCGGTACGCCGTCAGCGGCGTGCCTTCGAGCGGTCCAGTGCGATCACGCCGAGCGCGGCGAGACCGATCTGGATGAGCCACTCGACCCAGTCGACGCCCTTGGTGTCGGCCACGCCGAACGCGGCGGCGAGCGCGGAGCCGATCAGCGCGGCGATGATGCCGACGACGATCGTCCACAGGATGCCGATCCGCTGACGGCCCGGGACCACGAGTCGGCCCAGGACGCCGATGACGATGCCGATCACGATGGCACTGATGATCCCGTCGATCTCCATTTCCGCCCCTTCTCCTCAGGACCCCGTTGCAGTGCGGGTGCCCCCTGCCGGCCGGGACACTCCGGTCCGGGACACTCCGGTCCGGGACGGTCCGGCTCCGGGACGGTCCGGAGTACTCCGGTTCCTGGGCACTCCGGCTCCTGGGCTCTCCGGTAGCTGGGCCCACCGCCGCTCGCGGCCGGGTGCGGGTATGAAGAGGCCGGTCCGGGGTGCGGACCGGCCTTCGGTTCTCTCCGTCGGAGCTACGGCCGCTGGGAGGCCTTCGCCGCCGTGCCGGCGCACACCAGCCCCAGGATCACGGCCAGTGCGCCGATGATGATGTTGTTCCACACGACGCCGGCGTCCGGGCTGTCGCCGACGACCCACGGCGAGATGACGAGCCACACCCCGAGGGCGCACATGGCCCAGCTCAGGCCGTACATGCGCTCCGGAGCGCGAGTGAACCCGAGCGCCAGCAGGCCGATCGCGATACCCATGATCAGGTTGTGGGTCACGAGCGGCGGCTGGCTGGTCGTGTAGTGGACTATCCACGGGGAGGCGGCGCAGTACAGACCGAGCAGGAACACCGGTCCGTCCACGAGCGCCACATCGCGACCACCGAGCACGCGGGCGTACCGGGCCCGCATTTCGGAGGCATCAGGATGGCTGGCTATGTCACCTCTGGTGGGCGAGACGTTGGCCATGACTCGTCTCCTTCGACTTGCAGGGCGACCGCGTCTGGTCGGTATGCGGTAAGCGCCGCGTAAGCCTCATTCTGCACTTATTTCCCTTTTATGTGTAGAGGTCGGCACGGGTGGGCCGAGGCGTCCCGCAGTACATGTCCGGGCGGATCGCGGGCAACCGGATATGTACGACAGCGACCGACCGACGCCGCCCGGCAGGCGGCGCACGACAGGGGAGGACGACGGGCATGACGGCGGCC
Organism: Streptomyces sp. NPDC006140; assembly: GCF_040628815.1. Classification (NCBI taxonomy): domain Bacteria; kingdom Bacillati; phylum Actinomycetota; class Actinomycetes; order Kitasatosporales; family Streptomycetaceae; genus Streptomyces; species Streptomyces sp. NPDC006140. The sequence continues at coordinate 111,244 of NZ_JBEXTS010000020.1, read as the reverse complement.
ATGAGCGCGAAGGTGTTGGAGCGGTTCCCGGCGGGAGCTCCGCGCGGATCGTGGCCGGCGGAGGAGTGCGCGGCCCGCCTCCGCGCCGAGGGGAAGCCCGCGACCGTCGTGATGGACCTGGAGTCGGACGCCTTCCTCGTGGTGGTTCCGTCCGACGAGGACTGACCGGACTGGGCGCACGGGGCTTTCCGGGGCTCCGTCGTTTTCCCGGGGCGGCCGTTTCCCAGGGCAGCCGTTTTCCGAAATCCGTGGTCCGGGATGCGAGATGAGCCGCGTTTCCCTTGACGGCCCTCGCGTCCCGCTGCCACGATCCATGGCATGACCATGCGACTGGACCTCACGCGGCGACGCCACGTCGACCTCGCACGCGTCTCCAGCGCTTCCTGTCGCACCGCAGCCTGAGCCCGTCGGCTCGCCGCTTCCCCGCACCGCCGTATCCGCCTTCGGCCGCAGTCTGTCGAGCCGTGGCGCGTCCACGGGATCCGGTGCGCGGTGAATTTCCCCCCGCCCTGCGCGGTGCACTTCCCGCACGCCTGAATTCGGCGCACTGTCACGCCCTTTGAGCGAGGCGCCCATCGAATTCGGCTCTGTCCGCGCCCAGTCGCGCCTTCTCCCGGAAAAGAGAGCCCATGGCCACCGTCCTGTCCGTCTCCGGCAGCCCCTCCGCCTCCTCCCGCACCAGCCGCCTGCTGCGCCACCTGGACAAGCGGCTGGTCGCACAGGGCCACGACGTCATCCCGCTCGACGTCCGCACCATCCCCGCCGAGGCCCTGCTCGGCGCGGACTTCCGGCACCCGGCCATCGTCGAGGCCACCGAACTGTTCGCGCGGGCCGACGGCGTCGTCGTCGGCACGCCCGTCTACAAGGCGTCCTACTCCGGGGTCCTCAAGGCCCTGCTGGACCTGCTCCCGCAGTACGCCCTCACCGGCAAGGCCGTGCTGCCCCTCGCCACCGGTGGCAGCATCGCCCATGTCCTGGCCATCGACTACGCCCTGCGCCCGGTGCTCACCTCCATGGGCGCGGCCCACACCGTCCAGGGCTGGTTCACCCTCGACAAGGACATCACCGTCCACGACGACGGCTCCCTGACCGTCGCTCCGGCCGCCACCGAGGCGCTCGCCCAGGTGGTCGACCAGTTCTCCGCGGCGCTCGGCCGCACCCCGCTCCTCGCCGTGGCGGGCTGACCCTCCCGCCGCCGCGCCCGCGGACGTTCCCCTCGATCGGAGATTCCCGTGTCCCTCACCTTCCACTGGTTCCTGCCCACCAACGGCGACAGCCGCCATGTCGTCGGCGGCGGCCACGGCAGCCCGGCCACCGCGTCCGGACGGGACCGGCCGCCGACCGTCGCCTATCTGAGCCAGATCGCCCGCGCCGCCGAGGAAGTGGGCTTCGAGGGCGTCCTCACGCCCACCGGCGCCTGGTGCGAGGACGCGTGGCTCACCACCGCGATGGTCAGCCAGCACACCGAACGCCTGAAGTTCCTCGTCGCGTTCCGTCCCGGCCTGATCTCGCCCACCCTCGCCGCGCAGATGGCCGCCACCTTCCAGCGGCAGACCGGCGGACGGCTCCTGCTCAACGTCGTCACCGGCGGCGAGAACCAGGAGCAGCGCGCCTTCGGCGACTTCCTCGACAAGGACAGCCGGTACCGCCGGACCGGCGAATTCCTGCAGATCGTCAGGGAGTTGTGGGAGGGCAAGTCGGTCGACCTGCACGGCGAGCACCTCCGGGTGGAGGACGCGGCGCTCGCCCGCGTGCCCGACCCCGTTCCCCAGGTGTACTTCGGCGGGTCCTCGCCCATCGCCGGGGAGATCGCCGCCCGGCACGCCGATGTCTACCTCACCTGGGGCGAACCGCCCGCCCAGGTCGCCGAGAAGATCGCCCGGATCCGGTCCCTGGCCGCCGGGCAGGGCCGCACCCTCCGCTTCGGCATCCGGCTGCACGTGATCACCCGCGACACCGCCGAGCAGGCCTGGGCCGAAGCGGACAGGCTGCTGGACGGATTCGACCCGGAGACCGTGGCGTCGGTGCAGGCCGGGCTCGCCCGCAGCGAGTCCGAGGGGCAGCAACGCATGCTCGCCCTGCACGGCGGCCGGCGCGACCGCCTGGAGATCCACCCCAACCTGTGGGCCGGCATCGGCCTGGTGCGCGGCGGGGCGGGCACCGCCCTGGTCGGCAGTCACGCCGAGGTCGCGGAGCGGATCAGGGAGTACCACGCCCTCGGCATCGAGGAGTTCATCCTCTCCGGCTATCCGCACCTGGAGGAGGCGTACTGGTTCGGCGAGGGCGTCCTGCCGCGCCTGGCCGCGGAAGGCCTGTGGCGGCACCCCTCCGGCAAGGAGCTCGCCGCTGCGGCCGCCACACCCGTGCCCTTCGCCAGTTAGCACCGCCCGAACACAACGATCAACCTCCCGGCCCGAGTTCGGCGTCATCCGCACCAAGGGGCACCCCGGCCCCTTGGTGAACGGGAGGCGCAGACCTTATGAAGCAGCGGGCCGCACGGACCGTCTCGTACGCACTGGCGATGGCGTTAGCGACCGGGGCCGTGGCCGTCGCGCCCTCCGCGCACGCCGCGCCGGAGCAGCCCGGCCACGAGGCGACCCGGGCCGCACTGCGCGACCTGGTCGAGAAAGGCGGCCTGCCCGGCGTGGCCGCCAAGGTCCGGGACAGTGAGGGGACTTGGTTCGCCGAGCCCGGTCACGCGGACATCGCCACCGGCCGCGAGCGCTCCCCGGGCGACCATTTCCGCGGCGCCAGCATCACCAAGACGTTCATCGCCACCGTCCTGCTCCAACTGGAGGCGGAGCGGAGACTGAGCCTGGACGACACGGTCGAGCGCTGGCTGCCCGGCCTGGTACGGGGCAACGGCTACGACGCGGACCGCATCACGCTCCGCCGGCTCCTCAACCACACCAGCGGCATCGCCAACTACACCGACGACCCCGCGTTCCGCCACAACGCCGCCGGACCCGGATTCCCCGAGCACCGGTACGACACGCACACGCCCGAGGACCTCGTGGCGATCGCGCTGAAGCGGCCGCCCGTGAACGAGCCGGGGACGGCACCCTCGTACTCCAACACCAACTACGTGATCGCCGGGATGGTCATCGAGAAGGTGACGGGCCGCTCCTACGCGCAGGAGATCACCCGCCGCGTCGTCCGGCCGCTGAAGCTGCGCGGGACCTCGTTCCCCGGTACGTCACCCCGCATGCCGAAGTCGCACCCCGTCGGCTACTCACGGCTCCACCAGGACGGGCCGGACGCCCCCGTCCACGACGCCACCGAACAGAACATGACCTGGCTGGGCGCGGCCGGCGACGTCATCTCCACCGGCGGCGACCTCAACCGCTTCCAACGAGCGCTGATCAAGGGCGAGTTGCTGCCCCCCAAGCAGATGAAGGAGATGCTCGACGAGGTCCCGACGGGGGACGGGCTCGGGTTCGGGCTCGGGGTCGAGTTCGCGACGCTGTCCTGCGGTGTCGGGGTGGTGGGCAAGACCGGCCGGACGAACGGCTCCCTGACCGCCATGGTCGGCACGCGGGACGGGAAGCACCAGCTGACCTTCAACGTCAACGGCGACTGGCTCCCCGACCCGTCGCTCTACATCGGCGTGATCGAAGCGGAGTTCTGCGGCAGGACGCCCTCTCGGACCGGCAAGGCTCCGTCTTTGACCGGCGAGGCGCTCTTCCGGACCGGCGAGGCCCCCTCCCGCGTCGGCAAGGCTCCCTCCCGCGTCGGCAAGGCTCCCTCCCGCGCCGGCAGGGCTCCCTCCCGGACCGGCGAGGCGCTCTTCCGAACCGGCGACGCCCCCTCCCGCGTCGGCAAGGCTCCCTCCCGGACCGGCGAGGCCCCCTCCCGCGTCGGTGAACCGTCCCCGCCCCGGCTCGGCTAGCCGGACGCCAGCGAGCCGAGGTGGATCCGGCGCGCCTCGGCCGTCTGGCCCTGCACCAGCAGGAACATCCCCTCGCGCGCCAGCCGCTGCGCCCGGCTGCCCAGGTCCATGGACCGGCCGCCCCCGGCCACGATCGCCGCCGTCGTGGCCGCGCGCAGCACGTCGTACGCCTGTGTCTTCACCGCCAGACGATCCGGGACGCACTCGTGCGGGGCGGGGTGGTCGGCCAGCGCGTAGGCCTCCCGCCGGACCGCGTCGAGCCGGACCCGCAGCGACCGCGCCGTCTCCTCGCCCTCCGGGGCCCGCGCCACCAGGTCCAGCGCCGCGGACGCCACCCCGAACACGGCCGGACTGGCGTTGGCCGCCCTGGGCAGGTCGGCCAGGGCGAACTCCTCCTGCGAGGCGCGCAGCACGACGGACTCCTCCGGCACCCACAGGCCGTCCAGCTCCAGGGAGACCGTACGGGCGGCGGCGAGGGCCGCGAGCCGCATCGGCGCCGACGCGGACAGCCCCGGCTGCTCCCGGGCCTCGGCGACGACGAACACCACCTCGGCCGTGTCCGTCACCCCCGCCAGCAGCAGCACGTCGTTCAGACCCCAGCCGGTGTACCAGGGCACCGTGCCCGCGAAGCGCCAGCCGCCCCGCTCGGGCACGGCCCGCACGGGGACCCAGGGAAAGGCGCGGACATGCGCGAACGCGATGCCGGCCAGCAGCTCGCCGGTCGCCAGCGGACGCAGCAGCTTCTCCCGGACGGGCGAGTCATATGTGGCGAGCAGCTTCACCGGCGTGTGGTGCTGTGTCTGCACGAACCATGTGGAGCAGCACGCCCCGGCGAGGATCTCCGCGGTCTCCCGCGCCACCGCCACGGGCGCGTCCGCCCCGCCGTACGCCCGCGGCGCGCCCACTCCCAGCAGCCCCGACCGCTTCACCGCCTCGACATGGCTCGCGGGCACACCCTCCTGGTCCACGCGCTCGGCGTGCGGGACGAGGAGGTCGTGCGCCAGTCGCCGGGCGCGGGTGACGAGAGGATGAGGTGCGGTGGTCATGGGGGGAATTCTCCCGGTCGGCCGGCTCGGGGTGTCGATCCGGGGGTGTGTCGTTCGTGCAGGAGGGGGGTCTCGACCGCCGTAGCAAGGCGCTCACCGGGGGCGGTCCGGACGGTCTCCTCAGGGGCGCGCGGTCAGCTCCGTGAGCACGTCGAAGTCGAGCCCGTCGGCCCGCGCCAGGTAGATCCGCTGGCGCACATGGGCGTCGCGCAGGTGCAGCAGCCCGCGCGGGCCCTCGTACGACACCGCGCCCGCCGCCGCGCCGATCGCCGCCACGTCCAGCGTCCCGGCCCGCTTCAGCAGCGCGGCCAGCAGCAGCACCCCCTCGTAGCAGGACTCGCCGAGACTGCCGAGGGCGGGCGCCTCGACGCCGTACCGGGCGGCGTACTGCCCGTGGAAGTCGAGGGTGTCCCGGTTGGCCAGCGACGCGAAGAACCCGGCCGTGCTGTAGAGGTCCTCGGTGGCCGACGGGCCGCTCGCCATCAGCATGTTCTCGTCCATCAGCGTGCTCAGCCGCAGACAGCGCGCGTGCAGGCCGTACGCCGCGAACGCCCGGTTGAAGCGCACCGCGTCGCTGCCCACCAGCAGCATCAGCACCGCGTCCGTGTCCGAGCGCTCGATCCGGCGCAGCACCGGCTCGAAGTCGTGGGTGCCGAGCGGGAGATACGCCTCGCCGGCGACCCGGCCGCCGGACGCGCGGGCGTACACACGGGCCGAGCGGGCTGTGTGCCGCGGCCACACGTAGTCGTTGCCCACCACGAACCACCGCCGCACCCCGCGCTCGTGCGCCAGCAGGTCCATCGCGGGCCGCAGCTGGTCGCGCGGGGTCTCGCTGGTCAGGAACACGCCCGCCGTGTCCTCGCCGCCCTCATACAGCGCGGTGTACACGTACGGCACGCGGTGCGCGATGCGCGGTGCCAGCGCCTGGCGCACCGAGGAGATGTGCCAGCCCGTGACGCCCTGCACGACGCCGAGGTCCACCAGTGCCTCGACCTGCGCGGCGACCTCGTGCGGCGGGCCCGAGCCGTCGACCGGCACCAGCCGCAGCTCCCTGCCCAGCACGCCGCCGTCCCGGTTGACCTCCTCGGCGGCCAGTCGCGCGCACAGCTCGCAGGCCGGTCCGAAGATCCCGGCCGGCCCCTGGAGCGGAAAGACGAGGGCCACGCCGAGCACGGAGTCGTCGGCCGTGAACCACTCGGGCGCGGGGAGGTCGTGCCGGAACATGGCGTCATGATTCCGGGTCGACCGGACGAACTCCAGTGCGTCTCCTACGATGGACACCCCTCGTAGGCAAGGAGCAGGATGCCCACCCCACCCCCGCGTCGGCCCGACGACCTGGTGCAGCTGCTCACGCGGGCCGAGCGGCTCGCCGCCCGTCGGCTGCAGGCCGTGCTGGCGGAAGAGGGCTGCTCGCTGGACGCCTGGCGGGTGCTGGCGCTGCTGTCCGACGGCGAGGGGCACCACATGACGGCGATCGCGGAGGCCGCCTTCCTGCCGCCGCCGACCCTGACCAAGCTGATCGACCAGCTCGTCGACCAGAACCTCGTGCACCGCAGGGTCGACCCGTTCGACCGCCGCCGCGTCCTCGCCCACCTCACCCCGCGCGGCCAGGAGTACGGTCAGCGCGTCGACCGCGCGGTCCGGGCCGCCTGGCCTCCGCTCGGCGAGGGCGACGACGAACTGCTGCGGGCCCTGCTCGACCGGCTCGCGGCGACGCTGGAGCAGCAGACTCCCGTGTGAGCCCGCCGGGAACCGGCGCGGGGATGACTGGTCTACACCCTTGACTGGTACAGACCAACGCGGTTGAGTGTGCCTCCACCACCCCCCACCACGGCCGCGCCCACGCCGTGACCGGTCCACCGGTGCGTGCGGCGCGGGCTCTGCTCAGTCCTGCCCTTGACGGGTGCGGCCGTGCCCGGCAAAGGAGTTGATCCCGTGTCGAGACGCCGTGTCTCCGCCGTCCTGGCCGTCCTCGCCCTCGCGGGCACCGCACCGGTGCTCCTGCCCACCTCGAACGCCTCCGCCGCCGCGTGCTCCAGCTACCCGAACTGGGTGGCGGGCAAGTCCTACGCCGCTGGCGACATCGTCCGCCACACCGACGGCAAGGCGTACATCGCCGAGCACGCCAACCCGGGGTACGACCCCACCATCAGCACCTGGTACTGGGAGCCGTACGCCTGCGACAGCGGTCCGGGCACGCCCGACGGGCGCTTCGTCGTCACCGAGGCGCAGTTCCGCCAGATGTTCCCGAACCGGAACGCGTTCTACACGTACAGCGGTCTCACCGCGGCCCTGAGCGCCTACCCCGGCTTCGCCAACACCGGCAGCGACACCGTGAGGAAGCAGGAGGCCGCCGCCTTCCTCGCCAACGTCGGTCACGAGACCGGCGGCCTGGTCCACGTGGTGGAGCAGAACACCGCCAACTACCCGCACTACTGCGACTGGAGCCGCCCGTACGGCTGTCCGGCCGGGCAGGCCGCCTACTACGGGCGCGGCCCGATCCAGCTGAGCTGGAACTTCAACTACAAGGCCGCGGGTGACGCGCTCGGCATCGACCTGCTGAACAACCCCTGGCTGGTGCAGAACGACTCGGCCGTCGCCTGGAAGACGGCCCTGTGGTACTGGAACACCCAGACCGGCCCCGGCACCATGACCCCGCACCATGCCATGGTCAACGGCGCCGGCTTCGGCCAGACCATCCGCAGCATCAACGGCTCCCTGGAGTGCGACGGCAAGAACCCGGCGCAGGTGCAGAGCCGCGTGACCAACTACCAGCGGTTCACACAGATCCTCGGCACGTCACCCGGCGGCAACCTCTACTGCTGACGCCGGACCGCAGGGCATGGTGGCATGCGGAATGTCATGCACCTGACCAGTCGGACGAAGGGCCTCCCGCATGCGCAGACGCACCCCCCACGCCCTGCTCGCCACGACCGCGGCCCTGGCAGCCGCGGTCGTGGCCCCGCAGCCGGCCGCCGCCGCTGTCCCGGCTCCGGGCACCTACTACGTCCAGAGCGCCACGACCGGGCTCAACGCGGCAGACAGCGGCGGAGCGGTCGAGCAGCACCGGCCCCGCGGCGACGAGGACCGCCAGCAGTGGCGGCTGAAGCCGCACGGGTCCGCGTACCTCCTGGAGAACACCGACGCGCCCGGCCGTTGCCTCGGCCGCGACGGCGACCAGGCCGCGACCGTCGCCTGCACCGGCGGCGACGCCCTCTGGGAGATCACCCCGATCGGAGCCGACCGGCACACGCTCAAGGCCCCGGGCGCCCCGCGATACCTCACCGTGGCCCCCAAGCCGTCCGGCGCCAACCACCCCGCCCGCCTCGCCCTCGGCGGCGCGGGCGACCTCGCCGTCTGGTACCTCACCCCGGTCGACCCGGCCACCGGCCCCATGCCGCCGCAGGACCGGCGCACCCTGGACCAGGTCACGTTCCTCACCGCGCACAACGCCTACGCCAATGGCGTCGACGGCGGTTTCGCCCCGCCCTTCGTCAACCTGGTGCCCAACCAGACCCGCGGCATCGAGCGGCAACTCGCCGACGGCGTCCGAGGATTCATGCTGGACATCCACCAGACCCCGGACGGCGCGATCCTCTGCCACAACAGCTGTACTCTCGTCAGCCGGCCGGTCGCCCTGTGGGTCGACCTTCAGCGCATCGTGGACTTCCTGGAGGCTCACCCCGACCAGTTCGTCACCGTCTTCCTGGAGGACTACGTCGACCCTGCCGTCCTGCGCGCCGAACTCGCCCGCGTCGAGGGGCTGTCCGACGTGCTCTACCGGCCCGACCGCACCGGCGTACGGCAGAACGGCTGGCCGGCGATGGCGGACCTGATCGCCGCGAACGACCGGCTGCTGATCTTCACCGACCACAGCCGCTCCGCCGACCAGGCCGCGGGCCTGACCCGGGACGGCTTCGGCGTCATGTACCAGCGCGAATGGACCGTCGAGAACCACTGGTCCATGGGGCCCGGGATCGGCTCCTCCGACTGGTCCTGCTACAGCCGCTGGTACGACGCGCACACCAACATCCCGTTGACCCGCACCGAACCGGGCTTCCGCCCGCTGTTCGTCATGAACCACTTCCGCGACGCCGGGATCACCGCCACGGCCGCCACGGACAACGCCAAACTCGCCGACCGCGCCCGGCGCTTCTGCGAGCCCGCCGCCCGCAAGAAGCCCACCTTCCTCGCCGTCGACCACTACGACCTCGGCAACCCGGCCGCCGCCGTCGCCACCCTCAACTCGTACACGTATCCGTAAAACCGCCGCACCGGCCCGCGCGGCGTGTGTGACACTCCGCCGATGGACTCACAGACGATCACCGCGGACGCCGCGGGCACCTGGAAACTCGGCGACCTGCCCGTCCACCGCCTCGGCCTCGGCGCGATGCGGCTGACGGGCAGCGGCGCCTTCCACCACGGCACACCCAGCGACCGCGACCGGTCGATCGCCGTCCTGCGCAGGGCGATCGACCTCGGCGTGAACCACATCGACACGGCCGCCTTCTACTTCTCGTCGCTGCGCTCCGCCAACGAACTCATCAACAGCGCGCTCGCGCCGTACCCCGACGACCTGGTGATCGTCACCAAGGTGGGCCCGTACCGGACGTACACGGGGGAGTGGGGCACCTCGGCACGCCCCGACGAACTGCGCGGCCACGTCGAGGAGAACCTGCGCCAGCTCGGCCGCGACCACCTGGACGTCGTCAACCTGCGCCGGATGCCGACGTACGACTCGATCGCCGAACACTTCGGCGCCCTCGCGGAGCTGCGCGAGGCGGGCCTGATCCGGCACCTCGGCATCTCCAACGTCACACCCCGCCACCTCGCCGAGGCCCAGGCCATCGCACCGGTGGTCTGCGTGCAGAACCGCTACGCCCTCGACCGTCCCGACCCCGACACGGACGAACTCCTCCGTATCTGCGGCGAACAGGGCATCGCCTTCGTGCCGTTCTACGCCGTCGCCGGCGACGCCGGTGAGCACGGCGCGACCACCGCCCACGACGAGGAGGTCAAAGCCGTGGCCCGGGCCCACGGCGTGGGCCCCGCGCAGATCCGCATCGCCTGGACGCTGCACCAGGGACCCCACATCCTCGCCATCCCCGGCACCGGCAACCCCGACCACCTCACGGAGAACGTGGCAGCGGGCGCGATCCGCCTCACCGACGAGGAACTGGAGCGGCTCGACGGACCGCGGAGGAAGGCTGGGCAGTGACAGCCGGCCCTCGTTGCTCTACTCAGTGGAACTCGCCGGCGTGGTCCCTTGCCCACTGCGCGAAGGTGCGGGCGGGCCTTCCGGTGACGGCTTCCGCCGTCGGCATGGGGCCGAGGCACGAGGGATCGAACGCCTCGGCCTCCGACGGGTCCGACTCATTGCCGCCGTAGTCCTCGAAGCCGAGGAGGAAGTCGGCGTTCTCCGCGGCGAAGCCGCCCTGCGCGAGATAGATCTCGCGGGCCTCCTGCGGGGTCACCACCTGGAAGTCGATCTCCTCACCCATCGCCTGGGCGATCAGCTCCACCTGGCACCGATGCGTGAGGAGTTCGGGTCCGTTCAGGGTGTACGCCTGCCCCGTGTGGCCCTCCTCGGTCAGGGCAAGGACGGCCACGTCGGCGATGTCGTGCTCGTGCACCGGGAACCATGCGGCGTCCGGGGCCGGGTCGCGTACCACGCGCTCGGCGCGGATCGGCGGCCCCCATAACGCCAGCTTGTTCATGGCGAACTCCCCGGGGCGCACATGCGTCCACTCCAGCCCCGAGGCCTCCACGGCCTGCTCCACCGGGAGGTGGAAGTCGGCGTCGAAGCCGGTGGTGACCGCGCCGGAGGAGAGCACCACGATGCGGCGCACGCCCGCCTTCTTCGCCCTGCCGACCACCTCCGCGGCGGTCGCCGCGACCGGGAAGAGGAAGAGCGCCTCGACACCCTCCAGAGCATCCGTCAGCGTTTCCGGCCGGGTGAGGTCGCCCTCGTGGACCTGCACTCCTTGGGGGAACACCCCGGCCCGCGTCCTGCGGGTCAGGGCCCGCACGTCACGCCCCTTCTCGACAAGTTGCCGGACGACGTTCCGCCCGACGTTGCCGGTCGCCCCCGTCACCAGGATCGTCATGGATCGCCTTTCGCCTCTTGAAGTCCGTCAGGGCGTGGTGCGGGTCCCGATGCCGTTCTCCAGCGTGCGGATGACCCAAGTGGAGGCCCCGTGGCGCGGCAGTTTCCCCCCGCTGACCGCCGTGCAGCCGGCGGACACGTGTGCCCACAGCACGTGCTCGATCCAGTCGCTGCTCACCTCCGGGTCCAAAACGCCCTCGGCCTGGCCGCGCCTGATCAACCGGCCGATCTCCTCGGCCGCCGGATCGGGGCCACCCCGAGCGGCGACCGCCTCGCTGATGCGCGGATCGCCGTAGAGGAACAGCACCTGGTCGCCGACGTCGAGCATGGCGGCCACCAGCCGCCGCAGCGCGTCCAGGGGTGGCCCCTCGTCGATCCGTGCCTCCTTCAGCGAGTCGTCGAGTCGTCGCAGACAGTCCTCGACCACCGCCGACACCAGTTCCTCCCGGTCCGGAAAGTACCGCTGGAGGGTGCTGCGTCCCACGTCCGCGGCCGCCGCGATGTCCGCCAGCGTGGCGTCACGTCGGCGGGACAGCACGGACGCCGCAGCGCTGAGGATGGCCCCTCGCGTACGGACACGGGCTCCGGTCTCCCCGGTGGTGCTCGCCATGACCCCATCGTAGCCATCAACGCCCCATAAGTGGCAAAGTTTTATTCAAAATGGGTCATCGATGCCTCATTCCGATCCAGAACTGCCACTAGACCGCCCAGACCCCCTCCCGCATCAGATGCCTGCGCGGCAGCTCGTGCACCTCGCACCACGCCTGGACCGCCCGCGGCCGGACCCGGAAGAAGGCGTACGACGCGTGGGCCTTGCGTGGATCCCAGCCGGTCTTCGCGCGGAACGCCTCGGCCGCCGGCGTGGGCACCTCCTGGCGCGTGAAGGTCTCCGCGTCGCCGTCGAGGAGCACGACGTCCCGGGTGTCCCCGAAGGCCAGCCGCGCCCGGCGGCCGTCCCGCAGGTTACGGCCGGTGGGGTTGGTCAGTCGGGTGCACAGCCAGACGGCCTCCTCGTGCCAGACGAACCACAGTGGGACCAGGCACGGCACACCGTCGGCGTCGGCCGTGGCGACCCAGATGTCCATCTCCCGTTCCAGACGGTCCAGTACGTCGGCCTTGCGCTGCGCGGGGGTGCGGGGTGACGGCTCGGTGATCTTCATGGCGGGGACGCTAGCGGGCGGCCGGGCGCCGCGCCTCGGGCTGAGGGCGTAGGCACCGGGCCTAGGTCCCCGCGCCATCCAAGTACTGCGCCGCCCCCTCCCCGAGGGACCAGTCGGCCGGCTCGTTCTCCGTCAGGACGACGAACACGTTCCGCGGCTCGGTGCCCGTGTACGCCTCGGCGAGTTCGGCGATCCTGCGGTACAGCGCCTGCTTCTGCGTGGGCGTGCGACCGGAGCGCAGCGTGATCGCGACGTAGGCGATGCCGTCGTCGCGGCGTACGCCGAGGTAGTCGCCGTATCGCAGGGTGCCGCTCGTGCCGTCGTGGTCCACGAGGACCTGGAACCGGTCGTCGGGCGGGATGCCGATCGTCTCCGTCAGGGCGTCGTGAACGGCGCGGCCGAGCGCGGCGAGGCGCTCGGGTCCGGCGCGGAGCGTGTCGATGCGGATGAAGGGCATGGGGTCTCCTGCGTGTTGTGGAGCGTGAGTGTACATACTAGTAGTTACAGACGATGTGACCGGTGTGGGGTCTGCCCGTGGGCTGGTTGGCATCCCGTGCGTTTTACGTATAACCTCTCCCGCTAACCCCGCACTCCGAGAGGCCCCGATGAGACGTATCGCCCTGGTCACCCTCGTCGTCGACGACTACGACGAGGCGATCCGCTTCTACACCGAGGCTCTCGGATTCCGGCTCGTCGAGGACGCGCCCCGGCCTGACGGATCCCGCTGGGTCGTCGTCGAACCCGGCGCCCCGGGAGCGGGCACCGGACTGCTGCTCGCCCGCGCCAAGGGGGAGCAGCAGGCGGCCCGGGTCGGGGATCAGGCCGGCGGGCGGGTCGGGTTCTTCCTGCACACCGACGACTTCGCCCGCGACCACGCCCGGATGACCGCCGCGGGCGTGACCTTCCTGGAGGAACCGCGGCACGAGCTGTACGGCACCGTCGCCGTCTTCCAGGACCTGTACGGCAACCGCTGGGACCTGCTCCAGCCCGCCCGCTGATCTTCCCCCCGCCCCCGCACAACCCCGCTCAAGGAAAGACCCGTCATGACTGCTACGCGCGTAGACACCGAAGTGATCCGTCGCCTCCCCAAGGCCGTGCTCCACGACCACCTCGACGGCGGCCTGCGCCCCGCCACCGTCGTGGAACTCGCGGCCGCGGTCGGCCACACCCTGCCCACCACCGACCCCGACGAGCTCGCCGCCTGGTACTACGAGGCCGCCAACTCCGGCGACCTGGTGCGCTACATCGCCACCTTCGAGCACACCCTGGCCGTCATGCAGACCCGCGAGGGCCTGCTGCGGACCGCCGAGGAGTACGTGCTCGACCTCGCGGCGGACGGTGTCGTCTACGGCGAGGTGCGCTACGCCCCCGAGCTGAACACCAAGGGCGGGCTGACCATGGCCGAGGTCGTGGAGACCGTCCAGGAGGGCTTGGCGGCGGGCATGGCCAAGGCCGCTGCCGCGGGCACGCCGGTGCGGGTCGGCACCCTGCTGTGCGGGATGCGGATGTTCGACCGGGTGCGCGAGGCCGCCGACCTGGCCGTGGCCTTCCGGGACGCGGGTGTCGTCGGCTTCGACATCGCCGGCGCCGAGGACGGCTTCCCGCCCGCCGACCACCTCGCGGCCTTCGAGCACCTGCGCCGCGAGAACGTGCCGTTCACCATCCACGCGGGCGAGGCCCACGGCCTGCCCAGCATCCACCAGGCGCTCCAGGTCTGCGGCGCCCAGCGCATCGGGCACGGCGTGCGCATCACCGACGACATCCCCGACCTCGCGGCGGGCAAGCTCGGCCGGCTCGCGGGCTGGGTGCGCGACCGGCGCATCGCCCTCGAGATGTGCCCGACGTCCAACCTCCAGACGGGCGCCGCGACCTCCATCGCCGAGCACCCGATCACCGCGCTGAAGGACCTCGGCTTCCGCGTCACCCTCAACACCGACAACCGGCTGGTCTCGGGCACGACGATGACCCGCGAGATGGCGCTGCTGGTGGAGGAGGCGGGCTGGACCGTGGAGGACCTGCGCACCGTCACCGTGAACGCCCTGAAGAGCGCGTTCCTGCCGTTCGACGAGCGGAACGCGCTCATCCGGAACGTCGTCCTGCCCGGCTACGCGGCCGCGCTCTGAATCAGCCCCTTGACGTAGGCGGCCTGTCCGACGTGCTGGAGATCGTCGGACAGGACGCTGACCAGCCGTACGCCCAGGCTGACCGGCGGGTCCCAGCGCTCGTCGACGATGCGCTCCAGGTCCTTGGCGGCCAGACCGCGCAGGGCGTTAAGGCTCTGCGCGTGCACGGCGTCGTAGTAGCCGGTCAGCAGGTCGCCGGAGTCGACCCTGACCTTGGCGACCTTGGCGGGGCTGTGGCCGTAGCCCGTGTCGTGGCGGGGCAGGCCCAGGCCGAAGCGTTTCTCCCAGTCCTGGGTCAGCCACACCTGGTCCAGGCCGAACGCGTCGGCGATGTGGTCGTCCTGGACGCGGGTGAGGTGCCAGATCAGCCAGGCGATGGAGTTGGTGTCGGGGGAGGGGCGGGCGGCCAGTTCGTCGGGCCCGAGCCCCTCGACGGTGGCGTGGACTTCTTCCTGGATGCGGTTGTAGCCGTCGATGAGGATGTCCTTCGCATGCATGGCTCCACCATCGCGCATCGGCGCGCCGCGTGCGCCCCCGATCAGGCAGGCACCGCGTGCGCCCCCGTTCACGCGCCGGTGGTCTCCAGCAGCTCCATCAGCGCGCGGGCCGCCGGGCTGGTGGCCTGCCGGGGCGGCAGCAGCGCCACCGTCTCGTAAACCGCCTCGCCGGTGCCCTTCACGGGCAGCGCGGTCAGGGAGGCGCGCTTGTGCGCGAAGTGCCGCGGCACGACGGCGACGCCGAGGTTCTCGCCGACCAGGTCGAGCAGCGTGTGCACGTCGTTCACCTCCAGGGCCACGGTCCGCCGTACGCCCGCGGCGGCGAACACCGCGTCGGTGGTGCGGCGCGGACCCCAGTCCGGGTGGAAGTCGACGAACACCTCCCCGCCCAGCTCCTCCGGCGTCACGGCCGCGCCCGCGGCGGCGAGCCGGTGACTGGCGTGGCACAGCAGCGTCATCGGCTCGCTGGTCAGCGGCACCGACCGCAGTTGGTCGCTGTCCTCCTGGGTCCGCACGGCGAACGCCAGGTCGAGCCGCCCGGCCGCGACCTCCTCCGCCAGCGCGCCCGACCCGGCCTGCCGCAGGCAGATCTCCACATCCGGGTGGCGGTGCCGGAAGGCGGCGAGCAGCCCCGCCACGTGCACCCCGGCGATGCACTGCTCGCTGCCGAGCGCGAGCATCCCCCGCAGCACGCCCTGCACCGCCGCCACGGCCTCGTGGGCCGCCCGCACCTGCGCCAGGATCCGCTCCGCCTCGCCGAGCAGCGCCCGCCCGGCCGGGGTGAGCGTCACCCGGCGGGTCGTGCGCACGAACAGCGGCGTCTGCAGCTCGCGCTCCAGCGCCCGGATCGACGCCGACAGGCCCGACTGGGACACCAGGAGGCGTTCGGCCGCCCGGGTGAAGTGCTGGTCCTCGGCGACCGCGACGAAATGCTGCAAGTGGCGCAGTTCCATGACTGAGAAGCGTAGCCGCTGAATTCCATCGGATTCTTCTGTTGGACGCATGGGCGCAGGTCACGCCAGAGTGGACACCGGTTTCCTCTCCGACCGAACCCCTCTGGAGTCGCGTTGTACACCGCACACCCCGACCGCTACGCGGACATGCCCTACCGGCGCACCGGACGCAGCGGCCTGAAGCTCCCCGCGCTCTCGCTCGGCCTGTGGCACAACTTCGGCCCGGACCGGCCCGTCGAGACCCAGCGCGCCATCCTGCGCCGCGCCTTCGACCTCGGCGTCACCCACTTCGACCTCGCCAACAACTACGGCCCGCCGCCCGGCGCCGCCGAGTCCGCCTTCGGCGAGTTCCTGAAGGCCGACTTCGCGCCATACCGCGACGAGCTGGTCATCTCCACCAAGGCCGGCTACCTGATGTGGCCCGGCCCGTACGGCGAGTGGGGCTCGCGCAAGTACCTGCTGTCCTCGCTGGACCAGAGCCTGAGCCGGATGGGCCTGGACTACGTCGACATCTTCTACTCGCACCGCCCCGACCCGGACACTCCGCTGGAGGAGACGATGGGCGCCCTGCACTCGGCGGTGCAGCAGGGCAAGGCGCTGTACGTCGGTGTCTCCAACTACTCCGCGGAGCAGACCCGCGAGGCCGCCCGCATCCTGGCCGAGCTGGGCACCCCGCTCCTCATCCACCAGCCGCGCTACTCGATGCTGGACCGCCGCCCCGAGGACGAGGGCCTCCTGGACGCCCTCGACGAGCTCCAGGTCGGCTCCATCGTCTTCTCCCCGCTGGAGCAGGGCCTGCTCTCCGCCCGCTACCTCGACGGCATCCCCGAGGGCTCCCGGGCCGCGAGCGACAGCCCGTTCCTGAAGTCCGACGCCGTCACCGAGGAGCTGGTGGGCCGGCTGCGCGACCTGAACGACATCGCGAAGGGGCGCGGCCAGACACTGGCCCAGATGGCGCTGGCCTGGGTGCTGCGCGGCGGCCGGGTCACCTCGGCGCTGGTCGGCGCGAGCAGCCCGCAGCAGGTGGAGGACAGCGTCGGCGCGATCGCCAACCTGGACTTCGACGCGGACGAGCTGGCCCGCATCGACGCCATCGTCCGTCAGTAGCCGTGGTCACGTGCCCGGGGGAGCGCGCCCCCGGGCACGCGGGCTAGGGGGTGTCCGCAAAGTCCCGCCTGCCCCGCGATGCCTGGCACGCTCCCATCCAGTACGTGGGCCAGGCCTCGGCACGCCGAGAGCAGGCTCCCCCGAGCTCTCGGCTTCGCTCGAGCAGGGGTGACCCCCATGACGCCGCAGGGCCCGCCCTCCGGGCGAACGGCGCGACTTTGCGGACACCCCCTAGGAACCGATCCGTTCCTCCAGGCGCACGGTCACCGTGTCGCCCTCCGCCTTGCCGATGGCCTTGCGGACCTCGGCCTTCACGGGCAGCTTGTGCGTGCCGTCGCCGAGGGCCATGAACGAGCTGCGGAACGGATGCCCGTCGATCGTCCCGCGGACCTTGACCAGGCCGCGGGTGCCGAAGAACGCGACGGACTCGGGCCAGACCAGATAGGTCCAGCCGCCCTCGGCGGGGCTCTTGTGCAGGACGGCCGTGAACTCGGCGTCCAGTTCTCCGGTCGGGGCCATGGCTTCCTCCGGTGCTCGGCGGTCTCTCACACGGCAGACCGCCGGGCACCGGAAAACTCATCGCGGACCCCGGCTCACGCCCCGGCCGGCACCCGGTCCAGGAACCCCAGCACGGCCCTGATCCGGCCCTGCTCGTCCAGCGTGATCACATCCGACCCGGCGACGGGCGCCGAGCCGTCGGCCTCGCTCACCAGCTCCCACGAGAAACGCGCGGTGTCGTGGTGCCCGTCGACCGCGCCGGCGAGCCGGAAGACGAACCCCGGGAACTGCTCCCGGGCCGCCGCGATCACCGCGGCGATCTGCTCATGGCCGCTGACGTCGGCCAGCGGGTCGGTGTAACCGCCGTCCGGGGTCCAGGCGGCGGCGACCGCCTTCTCCCGCGCCACCGGGTCCTCGGCGTTCCAGGCCTCGAAGTAGCGGGCGACGGCGTCCTCGTGGCGACGGTCGGGTGCGGACATGGGCGATCAGCCTCCAGAAAGGTCATACCTGCTGGTCGGAGCCCGGATCACCGCTCGCGGCGAACCCGGCACGGACCACCCTGCCCGGGCCCGCCGCAACCGTCGATTACCTCCCGGGTCATGCTCCTCGGAGACCGCCGCAGCGTTTCGGCCAACTCGGGGCGTGAATATGCCAGGAGAGTGGCCGGAAAGTCGTGGTGACAGTGTTTCAGTAGTGAACATACTGACCTGCGAGAGCGCTTTCACGTCCAGCGACGGCGCCCTCACGCACAGCACGCGAGCCGCGGGAGCAGGAGGCCGGGCCGGCAGACGGGCAGGGCGACGGGGGAGGGTCACGTGCACGACGAGTTTCTGTGCCACGTCACGGCGTACGGAGTCTGCGACGGCCGCCGCATCGGAGTGCCCCTCGGCACCTACCGCGCCCCCACCCTCGCCCTCGCCCTGTGGTGGCTGCGCGACCGCGCCTCCTGGATCGCCCAGCGCCTCGACCCCCAGCCGGATGCCGAGCACTTACCGCCGGGCGCGCTCGTGCCGGTCGCCGACACCGTGCCCGACGTGCCCGCGCTGCTGCGCGCCTGGTGCGGCGACCCCGCCCAGCAGGAGCGGGTCGCCGAGGAACTGGCGGCCGGCCGGCTGGTGCGCATCGCCACCAGCGACGACACCACCGAGTACGAACTGCTCGCCGAGTCCGTGGACGCCCTGCGGATGCAGCGCACGGCTCCCGCCCTCGGCATCCCCGTGGCCTGACCGGCCCTCACACCCGCACGGAGGCGCACACCAGGGCAAATCGGTAGAATCTTGGCCATGGCGCAGCCGTCGGTAGCACCAGAACTCGTCCTGGAGACCGAGACGGGCTCCACCGTGATGATCCCGGGCCGCGACTACCACGTAGGACGCGACCCGAGGAGCGACATCGTCCTCGACGACGACCGGGTCTCCTGGCACCACGCGGTACTGAAGCCCGAGGACGGCCACTGGATCATCGAGGACGAGAACAGCACCAACGGCACCTACGCGGACGGCCGGCGCATCCACGAGTGGGACGTCGGACCCGGCAGTGTCATCCGCTTCGGCAACCCCTCCGACGGGCCCCGCGTGGTCCTCCTGGGCCGCCCCGCACCCGCCCCGGAACGCCCCTCCGCCGTCTCCATGCCGGCCCTGACCGGCACCTACCGGCAGCCCACGACCGTGCGGCCGCTGCCCACCCGCACCGTCCGCATCGGCCGCGCCGGCGACAACGACCTGGTCATCGACGACCTCGTGGTCTCCCGCCGGCACGCCGAACTGCGCGCCCTGCCCGACGGCACGTACGAGATCACCGACCTCGGCAGCCACAACGGCACGTACCTCAACGGCCGGCCCGTCACCACCGCCCCGGTCGCCCAGGGCGACATCGTCGGCATCGGCCACTCGGCGTTCTGCCTCGTCGGCGACGAACTCCAGGAGTACGTCGACACCGGCGAGGTCTCCCTCGACGTGCAGGACCTCGCTGTAGCCGTCGACCGCGGCCGGAAGACCCTGCTCGACCACGTGTCGTTCCCGGTGGGGGAGAAGTGCCTGCTCGCCGTCGTCGGCCCGAGCGGCGCCGGGAAGTCCACGCTCCTCAACGCCCTCACCGGCCAGCGCCCCGCCGACCACGGCACCGTCCTCTACGACGGCCGCGACCTGTACCGCGACTACGCCGAGCTGCGCCAGCGCATCGGACTCGTCCCGCAGGACGACATCCTGCACGCCCAGCTGACCGTCAGAAAGGCCCTCTCCTACGCCGCCGAACTGCGCTTCCCACAGGACACCGCCAAGGCCGAGCGGCGCGCCCGGGTCGACGAGGTCATCCGCGAACTCGGCCTGGAACAGCGCGCGAACCAGCCCGTGCACAGCCTCTCCGGCGGCCAGCGCAAGCGCGTCAGCGTGGCCCTGGAACTGCTGACCAAGCCGTCGCTGCTCTTCCTCGACGAACCGACCTCCGGACTCGACCCCGGCATGGACCGCTCGGTGATGCACATGCTGCGCGGCCTCGCCGACGACGGCCGGACCGTCATCGTCGTCACCCACAGCGTGCTCAGCCTGGACGTGTGCGACCGGCTCCTCGTGCTCGCGCCCGGCGGGAAGATCGCCTACTACGGGCCGCCCGAGGACGCCCTGGCGTTCTTCGGGTTCGAGCAGTGGCCGGAGGCCTTCGAGGCCTTCGACCGGGACACGGACCGGGACTGGGCCGAGGAGTACCGCGCCTCGCCCTTCCACGGCCGGTACGTCGCCGACGCCTCCGCGCAGCCCCAGCTGCCCCGGTCCGAACCCGTCGTCATCACGGCGCCGCCCCGGCCGCGCAGCCGGGCCGCCCAGCTCGGCACGCTGGTGGGCCGGTACGCCTCCGCGCTGAGCGCCGACCGCACCTTCCTGATCATCATGATCGCGTTGCCGTTCGTGATGGGCGTGATGGCGCGGGCCCTGGCGGCCGGCAAGCTGACCTTCGACACGGCGATGAACACGCTGCTCATCCTCTGCGTCGGCGCGGTGCTCACCGGCGCCGCCAACGCCGTGCGCGAGCTCGTCAAGGAACGCGTGATCTACCAGCGGGAACGGGCGGTGGGCCTGTCCAGATCCGCGTACCTGATGTCCAAGGTCGTCGTCCTCGGCGTCATCACCGTGCTCCAGGCGGTGGTGCTGACGCTGGTCGCCCTGCTCGGCGTGGACCTCAACGCACCGGGCGGTGAAGGCGTGCTGATGCCGCCCCTGGTGGAGATCACCGTCGCCGTCGCCCTGCTGGCGTTCACGGCGATGATGCTCGGGCTGCTCGTCTCCGCGCTGGTGCGCAAGGAAGAGGTGACGATGCCGCTGCTCGTGCTCATCGCCATCGTCCAGGTCGTCTTCTGCGGGGCCCTGCTGAAGCTGGACGGCGTGCCCGGGCTGGAGCAGCTGGGCTGGCTGGTGCCGGCCCGCTGGGCGCTGGCGGCGATGGCCGGCACCGTCGGGCTGGCCAGGATCGTGCCGGACGACCTGACCAAGGACCCCCTCTTCGAGCACTCGGCGGGCACCTGGCTGCTCGACGTCGGGATGCTGCTCGTGCTGTCGGCGCTCTTCGGCTTCCTCGTGTCCCGGCTGCTGCGCCGGCACGAACCGGCCGTGATGCGGAAGTAGGGAGCCGCCATGACGACTCCCGGCTTCCGGCCCACCCACGTCGTGCCCCAGCACGGGATGCCCGCCTGGGAGGCGCCCGACCCGGCCCGGCCCACCGTCGACCTGGACCCGCTGCTGCCGGTGCAGCTGCTGGAGCGCCAGGGCGACTGGGGGCACGTGCTGTGCTTCAACGGCTGGTCGGCCTGGGTCGACGGCCGCCGCCTGGTCGCCGTGCCGCAGGACCCGCCCGCCGCGGACGGGCCGCTCACCCGCGCCGCGGATCCGCGTCCGCTGCTGAGCCGGGCGCAGGAAGCCCTGGCGCGCTACCGGTCGGCGGTCGAGGACCTCGCGGGCGGCCTGGACCGGGAGTCCTTCCGCGCCCGCACCCGCGGGGTGCGGATCGGCGTGGTCGTCGACGGCGAGTCCGTGTGGCTCTACGACGCCGCGCACGGGCACTGGGTGTACGCCGACGGCACCCGCCTGACCACGTACGCGACGGACGAGACGCCCCGCGCCGACCGGGAGCCGTCCCGCCCGGCCGAGGCGCCCGCCCATCCACCGACGCGGGTGGTACCCGAGGAACCACCTCGCTCGCAGCCGGCGCCGGCGCCTGCACCCGAGCAGGGCGCACCCCCCGGGCCGACCCGGGTCGCGCCGCCCGAGGCGCCCCAGGCTCCCGAGCCGACCCGGGTGGTCTCGCCGGAGGCGCCGGAACGGGCACAGGCCACGCCACCCGAGGCTCCTGAGCCGACGAGGGTCGTGTCTCCGGAGGCCCCTGAGCCGACCCGGGCCGTGTCTCCGGAGGCTCCCGAGCCGACGCGGGTCGTGTCTCCGGAGGCTCCCGAGCCGACCCGTATCGTCTCTGCCGAACCTCCCCGACCTCCCGAATCCGCCGGGCCTCCCGAACCCACACGGCTCGTGACGCCGGAGGACGTGGACGAGGCGGACCGGCCGGGGGAGGCGGCGCCCACCCGGGTCGTGTCGCCCGAGGGTGAAGTCCGTTGAGCCGCGAGACGAGCGTGTTCTCGGGGCGGCCCTCCGAGCTGATCGGGCAGCAGATCGCCGGGTACCGGATCGAGCAGGAGATCGGGCGCGGCGGCATGGCCGTCGTCTACCGGGCCCGCGACCTGCGTCTGGAACGCACCGTCGCCCTCAAGCTGCTCGCCCCGGAACTCGCCCGCAACGACACCTTCCGGCGCCGCTTCACCCACGAGTCCCGCGCCGCCGCCGCGATCGACCATCCCCACATCGTGCCGGTGTTCGAGGCGGGCGAGACGGACGGCGTCCTCTACATCGCCATGCGCTACGTCGCCGGCAGCGACCTGCGGCACGTCCTCGACCGGGAGGGCCCGCTGCCGCCCGCCACCGCCGTGCGCGTCGCCGCCCAGGTCGCCTCCGCGCTCGACGCCGCCCACGAGCACGGCCTGGTGCACCGGGACGTCAAGCCCGGCAACATCCTGGTCTCCCGCGGCACCGACAGCGACCACCCCGAGCACGTCTACCTCACCGACTTCGGCCTCACGAAGAAGTCGCTGTCGCTGACCGGCTTCACCACGGTCGGCCAGTTCGTCGGCACGCTCGACTACGTCGCCCCCGAGCAGATCTCCGGCAAGCCGGTCGACGCCCGCTGCGACGTGTACGGCTTCGCCTGCGTCGTCTACGAGACCCTGGCCGGGCACCCGCCCTTCCGCCGGGACGACGACATGGCCCTGCTGTGGGCCCACCAGTACGACGACCCGCCGCCGCTGACCGAGGCCCGGCCCGGCATCCCCGTCCAGGCCGACCCCGTCTTCGCCAAGGCCCTCGCCAAGAGCCCCGACGACCGTTACCCGTCCTGCCTCGACTTCGTGGCCGCCCTGCGCGCCGCGACGACCGGGGGCGTGGCCGGGACTGCCCCGGCACCCCCTCGGGGGGACCGGCAGCGGCCGGTCGCGGGGGACGAACGGCCCAAGCCGCCCCCGCGCTGGGCCGAACCGGTCTTCCTGCCGCGACCGTAGCGGGCCGTCGTCAGCTCTCCCGGACCCCGCGCACCTCACCCCGTCGTCGCACGCGCCGGGCCGCCAGCGCGCCGGCGAAGCCGGTCACCAGCCCCCACGGGACGGCCAGCCCCACCGCACCCCACAGCCGGGGCCGGAGGAACAGCTCGCCCGCGAGACCGCCGCCCAGGTCGCCGATGCCGAGGACGGACAGGCCGTAGTGCGCCGAGACGCGCGCCATGAGGCAGATCATGAACACCGTGAGCACCAGCGCGACGGCCATGCGCACGGCGTGCTCCCAGGCCCGGACCCGGGCCGGGGACCGGGCCGCCATCACGAACGCCGCGGCCGCCAGCAGCACGGCGGCGACGACCAGCAGCCACCACACCCGGCCGTCGTGCTCCGCAAGCGTCCGCAGGTTCAGCTCCGAGATGTCCGGGGTGCGCAGCACCTCGTCCAGCACGTGCGGCATGGGCAGCCCGAACGGCCCCTCCACCCTGCCGTTCCAGGTGGCGCCGAGACCGATCGTCAGCGCCAGCCACACCAGGTTGGGCATGCCCAGAAGGATCACGGCGAACGTCTCCGCCGCGTGCCCCCGCGTCGCCGCGACGACGAGCGCGACGACCACACCGATGGCGACGCAGGCGAGCAGCAGCGCCACCATCGCGTACGCGGCCGGCCGTACCGAGGCCTGGAACCGCAGCAGCGCGCCCGGCAGCGGCGCCCCGCGCGACACCAGCAGCGCCAGCACCAGCACACCGGCCAGCCACACCACGCCGACGAACACGGACAGCGGAACGTCGGTGGTGAAGCCGACCTTCGGCGAGGCGCCGAACAGGTCACCGAGTTCGCCCAGCGCGTCGTTCCCGAGGGAGAGGTCGAAGGTGTGCCGGGCGGCGAGCGTCAAGCCGATCAGCGCGAGCAGCCACAGCGCCGCGACCCGGGCGGCCCACCCGGCCAGCTCCCGGGCACCGGCGACCGCGCGGTGCCGCAGCGGCCGCAGGAAGCCCCAGGCGATCACCAGCGCCCCGGTGAGCGTGACCGACAACGGGATCACCGTCAGGCCCGCCTGCGTGTCGGCGAGGTCGCCGGCGCTCCCGGAGAGCTCCACGGCGCCGCCCACTGCGGTGACCACGGTCGCCGCGACGACCGGGGCGAACGCGCCGTCCGGCAGATCGGCGGCTCCGGCCGCCCACAGGCCGAGCGCGGCCACCACTCCCATGGCGAGCAGCCCGCCGAGCACCGTGACGAGGGCCTGCGCCCAGCCGTGACGGGCGACGGCCCGCTCGTCTGCGGTACGTACCTGGCCGGAGGGGGTGCGCGAACTCACGCTGCCACGCTAAGCAGCACCCGCGCCGCCCGCCCGCCGGGAGGTCCGTCCGCGTCGGCTTGCGGGGCGTACCGGACCGGAGCACACAATGAACTCGTAGCGGAAAAAGCGGCCTGTACCGGGATCAATGCCTCGGCTGTGCGAAGGCCGCAGAGAACCCACGTGGGAAGAAGAGCTCGTGAGCGTCGAACCGCCGTCGTCCGGCCGCCCCACAGGACCTCCCTCGGGCCCGCTGTCCGGCCCGTCCCAGCCGCCGCCGGGGGGCGGCCCGCCCCCCGAGCCGCCGAGCGGGGGCGGCGAGCCGCCGGAACCCCGCCGCCCATGGTGGGGATCCGTCCCGCGCGTCGCGCTGATCGCCACCGCCGTGGTGGCCGCCGTCATCCTGGCCGTGGTGTTCACCCGCCCCGACGGCGGTGGCACCGGCGCGTCCGACGGCGGCACCAGGACCTCCGAGGGCGAGGTCTTCCTCCAGCCCGCGGCGGACACCGGCCCGGACCCGTTCACCGAGTCCACGGCGAAGGAGAGCTCCGCCGCGCCGGTCTCGCCCTCGCCCACCGAACTGGCCCCGCAGAACGCCGTCCAAGGCGTGCAGGGCGGCGCGCCCGGCCTGTACGGCGGCACCCGCAACGTCTCCAGCTGCGACGTGGAGAAGCAGATCACGTACTTCAAGGGCGCCCCGGACAAGCAGCGGGCGTTCGCCTCCGTCGCCCGCGTGGACCCGCCCGACGTCCCCGCCTACCTGCGTTCGCTCACCCCGGTGCAGCTGCGCATGGACACCCGTGTCACCAACCACGGCTACAAGGACGGCGCCGCCACCAGTTACCAGGCCGTCCTCCAGGCCGGCACGGCCGTCCTCGTCGACGATCGCGGCGTGCCCCGGGTGCGCTGCGCGTGCGGCAACCCGCTGACCCCGCCGGTCGCCCAGCAGACCGCGCCGAAGGCCTCCGGTGACGCGTGGCCGTCGTACAAGTCGTCGAACGTCGTCGTGGTCACGCCCGCGGCGGAGCCGGTCGACGTCTTCGTCATGTGCGAGCGTGACGGCGAGTGGTTCGAGCGCCACAAGGGTGACACGGGCACGAAGGACCGCAAGACCGAGAAGCCGGACAAGCCCTCCCCGTCGGTGAGCGTGACCACGCCGACGTCACCGACCGACACGACCTCGTCGGAGCCGCCCACGAGCGAACCGCCGACCTCGGAGCCGGAGTCGGAGACGTCGTCCGAGCCGCCGACGAGCGAGCCGCCGACGTCCGAGCCCCAGCCGCCGCCCCCGGGGAGCGACACCGGCAACGGCACGACGGACCAGGCGCCGGCCTCCTGACTCGACCGGCACCTGACTCACCCGGCACGGACCACCAGGGCGTAGTCGCCGAGCCCGAGCAGACGATCGGCCGGCACCTCGCCCCGGGCGCCGACGACCGCCTCGACGCGGCCCGTCTCCGGCTCGAACGCGACGTCCTGGACGGTGCCGAGTTCGTCACCGGTCTCGGCGAGGATCCGCAGGCCCGCCAGCTCGTGGTGCGGCGGCACCTCGGCGGGGGCGGCGGTCGAGCGCACCAGGACGGCGTCCGGGCCGATGGCGTGCAGGGCGCCCCAGGCCAGCACCGTCTCCTTGCGGGAGTGCCGGCCCCGCACTCGGACGTGGGTGACCACACCGGAGGCGGCGTCGACCGTCAGCGACCTCACGACGCCGATCTCCTCCGCCTCCGTCAGCGTCAGTACCGGCAGGCCCCGCGCCTGCGAGAACAGCATCATGACGGCGTCCCCTTGCGCTCCTCGCGCTCCTCGCGGAAGGCTCCGACCCGGGCGACGAAGGCCGTCAGGTCGTCGGCGACGTAACGGGTGGCGTCCGCGGGGATGACCAGCGCCCGCCCCGACACGGCGAGGGTCTCCCCGCGCGGCACGTACACCCGGTGCCGACGGCGCCGGGAACCCTGTACGAGCGCCTTGCCCGCGGCGATCCGGAAGCCCACGACCCGGCCGCTGGTGCCGCCCTCGATGATGACGTCGAGCACCGTGCCGACCTCCGCGCCCTCGTCCGTCAGCACCTTCGCGTGCAGCACTCGGCCCTGCTGGGCCTCCCGACGCGCCACCACGACGGACGTCTCCTGCAGGGCGAGGGCGTCACGGATCATCACGGCGTCATGGCCCAGCGAGTGCACCGCCGCCCAGGGCAGGCTCTGCTTCAGCGGCCCGGACAGCAGGCCGCGGCCGCTGAGCGTGAAGCCGGTGACGCGCCCCGCCGCGGCGTCGAAGACGGTGTCCTTGATCTGCGCGACGGCGTCCCCGCCCAGGGTGACCACCGGCAGAGTCGTCAGGCTCCGCGCGGCCATCAGCTCGTTCATCGCACGCCCTTCCCGCCGGGCCTGCGCCGTACCGCGATGACCGTCCCCGACCGCCGGCCGGCCTGCACGGCGAGCGTCACCACGGCGACCGCGACGAGCGCCGCGACCACCACGACCAGCCATATCCACCAGGCCACCGCACACCTCCGGCGATCCGCCCGGCCGCCCTCGACCGGTCCTGGTTCCTTCCGGGTGCCCCGCGGACGGGGGACAATGCCCAGGGCACGGGACGGACGGACACTGTCAGGACTGCACCGCGCGGCTCGGGGTACGAGCACTGGTGCAGAGCGTCCGGCCAGTCCGGCTTCCCAGAGAGAAACGAATGATCGACCACCTGGACGGGGCAGTGATACCGACTGGTTTCGACGTGCCCGTGGAACCGCTGCGGCGGGCGGCACACTATTCGGGCGAGCAGGGATGCATCGCCGAGGCGCGGTCCTTCGCCGCGCTCTTCCTCGACCAGCTCAGGACGGAGTGGTGCGCGCGCATCGACGACCGTGTCGACGGCGCCGTGCTGCTGGTGGTGAGCGAGCTGGTCACCAACGCCGACCGGCACAGCAACGGGCCGTACATCCTGGAGCTCGTGGGCACGGACACCTCGGTGACGGTGTCGGTCTACGACAGCAGCTCCGCCCTGCCCCGCATCTTCCCGCGCAACCCCGAGCGCGTCGGCCGGCACGGCCTGGAGATCGTCCACGCGCTCGCCGAACAGGTCAGCGTGGAACGGGTGCCGGTGGGCAAGCGCGTACGCGCCGTGGTGCCTCTCGCCGACGAAGCCGGTGGGTGAGCCCCTGCGGGTGTCCTAGGTGTTCTAGGTGTTCCGGCTGTTCCCGTGTTCCGGCTGTTCCCGGTGTTTCGGGTGCTCCGGGTCTCCGGCGGGACGCTCTGTGAGCTGTCGCCCCGCGGGCGGAGCCGGTCGGCCGGACGCGGACGCCGTCGCGGGTGCCGTCCCCCTCCCGCATGGGGGGCGGCACCCGCGACGGCGTCCGGCTGCGTCAGGCGCAGCCCAGTTCGCCCAGCATGCCCTCGCGCAGCCGGGTGATGATCCGCTTGATCAGGCGGGAGACGTGCATCTGGGAGCAGCCGAGCCGCTCGCCGATCTCCGCCTGGGTGGCCTCCTCCACGAACCGCATGTGGATGATCTGCCGGTCCCGCTCGCTGAGTTCCGCCATGAGCGGGGCGAGCGAGTGGAAGTCCTCGACGAGCCGCAGCCCGTCCTCCTCCACCCCGATGAAGTCGGCCAGGACGGCCTCGCCGCTCTCCGGTCCGTCACCGGTGAGCGCGGCGTCCAGCGATGAGGAGTTGTACCCGTTCGCGGCGATCTGCCCCTCGATGACCTGGCTCTCGGAGATGTTCATCAGCGTGGCCAGCTCGGCGACCGTCGGCTCGCGGTCCAGCCGGCTCGCGAGTTCCTCACGGGCCTTGGCCAGCTCCACGCGCAGCTCCTGCAGCCGCCGCGGCACGTGCACCGCCCACGTCGTGTCCCGGAAGAACCGCTTGATCTCGCCGACGATGTACGGCAGCGCGAACGAGGTGAACTCGACCTCGCGGGACAACTCGAACCGGTCGATGGCCTTGATCAGGCCGATCATGCCGGTCTGGACGATGTCCTCCATGTCGTCGCCGCGGCCCCGGAACCGGCCGGCCGCGAACCGTACGAGCGACATGTTCATCTCGATCAGCGTGTTGCGCGCGTACTGGTACTCGTGCGTGCCCTCTTCGAGTTCCGTCAGGCGCTGGAAGAACTGGCGGGACAGCTCCCTCGCGTCCCGCGGGGCCACGGACCGCGGGTCCACGACCGGCAGTGCTCCGTCACCCGTGCTGGCCTCGGCGTTCTCCTCGACGACCTGTGCCTTCGACCGGATCACGGCGGTCTCCATTACCTCTCCCCGAACGTCATGGCGGACATCTGCCTAGGTCCTTCCGAGTTGCGGGTACCCGGTCAGGCGCCACACATGCCCGCGAAGGGCCGACCGGTGCAAAACCGGCTGTAGGGCCTCCGCCGCCGGGGACACCGGGGCCAGAACCCGGCACCCCCAACCTCCCTGCCAGGGACGGACGTTGGGGCGATTCCACCCAGGGCGGAACGCCGGGCCCTTCCCCCGGCGAGCAGGACTCCTAGGCTGGAACAGTGAGCAACCACGTGCCGAACGAAGCCCGCGTCATCCCTCTGCGTCCGCACGGCGCGCGCCCCCAGGCGGCCCGCCCCACCGCCGCTCCGCCGCGCCAGGGACCGCCCGCCCCCGCCCCGAAGGAGCCCCTGTGGCGCGACCTGGTGGGTGACGTCCTGCGTCGTGAACGCCTCGCGCAGGAGCGCACCCTGAAGGACGTCGCCGACGAGGCGCGGATCTCCATGCCCTACCTGTCGGAGGTGGAGCGCGGCCGCAAGGAGGCCTCCTCGGAGGTCCTCGCGGCCGCCGCCCACGCCCTCGGACTGGGCCTGGGGGACCTGCTGTCGAGGGCGCAGGGCGAACTGACCCGCGTCACGTCCCGGTACGCGGGCGGCAGTCACCGCGGGGCGTCCACGTCGTCGTACGACGGGATGTGCCTGGCCGCCTGACCCCGGCCGGCCCCCGGGCCCGGCGGCATCCGGGCCCCGGGGTATCCGGGTCGTGCCCGGTGCCTCAGGCCCTCACGGGGCGCCGGCCGAGCACCTCGTCGGCCAGCCCGTAGGCCACCGCCTCCCGCGCGGTGAACACCTTGTCGCGGTCCATGTCGGCCCGCAGGCTCGCCACGTCGTGGTGCGTGTGCCGCGCCAGCACCTCCTCCACCTGGGAGCGGATCCGCACCATCTCCTTGGCCTGGAGCGCCAGATCGGACACCATGCCGCGCTGCCCTCCGGTGGCGGGCTGACCGAGGAGCACGCGCGCGTGCTCCAGCACGAACCGCCGCCCGGGATCCCCGCCGGCCAGCAGCACGGCCGCCGTCGAGGCCGCCTGCCCGACGCAGACCGTCGAGATCGGCGCCTGCACGAACGTCATCGTGTCGTAGATCGCCATGAGCGAAGTGAACGAGCCGCCCGGGGAGTTGATGTAGACCGCGATCTCGCTCTCCGGGGACGACGACTCCAGATGGAGGAGCTGCGCGATGACGACGTTGGCGACGCCGTCGTCGATCTCGGTGCCGAGGAAGATGATACGCTCCGACAGCAGCCGGCTGAACACGTCGTAGGACCGCTCGCCCTGCGGGGTGCGCTCGACGACGTTCGGAATCGTGTACGTACCCATCACTGCAGTCCCATCCGCCGCCGGGAGGCGGCCGGGCGGACGTCCTCGAGGGACTCCACGACCCGGTCCACCATGCCGTACTCCCTGGCCTCCTCGGCCGTGAACCAGCGGTCCCGGTCGCCGTCCCGGGAGATCGTCTCCGGGCTCTGGCCGGTGTGCTCGGCGGTGATCCGCTCGATGGTCCGCTTGGTGAACTCCAGGTTCTCCGCCTGGATCTCGATGTCGGCGGTGGTGCCGCCGATGCCCGCCGACGGCTGGTGCATCATGATCCGCGCGTTCGGCAGGGCGTAGCGCTTGCCGTGCGCGCCGACGCTCAGCAGGAACTGGCCCATGCTGGCCGCGAATCCCATGGCCAGGGTCGAGACGTCGTTGGGGATGAGCCGCATCGTGTCGTAGATCGCCAGGCCCGCGTGGACCGCCCCGCCGGGGCTGTTGATGTACAGGCTGATGTCGGTGCGCGGGTCCTCCGCGGACAGGATGAGCAGCTGGGCGCAGACCCGGTTCGCGGAGACCTCGTCGACCTGCGTGCCCAGCAGCACGATGCGCTGCGCGAGCAGTTGCGCGGCCAGATGGTCGTCGAACCGGGTCGGAGGGGTGTCGCCCTCCTCCGCCCGCGGGGCGAGTGTCGACAGTGGAGTCATCGGTTCTCCTCGTGGTGGCGGAAGTGCCGTGGACGTGCCGTCGACTCCACTGTCGACCTCGCACGACGCTCGGACGACGTTTCTCTGCCCTGGGCAGATCCGCCACCGGCAGAGCGCCGGGCTCAGCCCTTCTCGCGCAGAGTCGAACTCCGTCCAGCGCACGAGGTTCTCGGCGCGCTCCGCCCTGTGCCGCGGCTCGGCCGGCCGGGCGGCACGGCCCGTGGCGTGCGCCCGCTCGTAGGAGATCCGGCCGGACGAACCCGCCGTCCCGGTCAGCCAGTACAGCATCACGTCGGTCAGCAGCCGGTCCCGGTCGACGGCCTCCTCCGGCAGCTCGTCCGAGTCCGTCCACTCCCGGAACTTCTCGACGATCCAGGCGAGTTGCCGACCGGCGAGTCGCTGAGCGCGTACGCCAGGGTCTGCGGCCGGGTCGACTGGAGCACGGCGTACCCCGTGCCCTCACGGGAGTAGTCGCGCCAGCGGTGCCAGGAGGCGAGGGTGCGCTCCCGGTCCTCAGGGCCGAGCGCGTCCAGTTCCTCCTGGGACGGCTCCGTGGCCGCGTGGGCGCCCGGCAGCAGATAGGTGCACGCCG
The DNA here is from genome assembly GCF_040628815.1 of Streptomyces sp. NPDC006140. NCBI lineage: Bacteria > Bacillati > Actinomycetota > Actinomycetes > Kitasatosporales > Streptomycetaceae > Streptomyces > Streptomyces sp. NPDC006140. The sequence goes on along the minus strand of NZ_JBEXTS010000020.1, from coordinate 80,164 downwards.
ATCACTCGGTCGGGATGGGCCCGGCCGAGCTCCCGGGTGATCGCCGCGCCCCAGTCGCCGCCCTGCGCCCCGAACCGCTCGTGGCCGAGCCGCCGCATCAGCTCGGCCCACGCGTCTGCGATCCGGCCCGCCTCCCAGCCGCTGTCCGGCGTCGCCCGGACAGCCCGAACCCGGGGACGCTCGGCACCACCACGTGGAACGCGTCGGCCGGATCGCCCCCGTGGGCGGCCGGATCGGCCAGCGGCCCGACGACGTCCAGGAACTCGACGATCGAGCCGGGCCAGCCGTGGGTGATCATCAGCGGGGTGGCATGCGGCTCAGGAGAGCGGACATGGGCGGCGGCCCGCCAGTCGTAGTCGTGCCGCCAGTACCGGACCAGCTCGCGCAGATACCCCGCCGATACGCCGTAGGCCCACCCGAGCCGGGCAGCCGGTCCGGCCAGCGGGTGTGGTCGAGCCGGTCGTGGAGGTCGTCGAGGTCGCGTTGCGGGATGCCGGGGCGGGAGGGGCGGATACCGCTGCCGGGCGCGGCCGAACAATTTCCCCACCGAGCGATGAGTTCCGGGCCGTCGGCCGGTCGACACAGGTGACAGCGATCCGCGCCCCGGGAGGAACTCATGGCGACCGACGGTTTCACCACCTGCCTCTGGTTCGACGGCCAGGCCGAAGAGGCGGCCCACCACTACGTCTCGATCTTCAAGAACTCCAGCATCGGCAAGATCGCCCGCTACCCCGAGGGAGCGCTCCAGCCCGCCGGCAGCGTGATGACCGTCGAGTTCACGGCCAACGGCCACAAGTTCCTCGGGCTCAACGGCGGACCGCAGTTCAGGTTCACGGAGGCGGTCTCCTTCATGATCTTCTGCGCGGACCAGGAGGAGATCGACTACTACTGGACCAGGCTCACCGACGGCGGCGAGCCCGGCCCGTGCGGCTGGCTCAAGGACAAGTACGGCGTGTCCTGGCAGGTCGTCCCGGAGCGGCTCGACGAGATGGTCACCGACCCGGATCCGGCGAAGGCGGCCCGGGTGACCGAGGCGTTCATGGCGATGGGCAAGTTCGACATCGCGGCCTTGGAGAAGGCCTACGCGGGCGAGTGACCACCGGCGCCCGCGGGGGCAGGGACCCGTGCCCGGGGGGGGCACGGACTCGTGCCGTGGGGGCACGGACTCGTGCCGTGGGCGCAGGGACCCGCGCCGTGGGGGGGCAGGAGCCCGTGCCTGTGGGGCAGGGACGCGTGCCGTGGGGCAGGAGCCCGTGCCCGTGGGCCTGAGTCCCTGCCAGTGTGGCGGGCCCCCGGTCCCTACGCCGCCTCGGCCAGGATCTCTCCGATCGTGTGCCGGGAGTTCTCCGCGACCGGCGGGTTCGTGTCCCAGTAGTACGGCAGCGCGATGACCGCGATCGACAGGGCCCAGCCCCGGCCCCGCGCCCACTCGGCCTCGTCGGCGCCCACGGCCTCGCGGAAGGCGCCGCGGACCTCGGCGGGCAGCAGGCACCAGGCGCTGATCAGGTCGACGGCCGGGTCGCCCACGCCCACCGTCCCGTAGTCGATCACGGCGCTCAGCCGTCCGCCCGCGACCAGGAGGTTCCCGGCCATCAGGTCGCCGTGCGCCCACACCGGCGGCCCGGCGTGGGCGGGGGTCCGCAGGGCCTCCTCCCACACGGCCGCCACCGCCGCGGTGTCGACCCGGCCCGCCAGCTGCGCGAGCGCGTCCCGCACGAAGGGGTCCCGCGCCGCCAGCGGCACTCCCCGGTACCCGAGAGGGCCCTCCGAGGCGTCCTTGCGACGCAGGGCCCTGACGTACGCCGCCAGGTCCTCGGCGAGCAGGCCGGGCTCCTCGAGGGCCCCGGGTATAGGGTTGCGGCCCTCCAGCCAGCCGTACACCGACCACGGCCACGGGAAGTCCTCGCCGGGATCGCCCTGCCCGAGGGGTTCGGGCGAGGCGGCGGGCAGCCCGGGCGCCAGCCGGGGCAGCCAGCGCAGTTCGTGCGAGATGGCCTCGACGGCCCGGGGATGCCGGGGGAGCCGCACGACCTTGTCCGCGCCGAGGCGGAACAGGGCGTTCTCCGAGCCGGACGACTCCACGCGGCGCAGCGGCAGTCCCGCCCACCGCGGGAACCGGTCCGCGATCAGCCGGGCGACGAGCGAGACGTCGATGGCGACTTCGTCCTCATGCATTCTCAGCGCGCACATGGCGCCCCATTCGAGCGGTCAACCCACCGAATGTCGAATGGTTTTGACGATCTCCCGGGCGATCCGCAGGATCCCCGGGGAGCGGACCGGGCAGGGCTTCGGCCTGGACGTCGTGGGCGCCAGGCAGAAGTGCAGGTAGTCGTCGTCGCGGTGCAGGGCCGTACGGTCCCGGGACGGCTGGGTGCAGTAGTCCCGGTGGGCGCGCTCGTGGGCCGTGCACGGCAGGTACCGCGTCCAGGTGTAGCGGCCGCCGGCCGGGCTCACCGCCTTCCCGGCGTCCGACACCAGGCCCCCTGAGGCGGCGGCCTGCTTCTCGTAGAGCGCGTTGACGCGCCGGACCCGGTCGGGGGTGATCGGGTCCGGGCCCTGGGACACCCAGACGATCCTGGGGCGGCCGTCGTCCCCGGCCGCGGAGATCTGCTCGGCGAGCCGGCGCGCGTCGGCGGCGTACCGGGTGAAGTACCGGGCGGGGGACTCGGCGTAGGTGATGCCGTCCATGCACGGCGTGTAGCCCCAGGAGTTCCCCCAGAACTGCAGCACCACGAAGTCGGGCCGCAGTCTGCGCACCAGGGCGGCGGCCTTGTCGGCGGCCGGTACGAGGGACCGGTCGGCGGTGCCCTCCAGGTAGTCGCAGAGCGTGGTGCCGGAGTACGGGGCACTGGTGTACTCCGCCTTGAGGTCCCGGCGTAACTCCTGGCCGAGGACCTTCTGCGCCTCCATCGCCAGCGAGTCGCCGAGGTACAGCACCTTGGGCGCCTTCCTCGGTACCGGGTCGGGGGAGACGGGAGCGCGCTGGTGGGTCGTGGCCGACGTACGCGGTGCGGCCGGCGGCGGCTCCTCGGGCGCGGACGCCGGATCCCCGCATCCCCCGAGCAGCATCCCGGCCAGCAGCACCCCCACGACCCACGGCTTGCGCATACGGCAACTCCCACCCCGGCCACCGAAACGGCCCTCAGGCAAGCACACCCGGGCGCCGGGGGGAAGACGTACGCCGGACGCGATGGGTCACACGCGGTCGGCGGCGATCAGCAGGTACTGGAAACTGCCGTTCCGGTAGGCGCTGAGGAACGTGTCCTCGATGCCCGTGACCAGGTGCTCGGCCTGCCGGCGCAATTCCCAGTACGGGATGGTCGCGGCCGTCAGATCCTGCACGTGGACGGGGACCAGCCGGTTGCGGGCCATGGCCCGGAAGTATGCCGACCTCGGGTGGATGTCGCAGATGTAGTGGGCGTTGATCAGGGAGACCTCGCGCGAGGCCCGCCCGTAGGTGTCGTTGTAGCAGCCGGTGATCACCACGTAGCGCCCGCCGCGGCGCAGCAGCCGGGCGTGTTCGGCGAACAGCAGGTCCAGCTCCACGTACATGGTCGACTCGTTGTTCCACGAGGCCGCGAACGCACCCGTCGGGAAGCCGGTGTCGAGCATGTTCCGGCAGTGGTAGCGGACCTTGCCGTCGATGCCCCGGCGCCGGGCCTGCTCGCTCGCGAAGTCGGCCTGCTTGGCGGAGAGGGTCACCCCGTCGGCCCGGCAGCCGTACCTCAGGTGTGCCACCACGCTGCCGCCGCCGCGTCCGCAGCCGGCGTCGAAGACGCGGTCGGCGGGGGAGAGGGGGCCGAGGTGGCCGGCGAGCAGTTCGGCCTGGGCGTGTTCGAGGCGGTGGAGTTCGGCGGTGATCCGCTCGCGGCGCCGGGCCGGGTCGGTCTCGTCGAGGACGGACCGGTCGGCGTCTCCGACGCCGTAGTGGTGGTGGTACAGGTCGTCGATCTTCCCGAGTTCCAGGTTGACCGGGTTCTCCTCCGCGTTCCAGTACTCGGCCACCCGGTTCTGGTACGTCGAGTCGGCGGCGGTCCGGGTCGGCAGCGGTGCTGTCGCGGCGTCTGCGGTGGTGGTCACGGACGGCTCCTCGTGCTTCTGGCGTGCTGTCAGGGGAGTGCGCTCTACCAGTAGTCGGGCAGGTGGTAGCGGTGGGTGTTGGTGGCGTGCCACTCGTGGTTGCCGGACACCCAGGCCGCCAGGCCCCGGGCGTAGCGCTCGACGAGCGGCGAGGAGGCGGACAGCGCCGCGGACTCCTCCTCGAAGGCGTCCATGATCTGGTTGTGGATCTCGACGGCCTTGAGATAGGCGGCCTTCAGCCCGCACCGCTCCTCGGCGGCGATGACCAGCGGCAGGTTGAGGTGGTCGGGGTCGCCCGCCAGCTCCTTGGTGAAGGAGTACAGGTCGTTGACGATGGTGGTGGCGTTGCACGCCAGTGCCGTGATCCGCTGGATCTCCGGGCGGGCGTAGACCGCCTCGGGCAGCTCGTAGCCGTCCACGGCGTCCACGATCGACAGACACGGGCGGAAGTTGTTGAACTGCCGCATCACCAGGTACTCCCAGACGCGCGGCACGTACCGCGTCTCCGCCCAGGCGGCCTCGGCGACGTACCCCAGGTGCAGCCGGGCGATGTCGTGCACGAACCGGCCGGTCTGGCTGGGTGTGGCGAAAGCGGCGTAGTCCTTGAGCGCGCAGTGGTACGAGCGCAGCGGCCCGTCGGCCGTCAGGCCCCGGCGCCACTCCGCCTCCCGGTCGGGCGGTCCGTGGTAGGGGTCGAGGGCCGACTGGGCGATGATCAGCCGCCCGCCGAGTCCGCGGGAGGACCCGCCCCGGTCCTCGTCCTCGGAGCAGTAGCAGCTGTCGACGAGGTTCTCGGCCAGCAGCAGCTCGCCGGCGACGGTGAGGCGGTCCAGGTCGGCGGCGCCCGGATGCTGCAGGACCACGGCCCGGCCGAACTGGAACCCCGCGAAGTCCCCCGTCCAGGCCGGCGGGAACAGCTTCAGCCCGTGCGCCCAGGCCTCCAGCCTGCGGTCGATCTCCCTGACCTTCTCGGGGTCGGGTGGCACGGCGGGCCGGTACCGCAGCCCGGGGATCGGGCCGCCGGGGCGCGCCCGGCCGGCACGGGCGAGACGCGGGGGGCCGGGCGGGACGGGCCGGGAAACGGAGGCCGGGGCGTCGGAGGTCACCGAGGCAGGGGCGTCGGAGGTCACCGAGGCCGGGGCACCGGCGAAGGGCAGGGCCGGAGGGCCGGGGATCGGTGGGCCTGAGGTCGGTGGGCCTGGGGTCGGTGGGCCTGGGATCGGTGGGCGGGGGACCGGTGAACCTGAGGTCGGTGGGCCTGGGATCGGTGGGCGGGGGACCGGTGAACCTGGGATCGGTGGGCCGGGAATCGGTAGGCGGGGGATCGAGGGGCCGAGATTCGTCGGGCGGGGGATCGTCGGGCCGGAAACCGGCGGGCCTGGGATCGGTGGGCCGGAAACCGGCGGGCCTGGGATCGTCGGGCCGGAAACCGGCGGACCGGGGATCCCTGGGCCGGACACCGGCAGGCCGATCGGTGGGCGTGGTGACGCGGATGGACCGCCGAGGGGTGAGGTCGGTCCGCCGGGCGTCGGGGGAGCGTTCACGTCGTACTCCACTTCGCCCGTCAGCCGGCCGTCCGGCCGATCTGGACGTTCTCCAGGATGCCCGCGGCGTCGGGCACCAGGATGGCCAGCGAGTAGTAGGCGGTGACCAGGTAGCGGATGATCGCGGTGTCGTCGACGCCCATGAACCGCACGTTCAGGCCCGGCTGATACTCCTCCGGGATACCGGTCTGGAACAGTCCGACGACCCCCTGGTCGGCCTCTCCGGTCCGCAGCGCGATGATGCTGCTGGTGTGCTGGTCGCTGACCGGGATCTTGCCGCACGGGAAGAGCGGGACACCCCGCCAGGCGGGCACCTCGTGGCCCTCGACGTTCACGGTGCCCGGCACCAGCCCCCGCTTGTTGCACTGCCGGAAGAACGCCGCGATGGCCTTCGGGTGGGCGAGGAACAGCCGCGTCTTGCGGCGCATCGACAGCAGCTCGTCCAGGTCGTCCGGGGTCGGCGGGCCCGAGAAGGTGCTGATGCGCTGGCTGTAGTCGGTGTTGTGCAGCAGCCCGAACTCGCGGTTGTTGACCAGCTCCCACTCCTGGCGCTCGCGGATCTCCTCGATGGTCAGCCGGAGCTGCTGCTCGGTCTGGTCCATCGGGTCGTTGTAGAGGTCGGCGACCCGGGTGTGGACGCGCAGCACGGTCTGCGTGAGCGACAACTCGTACTCGCGCGGGGCGAGTTCGTAGTCGACGAACCCGCCGGGCAGGACCGGCTCGCCCACGTGCCCGGCCTGCACCGGCACATCCGCCTCGCCCTTGCGGTTCACGGGCTTGCTCTGCCGCTCGGCGTAGGCCTCCAGATGGGCCGCGAGGGAGGGCACCCGGTCGGTGTACTCCAGCAGGGTGTCCCAGGACAGCACCAGCACCACACCCGCGGTCTCCGCGCGCACGGAGGTCAGCCAGAGCGGATCGGCCCGTCCCACGGCCTCGTCACCGAGTCCCTCGCCGTCCGTGACGACGCCGATGACCTCCTCCTCGCCGTACTTGCCGGTGGCGTACCGGGTGAACCGGCCGTGCACGATCAGATAGGCCTCCGTGACGGGCTGGCCGGCCTCGAACAGCACCTCGCCGACGCGCACCTCGCGGACCTCGAACCGGGCGGCGATCTCCTTCAGCGCCTCGGTGTCGGCGTAGCCGCGCAGCACGGGCAGTTCGGTCAGCGTCTCGGGGATGACCCTGATGTCATCGGCCCCGTTCTGCTCGAACTGCACCCGGCCCCGGCCCAGCCGCAGGGTCAGCCGCCGGTTGACCCGGTAGGCACCGCCCCTGACGTCGACCCACGGCAGCATCTTCAGCAGCCATCGTGAGGTGATGGCCTGCATCTGCGGAACGGACTTGGTGGTCGTGGCGAGCCGGCGGGCCGCCTCCGTGCTGAGACTGGTGAGCTGCGCCTCCGTGGGCGCTGCGGCGGGCCGGGGGGCCGGGTCGTCGGTGGCGGGTCCGGTGGTGCTCTCGGGTGCGGACACATTCCCTCCCTGGGGTGGAACGGGCGGAGTGGGACGCCCCCGGACCGAGCAGGGGCGGGCCGAGCGGTCGGCAGGGGTGGATGGAGTGGTCGGTGAAGACGGCGGGACGGCCGGCGGGGCCGGCGGCCTCGTGGCGCCGGTGAGCCGGGCGCGGCACGAGTACCAGCCAAACAGCGGCGGAGGCGGCCGGATAACCGCGTGAAGGGGGCGGCTTCTCGCGTCGGCGGTGGCAAACCCCCGATCGGGGCGGAGGACGAACAGCCGTATGACCCCACGCCGGTCTGCCGCCCCGCGCCGCCGGGCGCACAGGGCGCGCGAACGCCGCCGACACGGTCGTGCACTCGCCGTAGCCACCGCCCGCGCACCGGTCCCGAAGCGGCTCGCGCTCGGCGCGCGGCCCGGCTCACAGGTGACTAGCGTGAGGAAACGGACCATCCACCCGTCCGGAGAGGGACGCAGCCATGGCCGTGCAACCTGAAGGAGCCCCCTGCTGGGCCGACGCGATGTTCAGCGACCTCGAAGGGGCCAAGAGCTTCTACGGCGACGTCCTGGGCTGGACCTTCGCCGAGGCGTCGACGGAACTCGGCAACTACACCGAGGCCTACGCGAACGGCAAGGCGGCCGCCGCCGTCGTCCCGCCCATGCCCGGCCAGGAAGGCATGTCGCAGTGGTGCCTGTACCTCGCGGCCGAGGACGCCGCCGCCACCGCGCGGAAGATCCGCGAGAACGGCGGCGAGGTGCTGATGGAGCCGATGCAGGTGGCGGACTTCGGCACCATGTGCCTGGCCCGCGACCCCGGTGGCGTGCTGTTCGGCGTCTGGCAGGCCGGCACCCACCAGGGGTTCGCCGCGGACATGGGCGAACCGGGGTCGTTCTGCTGGGCGGAGGTCTTCACCCGCGAGCCGCAGAAGTCCGACGCGTTCTTCCCCTCGGTCTTCGGCTACAGCGCCCAGCAGATGCAGGACCACACGATGGACTTCCGGGTCTACAACCTCGGCGAGCGCCCCGCCCTCGGCCGGATGGAGATGACGGACGACTTCCCGCCCGAGGTGCCGCCGTACATCAACGTCTACTTCAGCGTGGCCGACTGCGACGAGGCGGTCTCGAAGGCCACCGGGCTCGGCGCGACGCTGCAGTTCGGGCCGATGGACACGCCCTTCGGGCGGTTCGCGGCGCTGACCGACCCCCAGGGCGCGAACTTCTCGGTGATCGACACCACCAGGACCGAGGGCGAGATGCCGGCCATGACCGACGTCTCCTGAACGGCCGCGACGGGCACCCGGCCCGCCCATGGCATGATCGTGTCCATGGGTGAACGTGTTGTGGCCGCGTGCGACGGGGCTTCGAAGGGAAACCCCGGGCCCGCGGGCTGGGCCTGGGTCGTCGCCGACGCTTCCGAGACGCCGGAGCGGTGGGAGGCGGGGCCCCTCGGCAGGGCCACCAACAACGTCGCCGAACTGACCGCGCTGGAGCGCCTGCTGGCGGCGACCGACCCGGACGTGCCGCTGGAGATCCGCATGGACTCGCAGTACGCGATGAAGGCCGTCACCACCTGGCTGCCCGGCTGGAAGCGCAACGGCTGGAAGACGGCCGCCGGCAAGCCGGTCGCCAACCAGGACCTCGTCGTGCGCATCGACGAACTGCTCGACGGCCGCTCGGTCGAGTTCCGCTACGTCCCCGCCCACCAGGTCGACGGCGACCGGCTCAACGACTTCGCCGACCGCGCCGCCAGCCAGGCCGCGACCGTCCAGGAGCCCGCGGGCAGCGACCTCGGTTCCCCCGAGCCGCCGCCCGCCCCGGACACTCCGGCCAAGGCCCCGCGCTCCCGCCCCCGCGGCGGCGCGGCCCGCACCGCGAAGACCTCCACGGCGAAGGGCTCGTCGCGCACGATCAAGGCGAAGTTCCCCGGCCGCTGCCAGTGCGGCCGCTCCTACGCGGCCGGCGAGCCCATCACCAAGAACGACAGCGGCTGGGGCCACCCCGAGTGCCGCACGGGCGCGACCGTCTGACCTGCCGCTTGCGGCCGCTTCGGGCCCTAGGTGTATTGACCCGCAGGGTTGTTCACGCGGGTGATGGGTGGCTGGCCGCCGATTGCGGTGTGGCAGCGGTGGTGGTTGTAGGTGTGCAGGAAGTTGTCCAGTGCGGCGGTGCGTTCGGTGTTGCTGGTGTAGGGCCGCAGGTAGGCCCATTCGTCGAGCAGGGTGCGGTTGAAGCGTTCGGCCTTGCCGTTGGTCTGCGGCCGGTAGGCGCGGGTGAGCCTGCCGGCCGCGCCGAGGTCGGCGAGCGCGTGCTGCCAGGCGAAGCTCTTGCGGTAGGGCCAGGCGTTGTCGGTCAGGACCCGCTCGATATGGGTGATGCCGCAGGTGGCGAAGAAGGCTGCGGCCCGGCGCAGGAAGTCTGCGCAGGTGGCGGCCTTCTCGTCGCCGTGGATCTCGCTGTAGGCGAGGCGGGAGTGGTCGTCGACGGCGGAGTGGACGTAGTCGAAGCCCATGCTGTTGCGGCCGGCTTGTCGGCCGAGGACTTTGTGGCCGCCGCCGTCAGGGATGCGGCCGGGTTTCTTGACGTCGACGTGGACCAGCTCGCCGGGGCGGGCGCGTTCGTAGCGGCGGATGATCTGGCCGGTGGGCCGGTCCAGGAAGGCCAGTCGGTTCAGGCCGTGGCGGACCAGGATGCGGTGGACGGTCGAGGCGGGCAGGCCCAGGATCGGACCGATGCGGGCCGGGCCGAGCTTGCGGTCCTGCCGAAGACGGCACACGCGGGCCTCGATCGCCCCTGCCGTGCGGTGCGGTGTCGTACGCGGACGGCTGGACCGATCGTGCAGCCCTTGCTCGCCTTCAGCCCGCCAGCGGCGCATCCACTTGTGCGCGGTGACGCGGGAGATGCCCATCTCGGCGGCAACATGGGCGACAGGGCGACCGGTGCGGACACGTTCGACCAGCAGCCGCCTGCCGTGAACGGTCAGCCGGGCATTACGGTGGGACACGAAGGCCTCCGTGCGGTGAAGATTCGACACCTCCACCACACACGGGGGCCTTCGCCATGATCAAGCCCAGCCAGCGTTAACAACGCTCGTGATCAATACACCTAGACGTCGAACGTGTAGTGCGGCGTGTGGTCCAGCAGGTCCGCCGGGGTCATGTCGTGCCACGGCCGCATCGTCTCGCGCAGGTCGATCACGTTCGGCGTGCCCGCGACCGGCAGATAGCCGGAGCCGGGGTGGCGCCGCTGCCAGTCGGCCCACAGTTTGTCTATGTACGCGTGGTGCAGCCAGAACACCGGGTCGTTGGGGGAGACCCCGGTGGCCATCTGCCCGCCGACCCAGACGTGGACGCGGTTGTGCAGATTGACGCCCCGCCACCCTTCGAGGTGGTTGCGGAAACCGTCCGAGCCGCTGTTCCAGGGCGCCATGTCGTACGTCGGCATCGCCAGCACCGAGTCGACCTCGGCCCGCGTCGGCAGCTCGCGGCCCCCGGACCCCAGGGAGCGGCGCAGGAACGTACGGCCGTCGACCCGCACGTTGATCGGCCAGTTCCCGCTCGACGCGGCGAACGGCCCGTCCGTCACCCGGCCGTCCCGCTCGCGCCCGGTCCCCCCGAGGAAGTCGGGCGCCCACAGCGAGGCGCGCGGCGTGCGGTCGACGGTCCAGTCCCAGTACGGCAGGCTCACCGACGCGTCCACCGACTGCAGCGCCCGCTCGAACTCCAGGAGGAATCTTCGGTGCCAGGGCAGGAAGGACGGGGAGCGGTGGCCCGTCCGCTCGCCGTTGTCGGTGTCGGAGACGATGAACGCGTTGTGCGTGGTGACGAACTCGTCGTAGCGGCCGGTGCGCTTCAACTCGATCAGGGCGGCGACGAAACGCCGCTTCTCGTCGGCGGTCAGGGCGGACTGGTTCTTGCGGACAGCCATGTGCGGGTGCTCCAGGTGCGGTGCGGTACGGGTCAGTTGGCGGGGAAGGGCAGCAGGGGCGCGCCCTGCAGCTCGTCCACCGCGGCACGGGCGGCGGCGCGCGGCGTGGCCACCGGGTCGTAGTGGCTGACGACGCTGATCCAGCTGCCGTCGGCGTTGCGCATCACGTGCAGCTCCACGCCGTCGACGAAGACCGCGTAGCCCGCGCCGTGGTGGTGGTGACCGGACCCGGAGGCCGGCCGGCCCTGTATGCGGCGGCCCTTGTAGACCTCGTCGAAGGACGCGGGGGAGTCGTGGTGCCCGGCGGCGGTCGCGGCCGGGGCCAGGGCCGGCACGGTTCCCGCGGCGGTGGCGAGGGCGGCCGCGGCGGTGAGCGCGCGGCGACGGCTGAGTTCCGGCATACGGATCTCCTGGGGTCGTTCGGGTGATGACGCCGTATGCCTATCGGTCTGTCCGGTAACGGGAGAAATCCCCGCGAGCGGGTTGGCTGCGATTCGGGCAATTCCCCTTATGTGGTGCAAGGTTGAACCAAGATGATCTTGCTGCGGCAGTCCGCGCGCGCCGGCCTGGAGGGGGAAATTCCGCCCGGTCCGGGCGCTGTGGCGGATGTTTCTCCCCGGGCGGTCCGCGACTCGTGGTGTGCGTCACGCCGCGGAACTGACGCGAAACGACGGTTCGGTCGATGATGCTTTTGTCCTGCTACTCTGCGTCCGCAATCGACAGCTCTCGGTAATTCTCAGGGGTGTGCGTGAAGGTCGCCTGTGTCGGTGGCGGGCCCGCCGGTCTGTATCTCTCGATCCTGCTCAAGCGGCAGGACCCGTCCCACGACATCACCGTCCACGAACGCGACCCGGAGGGCTCCACCTACGGCTGGGGCGTGACGTACTGGCGCGGACTGCTGGACCAACTCCACGCCCAGGACCCCGAGTCGGCGCGCGCCCTGGACGCCGGCTCCGTCCGGTGGTCCGACGGCGTCGCCCACGTGGGGGACCTGACGGCCCGGCACAGCGGTGACCAGGGCCACGGCATCGGCCGCCACCGTCTCCTGGAGATCCTCGCCGCCCGGGCGCGCGAGCTCGGCGTGCGACTGGAGTACGCGTCCGAGGCCGACCCCGGGGCACTGCCCGACGCCGACCTCGTCGTCGCGGCCGACGGCGTCCACAGCGCCCTGCGCACCCGCCACGCGGCACACTTCGGCACCCGGCTCACGACCGGCCGCAACCCCTACGTCTGGCTCGGCACCACCAAGGTCTTCGACGCCTTCACCTTCGCCTTCGTGGAGACCCGGTACGGCTGGATCTGGTGCTACGGCTACGCCTACGGCCCCGACCGCAGCACCTGCGTCGTCGAATGCGCACCCGCCACCTGGACCGGACTCGGGCTCGACCGCGCCGGCGAGACCGAGGGACGGGCCCTGCTGGAGAGCCTCTTCGCCGACGTCCTGGACGGCCACCCCCTGCTCGGCCGCCCCGGCGGCACCCCTTGGCAGACCTTCCGCACCCTCACGAACCGCACCTGGCACCACGGCAACCTCGTCCTGCTCGGCGACGCCGCCCACACCACGCACTACTCCATCGGCGCCGGCACCACCCTCGCCCTGGAGGACGCGATCGCCTTGGCGGCGGCGCTGCGCGAGCCCGCCGCGCTTCCGCAGGCCCTGGCCCGCTACGAACACGAACGCAAGACGGCCCTCGTCCCCCTGCAGAGCGCGGCACGCTACAGCGCCCAGTGGTACGAGAACCTGCCGCGCTACATCCACCTGCCGCCGGAGCGCATGTTCGCCCTGCTCGGCCAGCGCCACTCACCCCTGCTGCCCCACGTCCCGCCGCAGCTGTACTACCGGCTCGACCGGGCGGCCGGGCAGTTGGAGGCGCTGCGCCGGTTCAAGCGCTGGCTGGGCCCGAAGGTCGCGCGGACCGTGCACGCCCGGGAGCTGACCAGCCGCCTGTAGGCACTCCGCCCTATGGTGAATTGTCATTCACCGGCTAAGGTGAATGACAATTCACCCGCGCCCTCGCGCAGGCGCAGCCCTTGGAGTGCCCATGGACCACACCGCCGCGATACGCAAGCCGCCCGGTGCGAGCACCCTCCGGGACCGGCTCACCGTCCCGGCGCTCGCGTACGGCGGCATCCTCATGGCCGTCATGCAGACCGTGGTCGTGCCCCTGCTGCCCGACCTGCCCCGGCTGACCGGCGCCCCGGCGGGCACGGTCTCGTGGATGGTCACGGCCACGCTGCTCTCCGGCGCCGTCCTCACCCCCGTCCTCGGCCGGGCCGGTGACATGTACGGCAAGCGGCGCGTGCTCATGGCGGCCCTGGCCCTGATGACCCTGGGCTCCGTCCTGTGCGCCCTGACCTCCGACATCGCCCTGCTCATCGCCGCCCGCACCCTGTCCGGAGCCGCCGCCGCGGTCGTCCCGCTGTCCATCAGCATCCTGCGCGACGAGCTGCCCCCCGAGCGCCGGGGATCGGCCGTGGCCCTCATGAGCTCCACCGTCGGCATCGGCGCCGCCCTCGGCCTGCCCCTGGCCGCCGTGATCGTGCAGTACGCCGACTGGCACACCATGTTCTGGGTGACCAGCGCCCTCGGTGCCGCGGGCGTGACGCTCGTGTGGTGGGCGGTGCGGGAGTCGCCGGTGCGGGAGCCGGGCCGGTTCGACGTACCGGGCACGCTGGGCCTGGCCGCCGGGCTGGTGTGCCTGCTGCTCGGCGTGTCACAGGGCGGGCAGTGGGGCTGGGGCAGCCCGCGTGTCACGGGCCTGTTCGCCGCTGCCGCCGTCGTGCTCGCCCTGTGGTCGTGGCAGCAGCTGCGGGCCGAGCAGCCGCTGGTGGACCTGCGGCTGGTGGCCCGGCCCCGGGTCGGGCTGTCCCACGGGGCGGCGCTGCTCGCCGGGTTCGCGTTCTATGCCAACACCCTCGTCACCGCCCAGCTGGTGCAGGCGCCCGAGGCCACCGGGTACGGGCTCGGGCTGTCCATCGTCGCCACCGGCCTGTGCCTGCTGCCCAGCGGCATCGTCATGCTGCTGCTGTCGCCCGTCTCCGCCCGGATCTCCGCCGCACGCGGGCCGCGCGTCACGCTCGCCCTCGGGGCGGCGGTCATCGCCGCCGGGTACGCGGTGCGCATCGCCGACAGCCGCGACCTGTGGATGATCATCGCGGGGGCCACGGTCGTCGCGACCGGCACCACCCTGGCCTATTCGGCGCTGCCCACGCTCATCCTGCGGGCCGTGCCGGCCGGGCAGACCGCCTCCGCGAACGGCGTCAACGTCCTGATGCGGACGATCGGCCAGGCCGGCTCCAGCGCCGCCGTGGCCGCCGTGCTGGTGCACCACACCGGCCTGGTCGGCGGAGTGCCCGTGCCCACGCTGCACGGCTACCAGCTGGCCTTCGCGATGGCCGGCGCGGTCGCCCTCCTGGCCGCCGCGACGGCGCTGTGCATCCCCGGCGACCCGGCGCAGGACCCCGCGGACGGGCCCGGGCCGGTCCGGCACGGCACCCGGGGCGCACGCGACAGGGCGATGGAGGGAGCATGAGTGCCGTGAGCACTCCACCCGTCATGCCCACACCGGCCCGCAGGGACGCCGAGTCGACCAAGGCGGCCATCCTGAAGGCGGCCCGGTACCTGCTGGCCCGGCACGCGCACGCCGACATCACGCTCAAGGCGGTCGCCGACCGCGCCGGTGTCAGCCCGCCGCTGATCCTCAAGTACTTCGGGAACAAGGACACGCTCTTCGCCCGGGTCATGTCCTTCGAGGCCGACGCCGAGGCCCTGCTGGCCGCGCCGCTGGAGGACCTCGGCCGGCACATGGTCCGGCACGTGCTGGTCAGCCAGTCCGAGCAGGGCGCCGACCCGCTGCTGCGGATCGTGTTCGCGCCCCTGCACGGCGAGCAGGGCGACATCCTGCGCGCCAACTTCCGCACCCAGGTGACCGACCGCCTCACCGCCCGACTCACCGGCCCCGACGCGGGCCTGCGCGCCGAACTGGCCGTCGCCGCCCTGCTGGGCCTGGGCGTGATGTACGGCATCGCCCGCGGCCCGGAGTTGCGGGCGAGCACGGTCGAGAACCTGGTGGACCGCTACGCGCCCGCCCTCCAGGCGCACCTCACCCCCTAGCGAACAGCCGGTCCAGGAAGGCGTTGCCGTACACGCGGTGCGGGTCGAGACGGTCCAGCACCGCGTCCGCCTCGGCCCACTCGGCCGCCCCGACCGCCGCCGGCACCACCGAGCCCAGCACCTCCCTGTCGCTCCACACCGCGTCGTCCGTGTAGGCCCACCCCTTGGACCACTCGACCCGGGTCAGGGCGGAACCGCCGTCGAAGGTGCGCAGCAGGAACCGCTCCAGCTCGCGCAGGAACACCTCCGCGTCCGGCGTGCCCGGCAGGGTCAGGACGTCCAGCCACACGGCCGTGTCCCACTCGGGGCGGTCCGCGCGCGGCCGGAGCGCGGACAACAGCGGCGGGCGGGCCCCGGGCGTCCCGACGTCGCCCGGGTCGTCCAGGCCGGTCACCCGGATCTCCACCGAGCCGTTGACCGGGAAGCTGCCCCGGGCGGCGTACGCCGTGAGCCGCTCCCGGTAGAACGCCGCGAACTCGGCGACGACCCGCTGCACCCCGTCCCGCGAGGTGAGGACCGCGTAACCGTTGGCATGGACCTTCAGGGTGCTCGGCTTCAGGTACAGCAGCGTGTTCTTGGACGGCCCCCACAGGTCGGCCGACAGCGTCGCCACCAGCCCGAGCGCCGCCGCGTCGTACTGCGCGTTGCCGAGCACCGGCGCGAGGTACCAGGCCGCCTCCGACGTCATCCGGCCCACCAGCTCCGCCACCGGGGCCGGGATGTTGTCGGAGAAGGGGTAGTTGTACGGCCGCGTCACCGTCCGCGAGGTCAGCGGGCGGGTGGGGGAGACGCTCCACACCTTCAGCCAGGGGTGCTCGGTGAAGGCGAACCAGATCGCCTCGACCCGGCCGGCCTCGTCCAGGAAGCTCGCGAACGTCCGCCCGCCGGAATCGGGCGCGGCGAACAGCTCGCCGGCCGGGATGTCCGTACGGCTCACGCACCGCAGCCGGGTGTTGTCCCCCACCCGCAGCACCACCTCGGTCACCAGCGACCGCCCCAGGTGGGTCAGGAGCGCGGCGCCGTCCGCCTCGTCGCGGTGGAAGGTGCGCAGTACGTACGCGCCGGCCCGGGAGTCCCACACGACCGCCGTCAGAGACAGCACCAGATTGCTGAGCGAGCCGTACGTGTGCCCGGGGAGCCGTCGCTCGCCCCGCGCGGGGACGGCGGTGCCGTGCCCGTCCACGGCCAGGACCCCGCCGAGGGTGAGGACCCCGGGTGCCGGCGCGGCCGTGACGCCCAGGCCGTGCTCCTCCAGGTATGCGAGCAGGGCCTCCATGGTCACGCCCGTCCCGGCGCGCACGGCGGTGGGGGAGTCCAGGGCGAGGCCGGTGAGGTGGGGCGCGGTGTCGACGAGGAGGACGGGCGCACCGGACGCCGTCCCCTCCGTCACCGTCAGGGGCGACCAGCCGTGCGCGGCGCCCCGCGCCCGCACCCGCCACCCCTGCCGCCACGCCCAGTTGACGACGGCGACCACCTGCTCCGGGCCGTCCGGCGCGCACGCCCACAGGCCGTCGGCGGTGATCTCGCCGACCCAGTTCCGGTACGCCGAGCGGTACAGCGCGACGTCCGCCGGGAAGTCCGGCAGCTCCGCGGCGGCCACCGCCGGATCCGCCGGCAGACCCGGCACGACGGCCAGCGCGGCCGCCGTGCGGAGGAAGCCCCGGCGCGTCCAGGGCGAGGCGCCCGAAGGGAAGTTGCTCTCTGCACCCGTTGTCACGTGCAGTCACGCTAGAGGTCCGTTGACACGTGGCATGTCCCCGCCCCCGCTATTCACTCGTGCGAGTGAATTCGGCGGGGTCGGCGGACCGGACCAGTACCTTCCACGCGGGACCCTGACGGATGACAGACTGACGCCCATGGACGAGCGCACATTCGACAGGTCGGGCCAGCACGCTTCCGTCGTCGGTCTCGGTACGTGGCAGCTGGGTGCCGACTGGGGAGACGTCGACGACAAGGAAGCCCTCGCGGTCCTGGAGGCGGCGGCCGAGGCCGGAGTGACCTTCTTCGACACCGCCGACGTCTACGGCGACGGCCGCAGCGAGCAGACCATCGCCGCCTTCCTCGGCGGTCGGCCGGACCTGCACGTCCTGGTCGCCACGAAGATGGGCCGCCGGGTCGAGCAGATCCCCGAGAACTACGTGCTCGACAACTTCCGCGCCTGGAACGACCGCTCCCGGCGCAACCTCGGCGTCGACCGCATCGACCTGGTGCAGCTGCACTGCCCGCCGACGCCCGTCTACTCCACGGACGAGGTGTTCGACGCCCTCGACACCCTGGTCGAGGAGGAGCGGATCGCCGCGTACGGCGTCAGCGTCGAGACCTGCGCCGAGGCGCTGACCGCGATCGCCCGGCCGGGCGTGGCGAGCGTGCAGATCATCCTCAACCCGTTCCGCATGAAGCCCCTGCGCGAGGTGCTCCCGGCCGCCCGTGAGGCCGGCGTGGGCATCATCGCCCGCGTCCCGCTGGCCTCCGGCCTGCTGTCGGGCAAGTACACGCGGGACACGGTCTTCCCCGAGAACGACCACCGCACCTACAACCGGCACGGCGAGTCCTTCGACGTGGGCGAGACCTTCTCCGGCGTCGACTACGCCACCGGCGTCGAGGCGGCCGCCGAGTTCGCCGCGCTCGCCCCCGAGGGATACACCCCGGCCCAGCTCGCGCTGCGCTGGATCATCGAGCAGCCCGGCGTGACGACCGTGATCCCGGGGGCCCGCTCGCCCGAGCAGGCCCGCGCCAACGCGGCCGCCGCCCGGCTGCCGGAGCTGCCCGGCGAGACGCTCACGGCCATCCGCGACCTGTACGAGCGGCGGATCCGGGAGCAGGTGGAGAACCGCTGGTAAGGCTCGCCCTCACGGCACCAGGAGCAGCTGCCTCTCCTGCTCCTGGTCGCCGGAGGCGGCACCGTCGTCGCGTGCCGTGAAGGCCCGGGAGAGCGTGTCGCTCGCCCGTCGCACCGCCTCCGGAGTGCCCTGCACCGTGACCGTCACCGGCGCGGACAGCCGCCCGGCGCCCTCCCCGGTGCCTCCGCCGGCACCGGCCTGCGCGCCGTCGAAGGTCGCCATGTGCACCGTCGCGTTCTCGTCGGCGGGAAGCTCGTCCGGCGCCCCGAACGTCCCTTCCAGGGCCCGGACGACCGCTCGCGCGTCGTCGGCGCCTCCGCCGCTGAGCGTCACGGTGAGCTGCGTACCGGACATGCGTCCACGACCTCCTCGGTCTCTGCGTCATTCGCGCCGTCCGTGTAACCGCCGCCTGATCGCTCAAACCGCGCGCGGGCCGGGAGTACGGCCCTTTCCGGGGAACCCGCTCAGGAGTAAGGACGCGCGAGTTCTCACACCGGGAGGACGCAGTGACCGACACGGCAGAGGGCGGGGCCAGGCGCCGGGGGCGCAACGAGACCGAGGAGGAGAGAGCGGACCGGATGTGGCAGGAGCTCATCCAGGAGGTCCGCGTGGCGCAGATGGGCGTGCAGATCCTGTTCGGCTTTCTGCTCACCGTGGTGTTCACCGAGAAGTACGACGACCTGACCGACACGGACCAGATGATCTACCTGGTGACGGTAGTGCTCGGCGCGTGCGCGACCGGGGCGCTGATCGGGCCGGTGTCCCTGCACCGCCTCGTCTCCGGGCGGCGCGTCAAACCCCAGGCGGTGCAGCTGGCGTCCCGGCTGACCCTGCTCGGCCTCGTGCTGCTGCTGGCCACCACGACCGCCTCACTGCTGCTGATCCTGCGCGTGGCCACCCACGACGGCTTCGTGCCCTACCTGGTGGCCGGCGTGGTCGGCTGGTACCTGCTGTGCTGGTTCGCCCTGCCCCTGTGGACCCGGCACCGCCACACCTCCAGGTGACCGGCGGAGCCCGCCCCCGGTCGCCGCGGTTCAGCCCCCGGCGATGACGTCCGCGAGGAAGTCGTCGACGCGGACCTCCTCGCGGCCCGGCGGGACCATCTCGTGGGTCTCCCGCAGGAACGCCGCGAACGCCGGGGCCCAGGCGAACACCACCGCGTGGTGGCGGCCCCCGTCGGGGCGGGCATCGCCCAGGAACTCCATGCGCAGCTCCTGCCACACGCCCCGCGACTCGGGACGCATCCGCACGTCCCCGACCCCGACCGGACGCCGCAGACCGTCGGCGAGCATCTCCCGGTCCAGCTGCCACCGGGCGAGGACGCGGCCGTCGTGGCTGAAGACGACGGTGACGGCGAACGGGTCGGCGGCGTCGTAGCTCAGGTGGGCGAGCACGGAGAAGCGGTCCGTGTCACCCGCCTGGAGCTGCACCACCAGGGTCTTGTGCACGAAGGAGTTCACGAGAGGGCCTCCGGGAAGAACCGACGTAGAGCCCTCTAGTACCCCCCACACGCACAAGATGCTCAGCCCTCCGGGTGATTCCCGCGGGCTCCGCGCAGCGACTCGATGCACACGGCCACGGCCCGCTGGAGCTCCTCCAACTGCGTGACCATGTCGTCCTCGAAGAACTCCGGGACGTCGTCGAAGGTCAGCTCCTCGAACACCTTGGTCGCCTTCTGCAGGCTGCTGTAGAACTTCGTGCGCCGCTCCTGCACGCGCAGCCCCGGGTCGGCTTCCACGGCCTCCACGACCAGGGACTTCATGGTGTCGTACGCCTCGGCGGCCCACTCGCCGGCGTCCTCGCCCTCGTCCAGCTCGTCGAGGAGGGACAGGTGCCGCTCGGCCTCCTGGCGCAGGTCGGCGGGCGCCTCGACGGTCTGCCCGGCAGGCGTCCTGATCTGCCCCGACTCGGCGATCTGGCGCACGTAGCCGATGCGGTCGGCGGCCCTGCTCTCGCCGGCGACGGCCTTCTTCAGTTCGTCGGTGCGCACGACGTCGCGGGCCAGCTCCGACTGGAGGCCGGGGTCCTCGCGGACCCGGTCCAGCAGGGCCTGGCGGGCCGCGCGGGCGGTGGAGGGGTCGGCGAGGATCGCGGCCCGCAGGGCGGTGGGGTTCTCCGCGACCTCCAGCGCCTTGGTGGGCCGGATGCCCTCCGCCTCGGCGGCCTCGGCGATGGCGGTGCCGCGCTCCGACGCGGCGCTGTTGCGGGAGACGTAGTAGCTCAGCCACACGTCGGCGTCCGGCAGTTCGACCTCCTGACCCGGTGTCAGGGCCTCGAAGTGCGGGACCAGGCCGTCGTCGGCCGCCCGGTCCCACGCCTTGTAGTAGCGCATGACCCGCTCCGGGGAGCAGCCGGCGAGCTCCGCGAACTCCTTCGCGGACACCTTCGGCGTCTCGTCGGCGCCCTGCCCGCCGGGCCGCACGCTGCGCGCCACCTTCAGCCCGAAGGCCCACCCTCCGGTCCGGGCGTACGCCCCGAACTCCCGCGCGTCCCGCGCGACGAGGTCGGACACGGGCTCCGTGGACGCGGGATCCGGGGACACGGCGGACGTCTCGGGCGGGGTGAGGGCTACGGTCACGGACGACTCTCCTGGGGGGCTGATCGGAACTGCGCGAAGTGCGCACGGCAGCCTACCGGGCCCCGCTGACCTCGCCGTTCACCGCCGGTGGGGGTGCCGCCGTGTTTAATCCGTTCCCCCGCGCGGCTCGCCTGCGCGAGGATGCCTGGCATGGTGCGACCCGAGATCGGCGCCGTGCCGCGCCGCTGCGCGGAGTGCGGCGGGTACCAATACGGCGGTGCCCCCGGCTGCGATGCGTGCCGCGCACTCGTCGACGGCATCGTGGAGGAGGCGTGGGCCGCCTTCCTGCGACGGTGGGACGTCACCGACGCGGAGCAGGAGACGGCGCTGGCCGAGATGGTCGCGGCCGAACCCGACCGGCACGACTGGCGGGTGGTGGACGCCGCCCTCGACCGCCTCACGTGCCCCGGCTGCGGCGACCGGCTCGCCCGCGGCCCGGCCGGCTGCCCGCCCTGCGACCAGGCGCACGGTTTCCGCTACGCCGCGATCGAGACGGACCGGCCGGGCGTCCCGCCGGGCAACGAGCACGCGGTCCGCGTGAACGTCTCGGTGGTGCGCCGGCCGCAGGTCACCTCCGAGAGCGAACTGCTCGTCCGGCGCCTGCTGCTGCCCCTCCTCCTGGCCGGGGCACTGCCCAGCACCGAGGAGGCGCAGCGGGTCAGCGCTCTCGTGAAGAAGAGCCCCCCGGGCCGGAGGGCTCAGCTGGTCGGGCAGGTCGTCGAGGCGCTGGCGGAGGACCTCAGCCGAACGCGTCGCGCAGGGCGGGCAGCAGGGTCTTCTCCGACCAGTCCAGATACGCCGGCTGGGACTCGCCGCCGATCTGGACCAGGGCGATCTCGGTGAACCCGGCCTCGGCGTAGGGGCGTACGGCCTCCACGAACGCGTCCGGATCGTCGCCGCAGGGGATGGAGTCGGCGACGTCGTCCTGCGTGACGAACTGGGTCGCCGCCTCGAAGGAGTCCGGGTGCGGCAGCTCCGAGTTGACCTTCCAGCCGCTGCCGAACCAGCGGAACTGGGAGTGCGCCCGCTTGATGGCCGTGTCCCGGTCGGGGTCGTAGCACACGGGCAGCTGGCCCACACGGGGCTTGCCCGCGCCGCCGTGCCGGTCGAACGCCTCCAGCAGGCCCGCCTTGGGCTCGGTCGCGATCACCAGATCGCCGAGCCGGCCCGCGAGTTCGCAGGACCGCTCGCCGGAGACGGCGATGCCGATGGGCGGGGTCTCCTCCGGCAGGTCCCACAACCGGGCCGACTCCACGTCGAAGTGCGTGCCGCGGTGGTTGACGTGACCGCCCTTGAAGAGGGCGCGGATGATCTCCACGGCCTCCTCGAACATCTCGTGCCGGACATCGACGGACGGCCAGCCGCCGCCCACCACGTGCTCGTTGAGGTTCTCGCCCGAGCCCAGCCCCAGCCGGAACCGGCCCTCGGACAGCAACTGCACCGTCGCCGCCTTCTGCGCCACCACCGCCGGGTGGTAGCGGAACGTCGGACACGTCACGTACGTCATCAGCGGGATACGCGACGTGGCCTGGGCGGCCGCGCCGAGCACCGCCCAGGCGTACGGCGAATGGCCCTGCGAGCGCAGCCACGGGAAGTAGTGGTCGGAGGTCACCGAGAAGTCGAAGCCCGCCTCCTCGGCCCGCACCACGTGGTCGACGAGTTCGCGGGGGCCGGCCTGCTCGGTCATCATCGTGTATCCGATTTGCACCATAACCGCCGAGTCCCCTGACATCGGGCGGGAAAACGGCTCGATCAAGGTCCGCCGGCGAGGCAGGATGCGGGCATGACCGTGCTCTCACCCTCCGACCCCGCCGCCCAGGGCGTCGACGCGTCCGGCGTCCTCGCCTTCCTCGACGCCCTCGAAGCCGCCCCCGGGATCGAGCCGCACAGCCTGATGATCGTGCGGCACGGCCGGCTGGTCGCCTCCGGCTGGTGGGCGCCGTACACCCCCGGCCGCCCCCAGCTGCTGTACTCGCTCAGCAAGAGCTTCACCGGCACCGCCGCCGCGCTGGCCGAGGCCGAGGGACTGCTCGACTTCGACGCGCCGGTGCTCTCGTACTTCCCGGAGTTCGAGGCCGACATCACCGACCCGCGCAGCCGGGCCATGCTCGTGCGGCACGTGGCGTCCATGGCGAGCGGCCACGAGCGGGAGACCGTCGAGGAGGCCTACGCGCGCGACCCCGCGGAGCCCGTCCGCGGGTTCCTGCTGCTGCCGCCCGACCGTGACCCGGGCACTGTCTTCGCCTACAACCAGCCCACCACGTACACCCTCGCCGCGATCGTGCAGCGCGTGACCGGCCTGCCGCTCAGCGAATACCTGCGGCCCCGGCTGCTGGACCCGCTCGGCATCGGGAAGGTGGTCTGGCGGCACGACCATACCGGCCGCGAGCTCGGCTTCAGCGGCCTGTACGCCCCGACCGACGCCGTCGCCCGCCTCGGCCAGCTGTACCTGTCCGACGGGGTCTGGGAGGGCGAGCGGCTGCTGCCGCAGGGGTGGGCGGCCCGCGCCTCACGCCCGCACATACCGACCGCCGGTGCCATGGGAGACGGGGGATGGGACGACTGGAACCAGGGCTACGGCCACCAGTTCTGGATCTCCCGGCACGGCTACCGGGGCGACGGCGCGTACGGCCAGTTCTGCCTGGTGCTGCCCGAGCAGGACGCGGTGATCGCGGCGACCGCCGAGACGACCGAGCGCATGCAGGAGTACCTGAACCTCGTCTGGAAGCACCTGCTGCCCGCCTTCGGGCCCGAGCCGCTGCCCGGCCGGGAGGCCGCCGACGCCGAGCTGCGGGAGCGCCTCGACCGGCTCGCGCTGCCGCCCGCCCCGGGCAGGCCCGCACCGCCGGAGCGGGCCGAGGAGTGGGCCGCCGCCGAGTTCACGCCTTCCGGCGGGCCCGGCCCGGTGCGGGCGGCCGGGCTCGCACCGGACGCGGACGGCTGGACGCTGACGCTCACCGAGGAAGGACGCGAGGGCCGGCTGGACCTGCGGCTCGGCGGCGCGCCGGGCTGGACGGTGGCCGAGGAGCCCCTGCCGACCGCCGTCAGCGGCGGCTGGACCGACGCCGGCACGCTCGCCGTGGAGGTGGCGTTCCTGGAGACCCCGCACCGGCTGGCGCTGACCTGCTCGCTCGCGGACCGGACGCTCACGGCGCACTGGCGCACCCAGCCGCTCCACGGCCGCGGGTTCACCGACCAGCGAGTGCCGCGCGGCTCAGTCTGAGCCCGGCCGGAACGTCTTCAGGAACGTGCCCAGCGCCGCCTGGTTCACCGCGTCCTCCCAGTCGGCGTCCGGGGTGGTCCAGCGCAGCGAGAAGCTCCGGCCCCCGCCCAGCAGGAAGCCCCGGCCGAAGGTGTGCACGCGGGTGCCGTCGGCCCGCGCCGTCCACTCCATGTCGGCGGCCTCGCGGCCCTGGTACGTCGTCGCGCGGATCTCGCCGATCCGCTCGTAGCCGCCGGACCGCTTCAGGTGCGGTTCGACGTCGTCCCGCCACACGGCGACGGGGTCCGGGCCCACCCGTTCGCTGTAGGTGACGGCCAGGGTGCGGTGGTCGCCGTCGGCACCGAAGACGATCCGGTACGCCAGGTCGCCCTGGCGGTCGGTGTCCAGCCGCTTCCAGCCCTCGGGGAGCGCCACGGAGAAGCCCTCCGGCGCGTGATAGCGCTGGAAGCCGGGCGGCAGGGCCGTGGCCGGGGCGGACGGCGTCGCGGTGGGGGACGGAGTGGTGCTCGTGACGGAAGGGGAGGGGGAGGGGGGCCCTGTCGGGCTGGGGGACGCCGACGGCTCGGGGCTGTCGCCGTCGCCACCGGTGCTCTCGCCCGGCGACGCGGCGGAGGCCGGCGGCCGGGCCGGGGACTCGGCCGCGTCGCTGCCCGAGTCGCCGCCGGGCAGCCCCTGGGTCGCGGCGAGCACGGCGACCGCGACGGTGACGACGGCCAGGGCGGTCCCGGCCACCATGGTCCGTCTGCTCCAGGCCGGGCTTCCCGGCCGCCCGGCGGCGTACGCGCCGCGCAGCCGCGGGGCGGGCACCGAGCCCAGGCCCGCTTCGGGTTCCTCGCTGAGCGCGCGGGTCAGCGCCTCCCGGACCACCGGGCGGGTGAGCCGCTCCCGCGAGTCCTTGCGGAGCAGCCCCTGCACGACCTGCGCCAGCGGCCCGGCGCGCATCGGCGTGCGCAGCGGCAGCCGGTCCACGCCCTTCAGGGTGTTCTCCGGGCGCCCCCGGTCACGGAAGGGCGGGCGCCCTTCGACCGTCGTGTAGAGGATCGCGCCCAGCGCCCACAGGTCGGCCGCGGGTCCGATGCGCTGGTCGCGGGCCTGTTCCGGGGAGGCGTACGCGGGGGCCGTCAGGCGTGGTGCGAGGGTCGCGCCGGCCAGGCCGAAGCCGGTGACGACGATGGAGTGGTCCTCGCGCACGAACACCTGGCCGGGACTGAGCTCGCCGTGCGTGATGCCCTCGGCGTGCGCCGCGTCCAGCACGTCGAGCAGCTCCAGCCCGACGCGCGCGGCCCGCACGTAGTTGAACGTGCCCTGCTCCGAGAGGAGTTCGCCGAGCGGCGTGCCGTCGATCCACTCGTTGACGGTCCACAGGGTGCCCGCCTCCTCGACGGCGTCCACGACGGTGGCGATGCGGCCGGGGCACAGCAGCGCCATGGACTCGGACGTGCGCAGCAGGCGGGCGGCGGTCCGGCGCTCGGTCTCGACCGGGTCGTTCGGGAGCCCGATCTGGGTGACGAGACACGGGCGCGAGATGTCGCCGGCGCCGATGTCCTCGGCGTACCAGCAGATGCGGTTGGTCTCGCGCTGGATGATCTCGAGCAGCCGGTACCGCCCGGCGACCAACTGGTGTGTGGAGACGTGCGCCCTGCCCATGGCCATCCCTCGCTGGAAACCTGGCTCTCACCTTTTCCAGAGGTACGGGGGGCGGGGCCGCCCGCGTTCAATCGGATCGCAACTCAGCGGTCAATCTTGTCTTTTATTCAAACGATGGGAGCAAGTGTGCGAGGAAAAACGGTCTTTCGCGGGTTCGGGGGCGGCTCACCTCGGCCACCCGGGCCGTCAGGGGCGAGGAGAATTCGGCCGCCGCGAGCCCCTGGAATCTTAAATCCGCGGCCGGCCAGGTGGTAACCGGCGGTAAATGTGAAGGTGTCCGACCGCTGAACTCGCCAGCCCTCCGGAGAATTTCCGGCGACGGTTTCCGGAGGGCGGCCGGATCCTCAGCGCAGACCGAACCGGTGCGACCAGGCGATCATGTCGCCGGTGGTGACGTTGCCCCCGCACACCACCAGCCCGAGCCGGGCCCCGTCACCGACCCGCTCCAGGACCCGCCGGGCGGCGGGCAGCAGACACCCGGCGGCCGGTTCGGCCCACACCTTGGCGTGGTCGGCCAGATCCAGCGACCCCTGCACGGCCTCCCGGTCCGGGACCACGAGCACCTCGGTGACCAGGGCGGAGACATGGTCGTACGTCAGGTGCGACACCTCCGGGGCGCTGAGCGTGGAGACGATCGACGACAGGGCGACCGGCCGCGGGCCGCCCGCCGCCAGCGCCTCGGACATGGCCTGCGCGCCCTCGGTCTCCACGCCCCACACCCGCACCCCCGGCCGGCGCGCCCGCAGCGCGGTGGCGACACCGGAGATCAGGGCGCCGCCCCCGATGCTGACGAGCACGTCGGTGAGGTCCCCGGCGTCCTCGGCGAACTCCAGCCCGACCGTGCCCTGCCCGGCGATCACCACCGGGTCGTCGAAGGGATGGACCAGGGTCAGCCCTTCCCGCTGCAGCCGCGTCATCAGCGCGAAGGCCCCGGCCATGTCGTCGGTCAGCCGCACCGAGGCCCCGGACGACTCCGCGATCTCCACGGCCCGGGCGGGCGCCGACCGGGGCATCACCACCGTCGCCCGCACGCCGAGGGCGGCGGCCATGACCGCGAGGGCGATCCCGTGGTTGCCGCCGCTGACCGCCACGACGCCGGCGGCCCGCTCGGCCTCGCCCAGCGACAGCAGCTTCGCCGCCGCCCCGCGCGCCTTGAACGAGCCGGTGCGCTGCAGCACTTCCAGCTTCGCGGTGGCCGGGACACCGAGCAGCGCCGACAGCCCCGGGCTGTCCACGGTCGGGGTGCGCACGACGTGCGCGGCGATCCGCTCCGCCGCGGCTTCGATCTCCGAGATGCCGATCACGGCAGCAGTCCTTCCGGCGCGGGTCGCGGAACGCGCCGTGACGCACCCTCACCCGCGGAGGGGCCCCGGGTCAACGCACCCGGTCCGGGCGGCGGCGGGCCCGCGCCCCGGCCTCAGGCGTCGCGCAGCGCGAGATGGGCCGGCAGGGACCGCCAGGTCGCCGGGCACCCGGCCCCGGGCGGTGGCGGGCCCGGCGCCTCCGCCTCAGGCGTCGCGCAGGGCGAGGTGGGCCGGCAGGGGCCGCAGGTCGCCGGGCACCCGGTCCCGGGCGGCGGCAGGCCCGGCGTCTCCGCCTCAGGCGTCGCGCAGCGCGAGGTAGGCCAGCAGGCACCGCAGGTCGCCGGCTGCCCCCGCCGCCAGCGGTACGCCGCCGA
This sequence comes from Streptomyces sp. NPDC006140, assembly GCF_040628815.1. Classification (NCBI taxonomy): domain Bacteria; kingdom Bacillati; phylum Actinomycetota; class Actinomycetes; order Kitasatosporales; family Streptomycetaceae; genus Streptomyces; species Streptomyces sp. NPDC006140. Next base: position 53,082 of record NZ_JBEXTS010000020.1, on the reverse strand, counting down.
GCGCCGTCTCGACGGCGGCGAGGTGCCGCCGGGCCTCCGTCAGGGCCGCCGCCCGGCCGCCCGCCTCCTCGATCAGTGCGGCCGCCTCGCCCGGATCGTCACCGGCCTCCAGGAGCGCGGCGATCCGGTCGCCCTGCGGGGAGCCGAGCGCCACCAGCACCGGGAACGTCTTCTTCCGCTCCCGCAGATCGCCGTGGACCGGCTTGCCGGTGACCTCCGGGTCGCCCCAGATGCCCAGCACGTCGTCGACGATCTGGAAGGCGACGCCGAGATGCCGGCCCGCCCGGTCGAGTGCGGTGGCCGTCCCGGGCGCGGCACTGCCGAGCACGGCACCCAGCGCGGCCGCGCAGCCCAGCAGCGCGCCCGTCTTGTGCTCGGCCATCACCCGGTACTCCTCCGGCCGCACCCGCCGCGGTCCCGTCCAGGGGCGGTCGGCGAACAGCAGGTCGTCCGCCTGGCCGCGCACCAGGTCGCCCAGCGCCCCGGACAGCGTCCGCACGGCGGCGGCACCGCCCGGCTGCGCGGCGAGCGTCCCGACGGCCAGGGCGAACAGGGCGTCACCGGCGAGGACGGCGGGGCCGGTGCCGTAGGCCTTCCACACGGTGGGGCGGCGACGCCGGGCCGCGTCGCCGTCCATGATGTCGTCGTGCAGCAGGGAGAAGGTGTGCACCAGCTCCACCGCGACGGCCGCGGCCACTCCGTCCCGCTCGGGCGCCCCGGCCGCCTCGGCACCCAGCACGGCGAGCGCCTGCCGCACGCCCTTGCCGCCCGGGGCGACGGCCGGGGCCCCACCGACCTCGCACCAGCCGAAGGAGTAGGCGGCCATCTCGGCGACCCAGGGGTGCAATTGCCCGACGGCTTCGACGAGAGCGGGGCGGACGAGCGCGCGGCAGCGGTCGAGGACCTGAGAGGCGTCTGCGGAGTCGGCGGCGGGACCGGGCCGGTCGCCGTGCGGCGCGGCGGGCGGGGCGGAGTGCGGCGCGGCGGGCGGGGTTGAGCGCGCCGCCGTCGCCGCGCCTTGGCGTGCGCTGCGCGCGGGCGTCGGCCCGCCGGGCGCGTTGGTGCGTGGTCGTTCCGCGGTGGCGGGTGCGTTGGGTGTGCCGGTGCGTGGTCGTTGCGCTGTGGCGGGTGCGTTGGGTGTGCCGGGGCGTGGCCGTTGCGCTGTGGCGGGTGCGTTGGGTGTGCCGAAGCGTGGTCGTTCCGCGGTGGCGGGTGTGCCGGTGGTGCCCGGCCGTGCCGGCCGTGCGGCTGCGGGGGCCGCCTGTGCCGTGTCCTGCCCTGCCGCCCGCACTCCCGCACCGGCCGCCGCCGTGTCCCGCCGCACCGGCCCTGCCGTTTTCGGCAGCGCCGTCACCGTGCCGCCTCCGTCGCCCTCGCGATGGCCGGTATGCCGAGTTCCTCGTGGGCCCGGGCCGCCATCTCGCGGGCGTGCTGGAGGCCGATGCGTTCCAGTACGCCGGTGAGGTCGGCCAGTTCGGCCGCCGTCTCGGCCCGGTCGCGGCCCAGCCGGGCCCGGGCCTTGGCCAGGCCCAGCCGGGACAGCGCCTCCCCGCGCGGCTCGCTCATCTCGCGGAACTCCGCGAGCGCCTGCTCGTACCAGGCCCGGGCCTCGGCGTAACGCCCGGCCCGGTACAGCACGTTGCCGCGCATCTTGTGGTTGTAGGCCAGCGCGCTGGACAGCCGCATCGCGCGGCACGTCGCCTCCGCCTCGCTCAGCAGCTCCAGGGCCCGCTCGGTGTCCCCGTCGCGCACCGACACCACATCGGCCAGACCGCGCAACGCCCAGGCGTGACCCCGCCGGTCGTCGGCGCCCGCGGCGATCTCGGCGGCCTCCTCGAATAAGGCGTAGGCGGTGTCGTACTTCCCGGTGTTCCGATGCATCTGCGCGATGCCCTCCAGCGCCCACACCGTGTGCCGCGCCTCCCCGCGCCGCCGGGCCTCGGCGAGCAACTGCTCGTGCAGCCGGCCGACCGCCTCGTAGTCGCCCTGGATGCGGCCGGTCTCGGCCAGCCCCGCCAGCGAGTAGCCGCGTACGACGACGTCCCCGCCGCGCTCGCCCAGGTCCGCCGCGAGCTGCAGCAGCCGGCGGGCCAGCCGGAACGCGCCGCGCTGCCGGGCCAGCGTGCCGCCGCTCCACAGCGCCCAGGCCATCGCCGCGACGTCCCCGGCCCGGCGGGCGGCGCGGTAACTCGCCTTCCAGGCCCGGTCCGCCTCCTCGACCCGGCCCAGCCGGCGGTGCGCCTCGGCCACCGCGAGTCCGGAACGCGCCGCCTCCGCGGGCCGTCCGGCACGCTCGGCCGCCTCCAACTGCTCGGTGCCGGCGGCCAGGACGTCGGTCAGGGAGGAGTTGACGGACAGAGTGGTGAGCGCGCCCTGGTACTCCGGGGCGAATGCCTTCCCGTACATCGATGCCTTTCGGTCCGTATACACATCATCTCTACACAGTGCGTATACATGGTGTGTATAGAAGGGTGGGAACCGGCCCTGGCCACGAGGGCCAGGGCCTCACCTGTTGCCGATCAAGACGTCGGCGGAACGGACCGGGTTGCCTGTGAGGCGCAGATCACCTGACGGGGGCTCAGCGGCGCCGCACGGGCGTCTCAGTGCTGGCCGGGCTTCTGCGGGGTCGCCTCGCTGGGTCGTACGACGGCGTACCCCTCGCCCTGGAGCATCAGCTGCACGGCCTCGCCGGAGCCGCCGCGCAGCATGGAGCCGAGGGACTGGGAGCGGTGCAGGGAGGTCTGCAGGCCCGCGGTCCAGCCGACGATCGCGTCGGTGTCGACGTACACCGGGTACTGCGGGGAGACCGGGATGACCAGCGGATTTCCCTCGCACACCAGGCCCAGCCTGCCGTGCCCGGTGAAGACGCTGTTGAACAGGCCGCCGCCGGTGATGCCGGCGCCCTTCACGGTCGCGATGCGGTACGCCAGCGTGGCGTCGAAGCACAGGACGTTGCGGCCGTTGACGGTGAACTCGTCACCGGGTTCGACATCGACGATGAAGCAGTTCTGCGCCTCGTGGGCGAACCAGGCCTCGCCCTGCCCGCGCACCGCCATCAGGGGCAGTCCCTCCCCGGTGACCGCGCGCTTGAGCATGCCGCCCACGCCCTGGCCCTTGCGTTCGAACTGGAGGCTGCCGCGGTAGGCGATCATCGCGCCCTGGCGCGCGAGCATCTCGCCGTTCACCGTGTAACGGATGCACTTGGCGTTCTCGACGGCCATGCCCGGTGCGACGGCGGGCTGCACCATGTGCTCGCTGGAAAAGAGGTCACCCTTCATACCGGCATCCTCGCCCGGAGCCTCTCCCTCCGCCAAGATCGCGGTGATCGCCGGGGAGTGGACGGACCGCACGGCCCGGTGACGCGGCCTCAACCGCCGAAGAGCTGCGTCCAGTAGGTGCCCGCCCGGCCGCCGCCCGCGAAGCCGATCCCGATGTGCGTGAAGCCGGGTTTCAGGATGTTGGCCCGGTGGCCGGGGCTGTTCATCCAGCCCTCCACCACATCGGCGGGGGAGCGCTGGCCGCAGGCTATGTTCTCGCCGATGGAACGCCGGGTGGACCCCGCGGCGGCGGCCCGGTCCCAGGGCCGGCTGCCGTCGGGCGCGGTGTGCGAGTAGAAGGCGCGGGCCACCATGTCCGCACTGTGCGCCTGCGCCGCCGCGGTGAGCAGCGGGTCGGCGGCCAAGGGCGGCAGTCCGGCCCGGGCGCGCTCCCGGTTGGTGAGGCCGGTGACGGCGGCCGCCGTGTCGGCCAGCCCGTCGGGCGTGAGGGGCCGGGCCCACAGTGCCGTCCAGTACGTGTCGCCGGAGGGGCCGTCGTGGAGGCCGGCCAGCCCCGCGTGGGTGAACGCCGGGTCGTGCACGGTGCGGCGGGGGGAGTCCGCGCGCAGGCAGTACGCGACGAACTCGGCGGTGCTGCGCGGGCCGGACACCAGGTGCTCGCCGACCGTGAGGTACGCGTACCCGGCGCCGGTGACACGCTGGTACACGGAGACGCCGTCGCTGCTCTCGACACCGAGCCGCCCGGCGGCGGCCATGGCGGCGGCGTGCTCCCGCGCCGCAGACACCAGGCGGGCGTCGAGGGAGACCGGCGGCGAACCGGCCGCCGCCCGCGCGGAGTTGACCAGGCCGAGGAAGCCGTCGTCCGGGGGCGCCTGCGCGGGCGCCGGCGGGTCGTCCACGACCTCGACGCCGAAATCCCGCGCGAGTCCCGCCAGTCCGTCGGCGTACCCCTGGCCCAGAGCCCGCAGCTTCCAGCGGTCGCCGCGCCGGTAGAACTCGGCGAGCAGCAGCACCGTCTCCCGCTGGGGCCGCGGCGGAGTGAACCGGGCGAGCGGCCGGCCGTCCGCGTCGGTGACATGGAGCGTGGGGGAGGGCAGGCGGCCGAGGACGGTCCCGGGGTCGGCGGGGCTGACGGCGACGGTGACCCGGGTGGCGCCCGGACGCAGCCTCGGCGGGTCCACGGTGAGCGTGTCGCCCCGCAGCCGGGCGCCCGGCGCGGCCGGCTGGTTGTAGAAGACGAAGTCCTCGTCGCCCCGGACCTTTCCGCCGTCGTCCGTGACGAGCGCCGACACGTCGAACGGCCCGGGCACCCGGACGCTCACCGCACCGCCCGGCAACGGCAGATTGCCCCCGGGAACCAACTCGCCCATCGCGCCGCCCTGTCGTTCCGCCCTGTCCGCGCCGGTATGGCGGCGGATGCCCGGACAACGGCCGACGGGTGTACGGGAGTTCCCGCCCGAACCAGGGCAATGCGACTGCCGCCGGGGGCGGCCCCCAGGCCTTGTCCCGGCACCTGCAAGGACCGCATCACCCAGGCCCTGCCCGCCCACGGCTCCCGCCCCACGGGCGCCCGCCCCCACCGGCGAGGCACGCCACCGGCTGTGGTGGCAGGCCCCCGCCGACGCCCACCGAGGCCACCCCGCGCAGCGTCGGCGGCCGCACCACTACCGTGTCCTACGCCGGGGCGGCCCGCGGGATCCGTCTCGCGCCCGGCGGCTCCGTGACCCTGCGGAACCTCGCGCCATGACACCACCCGCCCGCCCGCGCCCGACCGGCCGAAGGAGCGCCGACGATGCACCGCCCCGCACGCCCCCGCTGCCGCGCCGCCCTGGCCGCCCTCTCCTCGTGCGTCGCACTGGGCTGCGGGACCGGCGCGACACCCCAGGGGGACGAGCCGTCCCCGCCGCCCGGAGCCCCGACGGGAGCGGAGTACGGCGTGGTCACCTGGGCCTCGTCCGCCGACCGCATCGGCGAGGCGGCCGACGGCCGCGGCTACCGGCTGCTGGTGCACACCAGCGTCGGCGGCAGCGGCCTGCGGGTGCGGCTGTCCAACGCCTTCGGCGACCAGCCCGTGACGTTCGGCAACGTCCACGCCGGACGGCAACAGGACGGGGCCGCGCTCGTCCCCGGCAGCAACCGGCGCCTGACCTTCGGCGGCGCGCGCACCGTCACCGTCCCGGCCGGCGGCATCGTCTACAGCGACCCGCTGCCCGGCCGCGTCCCCGCCGCGAGCACCCTCGCCGTCAGCCTGTACGTCGCCCGGGCGGGCGGCACGCTCACCGGGCACTGGCTGGCGATGCAGACGTCGTACACCACCGAGGGCGACCACACCGCCGAGGAGAGCGCGGCGAACTGGAAGCAGCGGACCGGATCCTGGTTCTACCTCGACGCCGTCACCGTACGGCCCCGCAAGGGGACGGGCGCCGTCGCCGCGCTCGGTGACTCCATCACCGACGGCTGGCAGTCCACGACCGACCGCAACCGCCGCTGGCCCGACCACCTCGCCCGCCGGCTGGCCCGGTCCGCCACCGGCAAGGTCGAAGGCGTGGCCAACGGAGGCATCGCCGGCAACCGGGTCCTCACCGACGTCCCGGGCCAGAGCGCCCTGAACCGCCTGCGCCGGGACGCGCTCTCGCTGCCCGGCGTGCGGACGGTGTTCCTCTTCCAGGGCGTCAACGACATCAAGGCCGAACCGGGCGCCACGGCCGACGAGCTGATCGCCGGGTACCGCACGCTGATCGACCGGGCGCACGCGGCCGGCAAGTGCGTCGTCGGCGCCACGATCGCCCCCTACAAGGGCTGGCAGGAGTGGGACCCGGCCGGGGAGGCGGTACGGCGGAAGGTCAACGCCTTCGCCCGCGACAGCGGCGCGTTCGACGCCGTCACCGACTTCGACCGCGTCCTGCGCAGCCCCTACGACCCCGAGCGGATCCTGCCCGCCTTCGACGGCGGCGACCATCTGCACCCCAACGACAAGGGCATGCGGGCGATGGCCGACGCCGTCGATCTCCGCAGCCTCGACTGCCGGACCGGCTAGCCCGGGTCAGGGATGACCGGTGCAGAGGTCAGGCGGTCCTCAGGACGCCGACGGCTCCGGGGCGATCAGGCCCTCCCGATACGCCACCGCCACCGCCTCGCCACGGCTCGAAGCGCCCAGCTTGGCGAGGATGTTGGAGACATGGACGCTCGCCGTCTTGCCGCTGATGAACAGCTCCTCGCCGATCTGCCGGTTGCTGCGGCCGAGCGCGAGCAGCCGCAGCACGTCCTGCTCGCGCGCGGTGAGCACACCGGCCCGGTCTCCGGCGGGCGGGGCGTCCGACAGCCGGGCGCGGCGGACCAGGGCGTCCACCTGCTCCCGCAGCGGCACGGCACCGAGCCGGTCCGCGGTCTCCCGGACCGCCCGGGCCTCCGCCGCCGCCTCCTCGCGACGCCCGGCCGCCACCAGGGCCTCGGCGTACCGCAGCCGGCACCGCGCCCGCTCGTGGACGTCGCCGTAGGTGAACGCCGCCACCGCCGCCGACCAGGCCGCCGCGTCCGCCCCCGACACGGCCCGGATCCACTCCGCCTCGGCCCGGGCCAGCCACGCCTGCCCCTCGGGGCCCAGCGGCGTGTCGTTCTGACCGCGGCCGGCGACGGCCCGCGCCGACTCCACCAACTCCGTCGCCGTGTCCGCCCAGCGGCGCGCCCCGGACTCGTCGCCGGTCAGCCGCAGTCCGACGGCCGCGTCGGCGACGGCCGACAACGCCAGGGCGGCGAGCCGGACCGTCACGTCCGGGCGGGTGCCCGCCTCGTCGGTGAGGGCCGCGACCGTGGAGCGCATCCGGCGCACCGCCTCCTCCGGATCACGGCGCAGCGCCGCGGCGTCGGTGAGCACGATGCCCGCCACCAGGGTGGCCATCCAGTCGAAGGGCCCCTCCAGCAGGGCGCGTGCCCGGTCCGCCGCCGCGAGGTCGCCGCGGGCCAGCGCCACGTACAGCGCGGGACCGGCCGTATACCCGCCGGCGGCCGGCAGCACCTCGGCATCGGCCCGCGCCGCGCGCACGCACTCGTCCCAGCGGCCCAGCGCATACAGCACCAGCAGCCGCAGGTACCGCATCTCCAGCGGGTACGGCGAGGACAGCAGCCCGGCACGGCGGGCCCGGTCCAGGCCCTCCGTCAGCCAGGGCAGGCACTCCGCCGGCTCACCGTTCTCGTAGCAGCCCATGGCCAGGTTGAACAGGGCCCGCAGCTCCACGGCCGCGTTGCCGGAACTCCGGGCCAGCTCCCGGGCCCGCAGCAGCCGGTCGCGGCCCTCGGGACTGCGCCGGCCGCCTCCGTCGAAGACGGCCAGGGAGATCAGCAGGTCCGCCTGGGCGTCGGTCACCCCCAGCTCCTCGGCCACGCTCAGGGCCCGCCGGGCGACCCGCAGCGCGGTCTCGTTCTTCCCGATGTGCCGCGCGGCCATGGCGTGCGTGGCCGCCGCCCACACCCACGTGACCGACGCGGGCTCCTCGGGGATCATCGCCAGCGCCTCGCTGCTGTAGGCGAACGCGGCCGTCAGGCTGTCCACGCTCAGCAGGTTCCCGGCGAGTGTGTAGCGGACCCGGGCGGCCAGTTCGGAGTCGGCGTCCTGCCCGAGTTCCGCCAGCGCGGACCGGGCGAGGGAGACCGCCCGGTGCAACTCGCCGGCGTGCGCGGCCGCCGCCGAGGCGCGCAGCGTCAGCGTCACGCGGTCGGCGCCCCGGCCGGAGGGCCGGGCCTCGGCGCCGACGGCCGGCCACAGGTCCAGGGCCGCCTCGAGGTGCCGCTGCTCCTCGGCCGGTGCGCCGACCCGCTGGGCGTGGTCGGCCGCCTCCAGCGAAGCGGCCAGCGCCTCGGCGAGGTCATGGCTCTCCCGGTAGTGATGGGCGCGTTCGGCGGCGCTCTCGGCACGGCGCCCGCGCCCGGCGAGCAGCCGCGCGAACGCGCCGTGCAGCCTCGACCGCTCCCCGGGGAGCAGATCGGCGTAGACGGCCTCCCGGGCGAGGGCGTGCCGGAAGGAGTACGTGTCGTCGTCCCCGGCGACGAGCAACTGCCGCCCCACCGCCTCGCGCAGCGCCGACTCCAGTGCCTCCTCGGGCAGCCCGACCGCCTCCCGCAGCAGGTCGTGCTCCACCCGGCGCCCGGCGACGGCCGCGGTCCGCAGCACCTGCTGGGCCGTGTCGGAGAGCTGCTCGAAACGGATGAGCAGCACATCGGCGAGTCCGCTGGGCACCCCGCCCGCCTCGGTGTCGGTGGCCGCGAGCAGTTCCTCCGCGTAGAAGGCGTTGCCCTCGGCCCGCTCGACGATCCGCCGTACGGTGGCGTCCGGCAGCGGACGTTGTTCGAGGGCCCGCACCAGCCGGTCCACGTCGGAATCGGCCAGCGGCCGCAGCTCCAGCCGCTCCACGGCGGGCAGCCGCACCAGCTCCGCCAGCAGCGGCCGCAGCGGATGCCGGCGGTGCAGATCGTCCGCCCGGTACGAGGCGAACACCGCCAGCCGGTGCCGCAGGACGCCCCGGCCCAGCAGGAACCGCAGCAGGTCCCGCGACGACTGGTCGGCCCAGTGCAGGTCCTCCAGCACGAGCAGCAGCGGGGCGGCCTCCGCCACGTCGGCGAGCAGCCCGGCGATCCCCTCGAACAGCCGCAGCCGCGCGTCCACATCGCGCACGGCGTCGGTCCCGGCGCCCAGCAGCCGCTCGACCACGGGATGGGCGGCCAGGGCGGCGGAGAACCGCTCGTCGGCGGCGAGCACCCCCAGGATCTCGGTGAACGGCAGATAGGGCAGTCCGACGTCCCCGAGATCCACGCAGTGCCCGGCGACCACGGTCATGCCCGCGGCGGCGGCCCGCTTCCCGACTTCGTCCAGCACCCGCGTCTTGCCCACGCCGGCGTCCCCGGCGAGGAGCACCGCGCGCGCCTCACCCCGGCGCGCACCTTCCAGCACCCCGGACAGGCGCTCGAGTTCGGCATCCCGCCCGACGACAGGCGTGACTGATGAAGCCTGGGGCACGAAACCCACTTTCTTTCCTGGGGGCGCGGGCAACTGTGTGAATCACCACGAACTACCCGCGGCCCCGCCGTATGACCGGACAGTCCCGAGCCGCTAGGCCCGCAACACCTTGGCCCAATCCGCCGGCACCCGCCCGGCGGGCCCGGGCACCGGCTGGTCCTCCGGATGGTTCACCGGCGCGGCCAGCTCGGGCCCGCCCTCGTACAACTCGTTCGTCTCATAGCTCCAGAACCAGCTCTCACCCGGTTCGAAGCTCTGCACGAGGGGATGCCCCGTCTCCCGGAAATGAGCCGTCGCGTGCCGCGCGGGCGAACTGTCGCAACACCCCACGTGCCCGCACTGCGCGCACCGCCGCAGGTGGAACCACCACCCGCCGGCCGCGTCGCACTCCGCGCATCCCGTGCCGCTCGGCGGCACACTCGGATCGATCCCGTTCCCACCACTCATGCCGACTCCTCCTCGGCCGCCGTCAGCGGCAGCAGCACCTGGAACCGCGTGTCCCCGGGCTCCGACTCCACCTGGATGCTCCCGTGGTGCTTGTTGACCACGATCCGCCAGGAGATGTCGAGCCCGAGCCCGGTCCCCTCGCCCACGGGCTTCGTCGTGAAGAACGGGTCGAAGATCCGCCCCCGGTCCTCCGCCGGGATCCCGACGCCCGTGTCCCGGAACTCCACCAGCAGCCGGTCGTGGTCCCGTGCCGTCCGCACGGTCAACGTCCCTTCACCGTGCGCGCTGTTCATCGCCGAGACCGCGTTGTCGATCAGGTTCGTCCACACCTGGTTGAGCTCCGCCGGGTACGCCGGGATCTTCGGCAGCGTACGGTCGTACTCCTTGACGACCTTGATCCGCGGGCCGAACTTGCCCGACAGCATCAGCAGGGTGGAGTCGAGGAGTTCGTGCACATCGGCGTTGTGGAACGGCGCCCGGTCGAGCTGCGAGTACTGCTTCGCCGCGTCGACGAGGCGCGAGATGCGCGTGGTCGAGTCGTTGATCTCGTCCATCAGCAGCTCGGTCTCGACGGTGTAGTTCAGCCATCCGATCGCGCTCGGCAGCATCTCCTCGTCCACCGCCGCCGCGACCTGGCCGAGCCAGTCCACGTCGAGACCGGCCTGGACGAACGTGGGCGCGATCCGCCAGCCGTCCGGGATGCCCTGGTCGTCGAGCCAGTCGGCGAGCGCGTCCTCCCGGTCGGAGGCCTCCAGCGGACTCAGCACGGGGGCCTTGGCGACGCGTTCGGCGGTGCGTTCCTGGATGTCGATGAGCTTCGCCATCACCTCGGGGGAGTAGGCGCCCTGCGCGATGATCGCCAGCTTGTGACGCATCTTGCCGACGCGTTCCCGCAGCGTCGCGGTCGCCCGCACGGCCGCCGCTGCCGGGTTGTTGAGCTCGTGCGTGAGCCCGGCGGACAACGAGCCCAGCGCCAGCAGCCGTTCGCGCTGCCCGATGGCCCGCTGGGCGTTCTTGGAACCGAAGAAGAGGCCCTCCAGCAGATGCACCGCCATCGGGAACCACTCCTGCATGATCTCCGCGAACGTGTCGGCGGGGAGCACGAAGAACCGCGTCGGCTCGGTGACGCGCATGGAGTTGTTGTAGACCTGCCGCACCCGGTCGCCCAGGTACGCCTGCATGGACCCCGCGTACACCCCGCGCTGCGAGGTCCGGGTCACCTCCACGTCGTCCCCGCCGACCCGGCGGTACAGCACGACCGTGCCCTCCAGCATCACGTAGAAGCAGGTGGCGGGCTCGCCCTCGGTGTACACCGGCCCGGGCTCGAACCGCTCCACGCGCCCCTCGGCGCACAGCCGCCCGAGCTGCTCGGGCGTCAGCTTGTCGAACAGGAACAGGGAGCCGATCTCCTGCGGGCTGCAGGGCACGGCCTGCGCGCTCACGACTGCTCCAGATACCGGTGGACGAGCATCACGGCCATGGCTCCCTCTCCGACGGCGGACGCGACCCGCTTGGCGGACTCCGAGCGGGCGTCGCCCGCCACGAACACGCCCGGCACACTGGTCTCCAGGTGGTACGGCGGCCGGTCCAGCTCCCAGCCCTCGGGCGGACGGCCGTCGGCGCTCAGGTCGGGCCCGGCGAGGATGAAGCCGCGCTCGTCCCGCAGCACCGTGCCGTCCAGCCAGCCGGTCAGCGGGGCCGCGCCGATGAACACGAACATCCACTGCGCGTCGACCTGTTCGGTCTCGCCGGTGTCCACGTCCCGCAGGGTCAGCCGCTCCAGACGGCCGTCGCCGTGCGCCTCCTCGACGACCGTGCGGGCCCGCACCCGGATGTTGGGGGACTCCTCGACCTGCTGGATCAGGTAGTGCGACATCGACGCCGTCAGCGACTCGCCGCGCACCAGCAGCGTCACCGACTTGGCACCCCGGGACAGGTACATCGCCGCCTGTCCGGCGGAGTTGGCGCCGCCGACGATGTACACGTCCTGCCCCTGGCAGGCGGGCGCCTCCGTCATGGCGGACCCGTAGTAGACCCCGCAGCCGGTCAGGTCGTCGCAGCCGGGTGCGTCGAGCTGCCGGTAGCTCACGCCCGTCGCCAGGATCACGCTGTGCGCGGCGACCGCCGAACCGTCCGAGAACCGCACGACGCGGGCGGCGCCGTTGACCTCCAGGGCCGTCACCTCGCGCGCGGTGAGGATCTCCGCGCCGAACTTGGCGGCCTGCCGCCGGGCGCGGTCGGTGAGCTGCGCCCCGGACACGCCGTCGGGGAAGCCCAGGTAGTTCTCGATGCGGGAGCTCTGCCCGGCCTGCCCGCCGGTCGCCGACCGCTCCACCAGCACGGTCCGCAGCCCCTCGGAGGCGCCGTAGACGGCCGCGCCGAGCCCGGCCGGGCCGCCGCCGATCACGACCAGGTCGTAGAACTCCGCGGCCGGGGTGGTCGCCAGGCCGACCCGGGCGGCGAGGTCGACGGCCTCCGGCTCGACCAGCGGCGTCCCGTCCGGGGTGATCACGACCGGCAGCCGCAGCCCGTCCTCACCGGCCGCGGCCAGCAGCCGCCGACCCTCCGGCTCGTCGGAGGAGTACCAGCGGTAGGGCACCTGGTTGCGGGCGAGGAACTCCCGCACCTCGGAGGAGCGGGACGACCAGCGGTGCCCGACCACCTTCGTGGCGGGCACCGGCCGGAAGTCGCTGGACCGCCACGCCTGCAGCAGGTCGTCCAGGACCGGGTACAGCTTCTCCTCCGGCGGGTCCCACGGTTTGAGGAGGTAGTGGTCGAGGTCGACGACGTTGATCGCGTCGATCGCCGCGTTCGTGTCCGCGTACGCCGTCAGCAGCACGCGCCGCGCGCCCGGGTAGACGTCCAGCGCCTGTTCCAGGAACTCGATCCCGTTCATCTGCGGCATCCGGTAGTCGGCCAGGATCACCGCCACGAGATCGCCGCGCAGCTTCAGCTCCCGCAGCGCCTCCAGCGCCGACTCGCCGGACTCCGCCCGCACGATCCGGTACGCCGCGCCGTACCGCCGCCTCAGGTCCCGGGCCACGGCCCGGGAGACCCCCGGATCGTCGTCCACGGTCATGATGACGGTCCGCGCCGTGTCGGCGGCCTGTGCCATACGTCCCCCACACCGGGCGGTCGACTCACGGCACGGCGCCCCGGGGCGCCGCGCCGACCTCCGCCCATCGTATGTTCGATCGCCGCGGCCCGCTCCGATACGGAGATCAGCTCCTACGGGCCCCCAGCACGCAGAACTCGTTGCCCTCCGGGTCGGTCATCGTCACCCACGACTGCTCGCCCTGCCCGATGTCTGCGCGCCGCGCGCCGAGCGCCAGCAGCCGGGCCACCTCGGCCTCCTGGTCGTCGGGCCGGAAATCGAGGTGCAGGCGGTTCTTGACCGTCTTGCGCTCCGGCACCGACGTGAAGAGCAGCCCCGGAAGCCGGTCCGGGGCGGGCCGGATCTCGAACTCGTCGGGCTCGTCGTTCACCACCGTCCAGCCCAGCGCCTCGGCCCACCAGCGGCCCAGCGCCTCGGGGTCGGCCGAGTCCACCATCACCTGTTCCCACTCCAAGCTCATGGGGGCAGGGTAGGGAAGACTGATCATCGTCGCACTGATTTTCCACAAGGAGGCAGCCGGATGACACGCCCGATCACCGCAGGGGTCGACGGATCGCAGGAGAGCCTCGCGGCCCTCGGCTGGGCGGCCCGCGAGGCGGTGCGGCGCGAACGGCCGCTGCGCGTGGTGCAGGCCTGGCGGTTCCAGCCGCAGGAGGCGCTCGAAGCGGGGATCGAGGGCGACGCGGACAGCCAGGCCGAGTGGGTGCACAGCGCGGTGACCGAGGCCGTCGCGACCGTCACCGAACGGCACCCGGACCTCGACGTGACCACCGACGTCGTCGAGGGCGCGGTCGTCGACACCCTGGTCGCCGCCGCGGCCGACGCCGAGCTGCTGGTGCTCGGCTCGCGCGGGCACGGCCCCATCGTCGGCTTCCTGCTCGGCTCGGTCGGCCAGCAGGTCATCGCCGGAACCACCCGGCCCGTGGTGCTCGTCCGGGCCGGCGACCGGCCCTCGGGCGAGGCCGCCGGGCGCGAGATCGTCGTGGGCCAGCAGGGCGACCCGGAGGACAGCGCCGACGCGCTCCGGTTCGCCTTCGAGACGGCCGCCGCGCGCGGGGCGACGGTACGGGTCGTACGGGCCTGGACACTGCCGCCCGTCTTCGCCTACAGCCCGGGCTCGCTGAAGCTCCTCGACGAGGCCGGGGGACTGGAGCCCTACGAGAAGAAGGCCCTGGCCGCCGCGGTCCGGCCCTGGCGGGAGCGGTTCCCCGACGTGCCGGTGGAGGAGCACGTGGAGATGGGCAGCGCCGGCCAGGTCCTGCTGTCGGTGGCCGGCACGGCCCAGCTGATGGTCGTCGGCCGCCGCGCCCACCGCACGGCCGTCGGCGCCCGCATCGGCTCGGTGGCCCACGGCGTCCTGCACCACGCGGACTGCCCCGTGGCGGTGGTGCCGCACGCCGCGCGGGAGCGGTAGCTCACTCCGCGGTCGGCTGCAGCGTCTCGCTGGCCTTCGGCAGGATGTTCTTGATGTAGTCCTCGACCGCCGTGTCGAGGCCTATGTCGTGCTGGGCGCGCTCGGACAGGTACCAGCGGTGTTCGAGGAGCTGGTGGTAGATCTCCGCCGGGTCCATGGCGCCGCGCAGTTCGGGCGGGACGGCCCGCACGGTCGGACGGAACACCTCGCGCACCCAGCGGTGGGCGAGCACCTCCGGGCGGGCCCCCAGGGGGTCGCCCGGGGCGTAGTCCTCCTGGGTCGCCATCCAGCTCTCCAGGTCGTTCAGCAGCCGCCGGGCCTGGTTCTCCTCCGTGTCCAGCCCGGTCAGGCGCAGCAACTGCCGCTGGTGGTGGCCCGCGTCGACGACCTTCGGTACGAAACTGACCGTGTCGCCGTTCGACGCGTGCTCGATCTGCATCTCCGCCACGTCGAAGCCGAGGTCGTTCAGACGCCGGATCCGGCGTTCGATGTAGTGGTACTTGCCCGCCGGGTAGACGGACGTGCGCGTCAGCTCGTCCCACAGGCCGCGGTAGCGCGCGCAGATCTCCATGCCGAACTCGATCGGGTCCACCGACGGGTGCAGCGCCCCGGACGCCTCCAGGTCCAGCAGCTCCCCGCTGATGTTCACCCGGGCGAGATCGAGGTCGTACTCGCGCTGCCCCTGGCTGAGCTGCGGGTGCAGGTCACCGGTCTCCGCGTCCACGAGGTAGGCCGCGTACGCGCCCGCGTCCCGCCGGAACAGGGTGTTGGACAGCGAGCAGTCGCCCCACGCGAAACCCGCCAGGTGCAGCCGCACCAGGAGCACGGCGAGGGCGTCCATCAGGCGGTGCATGGTGGCCGGGCGCATGGTCGTCTCGAACATCGAGCGGTACGGCATCGACCCGCCCAGGTGCCGGGTGACCAGCACGCTCTCCAGCGGGGCGCCGTCCGCGTCCGTGCGGCCGGTGACCACGGCCAGCGGGTCCACCGCCGGGATGCCGAGCCGGTCCAGGTCCCGCAGCAGCTCGTACTCGCGCAGCGCGGGCCGCTCGGCCAGCTCCTTGACGGCGATCACCTCCTCGCCCGCGCGGGAGTAGCGCACCACGTGCCGGGAGATGCCGCGCGGCAGCGGCACCAGGTACTCCTCCGGCCACTCCTCCAGGGGCACGTCCCACGGCAGTTCCAGCAGGAGCGCGGGGTGCTCCGGGTTCGTCGCGCTGATCTGCAGTGCCATGCGCCGGGTGTCCTTGTCTCGCCGCCGATCGTCGCCTCACTTTAGAGGGCGCGTTCCCGCGCCCGGCGCGCGGCGTCCCCGACCGGGCCGCGGTGGACCGGCCCGTGGCCGGGCAGCAGCAGCTCGCCCTCCAGCCCGACGAGCACGTCCAGGGAGGCCACGGCACGGGACCGCTCGCGGTGGAACATGTCCGGCAGCAGCTGCGGCCCCTGGACCCGGGAGGTGGGGTGGCCGCTGACCAGGGCGTCGCCGGAGATCAGCACGCCGGTGCCGGGCACGTGGTAGGCGCAGTGCCCGTCGGTGTGGCCCGGGGTGTGCACCGGCACCGGCCGCCCGGGCAGGTCCAGGGCGCCCTCGCCGGGGAACGCCTCGGGAGCGGTGACGGGGATGTGGGCCGTGCCGCCCGAGCGCAGCGCGTGCACCGCCCACGGCAGCACTCCCGGCCGCCAGCCGTTCGCCAGCACCGTGCCGACGGACACCTGGTGCAGGAACTCCCGCCGCGCGTGCGGCACTTCGGCCTGGTGCAGGTACACGGGCGTGCCGTAGGTGGCGCGCAGGTACTCGGCGGAGCCCAGGTGGTCGTTGTGCGCGTGCGTGATCAGCACCGCCGTGACGGCCTCCGGGGCGCTCCCCACCTCCGCGAGCGAGGCGAGGAGCTGCTCCCGGTCGCCGGGATACCCGGTGTCGACCAGCGTGACGGAGTCCCCCTCCGTGAGGATCACCCAGTTGGTGTTGGATCCGTGCACCAGGTAGGTGCCGTCCGCGACGTGGTGTATGTCTGCCCGCATGATCGCCCCGCGTGGTGTGGTCCCGCTCCCAGCCCGACCGGACAAGAAAAGCAGACCCCGCGCGGGGCGAGATCGCCGGGTGCGGCACAACGCGCGGGCGCGGCTTGGCCGTTGGACGGGGTTCAGTGCACGCCGTGCGGGCGGAACTGGATGCTGATGCGGGGCTCCGTCGCGCGGGTGCTCTTGGGGATCGAGTGCTCCCAGGTGCGCTGGCAGGAACCGCCCATCACGATCAGGTCGCCGTGGCCCAGGGGCCGGCGCACGGTGGCCCGACCGCCCCGCATGGGGCGCAGCAGCAGGTCCCGGGGCGCTCCCACGGACAGGATGGCGACCATGGTGTCCTCGCGCGCGCCCCGCCCGATCCGGTCGCCGTGCCAGGCCACGCTGTCCCGGCCGTCGCGGTAGTAGCACAGCCCGGCCGTGGTGAACGGCTCGCCCAGCTCCCCGGCGTAGTGGGCACTCAGCGCGTCCCGCGCCCGGGCCAGCACCGGGTGCGGCAGCGGATCGCCGGCGCCATAGAACGCGAGCAGCCGCGGCACGTCGACGACGTGGTCGTACATCTGGCGGCGCTCCGCCCGCCACGGCACCTCGGCGGCCAGGTGTTCGAACAGCTCGTCGGAGCCGCTGAGCCACCCGGGCAGCACGTCGAGCCAGGCGCCGAAGCCGAGGTCGGTGCGGCGGATCCCGTCGAGCGGGCCGAGGCGCAGCTCGTCGGCCTGGTCGAAGAGGGAGCCCTGGAGGTGATGCCCGGCCATGCGCCCAGCGTACCTCTTAATCGAAAAGATGTTCTATCCGACTTCGGATGCTGTCGATACATCGGTGTATCGAATACAGTGCTGTATCGAAAAGGAGGGGGACGGCCGTGCAGGGAACCACCGGAACCACCGGGCGCGTGACCAGGCGCCGTGTCCGCACCCGCGCCAACCTGCTGCGGGCGGCGTTCGCCGTGTTCGCGGCCAAGGGCTTCGGGCACGTCTCCATCGAGGAGGTGTGCGAGGCCGCCGGCTACAGCCGGGGCGCCTTCTACTCCAACTTCTCCAGCCTCGACGAGCTGTTCTTCGCCCTCTACCAGGAGCGGGCCGAGCTGATCGCGGAGCAGGTCTCCGGGGCCCTCGCCCTCGACGGGCCCGACCTCGACGTGCCGGCCGCCGTGGACCGCGTCACCGAGGTGCTGCTCCTCGACCGGGACTGGCTCCTGGTGAAGACCGACTTCCTCGTGCACGCCGCCCGCGACCCCGACGTGGCGCGGAGCCTGCTGGAACACCGGGCCCGGCTGCGGCAGGCCATCGCCGACCGGCTCGCCCGCGCCCGCGGTCACACCGCGCTGCCCCCCGTCCTCGGCGACACCGACGGCGCCGCCCACGCCGTGGTCGCGGCGTACGACGGCGTCACCACGCAACTGCTGCTTGACCGGGACGCGGAGCACGCCCGTGCCTGGCTGAAGCAACTGCTCACGGCCCTGCTGACCGACGGCAGCGGCACCCCCGATCACGCGAAGAACTGAAGAGAAGAACTGAAGAAGGGAACGGTCGCCATGGATGCCGATGCCATCGTCGTCGGAGCGGGCCTCGCGGGCCTGGTCGCGGCACACGAACTGACCAGCAGGGGCAGGAGGGTCGCACTCGTCGACCAGGAGAACGCCGCCAACCTCGGCGGACAGGCCTTCTGGTCCTTCGGCGGGCTGTTCCTCGTCGGCTCGCCGGAGCAGCGGCGCCTCGGCATCAAGGACTCCTTCGACCTCGCCTGGAGCGACTGGCGGGGCAGCGCCGGCTTCGACCGCCTCGACGACGAGGACTCCTGGGCCGTGCGCTGGGCGCGCGCCTACGTCGAGTTCGCCGCGGGGGAGAAGCGGTCCTGGCTCGACGGCCACGGCATCACGTTCCTGCCCACCGTCGGCTGGGCCGAGCGCGGCGACCTCACCGCGCACGGGCACGGCAACACCGTGCCCCGCTTCCACATCGCCTGGGGCACCGGCACCGGCGTCGTCGAACCGTTCGTCCGGTACGCCAGGCAGGCCGCCCGCGACGGACTGCTCACCTTCCACCACCGGCACCGCGTCGACGAACTGGTCGTCGAGGACGGCAGCGCCCGCGGCGTGCGCGGCACGGTCCTGGCCGAGGACCGCTCACCCCGAGGCGTCGCCTCCAACCGCGAGGCGATCGGCGAGTTCGAACTCACCGCCCAGGCCGTCATCGTCACCAGCGGCGGCATCGGCGCCAACCACGACATCGTCCGCCGCTACTGGCCCGAACGCCTCGGCACGCCGCCGAACGAGATGGTGACGGGCGTTCCGGCCTACGTCGACGGCCGGATGCTCGACATCAGCGCCGAGGCGGGTGTCCGGCTGGTCAACCGGGACCGCATGTGGCACTACACCGAGGGCCTGCGGAACTGGGACCCGATCTGGCCCGGCCACGGCATCCGCATCCTGCCCGGACCGTCGTCGATGTGGTTCGACGCCCTCGGCCGCCGCCTGCCCGGGCCCTACCTCCCCGGCTACGACACCCTCGGCACCCTGAAGCACCTGCGCACCACCGAGGACATCGCCGGGTACGACCACTCCTGGTTCATCCTCACCCAGAAGATCATCGAGAAGGAGTTCGCGCTGTCGGGCTCCGAGCAGAACCCCGACATCACCGCCAAGGACCGCGCCGGGTTCCTCAAGGAACGCATCCTCGGCAAGGGCGCGCCCGGACCGGTCGACGCGTTCCTGCGCAAGGGCGCCGACTTCGTGACCGCGCCCTCCCTGGAGCAGCTCGTGGAGAAGATGAACGAGCTGACCGACAAGCCGCTGCTCGACGCGGCCGGGATCCGCCGCCAGATCGAGGCCCGCGACCTGCAGATCGCCAACCCCTACGCCAAGGACGCCCAGATCCAGGGCATCCGCAACGCCCGCCGCTACATCGGCGACCGCCTGGGCCGGGTCGCCACCCCGCACCGCATCCTCGACCCGGCGGCCGGCCCCCTGATCGGCGTCAAGCTGCACATCCTCACCCGCAAGACGCTCGGCGGCATCCAGACCGACCTCGACTCCCGCGCCCTCGGCACCGACGGCACCCCGATCGACAGCCTGTACGCGGCCGGGGAGGTCGCCGGTTTCGGCGGCGGCGGGGTCCACGGCTACAACGCCCTGGAGGGCACCTTCCTCGGCGGTTGCCTCTTCTCCGGGCGGGCGGCCGGCCGGGCGGCGGCGAAGCAGACCGCCTGACCGTGCGGGACGGCCCGTCCCCTCACGTTTCGAGGAGGCGGGCCAGCACAGTGGCGTGACTCCGCTCCGGCGTCTTCGACGCGGTCAGCAGGGTCACCTCGCCCTCGCGGGCCAGCTCCCGCACCCGGTCGAGGGCCTCGGCCGCCTCGTCGCCGGCCAGCTCCGCCTCGTACCGCCCGGCGAACTCCTCGTACGAGCCGTCGCCCGCGTGGTACCAGCGGCGCAGCTCCGTCGACGGGGTGATCTCCTTGGGCCACTCGTCCACCCGGGCCGCGTCCTTCGCCAGGCCCCGCGGCCACAGCCGGTCGACCAGGACACGCACACCGTCCTCCGGCTCGGGCGGATCGTAGACGCGGCGTACGCGAACGCTCATGCTCGGCCCCTTCTGCGACGGACGGCTGTGCCGCGAGCGTAACCCCGACCGGGTGCCGGCACCCGCCGCGCCGAACGGCCGATTCCGATTCCGCTCGCGCCGGGCGGGTACTCCGTCCGCCTGACGGCGTCGAGGGAGGAGGTCACGACATGAGTGGATCGGACGACCTGCCGGTCGTGCGCACGCTCGCCGAACTCACCGAGCTGGTCGAGCGGCACCAGGGCCTGTACGTCCGCTGGTCGCGCGGCCCGGGGACCGATCTCCGCGACGCGTCCAGCACCGACGACCTGACGGGCGTGTCCATGCCGGGCCTGTCCGCCAACCCGCTCGATGTCGAGGAGTGGTGGGCGGACCGGCCCGTCCGGGTGTGGGTGGCGCGCCGCCTGCACGACTACGCCCACCTGCCGCACGACAAGGGGCCCGGTGTCCACCCGTGGGTGCTGGCGGGCAAGGAGACCGCACGCGGGCCCGACAACGAACCGCTGGTCGCCGACGTCCGGCCGATGTGCCGGCTCGACCAGCAGGTGATCGACGAGGCGAAGGCGGAGGTGGACCGGCAGGAGAACCCCTGGGGGACGCTGCGTCGCAGCTGACGCCCCAGGGGTTCGGCGGGCGGATCGCCCGCTGGGTCCGGTGGGTCCGGCGGGCGGATCGTCCGCCGGTTCCGGTGGGTCCGGCGGGCGTCAGCCTGAGCGGCGCCGGGCGGCCGCGCGCCGCTTCAGGGCACGCCGTTCCGTCTCGCTGGTGCCGCCCCACACGCCGATGGACTGCCCCGTGTCCAGCGCCCACTGCAGGCACTCCTCCTGGACGGGGCAGCGCCGGCACACCGCCTTGGCCTGTTCCGTCTGGAGCAGGGCCGGGCCGGAGGTGCCGATCGGGAAGAAGAGCTCGGGGTCCTCGTGCCGGCAGGCAGAGTGGTCTCGCCAGTTGTCCATCGAAGTCACCTGCATCGCAGTAGAAACGTGCTTGTTCGGATGCTTACTCCTTTTCGGGTCACCTGTCGACGCCTGGTGAAACAGCGCCTTCCCGGACACGCTCACTGCTCGCGCATGCCCCAGGGCGAGCCGTACGCCGTCAGCAGGTCCAGGAACGGGCGGGCCGGGAACGCCTCCGGGCCGAGCACGCCCGCTCCCGACCAGGCGCCGGTGGCGAGGAGTTCGAGCGCGACCACGGGGTTGACGGCGGTCTGCCAGACCACGGCCTGGGAGCCGTACTCGGCCATGGACCACTGGTTGTCGACCACGTGGTACAGGTACACCTCGCGCGGCCGCCCGTCCTTCACGCCCCGCACCCAGGTGCCGGCGCAGGTCCTGCCGCGCATCCGCTCGCCCAGGGCCGCCGGGTCGGGCAGGCACGCGGCGACCACGTCCCGGGGCGAGACCGGCACCGGGCCGTCCGGCCCCGGCACGGTGACCGGCTCGGTGCGGTCCAGACCCAGCAGGTGCAGCGTCTTCAGCGTCTCGACGAACTCCCGGCCCAGGCCGTACTTGAAGGTGACCCGGCGGGCGTCGACCCAGCGCGGCACGAGCAGCACCTCCTCGTGCTCCACGTTCACGCACTCGACCGGGCCGATGCCCTCGGGGAAGTCGAACACCTCGGGCTCGCTGAAGGGTTCGGTGGTGAACCAGCCCCGGCCGGCCTCGTAGACGACCGGTGGGTTGAGGCACTCCTCGATCGTGGTCCAGATGCTGAACGAGGGGGCGAAGGCGTGCCCGTCGACGGTCAGGTTCGCGCCGTCACGGATGCCGATCTCCTCGATCTCGTCGAAGAGTTCGTCGGCGGCGTAGCGCGCGAACACGTCCGACAGGCCCGGCTCCACGCCCATGCCGACCAGGGCCAGGACGCCCTCCTCCGCCCACCGCGCCGCCTGCGCGAACTGCTCGTCGCCGAGCTTGACCCCGCACTCCGCGTACGGCCGCTCGGCATGCGGGCGGGACAGCGACATCGCCATGTCCAGGTAGGTGGCACCGGCGGCGCGGGCCGCTCGGAACAGCGGCATCACGAAGCGGGGGTCGGTGGCGTTGAGAAGGACGTCGCAGCGGTGCCGTGCGAGCAGCCGGGCCACCGCCGCCTCGTCGCGCGCGTCCACCTCCTCCGCGGTGAAGCGGGCGTCGCCGCCGAGCGCCGCGACCGCCGCCCCGGCCCGTGCCGGGTCGTGATCGGCCACCACCATCGCCTCGAAGAACGGCCGCCGCGCCGCGATCCGGGTGATCGCGCCCCCCACGCCACCGGCGCCCACGAGCAGTACACGCATGACAGAAACTCCCTTTTCGCGAAGAACGTGGCGCGCCCTCGGGGGAGATACAACGCGGCCCCCTGTCATAAGGTCAATGGCGTTGGCATAAGGAGGGGGTCGTCGTGCCCAAGCGCGTGGTGCCCGAGGAGAAACGCCGCCGGCGCAGGCCCACCAGGAGCGGCACCGTGCTGTCCGAACGGCTGATCGTCGACACGGCGCTGCGCGTGCTGCGCGAGCACGGCAGCGCCGGACTGACCGCCCGCAGGCTCGGCCTGGCCCTGGACGCCGACCCGAGCACGCTCTACCGGTACTTCCGGGGCATGGACGACCTGACGCTCGCCATCGGCGACGCCCTCATCGGCCAGGCCCTCGACGGCTGGGGGCGCACGGGGGAGTGGCGGGCGGACCTGCTGGCCCTCGGGCTGCGGATCCACGCCGCGTACGTGGCGCACCCGCAGGCCGCGGTGCTCACCGCGAGCCGGGTCTCGGGCCGGGCCAACGAACTCGCCGCCGACGAGGCGGTCCTGGACGTGCTGCGCACCGCGGGCTTCCCGCTGCCGGAGGCGGTGCGCGTCTACCACGCCTTCATCGACACGACCCTGGCCCTCGCCGCGCTCGACGCCGCCTCGCTGGCCCTGCCGAGCGCCTCGCTCCGGGCCGACGAGGAGATGTGGCGCTCGACCTACGCCCGCCTGCCCGCCGCCACCCACCCCCGCATCGCCGAAGCGGCCCCGCTGCTCGCCACCCGCATGCTCACCAGCGCCTGTCCCACGGCCCTGGAGATGCTGCTGGACAGCGCGGCGGCCCGGCTGGACGACAGCCCCGGCGCGTCAAGGCCGTAGCGCCTCCGCGGCGGTCGCCGTCACCGCCTGGGCCACCTGCTGGAGCGCGGGCGAGTCGAGCTTCCACTGCTGCCAGTACAGCGGCACGTCGGTGGCCCGGCCCTCGGCGAGCGGGACGAGCCGGCCGCCGCGCAGCAGGGGCCCCGCCTGGGCCTCGGGCAGCAGGCCCCAGCCCAGTCCGGCCGTGACGGCCTCGGCGAAACCCTCCGAGGTCGGCACGTAGTGCCGCAGCGCGCTCGCGTTGCTCCGCCCCCGGGTGAGCCGGCGGACAAAGTCGTCCTGGAAGTCGTCCCGCCGGTCGAAGGCCACCACGGGCGCGCCGGGCAGCACCTCCTCCAGAGGGCCGCCGAGCCGCCGGGCGGCGAAGCCGGGCGCGGCCACCGGCAGGTAGCGCATCCGCCCCAGGGCCCGTACCGAACAGCCCGGCACGGGATCCGGGGACGAGGTCACCGCCGCCATCACCACCCCCTCCCGCAGCAGCGCCGCCGTGTGGTCCTCGTCCTCCCGGCGCAGCTCGAAACAGAGCCGCAGCTCCTCCGGCACGCGGCTGAGCACGGGGAGGAACCAGGTGGCCAGCGAGTCCGCGTTCACCGCCACCGACACCCGCGTCGGCTCCCCGGCGCCGCTCAGGCCGAGTTCCGCGTACGCGTCGCGCTCCAGCCGCGCCACCTGGCGGGCCAGCCGCACCAGCACCTCGCCCGACTCCGTCGGCCGCACCGGCTTGGTCCGCAGCAGCAGGACCCGTCCGGTGCGCTGCTCCAGGGCCTTCACGCGCTGGCTGACCGCCGACGGCGTCACGTGCAGCGCGGCCGCCGCCGCGTCGAACGTCCCCTCGTCCACGACGGCGAGCAGGGTCCGCACCTGGTCCAGCGGGAGATCCGTCATCATCACGTATGCTAATGATACGTAAGAATCTTTAGCTGTACGCGGGACGCGTCCCTCCGTAGCGTCGACGCCATGACCAGCACCTTCACCGCCGGGGCCGCGGGTTTCGGCACCGGCCTGTCCCTCATCGTCGCCATCGGCGCCCAGAACGCCTTCGTCCTGCGCCAGGGGATCCGCCGCCAGGCCGTCCTCGCCGTCGTCGGCATCTGCGCCCTGTCCGACGCCCTGCTCATCGCGCTCGGGGTCGGCGGGGTCGGCGCGGTGGTGGTGACCTGGCCGGGCGCCCTGACGGCGGTCGGCTGGATCGGCGGCGCGTTCCTGCTCGGCTACGGCGCCCTGGCGGCCCGCCGGGTGTTCCGGCCGGACGGCGGCGCGCTGCGCACGGAGGGGGAGGCGGCCGGATCGGCGCGCCGGGCCGTGCTGACCTGCCTGGCGATGACCTGGCTCAACCCGCACGTCTACCTCGACACGGTGTTCCTGCTCGGGTCCGTCGCCGCCGACCACGGCCCGCTGCGCTGGACCTTCGGCCTCGGCGCCGTACTGGCGAGCCTGTGCTGGTTCACCGCCCTCGGCTTCGGCGCGCGGCTGCTCGGCCGGTTCCTCGCCAAGCCCGCCGCCTGGCGCGTCCTGGACGGCCTGGTCGCCGCCACCATGATCGTGCTGGGTGCCCTGCTGATCATCGGAAGCTGAAAAACGGTCGCCCGGTGACCGGCGGTTGGTGCGATAGTGATCCCGCCCAAAAGATGTAGCGAGCATCGAGAAAGCGGCGGCGCGTGGACACGAGTGAGAGCACGACCGGGCAGCGGGATCCCGAGGCGGAGGCGCCGAAGCGGCGCGGCTGGCGCCGCTGGGCCATGGACACGCGCCCGCTGCGCCGCCCCGCCTACCGGCGGCTGTGGGTCTCCACGATCGTGACGGCCGTCGGCAGCCAGCTCACCGCCGTCGCCGTGCCCAAGCAGATCTACGACATCACGGGCTCCTCGGCGTGGGTGGGCGCGGCGAGCATGGCGGGCTTCGTGCCCCTGGTCGTGTTCGCGCTGTGGGGCGGGGCGATCGCCGACACCATGGACCGGCGCAAGCTGCTGCTGATCACCAACAGCGGCATCGCGGTCACCTCGCTGCTGTTCTGGCTCCAGGCCTTCGCGGGCCTGGAGTCGGTGGCCGCGCTCATGGTGCTGCTCGCGCTGCAGCAGGCCTTCTGGGGTCTGAACGCACCGGCCCGCAACGCCTCCATCGCCCGGTTGGTCCCGGCCGGCGAGCTGCCCGCCGCCAACGCCCTCGGCTCGACCGTGATGCAGACCGGCCAGGTGGCCGGACCCCTGCTCGCCGGTGCCCTCATCCCCGTCGTCGGCCTGCCCGAGCTGTACCTCATCGACGCCCTGGCGCTGTGCGTCACGGTGTGGGCGGTGTACCGGCTGCCGTCGCTGCCGCCCCTGGCCGGCACGGCGCTCCGGCGCGCGGGCGTGAAGGAGATCGCGGCCGGTTTCCGCTACATCTCCGGGCACACCGTGCTGCTGCTGTCCTTCCTCGCCGACATCGTCGCCATGGTCCTCGGCATGCCCCGAGCCCTGTTCCCGCAGCTCGCCGCGCAGACCTACGCCCCGTACGGCGAGGGGCTCGCGCTGGGCCTGCTGTTCGCGGCGATCCCCATCGGCGCGGTGCTCGGCGGACTGTTCTCCGGCACCTTCTCCCGGGCCCGGCGGCACGGCTTGATGGTCATCGGGGCGGTCGTCGTCTGGGGCGTGGCCATCACCGGCTTCGGGCTGAGCTCCAGCCTGTGGGTCGCGGTGGTGTTCCTCGTCGTCGCCGGGGTGGCCGACATGGTCTCGATGGTCTTCCGCGGGGTGATCCTGCTGTCCGCCGCCACCGACGAGATGCGCGGGCGCATGCAGGGCGTCTTCACCGTCGTCGTGGCGGGCGGCCCGCGCCTGGCCGACGTGCTGCACGGCACCGCGGGCTCCGCCTTCGGCCCCCGCACCGCCGTCGCGGGCGGCGGCCTGCTGGTCGTCTTCGTGATGCTGGCCCTGGCCGCCGCGGTACCGGCGCTGCGCCGCTACCGGGTCTGACGGTCCGAGGCCTCACAGCGCCCCGCGCCGGTGCAGCGTGTACTGCTCCATCAGCTTGCCCCGGGTCATCTCCAGCCGGTGCGCGAGCACCTCGGCGACGTTCCGCACCAGCGTCAGACCCAGCTGCGGATCCTCCTCGCACAGCTTCAGCACGGCCCCCGCGTCGAACTCGTACGCCCGCACCGGGCTGAACGCCACCGCCCCGAAGTCCCAGGTGTAGGGCGGGAACAGCCAGGACCAGCCGAGCAGGTCGCCGGCGCCCAGGTTGGCCACGGTGACCCGTTGCAGCGAGTTGACCTGCTGGTCCAGGGAGACGGCGCCGGAGCGGAGGACCCAGAAGCGGTCGGCCGTGCCGCCCGCCTCGAAGATCCGGGCGTCCTCGGCGAAGGACACCTCCCGGCTGAGTGCCATCAGGCGCTCGCGCTGGGGCGGAGGCAGGGCGGCCAGGAGTTTGATCGCTTTGGTCATGACGCGGAGCCTTTCGCCGGGCGGTCGACTACCGGTGCTTTCCCTACGCCCATTTCAGCGGCTGGCGGGCCCCCGGGCACCTCGGCGTACCCGACTTTCCCGGGGCATGAGAAAGCCCTGGCTGGACGGGGGAAACCAGCCAGGGCCGTAAGCGGTGGTGCGCGGAGGACGGGGGTCGACTCCGTCACCACGTATGAATGAACGGTAAACCATCCGGCGCGGCGTGTGCACGGCGGAAACCGGTTGCGTGACCCGTTTCACTCGGGTGTCACCGCGTCTGCTCCGCGACCACCCGGACCGTCTCCAACTCCGGGTCCGTCGGGTCGGGGAGGTGCATGCCCGCCTCCAGCCCCGTGCGCAGATACGCCAGCACCGGCTCCGTGAGGCGCTCGCCGGGAAGGACCGCCGGGATGCCCGGGGGATACGGCGTGATCATCTCCGCCGCGACCCGTCCCGCCGCCCGCGCCACCGGCACGTCCTCGGCCGGGCCGAAGAACGCGTCGCGGGGCAGCACCGCCTGCTCCATCCGCAGCCCCGCGGGTGACGGCACCTCCACCCGCGGCGCCCGGGGCAGGTCCCGCGCGACGCTCGCGAGGTCCCGCAGCGCCTCCAGCAGCTCCCCGGTCGTCTCCCGGTCGTCGCCATGGGTGATCTGCGCGCCGATACGGCGGTGGTCCACCAGATGCGCGTCGATGTGCCGGTGCTCGCGCAGCCAGTCCGCCGCCTGGAAGCCCGTGATGCCCAGCCCCGTGAGGTCGATGACGCCCGGCAGCGGGTCGAAGTCGTCGGCCAGGCCCGGGCCGCAGAAGTCGTCCCGGCCGTTGACGTGCAGCCCGTCGATCCCCTCGATGGCGGCCCGCACCTCGGCCGCGAGGTCCAGCGCCCCGCCCATCAGTTCCTTGCCGTGCAGCGCCATCTGCCGCCGCCAGCCGTCCAGGCCCGCGAAGATCAGCGACGACGGACTGGTGGTGCCCAGCAGGTCCGCCCGCATCCCCAGCAGCGCAGGCGGGACCAGGTCGCCCTGGAGGTGGAAGACGGAACCCTGCTCCAGACCGCTGCCCATCTTGTGGATGCTGGTCACACAGATGTCCGCGCCCGCGTCCATCGCCCAGGACGGCAGATCGGGATGGAACGGCAGATGCGCGCCCCAGGCCTCGTCCACGATCAGCGGCCGCGAGCGCCGGTGGCACACCTCGGCGACCGCCCGCAGATCCGCGCAGCCGCCGTACGGCGTGGGGCTCGTGATCAGGGCACCCCGCGCGTCCGGATGGGCCTCGAAGGCCCGGTCGAAGTCCTCGGCGGACGGCGGATGGGCCAGATGCCGCTCGGCGTCCCAGCGGGGCTCGACCCAGACCGGCTCGATACCGGAGATGATCAGCCCCGCCACCACCGACTTGTGGGCGTCACGCCCGATCAGCAGCTTCTCGTGCGGCCCCGCCACCGACAGCATCGCCGCCTTCACCGACAGGGAACTCCCGCACGTGCTGAAGAACGTGTGCTCCGCGTGCACCGCGTCGGCCATCAGCTCCTGCGCCCGCCGCAGCACCCGGCCCCGGGTGAGCCGGTCGTCCAGACCGCCCGAGGCGAGCACGTCCCCCAGGAACACCGCGTCACCGAGGACCTCGCGGACCTCCGGGTCGGCGCCGCGGGCCTGCTTGTGCCCCGGCGGCGTGAACGACAGATGCCCCTTGCGGCGGTACGCCTCCAGGGCTTCCAGAACCGGTGCTTCGGTGTGGTCGACTGTCATGCGCACCCGGGTTCCCGGCACCGGCCCCGGCAATCAGCCCGGGCCGCGCACCGGACCCGGCCCCTGGCCGGTCAACCCTCCGCCGTGTGTTTGCCCGGGGTCACGATCTCGTCCAGCACGGTCAGCACCGCCTCGTAGGACATCCGCCGCACCGTCGCGTCCCGGGCGCCCTGCGGGTCGGTCGCCCCCAGCTCCTCGCTCCTGCTCCGCCACGCACGCTCCTCCCGCACCGCGCAGTCCCTCGCGCGCTGGATGCGCCGCAGCAATTCATCGGAATCCACCACATCGGTCATGCGCTCCGCGTACCCCGACGGCGCGCGGAGATGGCACCCGACTCACGGCCGTTCGAGGTGTTTTCGCGGCTTCGGCGCCCGCCGGAGGTTTGCAGGTGCGGGGAGAGGTGAGCCGAAGAGAGAGACCCGCGGCGCTCGCGCGGTGCGCGCCCCGAACGCCGCGGCAGGTTGAGGAAGCAGCGGGTCCGCGGGCCCAGGTGTGCCCGTGCGGGCGGCCGCGGAACGCGCTCCGGATCCGGCTTCCGTCTTCACCGAGGGAGCTGCAGGATGTGCGAGGAGCACATGATCGAATCCGTATTCGAGCCGCCCGGCGCGAACCGGGCCCGGCCGCGCAAACCCGCCGAGGCGCGCCGGGCGGTGGAGCGCGCCGTGGCCGAACGGTGCCGCGCCACCCACACCCCGTGCGACGCGGACGCCCTGTCCGACGCGCTGCTCGTGGCCTCGGAGCTGACCACCAACGCGATCCTGCACGGCGGCGGCGTCACCGACTTCCAGGTCGACATCGACGGCCCCGGCGTGCGCGTCTCGGTGAGCGACCGCAGCGACGAACTGCCCGTGACCCCGCCCCGAACAGATCCGCACGGACGAATGCGGCACGGCGGCCACGGCTGGCCCATCGTCTGCCGGCTCTCCCGCGACGTCCGCGTGTCGGACCTGCCCGCCGGCGGCAAGTGCATCACCGCCGTCGTACCCCTGTCCTGAGCAGCCGTGACAAGGTCCCCGGCAGATTGCGAAGCAAAGCGGAGTTTGTTCCACCGGTGGCAGGGCAGACGCAGTTTCGTGCTTCGGACCGGAGGCGCGCCAGCGGGAGCGGTATGACTGCCCCGGAGGCCGTCGAGGCGATCCGGGCGTGACCCTCCCGCGGTAAGTCCCTGAAACGACCGTTCAGGAGCGTATCCGCATGCTCATCGAAACGCCCACCAACCGTCCCGGCACGCCCGAAACGCCGACCACCGCCCCGCGGCGGCGCCACGACGACGCCCCCGACACCGCGGCCCTCTTCGCCCGTATGGCGGAGCTGGAGGAGGGTCCCGAGCGGGAAGCCGTCCGCGACGAGCTCGTCACGCTGTGGCTCCCCATGGCCCACCGCATCGCCGGCCGCTTCCGCGACCGCGGAGAGTCGATCGAGGACCTCCGTCAGGTGGCCGCCCTGGGACTCGTCAAGGCCATCGACCGGTTCGACCCGAGCCGGGGTGCCTTCGAGAGCTACGCCGTGCCCACCATCACCGGCGAGGTCAAGCGGCACTTCCGGGACCGCATGTGGGCCCTGCGAGTCCCCCGCCGGGTGCAGGAACTGCGCAACAAGGTGCGGGTGGCCCGCCGTGAACTCACCCAGAACCCGGGCAGCCCCGAGCCCTCCGTGGCGGACATCGCCACCCACACCGGCCTCACCGAGGAAGAGGTCAGCGCCGGGCTCGAGGCCCTGGACAGCTTCAGCACCCTGTCGCTGGACGCCGAGCTCTCGGCCGACGACGACGGCTACAGCCTCGCGGACACCCTCGGCGCGGCCGACTCGTCCTTCGACACCGTCGTCGACCGCGAGTCCGCCAAGGAGGGCCTGCGCCGCCTGCCGGAACGCGAGCGGGCCATCCTCTACATGCGGTTCTTCGAGGACATGACCCAGAGCCGCATCGCCGACCGCCTCGGCATCTCCCAGATGCACGTCTCCCGCCTCATCAGCCGCAGCTGCGCCCGCGTGCGCGACGAGGTCCTGGGGCAGCGGACGGGCAACCGGGGCACCGGCGGCACCTCCACCACGGCCTGACCCCCCCACCCCACGAGGAGCGAACGACATGCTGAGGCCCCATCCAGCCGTGCTGCGCCGTCTGGTCGACGAGTACGAGGCGCTGACGGCCGCCGAGGCCGCGCGCGGACCGGTCGAGCAGAACCCGCGGGCACGCGACCTGGCGTACACGCTGTGCGTGTCCACCGGCACCCGGGACGTCCGGCGCGCCCTGGAGGCAGCTCGCCAGTGGCTCGCGGCCGCACCCGCACCGGCCGCCGAGACCGCTGCCCTGGCCGCCGGACAGCACGTCCCGGTCACGGAGAACGCCTGACCGGAGTGTGTGCCTGACGCGACGGGGAAGGCGAGAGGCGAACCAGGGCCCGGGCCGACGGCGGCAAGCCGTCGGCCCGGGCCCGTCTGTCGCCGAGCAGAACCAGGAGCCACATGTCGACAGCGGGGCGGACGACCGACGACGACGGCGAGCTGGAGCGCCTGCGCGCCCAGGTGCGCGACCTGCGGGCCAGGGCCCGCGTGTACCCGCTGATCTCACAGGCGCAGGGCATGCTCCAGGAGCGGTACGAGCTGCCCGACGGGGAGAGCGCCTTCGCGCTGATGCAGCGGGCGTCCCAGCGGTACAACGTCAAGCTGCGGACGCTGGCGGGCGTCCTGGTCACCGCACCGCGCCCCGACGGCGGGGAGCCGCTGTGGTTCCCGCGCCGCGTGCGGCAGCCGGAACCGGAGCTGACCTTCACCACGGCCCACCGCTCCTGCTCCGGCAGCCGCGGTGCCGTGCTGAAGGCCGTGCTGAACCGCACCCTGGAGGTGACCGGCACCGACATGGGCAACGTCCAGCTCCCCGACCGGGCCCGCGGCGGCCTGCGCATCGAGGAGCACACCGGGCTCACGCCCGACTTCATCGACTTCTTCGCCCACGTCGGCGACGACGGCACGGCCTGCGCGAAGGCCGCCCGGGACCTCGCCCAGGTCACCGTGCGGGAGGTGGAGAGCGACCCGGTGTTCACCGAGCCCGCCCGGCGGGCCATCCTCGCGGCCGGCAGCAGGGCCTGTCACAGCGTCCCGCTGACGACCGCGTCCGGGCTGTGCGTCGGCATGGTCTCGGCCCACCTGGACCGCCCCCTCCGCGGCCTGACGGCGGCCCAGACCAAGACCCTCGGCACCATGGGCGCCGAAGCGGGCCGCTGGCTCGCCTGGCACGACCGCACGGTGGTCCTGGACGCCCTGGAGTACCTGCACGCCCTGGGCCGCTCCGGCCGGGGCGCACGACTGCGGCGATCCTGAGCCCCGCGACGGACGCGGCGGGAGAGGGGCGGGCCCGGCACTGACCGGAACCCCCTGGTCCGGAGGCCGGTCCGGGTGTGTGACGGCCGAGCCGGGGCATCCGGAGGGCCGGGAGGTCGACATGGACACGAGTGCGTTGGCACAAGGTCGGTTCCGGGCCCGGCGAGCGGCGCGGGGTTCGGTGACCGAGGGGGCGGCCCGGGCGGGACTCGCCGCCCGGGGCGTGATCTATCTTCTGGTCGGTGCCCTGGCCCTGCAGATCGCCTTCGGCGACACCGGCGAGCAGGCCGACCGCGGGGGAGCCCTGGCGGAACTGTCGCAGAAGCCGTTCGGCGCGGTGCTGCTGTGGGCGCTGGGCATCGGGCTGGTCGGCATGGCCCTGTGGCGGCTGTCCGAGGCGCTCTTCGGCTCCGTCGGGCAGGACGGCCGCAGCGCCCGCAAGCGGCTGCTGGCGACGGTCCGCTTCGCCTTCTACGTCTTCGTCGCCTACTCCGTGCTGTCCTTCGCGATGAGCCGCGACCAGAGCGGCGGCGGCTCCAGCGACCGGCAGTCCCGGGACGCCACCGCCAGGGTCCTGGAGATCCCCGCCGGCCAGTGGCTGGTCGGCGCGGCCGGGATCGCGATCATCGCCGCGGGCGGCTGGATCGGCGTACGGGCGGTGCTGCGCAAGTACCACGACAAGCTCCGGCTGGGCCAGATGAGCCACCGCACCCGGCAGCTGGTGGACGTCACCGGCGTGGCCGGCGGCGCCGCCCGCGGACTCGTGTTCGCCATGGCCGGCGTCTTCGCGGTCCGCGCCGCCGTCGACTACGCACCCGACCGGGCCAAGGGCCTGGACGACACCCTGCGCAGCTTCGCCGACACCCCGCTCGGCCCCTGGCTGCTGGTCTGCGTCGCGGCCGGGCTCGTGCTGTTCGGCGTGTTCTCCTTCGCCATGGCCCGCTGGCGACGCGTCTGAGCCGCGTCTCGCGGGGAACACGATGCGAATGAGCGATTCCGAGATTCCGCATGGCGACGACCGGCCCGTGGACATGTACCTGGACCTCCTGCGCATCCGGATGGACACCGAGGACTACCGCCTCCTGATGCGCGTGGTGGAACCGGTCCTCGAGGCGATCGACGAGGAACGCCTGTCCAGCCTCGACTTCGCCCTGGACTCCGGGGGCGGCGACGAACTGCCCCAGGAAGTCCGCGACGAGGTGGCCCTCGTCATCGCCACCGCCGTCACCGGCCGCCTGGACAACGAAGTGGTCGAACTCGACGTCGACGAGACCGGCCCGGTCAGGATCGTCACCGACGCGACCACCGCGTCCGACCCGGTCCGCCTCGGCGAGATAGCCGACTACATCAAGGAACGGCACCGGCAGACCGAGGAGCTGCGGGGCATCGCCGAGGTGAGCGGGCTGCCCACCGACTTCTGACCGGCGCGGGCCCCCGGCGTCACTGCCGAGGCGCCGCCACGGGCACGCCCAGCGGCCGGGCGAGGCCCACCACGGCCTCGTCCAGCCGCTCCAGATGCCGCAGCACGCGGTCGGTGATCCGCCCGTAGCGCGGTGTGCCGGCGTCGGAGCCCAGCAGCGAGGCGATGCTCGGCCCGGTCTCGATCTCGGCACCGGCGTGCTCGTCCGCGACGCGGGCGGCGATCGTCCCGATGTTGCGCACGGTGCGCCCGGCGGCCCCGCGCAGCCGCGGGTCCGCCGCGATCGAGGGATGCGTGGGCAGCAGCTCGGCGGTCGCCGCCAGGGTCCGCGCGTGGTACGCGCACGTCTCCAGCAGCGCCACCACGTACCGGGCGGTGTGGCGCCGGGCCCGCAGCGGCGTGACCGGGTGGGTCAGCGGCTGGGTGGCGGCCCGCAGGTCGGCCAGCGCCTGGTCCAGGTCGCGCGCCTTGTCCAGCAGCTCGTCCGCGGGTCCGCCGCTGAGCTGGCCGACCGCCCCCTCCGTGACGGCGGCCAGCCGGTCCAGCACGGTGCCGAGCAGCTCGTTCGTCCGGCGGTCCGTCCGCACCGGCAGCACCAGCGCCGCGGCGACCACCCCGCAGGCCGCGCCGAGCGCCGTCTCCTCGATCCGCAGCACGAGCACGTCGAGGCTGTAGGTGTGCAGCAGCGTGTACAGCAGCCCCAGCATCGCGGTGACGAAGAACGACATCAGCGTGTACGACAGCGGCGCCACGTAGAACATCGCGAAGATCAGCACCAGGACCAGCGCGAACGCCGTCCAGGTGTGCTGCCCGACCAGACCGGCCAGCACGATGCCGGCCACCACGCCGAACACCGTGCCCAGCAGCCGCCGGTAGCCCTTGACCAGGATCTCGCCCGTCGAGGCGGTGTTCAGAAAAACGATCCAGCACGTCAGCACGGCCCAGTACCAGCGCTGCGTGGACAGCAGCTCGCCGCCCACGATGGCCAGCGTCGACCCGACGGCGACCTGCACGGCCGCGCGCGTGGTGGGCCGCCGCAGCCCCGTCTCCTGCTCCTCCTGCGCCGCGTCCTCGCCGCCGTCGATCGCGGCGTCCTCCGCGTCCAGCTCCTCGCGGGAGCGGGCCGTGGCGGGGGAGTCGTCCGACTCGTCCTGCGGGCCGTCCAGCGCGATCCGCAACCCCAGCACCGCCCGCGCGGCCTCGCCGATGCCCCGGAAGACGTCCTGGACGGCGCTCGGGGCGGGCGGCAGGTTCTCCTCGTCCCGGTAGCCGAGCAGCCGGTTGCGCACATGGGCCAGCGCGGTGCCCGCGTCACCGCTGCCCGCCCGCAGCACCAGCGTGCGCAGCGCCAGCAGATCACGGCGGAGCGTGGCGGTGGCCTCGTCCGGCACGGCAGGCTGCCCCATCGACGGCGCGGGCGCGCCCGGCAGGTGCAGGGTCAGTGTGTCGGCCCGTTCGGCGCTGCGGGCCGACAGCAGCAGCAGACCCAGCCGCTCGGCGGCCACCTCGGCGTCCGCGATCCGGCGCTGCACCAGCCGCGCCACCGACTCGTCGGGCGTGCCCTCCTCCAGCCGCGCCTGGATCATCATCGCCGTCTCGTGCAGCCGCGCCGTGCCCTCGCGCACGGCGTCGAGCGCCTTGTCCATCTCGTCCGCGCCGGCGTCGAGCAGATCGAGCTGTGCGGACACCAGCTGCGCCAGCCGGGCC
The DNA here is from genome assembly GCF_040628815.1 of Streptomyces sp. NPDC006140. Lineage (NCBI taxonomy): Bacteria > Bacillati > Actinomycetota > Actinomycetes > Kitasatosporales > Streptomycetaceae > Streptomyces > Streptomyces sp. NPDC006140. The sequence continues at coordinate 18,526 of NZ_JBEXTS010000020.1, read as the reverse complement.
CGGAAGGCCAGCCGCAGGCGCAGCAGCACCCCCGCCGGAGTGGCGGGCACGACCGCGAACCGCATCACGGCACTGGAGCAGAACGCCAGGGCGATGGCGCCGCACAGCACGGGCAGCGCCGAGACGCTGGCGCCGACGAACAGGGACAGGAAGTAGACCTGGAAGCCGATCAGCCCCAGCGCGGTACCGCGGTCGCCGAACCGGCGGCCGTAGACCGCGCAGAAGATCAGGACGACGAAGAAGACGTCACCGACGACGAGACGCGAGTTCAGCACCGCGCCCAGGGACACCGACGCCAGCGCCACCGGCAGCCCCAGCGCCAGGGTCACCGCCTGCGCGCCGAGCTGCTTCTCCCGGATGGCGAAGGTGGCGACCATCGCCGCCATCGCCCCCGCCACCAGATGGTGCACGTCGGCCCGGAGCAGGGAGAGCACGGCCAGGGTGAGGGCGATGGCGCCGACCGTCCGCAGCCCGGCCGTCAGGCGCAGCAGGCCGGGGTCGGAGGCCGCGATCCGGTCCCGCAGTCGTGTCCGCACCGAGCGTCCCGCTGCCCTCACGCCGCCGCACTCTCTCCCGACTCGTCCTCACACCAAGATCCGCACCTCAGCATGTCATGCCACGAGCGGAAGCTCCCGTCCGGGCCGGGCGCTACTCCGGCCGGCCGGTCCCCTCGACCTGCTCCCGAACCTGCTCCGGCGTCAGATAGGCGTCGGTGTACTCGAAGTCCTTCAGCCGGGCCGCCTTGCGGGCCTGGAACCCCGTGCGGACGAAGTCGTCGCCGGCGACCGCGTTGAGCAGCCAGTTCGTCATCACCCGCGTCTTGGCCACGTTGGTGCGCAGCGCCGACCAGTGGTACCCGCGGGCCACGGCCTGGGCGGGCAGGCCGCGCAGTTCGATGCCCAGCGGTTTGGACACGGCGTCGGTGCCGCCCAGGTCGACGACGAGCCCGAGGTCCTTGTGGACGTACGGCTTCATCGCCTGGCCCCGCAGCGTCGCGATGACGTTGTCGGCGACGTGCCGGCCCTGCCGCAGGGCGTGCTGCGCGGTGGGCGGGCACATGGCGCTGTCGTCGCCCTTGGCCAGATCGGGCACGGCGGCCGAGTCGCCGAGCGCGAACACCCCGTCGTTGCCGGGCAGGTTCATCTCGGGGGCGACCGCCAGCCGTCCCTTCACCGTCTCCGCGCCGAGCGTGGCGATGAGGGGACTGGCGACGACCCCGGCGGTCCAGATGAGCGTGCGGGTCGGGATCACCCGCCCGTCGGTGAAGGTGACCTCCTCCGGGCCCGCCTTCGCGATGGAGGTGCCCAGGGAGATCTCGATGCCCCGCCGGCGCAGGATCTCCTGCGCGCTGCTGCCGAGCTTGTCGCCCAGCTCCGGCATCAGCTTCGGCGCGATGTCGATCAGATGCCACTTGATCAGCCCGGGGTCCAGCCGCGGGTAGCGCTTGACGGCGGCGTGCGTCAGGCGCTGCAGGCACGCCGCGGTCTCGGTGCCCGCGTAGCCGCCGCCGACCACCACGAACTGCAGCCGCGAGGCCCGCTCCTCGGGGTCCTGGCTCGCGTCGGCCAGGTCCAGCTGGGAGATGACGTGGTCACGGATGTACGCCGCCTCGGCGAGCGTCTTCATCCCGAACGCGTGCTCCGTCAGCCCCGGGATGTCGAAGGTCCGGGTGATGCTGCCGGGGGCCAGCACGATGTAGTCGTACGGCTCGTTGACGATCCGGTCGGTGATGGTGCGGATGACGCACACCTTCGCCTTCAGATCGACGCCGATGGCGCCGCCCGGAATGATCCGCGTGCGGTACTTCTTGCTGCGGCGCAGGGAGACGGCGATCGACTGCGGCGTCAGCACCCCGGAGGCGACCTGGGGGAGCAGCGGCAGGTAGAGCTGGTAGGCGAACGGCGTCACCAGCGTGACGTCGGCCTCGTCCGGGGAGAGTTTCCGTTCCAGACGGCGGACGCACTCCACGCCGGCGAAGCCTGCGCCAACCACCAGGATCCTGGGTCGTGTCACGGTGTTCATCCCTTTCTGCGGCTCCAGGCGGTCTGCCTCGAACGCCTTTCGACTGCCCCTGGATCGCCGGTTCGCACCCCTTCGATCCCACCCCGTGCCCGACCGGTACGCCAGTCGGACGCGGCATGCAGACGAACGCGTCGATCACCACCATGCCCGCACCGTGGCCGAAAAGCACCAGGCGGGAGTGAAGAACGCGTGCACACCGGGCTCGCCGTCAGGACGCGGCGTCCCCCCGGAGGTGACACAGCAGCAGGCACACGTCGTCGTCGCGCTCGGAGTCGCTCAGCAGCGGATGGAGGATCCGGTCCGCCGAGCCCCCCAGATCCGCGTCCAGCTCCCCGGAACGGAACCCGCCGAGCGCCGTGGCCAGCCGCCCGATGCCCGGGTCTATGCCCTGCGCACGCCGCTCCACCAGGCCGTCCGTGTACAGCGCGAGCGTCGAGCCGGGCGCCACGGGCACCGTGTGGTCGTCGATCTCCTGCGTGAGCGGGATGCCGAGCATGGCGCCGGGCTTGGCGTCCAGCACGCGTACGCTGCCGTCGGCCTGGCGCAGCACCGGCGGCGGATGACCCGCGGCGGCCCAGGTCAGCGTGGGCTCGTCCGGGTGGAACCGGGCGATGACGGCGGTGGCGTACAGATCCGGCTGCAGATGGTGCAGGAACCGGTGCAGCCGGGTCAGCAGCCGGCCGGGGCTGTCGCCGTCGACGGCGTACGCCCGCAGCGCGGTGCGCAACTGGCTCATCATGACGGCCGCGTGCAGACCGTGCCCGGTCACGTCGCCGACGACGGTGATGAGCCCGCCGTCCCGCTGCGGGAACGCGTCGTACCAGTCGCCGCCGATGTTCAGCCCGTGCGTGGCGGGCAGGTACCGCGCGGCCAGGCTGAGGCCGGGCGTGGCCGGCAGGTCCGTGAGCAGGGCGCGCTGCAGCGTCTCGGCGATGTCCCGGTTGTGCTCGAAGCGCCGGGCGTTGTCGATCGCGATGCTGGCCCGGCGGGTCAGCTCGATCAGCATCACCGCGTCGTCCGGGTCCCAGCGCGCACCGGGCGGCGACAGCGTCAGCACGCCCAGCGGCGCCCGCCGCGTCGGCAGCGGCACGCACAGCAGCGGCCGCGCGGGATCCAGCGCGGACGGCGGCTGGTCGTCGACCCCGGGCAGGTTGCCGGGATGGTCGGCGGCGTACTGGGGCCGCCCCGTGCGGGCCGCGACCACGGCGGCGGCCGGATGCGGCGCCGAGCGGTGCTTGTCGTCCTCCTGGTCGAACAGCCAGACGTCGACGCTGCTCGCGTACTCCGGCACCAGCAGGTCCGGCAGCCGGCGCACGATCTCCTCGTGGTTGAGGGAGGCCGTCAGCACGGCGCTCGCGTCCGCGAGGAACGTCAGCCTGCGGCGGGCGCTCTCCGCCTCGTTGCGGGCGCTGCGCTCGGCGGCGAAGGCCTCGCGCTGGGCCCGGCCCGCCGCGTCCAGCTCGGCGTGCAGCGCCAGGACGCCCTGGTTGGTCTGGTGCAGCTCCTCGCGGTGGAAGGCGACCAGGTCCTCCTGCTCGGTGAGCTTGTCCAGCACCACGGCCGTGTCCTCGTCGGCGCCGAGCAGCGCCTCCGCGAGGGCGGCCGGGTCGTCGGCGACGGCGCCGCCCTCCGCGGCCTGGGCCGCCTCCGGGCAGGGGACCGTGACCTCCCAGGGCGGTTCCCCGGCGGCGCACGCCTCCGGCGAGGGGGTCACCACGGCGTGCAGCAGGCCCTCCTCGGCGGGAGACCCCGCGAGGTTCAGGGTGAGCACCCAGGTGCCGCCCTTGGTGAGGCACTGCCGCAGATGGGCGCTGAGGGCGGTGGCCAGCCTGGTCCGTTCCAGGGTGGGCACACCGTAGGCCGCGGCCAGGCGCGCGAGGGCGATACGGGCGCGTGCCGCGTCGGTGACGGTGGTGATCTGCCAAGTGCGCATCATGGGCGGTCCGGCGGGGTCGGAGTCAGCACGGCCACGGCGGTGTCGTCCCGCACCGGGCGGGCGGGACTGCTCGCGTCACGTATCGTCACGGCGGCCGTCACGGCCGGATCGGCCGCCGGCAGACCGGCGTCGGACGGCGGCGTCCAGCGGCTGGGCAGACCGTCGGTGTGCAGGATCAGCAGCCGGTCGGGCGCCCAGTCGGCCTCCTCCTCGCGGAGGGTGGCGGGCCGGTGGACGCCGACGATGCCGGGCCGCGACAGCAGCGGACGCCAGGTGCCGTCCGCGCGCAGCCGGGCTCCCACGTTCCCGATGCCGGCGAACCGCAGCCGCCCGGCCCGCAGGTCGAGCTGGGCCACGGCGACGGCCGCGCCGCGGGTGCCCTTGAGCGCGTCGTGGAGCCGCCGCAGCGACTCGGCGGGGGAGAGGCGGGCCCAGCGGTGCAGCTCCGCGACAGCGACGGACGAGGCATGGGCCGCCTCCGGGCCGTGTCCCAGCCCGTCCGCCAGCATCAGCGTCACCCGGTCCCCGGACCGCACCCACGTCCACGCGTCACCCGAGTACTCGGCTCCGCCGTAGGGGATGTTCACGCCCCCGGCCCGCACGTCGCCGACGGGCGTGGAGGGCTCGGGCGCCGCACCGGCCCGGTCCGCATGTCCGGCTGCGCCGGCGCCGGGCAGCGGGCGATCCCATGGCGCACGGCCGCCCGGCTCGCCCTCCGGCGCGCCTGCGCCCGGCAGCGGGCGATCCACCGGCGTACGGCGGCCCGGCTCGTCCGCCGGCGCGCCGCCACCGGCGGACCCGCCGACCGGCAGGCCGGCGCCCCCCGCGGCACCGGACCCGGCCGGGTGCCCGGCCAGACCGCCGCACGCCACGGCGACCACCGGCGCGTCCGCCCGCGCATCGCCGCCCGGCCCGACACCCGGCCACGACGCGCCGTCGGCACCTGGGCCCTCGGGCGCACCCGGCCATGGCGCGCTGCCGGCACCTGGGCCCTCGGGCCCGCCCGGCCACGGCGCGCCACCGGCACCCGGGCCCTCGGGCCAGGCACCGGTGCCCCGGGTGCCCCGCGGGGATCCGCCCGGTGTGCCCGGCCCCGGGCCCCGCGACAGCCCGTCCGCCCACACCGTCACCGACGACCCCGCGGAGCCTGCTCCGCCCCGGGGCGTCGACCCCACGCGGGCCACCGCGACCGTGCCGCGGCCCGGCGTGCTGTGCAGGGCGAAGTCGTCGGCGAGACGCAGGCACGTGCCGAGCCCGGCCCCGAGCGAGCGGGTCGTGGAGAAGCCGTCGCGCACGGCCGCGGGAACGTCGGGAATGCCCGGCCCGTGGTCGATCGCGGCGATCTGCACGACCCGGGCCCGCGTCCGGCCGTCCACCGGCTCGGCCGGGTCCACGACGTCGATGAGCACCTGCCCGCCCTCGGCGTGCTTGAGCAGGTTCGTCGCCAGCTCGGTCGCGACCAGCGCGGCCGCGGCGGTGCGCCGCTCGTCCAGCCCGGCCAGCGCGGCCGCGCCCTCGGCGGCGACCCGCGCGTCGCGCACCCGGGTCGAGTCGCGCACCGGGACGTCCCACACGCGTGGCATCAGACCTCCTCGCGCGGACGCGGCGGCCGGCCCGCCCAGCAGGTCACCCGGACGGTCGTGCCCGCGCCGGGCGTGCTCTCGATGTCGAAGTCGTGCACCAGCCGGCGGGCCCCGCTCAGCCCCATCCCCAGCCCGCCGCCGGAGGTGTAGCCGTCGCTGAGCGCCTGGTCCAGGTCGGCGATGCCCGGCCCCTCGTCCGAGAAGGCCAGCCGCAGCCCCTGGGCGGTCCCGCTGCTGACGTGCGTCGCCTCCATCTGTCCGCCCCCGCCGTGCACGAGGGTGTTGCGGGCCAGCTCACTGGCCGCGGTGACGAGCTTGGTCTGCTCCACCAGGCCGAAGCCGAGCCGGGCAGCGGCCTGCCGCACATGCTGTCGCACCCACACAAGGTCCATGTCCGACCGGATGGGCAGGCAGGCCTCGACGCCCGCGGCAGTGTGCATCACGGACTCTCCTGACGCGGGCCGCCGGGACGGGTCAGCGGGGCCTGCTGCGCGAGGAGCTCCATGCCCGCCTCGGTGCTGAGCGCGGTGCTCAGCCCCGGCAGCGTCAGACCCAGTTCCACCAGGGTGATGGCGACCGCCGGGCGCATGCCGGCCACCACGGTGCGCGCGGCCAGCAGCCTGGCCTGCGCCGCGATCTCGGCCAGCACCCGGCCGAGGAAGGAGTCGACGATCTCCACGCCGGAGATGTCGATGAGGACACCGCGCACCCCGGTACGGGAGATCGTCTCCGTGAGGTCCTGCTGGAGCTGCTGCGCCGTGCTGTCGTGCAGGTCCCCCTGGAGCGTGACCAGCAGGACGTCGCCGAGCCGCAGCACCGGCACATGGCCTGTGACGGGTCGGGAGTACGCCTCGCTCACCGTTGACCCGCACCCGGGTTCACGATGTCCGCGCCGAGCTGGTGCAGTGCGTAACCCAGCGCGTCGGCGAGACTCGCCCGGGTGATCACGTCCAGGTCCAGACCGAGATGGACGATGGTCTGCGCGATGGCGGGGCGGATGCCCGAGACGATGCACTGGGCGCCCATCAGCCGCGCCGCGGCGACCGTCTTCATCAGGTGCTGCGCCACCAGCGAGTCGACGGTGGGCACACCGGTGATGTCGAGGATCGCGAACCGCGCGTGCTGGTCGACGACGGCGTTCAGCAGCGTCTCCATCACGATCTGGCTGCGGGCGCTGTCGAGCGTCCCGATCAGCGGCACGGCCACGATGCCGTCCCACAGCCGGATGACGGGCGTGGCCACCTCCATCAGCTGCATCCGCTGCCGGTCGCTGAGCGCCTGCCACTCGCTCAGCGCCGACTGCATCGCCACCAGCCGCAGGGTGCCCATCAGCACCGTCAGTGCGGTCGAACACGCCCGCAGGTGCTCGGGCGGCGCCTGTTCCAGATCCGCGGCCAGCAGGTTCTCGACGGGCGGCCGCAGGGCGGCCAGCTCGCTGGAGACCTGGGTGTTGGACAGCCCGGCCCGGGAGCGCGCCGCGCCCATCCGGGACAACTGCTCGCGCACCCCGCTGAAGCCGGCGGCGTCCGGGTCCTCCACCTGGTCCGAGTCGGCCACCTGCGCCAGCGCGTCCACGACGACCTTGCCCGCCTCCACCGCCTCGTCGCGCGAGACGGTGAACACCGTGCGGAACAAGGGCTCGTCCGCCCACCGCTGGGCGATCTGCTCCCGCCGTCGGTGCAGGAAGTCCCTGACCTCGTGCGTGGGCGTGGCGAGCTGTCCGTCCGCTTCGTGCTCCGGCACCTGGTTCTCTCCTCATCCGCGTTGCGTCGACCGAACCCGCTTCAGGCAACGAGACGGCGCTGTGACACTTGCCGGCCGACAACTCTAACCATGCCCCGACCTCGTACGACACCGGATCCGGCGCAAGCGATCCGGTTGAGGGCAACGGCGGTTGGCCACCGCCGTCACACCGTGCGAGGGGGGCGAGCCGCGTCCGGGCAGGGCGGAGCGAGGGCACCGGGCCGCCGGTTCCGCAGGCGCCGTGCCCCGGGGCACCCGGTCCGTCAGGCGCCCTGTCCCTCCGCCTCCTCGGGAGCCTGCGGCCCTTCGTCGACACGGGCCAGAGCCTCGTCCACGCTCTCCGATATCGGCACCGTGATGCTGACGCCGGTCAGGTCGAGGATGCGCCGCACGGCCGGGGTCGGATTGATGACGTGCACGCTGCCGGCGTTCCCGCGGGTCTCCTGGTACACCCGCAGGATGATGTTCATCCCCGACGAGTCCATGAACGGGACGGACGACATTTCGAGCAGGAAGTGCCGTCGGCCGTGGTGGAGTTGGTTGGCCAGATGGGCCTGGAACTCGGTCGCGGTGTCGACGTCCAGGTAGCCGTCGACCGTGATCAGGGCCACGTCCTCCCGGGGCAGTTCGACTTCCACGGACAGCGGGTTCTGGGCGAGGGGCACGGGTACCTCCAACAAGTGCTACGGCCTGGGCTGGTCACCTCCGGGGGTGACCGCGGTGCGGGGCGACGCCGGTCGTGTCGCGGACTCGAGTGCCGTTTCTCATGTGCCTCCCTTCACGGGGCTCCGAATGTCACCGCGCCCCCGCGATTACCCCGGGAACCGCCCTCCATTCCTCCCGATCCGAACATCGCCGGGGATCGCCCGGGATCCCCCCTGTCGCACGATGCGGGGCGGGTGCCCCGAATGCGCTTGCGACAGGGGGGTAATTGCTGCTGTGGAGCAGGCGGTCGGCATCCGGCCGCCAGGCTTCAGCGATCAGCACACCGCCAGGGAGGATGGGACAGCGTGGTCATCGACAGAATCTGGTCGTACGCGCCGGCAAGCGGTCACACCGAGGGGCAGGACCTGACCGGGTTCAGTGTCACCGCGACCGACGGCACGATCGGGCACGTGGACCGCGAGGCCGCCCCGCACGGCATGCGGCATCTGGTCGTCGACACCGGCGTCTGGGTGTTCGGCCGCAGCGTCCTGGTGCCCGCCGGGGTCGTCACCGGCATAGACACGCAGGCCCGGAAGATCACCCTGGCCTGCAGCAGGGGAGACGCCAAGGCGGCGCCCCGTTTCCAGACCGACAGCGAGACGAGGGACCGGGAGTACCTGACGGCCGTGGGCGACTACTACCACCGCCTGCCGCCGCGCGCGGCGACCTCGGTCTGAGCGGGTCACGGGCGCCTCGCGCCCGTGACGCTCCCGGCTCACCAGGGCAGGAACACGTGCACGTCCTTGCCCCGGTCGTCGGTCACCACGCTGACCTGGTCGCACAGGGTGTGGATCAGGTGCCAGCCGATGCCGCCGCCACCGCTGCGCGGATCGAAGGGGCGCGGGGCGGGCTCGGTGGTGCTGGTGTCGTGCAGGACCACGTGCACCCCGTCGAAGGTCCGGCGCATCCGCAGCGCGAACGGCCCCGGGGCGTACTGGACCGCGTTGGCGGCCAGTTCCGTCACCACCAACAGGATGTCGTCCCAGTACTCGGGGGCAGAGGGCGGCGAGGAGCGTGCCAGATCACGCAGGAACTCCTCCGCGGCCAGCCGCGCACCCGTCACGTCGTGCGGCTCGCCCACGAAGCTGTTCGTGCGGCTCGGGATCTCCTCGGAGGTCAGTGCGTCATCCCCACGCGGCTCGGTTGACATATCGCCTTTCCGGCCCGGCGTCAGCAAGGGCTGTCGTCAGGGCTGTCGTCCTTTCTCTTGCGTCGCCACTGTTGCGTGTTCCCGAGGGGGCGAGGCCTACGCGTCCGGGTGCGTGGTCAGCGGAACACGCTGTCCGAATCGTCCCAGTACGACGGTTCGTCCACGGCGCTCCGCCGCCCAGGACGCCTGCGGGACTGGTACATCGCGTCGATCTCGGAGGCGTAGTGCCGCACGATCTCGTCCCGGCGCAGCTTCATCGACGGGGTCAGCAGCCCGTTGCTCACGTCGAACGGCTCCGGCAGCACCCGGAACACCCGGATCGACTCCGACCGGGACACCGCGCTGTTGGCCGCAGCCACGGCCCGCGCGACCTCCTCCCGCAGCGCGTTCTCCTCCCGCGCCTCCCGCATCTCGCCCTGCAGCGCCAGCGCCGCCCGCCAGTGCGCCAGGAACTCCGGATCCAGCGTGATCAGGGCACCCACACACGGCCGGTCGTCGCCCACGACCACCGCCTGGTGGATGAGCGGGTGCATCCGCAGCCGCTGCTCCAGGGCGAGCGGAGCGACGCTCTTGCCGCTGCTGGTGATGATGATGTCCTTCTTGCGGCCGGTGATCGTCAGATAGCCCTCCGAGTCCAGCTGCCCGAGGTCCCCGGTCGCCAGCCAGCCCCCGCGCAGCGCGGCCCGGGTGGCGGCCTCGTCGCCCACGTACCCCTGGAACACCGACGGGCCGCGCACCAGGATCTCCCCGTCGTCGGCCACCCGGATCTCCGTGCCCGGCAGCGCCTGCCCGACCGTCCCGGACTTCTCCCGGCCCAGCGGCTGCATCGTCACCCCGCCGGCGGTCTCCGTCAGGCCGTACCCGTCGTGCACGTAGATGCCGATGCCCTCGTAGAAGAGGGACAGGTCGCGGCTGAGGGACGAGCCGCCGGAGGTCGCCCGCCGTACCCGGCCGCCCAGCGCGGACCGCAGCCGGCGGTACACCGTGCGCTCGTACAGGGCGTGCTGCAACCGCAGGTCGAAGGCGGGCCCGCGGCCCCGTCCCAGCCGCTGGCGCTCCAGGGCCGCGGCGAAGTCCCGCGCCGTCTCGGCGGCCCGCTCGAAGAGCCCGCCGTGACCGCCCTGCTGGGCCGTGCGCAGGAAGTTCTTGTAGATCTTCTCCAGGACCGAGGGGACCGCGTAGAGGTACGTGGGCCGGAAGGAACGCAGCGCCGACGACAGCGCCTCGGCGCTCAGGTCGGCCTGGTGCCCCATCAGCAGACCGCCGCGCACGCACACGTTCTGGATCATCAGTCCGTACACGTGGGAGAAGGGCAGGAACGCGAGGACCGAGCCCTGCTCCCCGCGTGCGGCCGCCGTGTGCCCCCAGCCGGCCAGCACCGTGTCGCACGGGCCGGCCAGATTGCGGTGGCTCAGCGCGCAGCCCCGCGCGTGGCCGCTCGTGCCGGAGGTGTAGGCGATGACGGCCGTGGAGTCCGGCAGGACGATGCGGCGCATCGAGTCGACCGTGGCCAGCGGGACGGCCTCCCCGCGCTCCGTCAGCTCCGCCGGCGCGCCCGTGTCCAGCTGCCAGACGTGGCGCAGCAGCGGCAGCGACGCGCACACCGAGCCGACGGTCATCACGCCCTGCTCGTCCTCGACCACGACGGCCACGCAGCGGGAGTCCCGCAGGATCCACTCCACCTGGTCGCGCGAGGACGTCGGGTACACCGGGACGACCTCGGCGCCCACCGCCCACAGCGCGTAGCAGAAGACCGTCCACTCGTACCGGGTGCGCGCCATGATCGCCACGCGGTGGCCCGGCGCGATCCCGGAGGCGATCAGGCCCTTGGCCACGTCCACCACCTCGTCGCGCAGCTCGATCGCCGTCACCTCCTCCCACACGGCGGAGGCGGGGTCGGTACGGCGGGCGAGCATCGGCCGGGTGGGTTCGCGGTCCGCCGCCTCGAAGACGCTGTCGGCGAGCCCGCCGGTCAGCGGGGCGACGGCCGGTGGAGCGAGGCCGACATCACGCATGCACTGCTCCTGACATGTACGGGGTGTGACATTGCCGACGGGTACCGTCATCGGCGCGGTGCTCGAATGTAGTCGAGGCGGGACCCTCCGAGTCGGGAAATACGGAAGTGGGACCCCCTGATGATCCGGGCGCGATCGGGGGACCCGGACGACATGAGTCACATCAATCCCGATCCCGAACCAGAGCGCACCACCGGCCTGGAGCCGGGTGGCGGCGTGCCGCCGGGCGAGACCCCGCCCGCGGAGAGCAGCCTGCCCGAGGCGGGGCCCCGGGAGACGCACAACCCGCCCAAGGGCTGGGCCAAGGGACCGATGACGCTGATCATCGTGCTCGTGGTGCTGATCGCGGCGTTCTTCCTGGCCTACGCCCTCGTCCTGATCCTGTGAACCCGCGCCCGGGCAGGGCGGGGCGTCTCACGCCTGCGTGTGGCGGACGCACTCGGTGACGACGTCCCGCAGGCTCCCCGTGCGCTCGTACAGCTCCCGCTGCACCTGGGCGCCGTTGCCGTCCCGCAGCAGTTCCTCGCACCCGGTCCGGGCCCGCTCCAGGTCACCGGTGTCCGCGAGGGCTTCCTCGACGTGTTCCAGCAGGGCCCGCACGACGGCTTCGGCGGGCATGCGCCGCATGGTCGCGGGGTGCAGCAGCTCGCCCGTGAGACCGGACCGGGCCGCCTGCCAGTCGGCCAGCCGCAGCAGGCTGACACTGTGGTCGAGCGGCTCCCGGCCGGCCCGCCACTCGCGTGCGGCGGTCTCGACCAGCCCGCGGATCAGGGTGGCGAGCAGCACGGCCGTACCCGAGTGCAGGCAGACGTCCGAGACCCGGATCTCCACCGTCGGGTACCGCTGGGACAGCCGCGCGTCGAAGTAGATCATCCCGTCGTCGAGCAGGGCACCGGTGGCCACCATGTCCGCGATCAGCCGGTGGTACCGCTCCGCCGAGCCGAAGATCTCGGTCGGGCCGGCCGACGGCCAGCGCAGCCACACCCGGCTGCGGTAGCTGCTGTACCCGGAGTCCTTGCCCTGCCAGAACGGCGAGTTCGCGCTGAGCGCCTTCACGACCTGCAGCCAGGGCCGCACCCGGTCGATGACCGCGACGCCCTCCTCGTCGGATTCGACCGCCACATGCACATGGCAGCCCAGGACGAGCTGCTCCCGGGTGGCGATGCCGTACTGCTCCGCCATCCACTGGTACCGCCGGTTGACGCCGACGGCGGGGCTCACCGGCAGCGGGGAGGTGGCGAGCGCCGCCACCGTGCAGCCGATCTCCCCGGCGTGCCGTGCGGCCTCCTTGCGGCAGCGGACGATCTCCGCGCGCAGGGCCTCCATGGACGACTGCGGATGGGTGGCGAACTCCAGCATCTGCTCGTGGAGTTCCTTCTCGAACATGTCCTGATCCGCGTCGTCCTGCGCCGCCCGGGCGAGCACCGCAGCGGACAGTGCCCGCGGGTCCCCGGTCTCCGGATCGACCAGGAGGAGTTCCTCCTCCACTCCGACGGTGCGCACCCTGATGCCCGCCCTTCTGTGCCTGCCGCGTCGACCACCGGGTTGTCCCGGTGGTACGACCACCAGTGCCCCTCACAGGCGGTGGGACACCTGGCGGAACGGCAGGACTTCACACAGCGAACGGCGTCAGCCACACGGTGGCCAGCGGAGGCAGCGTGATCCGGACACAGCCGTCCTCCGGTTTGACCGGATCCGCGTTGGTCACGCCGCTGCCGCCGTAGCGCGCGTCGTCGGTGTTGAGGGTCTCCCGCCAGGCGACGACGTCACCCGGCACCCAGAGGCCGTAGTCGTGCCGGACGACGGGGGAGAAGTTCGACACCGCCAGCAGCGGGTTGCCCTCGGCGTCGTACCGGAGGAACGCGAAGACGTTGTCGTCCGCGGAGTCCACCGCCACCCACCGGAAGCCCTCCGGCCGGGTGTCGCACTGCCACAGCGCGGGCGTCGCCCGGTAGACCGCGTTCAGGTCGCGGACCAGATCGCGCACGCCCCGGTGGTCGCCCGCCGAGTGGTAGCCCTCGTCGAGCAGCCACCACTCCGGCCCCTGCTCCACGGACCACTCGGCCCCCTGCGCGAACTCCTGCCCCATGAACAGCAACTGCTTGCCGGGGTGGCCCCACATGTAGCCGAGGTAGGCGCGGACGTTCGCGCGCCGCTGCCACCAGTCGCCCGGCATCTTCGACACCAGCGCCTGCTTGCCGTGCACCACCTCGTCGTGGGAGATCGGCAGGACGTAGTTCTCGCTGTGGGCGTACACCATCGAGAACGTCATCTCGTGGTGGTGGTACTTGCGGTGCACCGGCTCGTGGGAGATGTACTCCAGCGAGTCGTGCATCCAGCCCATGTTCCACTTCAGCCCGAAGCCGAGCCCGCCGGTGTCGGTGGGCCGGGTCACCCCGCCCCAGGCGGTGGACTCCTCGGCGATGGTGACGACGCCCGGGGCCCGCCGGTACACGGTCGCGTTCATCTCCTGCAGGAACGCCATGGCCGCCAGGTCCTCCCGGCCGCCGTAGGCGTTGGGCTCCCACTGGCCGTCCTCGCGGCTGTAGTCCAGGTAGAGCATCGAGGCCACCGCGTCCACGCGCAGCCCGTCGATGTGGAACTCCTCGCACCAGTAGACCGCGTTGGCCACCAGGAAGTTGCGCACCTCGGTCCGGCCGAAGTCGAACTCGTACGTGCCCCAGTCCGGGTGCTCGGCGCGCCGCTCGTTCCCGGGCTCGTACAGCGGGTCCCCGTCGAAGCGGGCCAGCGCCCAGTCGTCCTTCGGGAAGTGCGCCGGCACCCAGTCCATGATCACGCCGAGGCCGGCCCGGTGGCAGGCGTCGACGAAGTACCGGAAGTCGTCCGGGGAGCCCAGCCGCGCGGTCGGCGCGTAGAACCCGGTGACCTGGTAGCCCCAGGAGCCGTGGAAGGGGTGCTCGGCGACCGGCATCAGCTCCACGTGCGTGAAGCCGAGGTCCTTGACGTAGCGGGGGAGTTCCTCGGCGAGCTGCCGGTAGGTCAGCCCCGGGCGCCAGGACGGCAGGTGCACCTCGTACACCGAGAACGGCGCCTCGTGCACGGGCGTGTCGGCGCGGTGCGCCATCCACTCGGCGTCGCCCCACTCGTAGTGCGAGGCCGTCACGATCGACGCCGTGTTGGGCGGCTCCTCGCAGCGGCGGGCCATCGGGTCCGCCTTGAGGAAGCGGTGGCCGTACCGGGAGTGGATCTCGAACTTGTACGCGGTGCCCTCGCCGACGCCCGGCAGGAACAGCTCCCACACGCCGGACGCGCCGAGCGAGCGCATCGGGAACTGCGTCCCGTCCCAGTAGGTGAAGTCCGTGGCGACCCGCACGCCCTGCGCGTTCGGCGCCCACACGGTGAACCGGGTGCCGGGCACGCCCTCGTGGGTCATCGGCTGCGCGCCGAGCGCCTGCCACAGCTGCTCGTGCCGGCCCTCGCGGATCAGGTGCAGGTCGAGCTCGCCGAGCGCGGGCAGGAAGCGGTACGGGTCGTGCACCTCCTGCTCACCGCCGTCGTACGCCACGTGCAGCGTGTACGCGGGGATCGCCGCCAGGGGCAGCACGCCAGAGAAGAGGCCGTCGCCCTCCGAGGCGAGGGCGGTGCGCTGCCCGTCGATCACCACGCTCACGGAGCGGGCGAAGGGGCGCAGCGCCCGGAACACGATCCCGCCGGGCACCGGGTGGGCGCCCAGCAGGGCGTGCGGATCGTGGTGGGCGCCCGCCAGCAGGCGTCCCCGGTCCTCGGGGCTCAGGGCGGGCGCGGTGGTGCCCGGGACCGGGCCGGACGGCTCCGGGATTGAGGTGTCCTTCAGGGCCACGGCTCAGTCTCCTCTCACGGCGAGGCGCTCGATCGCCGCCATCGGTACAGGCAGCCAGTCGGGGCGGTGCCGTGCCTCGTACAGCACCTCGTACACGGCCCGGTCCGTCTCGTAGGCGCGGAGCAGTCCGTGCTTCTTGCGGGGGTCCCAGCCGGCGCGGCCGGCGTAGCCCGCGCAGTAGGCCTCGCGGCAGCGGCGGGCCCACTCCGGGCGCCAGGGGCGGCGCTGCCGGGCGGCGTAGTCGAAGGAGCGCAGCATCCCGGCGATGTCCCGCACGGGGGAGTGGGCGCTGCGCCGTTCGGAGAGCGG
This sequence comes from Streptomyces sp. NPDC006140, assembly GCF_040628815.1. Lineage (NCBI taxonomy): Bacteria > Bacillati > Actinomycetota > Actinomycetes > Kitasatosporales > Streptomycetaceae > Streptomyces > Streptomyces sp. NPDC006140. Next base: position 3,243 of record NZ_JBEXTS010000020.1, on the reverse strand, counting down.
CCGGGACGGCTCGCCCTCGAAGTCGATGACGAACCACTCGCGTCCGGCCCGTAGCACCTGCCCCAGGTGCAGATCGCCGTGGATGCGCTGGGCGGGCGGCCCCACGTCGCAGGTGGTCAGGGCGGCGAACGCGGCCCGCAGGCCCGGCACGAACGGCTGGAGCGCGGGCACGCAGTGCGCGGCGGCGGTCAGGCGCTCGTTCATCGCGGCGGCCGTCCGCCCGTTCTCCCCCGGCTCGCCGACCGGGAAGGCCGAGGCCAGCGCGAGGTGCACCTCCGCCGTGGCCGCGCCCAGCGCCCGGGCGTGGGCCGTGAAGTCGTCCCCGGCGGCCAGCGCGTGCAGCGCCAGCGTCCAGCCGTCGGAGGCGTCCCGCAGATACGGCTGCAGCACGCCGAGGGTGGCCTTGAACGGGTGCTTGGTCTGGAACCAGGCCACGGGCGCCGGGACACGGTGGCAGCCCTGGCGGGCCAGCGCCCCCGGCACCTCCAGGTCCGGGTTGACGCCCGGCTGGATGCGCCGGAAGACCTTGAGGATGTACTCGTCGCCGTAGACCAGCGAGGAGTTGGACTGCTCGGCGTCCAGCAGGCGCGGCACCAGTCCGGCGGGCACCTGCTGGTCCGCGTCGCAGTCGAAGCGCAGCGGGCCCGCCGTGCCGGGGTGCCGCAGCCGGTCCAGCAGGAGCTGGGCCGAACGGGGGTCGTGCAGCGCGTCGTAGACCGTCAGGCCGGCGAGCGGCCCGTCCTGCACCTGCCCGATCAGCGCCCGTCCGAGGCGCGGCGACGGATGCTCCCGTACGCCGAGCAGCAGCTGGTAGCAGTCCCCGGCCGGGGGCGCCCCGCCGGGGGAGGGCACGCCGGTGTGGCCGGCGTGCCCGGCGTGGACCAGCAGGTGCAGACAGCCCGGGAAGAGCTCGGTCATCGACAGCAGGCCGAGCTCCGTGACGGGCCGGTCCTTGCCCGCGAACCAGCGCTGCCTGGGCAGCCAGTCGCGCAGCAGCCCGCCGAGCGACTCCATGGGCTCGGCCAGGCGCGTGAGGCCCGGGCGGAGGGATGCGGTCTTCGGCATGGTCACGCCTCCTTTCGTCGGCGCATGCTCACAGTCGCCGGCCGATGCGCGATGCGACTCGAGTGAGCCGGAACCAGTAGAAGCCGTGGCCCCCGAGGGTCAGCAGGTACGGAAGTTCACCGATGGCCGGGAAGCGGACCCCGCCGAACAGCTCCACCGGATGGCGCCCGGCGAACTCGCGCAGGTCGAGTTCGGTCGGCTGGGCGAACCGCGCGAAGTTGTTCACGCACAGCACCAGGTCGTCCTCGTACTCCCGCAGGAACGCCAGCACCGCCGGGTTGGAGGAGGACAGTTCGGTGTACGAGCCGAGTCCGAAGGCCGGGTTCTGCTTGCGGATCTCGATCATGCGGCGGGTCCAGTGCAGAAGTGACGAGGGCGAGGACATCGACGCCTCGACGTTGGTCACCTGGTGGCCGTAGACCGGGTCCATGATCGCCGGCAGGAAGAGGCGGCCCGGGTCGCAGGTGGAGAACCCGGCGTTGCGGTCCGGGGTCCACTGCATCGGGGTCCGGACGGCGTCGCGGTCGCCGAGCCAGATGTTGTCGCCCATGCCGATCTCGTCGCCGTAGTACAGGATCGGCGAGCCCGGCAGGGCCAGCAGGAGCGCGGTGAACAGCTCGATGGTGTGCCGGTCGTTGTCCAGCAGGGGAGCCAGCCGCCTGCGGATGCCGATGTTGGCGCGCATCCGCGGGTCCTTGGCGTACTCGGCCCACATGTAGTCGCGCTCTTCGTCGGTGACCATCTCCAGGGTCAGCTCGTCGTGGTTGCGCAGGAACATGCCCCACTGGCAGCCCGAGGGAATGGCCGGGGTCTTGGCCAGGATCTCGGAGACCGGGTAGCGGGACTCGCGGCGGACGGCCATGAAGATGCGCGGCATGACCGGGAAGTGGAACGCCATGTGGCACTCGTCGCCGCCGGTCGCGTAGTCGCCGAAGTAGTCGACGACGTCCTCGGGCCACTGGTTGGCCTCGGCGAGCAGCACGGTGTCCGGGTACTGCGCGTCGATCTCGCGGCGGACCCGCTTGAGGAAGGCGTGCGTGGCGGGCAGGTTCTCGCAGTTGGTGTCCTCGGCGGCGTAGAGATACGGCACAGCGTCCAGCCGGAAGCCGTCGATGCCGAGGTCCAGCCAGAACTTCAGCGCGGCCAGGATCTCCTCCTGGACGCGCGGGTTCTCGTAGTTGAGGTCGGGCTGGTGCGAGAAGAAGCGGTGGAAGAAGTACTGGCCGCGCACGGGGTCGAAGGTCCAGTTGGACGTCTCGGTGTCGACGAAGATGATCCGGGCGTCCGGATAGCCCTTGTCGTCGTCGGCCCACATGTAGTAGTCGCCGTAGGGCCCGTCGGGGTCCTTGCGTGATTCCTGGAACCACGGGTGCTGGTCGCTGGTGTGGTTCATGACGAAGTCGATGATCACGCGCATGCCGCGCTGGTGGGCGGCGTCGACGAACTCCACGAAGTCGGCGAGGTCGCCGAACTCCGGCAGTACGGCGGTGTAGTCGGAGACGTCGTAGCCGCCGTCGCGCAGGGGCGACTTGAAGAAGGGCGGCAGCCACAGGCAGTCGACGCCCAGCCACTGGAGGTAGTCGAGCTTGGCGGTCAGGCCCTTCAGGTCACCGACGCCGTCGCCGTTGCTGTCCTGGAACGAGCGGACGAGCACCTCGTAGAAGACGGCGCGTTTGAACCACTCCGGGTCGCGGTCCCTGACGGGAGTGTCCTCGAAAGTGTCCAGCACGGGCTCGTTCACGGTCATGACGTTCCTGCCCCTCCGTTCCCTTGCGCGGCGGGCGGCGACTGGACGTGGAACACGTGCGCCGGAGCCCGCCCCGGCTCCAGGCGCACGTAGTTGCGGCGACCCCAGTGGTAGGTCTCGCCGGTGAGTTCGTCGCGCACCGGCACCGACGCGTGCCAGTCCAGGCCGAGTCGTGGCATGTCGAGCGAGACCGTGGCCTCCTGGGCGTGGTGCGGGTCGAGGTTGGCGACCACCAGGACCACGTCGGACCCGGTGCGCTTGCTGTACGCGATGAGGGCGTCGTTGTCGGTGTGGTGGAAGCGGAGGTTCCGGAGCCGGCGCAGCGCGGGGTGTTCCCGCCGGATGGTGTTGAGCCGGGTCAGCAGCGGGGCGATGGTGCGGCCCTCGCGTGCGGCGGCCGCCCAGTCGCGGGGCCTGAGCTGGTACTTCTC